>NZ_JADEWI010000058.1 GCF_015207705.1 Nostoc sp. LEGE 06077
TGACAATTCTTGTAAGCAGGCTTTGATTCGTTCTTGTTTATCTTGGTTCATGGCGAGTCATACACACTGTTTTATCTGTTGTTATCTTCTCCCAGAACTTGTATATCTTCCAAAAGTGGATGCTCCCACAATACCTTGCTTGTGAAGCTTTTCTAAGGTTTCAAAAACTTGTTTTTCTCTTTGGTGATGTTCTTTTGAAGATAATTGTAAATATCCTTGTATACGTTTATTTTGATCCCATTCGGAAGAATAGACGTAGCAATAATGACATCCAGCATTACAGCGATCTGTAACTTCCACAGAGGCAGCAAACTTAGTTCTAGTTTGCAGAAGTAAATGTGAAGCAACGGTAGAAGTAGCAGTGAAAATAGCACTGAATCTTTCAAATCTTTCAGATAAAGTATATGCTGGTTTATAGGGAGAGAAGTAATTGTTCATACTTAAAATTGAGATTTATAATTAGCTGTTATTTAATATCTAACGTCAGACATTAGATGTTTTTTAATAAATTGAATCAGAAGGTAGATTCATAAATATTTTATACAGACTTTAACATATTTTTAGATAATATCAACCTTGAGAGATTTAATATTAAATCATATTAAATTTTTTATGTGTCTATTTTTAAATGAGTAAATAGTCAATACATCTGGAGATAGAAAAGAATCTTAATTTATCTATCTTTAGACGCTTGCCAATAAAAGGTAAGACTGCATTTAAAAGTAATTACTATTACCAGTCAAAAATACTAAATTTTGAGAATTATTTAAATGCTAAAAAATAAATTTACTAGAAGTGTGAATTAGCTAATCACTACACTTTCAAATAAAGCCAAAATCTACAACCTAAGATCCTGATTTTAAAGCTGAACTTAAGCATTTTATGTATCAAGCAGAAATGATGATGTTATAAAAACATTAATAATCGAAATTGCTTACGTCCTAACACCATCAAACTTCACATGATATCTCACAGTAATACACATAAATATTAAAAGTATATGACTATACCTTTGAAAAAAAAATAAATCCCGTGAGTATTACTAGGTAAGAATTTACTACAAATTTTTTCAACTCTAGTAGAAAGCCCAAACAAATCAGTAGCCTATTTTAGCTGACTACTGATACGCATAGGTGATATATGCGTTAATTATTGCAACTATCTATAGATAGATTATCAATCGCAGAAGCGATCTACCCGCAAATCCCGCCAGACATCAGAAACTTGCCAGCCGGAGTTACCCACAGACTGAACCGGAGGATTGTCAAGTAATGGGATATAGCTAGGTTGAGGGTCTGGGGCAACAGTTATAGGTTGCTCAACTACAGGTGGTAAAGGAGGAACTGGATCAGCCGCTTGAAGAAGTTGGTCTTCGGCCAACTCGATTTCCCGCATCTGTCTGAGGGTAAGCTTGTCAGATTTTTTGATGATTTTCATAAGAGTTAAAAAATGTAAAAAGTAGTGGCGAAAAAGAGCGGAGTTACCCAGAGATAAAGCTTTTGAAGCAGCCCCAGAAAGAACGTAAAATCGAGACTAAAAAATTACACAGAATAAATAGGATACAACAGATTAGGGACAAATACGAGTGGTCTGCCCAGCCCTAATTGGTGTTCTATGCCCAGATATTCAGGAATCGTAGAAATATAATGACTGTTGGAAATTTAAATTGAACACATTGTCAAGTCGCTTCGCTCCAATTAAAAATTAAAAATTAAAGACAATTAGTGGGGGCTTGAACCCACCACTAATTGAAGACCGCTAAATTGAAAATTTAGCGGGGGCTTGAAACCCAAAATTAATTAATTCAAAATTATTCTTATTATTCATTTTGAATTTTGAATTTTGGTGCGATTCGTTGGTAGTTGAATCACGGTATTAAGTCCGTAAATAAACTGCCCAAGGTGAACACCTAAAGTAACCTTGAACTAAGAGACCGATGTAGGTGTAAACCCTACTAGCAAGGTTCATGCTTGACTCCTTATCTGCCCACATCGACCAAGCTCGTTACTTGGAGAATGAAGCTGGAAACAGGGGTGCGACCCGAACTGGTCGTTTAGAAAGGGAAGCCCACTTCCCTAGCGGATTCATACCCGCTACTCTCACGGAAAAGACTCTGCGAGAGTCTGGTCACGTCCAAGTAGGTAACGAAACAGACGGAGTGCAGACCCCGAAAGTAACCGAGACTAGCAGCCTAAGCCGGTTAGGAGCGAGAGAGAGTCATCAAACGGTGAACTAACGTGAACTATTGTTTTAAACTGCGTTATCCAGCAAGGAGCTAAATAAGGCTGATAAGCTCCAACCAAAAGGTAAGCAAGCGGATATTTAACTCCCTGTTTTAAATATCGTATGAACAAAATCTTGCCGCAGAAGAAATAGCACCTAATTGATGACATAAAAACTAAACGACACAACGGGGTAAACCCTACAGAGTCTAGAAAATGTCGATATTTCTAGTAAGCCAACCATAAGGAAAGCAGAAATCTCTGGAGGGGAGAGGATGGATGAAAAAGCGAATGCCTATCTGTAATGGATAGGATAGAGGTTCAAAATTTGCCTCTAACCGAAAGGAAAGCAGACTTCATCTGGGTCTTATACGAAAGAACTAAATGTCAAAGAAACTTAATCCGAGGACAAGTTAGATGCAGGCAGTAATGTCTACAAACGGACTAAAGAAACAACTTGAAAACTGGAGCGAAATTAATTGGCGTAAAGTTAACAAGCTTGTTAAGAATCTACGACATAGAATCTTTCGTGCAAGAGAACTTGGTAACTTCCGAAAGTTGAGAAACTTACAGAAGTTGATGCAAAGAAGCTACGCAAATCTATTATTATCTGTTCGACGTATTACTCAAACCAATAAAGGCAAAGCAACGGCAGTAATTGATAAAGAAATAATCAATACCCCAGAGCAAAGAGTGATTTTAGTTAATAATTGGAACGGCGGAAATCTACAACCTACAAAACGGGTGGAGATACCCAAATCCAACGGTAAGAAACGACCGCTCGGAATCCCAACCGTGCGGGACAGAATCGAACAAGCAATAATAGTTAACTCACTAGAACCTGAATGGGAAGCCGTGTTTGAACCAAATTCTTATGGATTCCGACTCGGTAGAAGTTGCCTAGATGCAATTAGTCAGAATTATATCAGACTGAAAAGCGATAGAGACAAATGGGTTTTAGAAGCTGATATTAAAGGATTCTTTGATAATATTGCCCATGAATCCATCCTAAACATGATTAGCAAGTTTCCGAAAAGGAACCTAATTGAAGGATGGTTAAAAGCTGGATTTCTGTTCAGAGGGAAATTTAACCCAACGAACACTGGTACACCACAAGGTGGGGTTTGCTCGCCCCTACTTTCCAATATCGGATTGCATGGATTAGAAACATTCATAAAATCCACCAATCCAAAACTTGGAGTGGTTCGCTATGCTGATGATTTTATCGTTACAGCTAGAGATAAATCCTGTCTCGAAATTGCCCAAATTCAGATTCAGCAATGGTTATCTAAAAGAGGACTCGAACTCAGTTCGGAGAAGACGCTAATTACGTCAATGGAAGATGGTTTTGATTTTCTTGGTTTCAACCACCGCCACTACAATGGCAAACTGCTTATCAAACCCTCGAAGAAAAAAGTCCTAGATTTTTGTAAGCGAATTGGGAAAGAAATTAAAGCAATGAATGGGAGCGAACAAGAGAAAGTTATTCAAAAACTTAATCCAATTCTCCGTGGTTTTGCTAACTATTACAAAGGGGTAGTAAGCAAAGAAACTTTCGCCTATGTTAAAAGCAGAACATGGGAATACCTTTGGCGTTGGGCAAAGCGTAGACACCCAAACAAAAATACAAAATGGGTACACAAGCGTTACTTTAAAACCATCAATGGCAATAAATGGACGTTCGCTACAACAACCAGCGACCGCCGAGGGAAACAAAAGGATTTAATCCTATACCCAATAGCGCACACGCCCATCGAACGCCATGTAAAGGTCAAGGGTAAAGCCTCACCAGACGACCCCTCACTCGGAGAATATTGGGAAAAACGCTACCAACAATATGGTAAGAGCTACTGGGAAAAAAACTCTCGGAACCATAAAATCGCTCAGAACCAAAATTGGACTTGTCCAATCTGCGGTGAACCATTATTCAATGGGGAAGAAATTGAAACCCATCATATATCTCCTGTTGCCCAAGGTGGACTAGACGACCTAGAAAACCTTCAGCATTTACACAAAGCGTGTCATAAACAGGAACATTCAAAAACCAAGTCAACTCGCTTGAAGTAAGGCTTGAGCCGTGTGAGTACGAAAGTCTCACGCACGGTTCTCAGGGGAGGGGAGAGCGGTGACGCTCAAACCTTACCCGACCGTAATCAGACTACCGTTATGGGTGGACACTGGCGCTAACAGGGAGTTCCTACGGTAAAACAGATGTCTAGAAAAGTAACCTACAAAAAAGCGGGGCATATCCTTAGAACCCGACTTCATCAGAGCTAATCCCCGCCGTATTTCAAAATAATAACGGTAAGAACCTGGGGGTCGGATGGTTAAATTGGCACTACCTAATGGAACAAAACAATCATCTCTTGGAACGAAGAAAAACAAATCAAAAGTCCTGGGGAAGGTCGAACCCCAGGTAGGTAAGACGAGATACGGAACTCTTTTGATTTGGGTAGGATGCGGCGTAATTGCTGCAAGGTATTCAGAGAACACGCGCTTGGAATTAGAGGATGATTAGGCACAGCACAAATGCTAGTGAATCTTGGAAGAATCTACCGTGGAAGAAATTCCGACGTAATTTATTCCGCCTACAAAAACGAGTGTTTAAAGCAATTCGAGCCGGAGATAAGCGTCAAGCCCAATCTCTTCAAAAACTAATTCTGAAATCCACTGCGGCTAAATTACTGGCTATTCGTCAAGTAACACAGCTAAACGCTGGAAAGAAAACAGCAGGAATCGATGGTAAAGCATCTTTAAATTTTCAGGAACGTTTTGCACTTCTAAAAGTGTTAAAAGCAGAAAGTAACAATTGGATTCACCAAAAGTTACGTGCAATTCCCATTCCTAAAAAGGATGGATTTACCATCCGATTGCTGAAAATTCCAACTATTGCAGACCGAGCATGGCAATGCCTTGCAAAGTTTGTTATGGAACCAGCACACGAAGCATTATTCCATGAAAGGAGCTACGGCTTTAGACCAGGACGAGGAGCGTATGATGCCCAGAAAATCCTATTCCTAAATCTTAGCTCCAGACAAAACGGAATCAATAAACGAGTTATAGAACTCGATATAGAGCAATGCTTCGACCGAATCTCACACACCATAATAATGGACAACCTTATCGCCCCATCCGGCATAAAATTAGGAATCTTTCGCTGTTTAAAAGCAGGAATAAATCCTGAATTTCCAGAACAAGGTACTTGCCAAGGTGGTGTGATTAGCCCGTTATTAGCTAACATCGCCCTCAACGGAATAGAGGAAATTCACCAATCAGTACGGTATGCCGACGATATGGTAATCATCCTTAAACCCCAAGACGATGAAACAAAAATACTTGAAAAAATTAGTCAGTTTCTAGCAGCAAGAGGATTAAAAGTTAGTTCAAAAAAGACGAAGACAACCGCCTCGACAGATGGATTTGACTTCCTTGGCTGGCACTTTAAAGTGCAAAGTAACGGAAAATTTAGATGTACTCCTTCAATGGACAACTATCAAAAACTCCGTCAGAAGGTAAAAGCCATCGTCAACTGCTCGAATTATGGTTCGTTGGTAAAAACTGAAAAGTTAGCACCAATAATTAGAGGATGGAGAAATTATCATAAGTTCTGCAAAATGGACGGCTCAAGATTTAGTCTGTACCACATCCAGAAAAGGACTTACAAGATATTTAACAAAGAAACCAAGCAGAATCGCCATACTAGCAAAAAACTGTTAGATAAAGCATTTCCAAAAGTTTCCTACTCTGAAAATAGCCATGTCAATGTTAAAGGAAATAAATCACCATTCGACGGCGACTTAACGTATTGGAGTGAGCGTAACAGCAAACTCTACGACGGTGAAACCTCTAAAGCCTTAAAAAGGCAAAACCATTCATGTGGACACTGTGGTTTAAAGTTTACTAATTGCGAACGAGTACACTTACACCACATAGATGGGCAGCACAACAATTGGAAACCAAAAAATCTAATTGCTGTACATGAATCCTGCCACGATTATACCCACATGAGCAAAGGCGCAAGCTAAGAATATCGAAAGCTGGGTGCAACGAAAGTGGCACGCCCAGATTCAACAGAGAGGTGCGGCGGATAATACCGCCCATCGACTCTACCAATTTTGAATTCAAAAAATGGTCACAAGCAGCAGAAATGCAAAGATATAAGAAGCATTGAAAAACCCCACAACCTTAGTTAAGGAATGGGGCAGGAATAATTAAGACTATTCTCATGATGACACAAAGAAATATTTATCTCAGCCATATCAGCCTGGAGGTAGGGGAATGAACAACCCATCTTCTAGACGAATGAAATCTACTCACTCGGACTCTAAACAGACAAAGCTAACAAAAAAGCAGCCCAAGCAGGAACAAGCAGAAGTAATTACTGTTGAGGTGGCGGCGGTAGGAGTTCCAGAGTTGACCCAGGAAGAACAGTGCGATCGCCTGCTGTTAGAGGAGAAAGTAGAAACAGCGTTTTATGCGGCAGGGAAAGCACTGATGGAGTTACGAGATCGCCGTCTTTACCGTTCAACGCACAAAACATTTGAGGAGTATTGCCGCGATCGCTTTGGTTATAGCCGTGATGCGGCCTACCTGAAGATGTCAGCTACAACAGTGTATGAGAATCTTCAAAAACATTTGCCGACCAATGGTCGGCAAATTCCTCTGCCGACAAGTGAAAGACAGGTGCGCTCATTAGCGAAAGCCGAGCTAGAAGCATCTCAACAAGCGTATGTTTGGGAGCAAGCAGTAGAAGAAGCGGGAAATAAAATCCCCTCTGGTCGCATAGTCCAAAGTGTTGTAGATAGGATTCGAGAACGCACAAAAATCCCGAATCCCTACCGCGAAGGAGAAATCTGCATTCTCATCCCGAAAGATAACCCAGATTTACGAGGTAAGGGCGGATGCTGGGGTGTAATAATTCATGTTGGCGATTACAGTTGTACTGTCCAAACTTGGGACGGGGAATACACAGTCAAAATTGAACACCTAAAATCGTTAGAACTGCTAGATGATGATTGTAAATCAATGCAACAGTTATGTATGCGATTGCGGCGATTGCATCAAGTGGCAGACCATGACCCGTCAGTGGATTGGCTGTTGCAGGGGTTGGGGAAACAGGCGAAGCCGTATTTGTCTTCGTTGCAAGCGAAGCTGTTGGTGGCCGTGGAACGGGAGTACAAGATTGAGTGGAAGCAGAAGAAGTGATGTGGAATAAGTTGCTGGAGTCAAGCCCATAATCCGATGAACAGACCTTTTTAAAATACTATTATCCCTACCAGGGAGAAAAGTAAACTCTAGCTACAAAAAAACTCAGAGTAGGGAAAATAATTATGGGCAAACGGATCTTAATAACGGGCGTAAGTAAAGGTCTAGGCTACGCTATGACGGAGGGTTTTATTGCACAGGGTCATACAGTGATTGGTTGCGCTCGTTCATTGGCGGCGATTGCAGAAATGAAAAATAGCTTTGGTGCGCCTAATGACTTTGCAACTGTAGATGTAGCGAATGAGCAACAAGTAAAAAATTGGGCAACAGAGATACTGGCTAAATATGAGCCGCCAGATATAGTGATTAATAACGCAGCTATTGTTAACCCACCAGCACCTTTGTGGGAGATATTGTCTGAGGAATTTTCACAGTTGATAGATATCAATATCAAAGGAGTAGTGAATATAATTCGCCATTTCGTGCCAGCAATGGTAGAAAAGCAACAAGGTATTATCGTAAATTTCAGTTCGGGTTGGGGACGTTCGACTTCACCGGAAGTAGCACCATACTGTGCATCTAAATGGGCAATAGAGGGGTTAACGCGGTCTTTGGCACAAGAATTACCGGCAGGTATGGCAGCTATTCCACTGAATCCAGGGATTATTCATACAGATATGTTGAGTATTTGCTTTGGAGAATCAGCAGCTTCTTATATATCAGCGTCTAAATGGGCATTAAAAGCGGTTCCCTTTATTCTGAAATTGAAACCCAAAGATAACGGTATTCCTCTAACTGTTCCCGGATGAAAACTATTGTTTTAGGTAAGGGTGAGAGCAGTGCATTAGTTCGAGTGTACTATAATGAGGCGGAATGAGTAAACATACTACTCTAGTTTTTTGAAGAATGCCGCCAGTATAAATGTGTGATGCCGCAACACCTAAGCCCTGGAGAAAAATAATCCACGTTGATATGGATGCTTTTTACGCATCGGTAGAGCAACGGGACAACCCACAATACCGAGGCAAGCCATTAGTGGTCGGTGGTAGTCCAAATCAGCGAGGGGTAGTAGCCGCCGCCAGCTATGAGGCCAGGAAATTCGGCATCCATTCAGCTATGCCATCAGTCACAGCGATCGCTAAATGCCCCGAATTAATCTTTGTCAGACCGAGATTTGATGTCTACCGAGAAGTTTCAACTCAAATCCACTCTATATTCAAACGTTATACTGATGTTGTCGAAGGGGTAGCTTTGGATGAAGCATACTTGGACGTGACAGAGAATAAGCAAAATATCCCCTACGCCTACACGATTGCTCGGTACATTAAAGCAGAAATATTCAAAGAAACAAACTTAACAGCAACAGCAGGAGTGTCGATTAATAAGTTCCTGGCGAAGATGGCATCAGGACAGAATAAACCTAATGGATTAACGGTGATTTTACCGGAGGATGCAATCGCTTTTGTGGAAGGGTTAGCGATTGAAAAGTTTCATGGCATAGGAGAAGTGACAGCAGCCAAGATGCACTCTCTAGGTATACATACTGGTGCAGACTTAAAGGGGCAATCGCTTGCCGAGTTAACAAGACATTTTGGGAAGGTAGGACATCATTATTACAAAATAGCAAGAGCCGAGGATGATCGCATAGTTGAACCGAAGAGAGTTCGCAAGTCAGTTGGTGCAGAAACATCATTTGCGGTTAATCTGAGCGATCGCGCGATTCTGCTGCATGAACTCGAACAAATTGCTTCTATTGTCCAGCAACGACTAGAACAAAACTCCACAAGGGGACGGACGTTAACGTTAAAAATCAAATTTTCTGATTATCAACAAATCACACGCAGCAAGACTCTACCTAATTACACCCGCGAGTTAGATATCATAATCACCACAGCCACAGCACTATTTGAGGCGGTTGAGATGGAGAACCGTAGTATTAGGCTGTTAGGAATTGCATTGTCCAATCTAGAAAACGCGAAACAAACACAAGTGATTCAATTGCCATTGTTTGAGTATGTGGAGAGTGGTAATTGTTAGATGGTTGCTTTCATGAAAAAGTTGACTATGCACAGCAAAGCGAGTTTTAGATACCAAGGAAGGAGAAAGGTCAAAAGATTCCTGAACGAATGCGTAGGTAGAGAGCAGGTTGTTATGGAAGAGAACAAGGGGCAGGGGAGAGGTTACTGTCAATTCTCCCTTGCACCCCTGCTCCCAAGATACCTTGACGAGTAAGTTCCTTATCCAAACCGTATTACCGCCTCCTCTGCCTCTACTAGTCAAGAAGAGATGGCAGCAAGTTTGTAAAAATATTGTTACACTTGTTAATATAAATTCATATTTAACCGAAATCTCGTGAACAAGGAAATACCAATAAGTGTGATGAGTGTACGAGTGAGATGAGGGAATAAATATGAAGACTTCCTTCCAAGGCAGCATTTACCCTTTAGTTTTCGTCCAGTTGGGCAATAAGAACTTTGAACCAACCCATAAATTTATCCTTAGAACAAGAATTTAGCCTGAGAAGTTTTGCTGACCAAGTACAGCAGATGTCTCGTGAACAAGCTCAAGAGTTGTTACTCGTGCTTCATCAACAGATGATAATTCAGGAAACAACTTACAAAGAATTGCTCAAGCATCAGTGGGAACTTAATGCAGACCCAATTTTTGGCTAATGTACACTCCCAAAAACAGGGGAATGTAAACAGCCAGGGGCAACAGCCGAAAAGTCCCTTAGATAAACTCCACTACTTAAAGCTGCTCTGACGCAAGGAAAGAGCAGCTTTTGATTGTTCATACTTACAACAGCGATGGCTACGCCAACCCCAAAGGCGATCTCCCACACCCACCCCCAATCCGATAAAATTCATCAGTAGAACTGAAGTTGCCAGTAGGGGAAGCAATTGAGCCAGAGTCCACCAAAGCGAAAACTAAAGATTACGATCCTGACATTTGGCTCCAGGGGCGACGTGCAACCATACTGCGCCCTAGCTATTGGCTTGAAACGCGCAGGGCATGAGGTAACAATGGCAGCAAACGAAAACTTTGAGTCATTCGTGAGACAGTTTGATTTGGAGTTTGCCCCTACAGCTGGCAATTCGCAAGAACTATTGCAATCAAAAAAAGGGATGCGATTGATTGCGGGAGAAAAAGTCCCGATGGTGAGTGATAAGTTGTTGCTTCAACAGATGCAATCGTCTTGGAAGGCTTGCCAAGGAACAGAAGTAATTATCTACACACCTTTAACAAACTGGGGATACCACATTGCAGAGAAATTAGGCGTACCCTGCTTCTTTGCATCGGTACTGCCGTTGACTCCCACAAGCACGTTCGGTTTTTTGAAATTCGCTCGACCAACAAAAAATCCGCTAAAGAAAGTCATTAATTATGCCAGCTATTTCATTGCAGAGTTCCTGTACTGGCAGAAACATCGGAAACTAATCAACTCCTTCCGAACCGAAACGTTGAAATTGCTGCCGCTACAGTTCTTGGGTAGTCGCTTTAGACGAAGGACTCCAGCTAATGTATCGAGAATTCCTGTGCTGTATGGGTTTAGCTCTCATGTCATCCCAAGACCAAGGGACTGGCCAGCGTGGGCTTACGTAACTGGGTTTTGGTTTATTGATCGTGCCGAGGAATACGAAGACCAAGCCCCTGACGAACTGTTCGATTTCCTGGGATTCAAGCAAGCTCCCTTGTGTTTTGGATTCGGCAGTATGACCATGCCCAATCCAGAATACCTGACCTACTATATTGTGGAAGCCCTAAAGAAAACGCATCAAGGCGGCATCATACTATCAGGCTGGGGAAACGTAGGCAAAATAGTTAATCCCAAGGATTCGCTAAGAGTGTTTGTGATTCCCGATGTCCCACATGATTGGCTGCTGCCCCAAGTGAAAGCAATGGGACATCATGGCGGTGCAGGGACAACGGCGGCAGTGTTACGTGCAGGGATACCCTCAATCGTCATCCCATTTTTTGCAGATCAGCCTGTTTGGGGTGAGATGCTAATGCGTCTCGGAGTCAGCCCCAAACCGATACCCTACAAAGAATTAACAGAAAAAACTCTGGCAGCAGCGATTGAAGCTGTACTGGGTGATGAGGGAATGCTTCAAAAAGCCCAGGAGCTAGGCGAGAAAATTAGGGCTGAGGATGGTGTGGCGAATGCGGTTGAAGCATTTCATCGGCATTTGGGGTTGATTGGGTGATTGATTTACTATGTTGTGGCTCGTTTGACAGCTGCCAAAATAAAAGCGATCGCTTCTTGGGTATGTTCTTCAATCATGTCAGGACTGAGGCGATCAATGTCTGGCGTTAAATGTTTCCAGTTTTGATGAACGGTGAAGTAAAACAGACAAACACTTAAGATATGTGTCAGAGCCAGAAATGGGTTGAGAGGGCGAAAATATTCTTGTGCGATGCCGCGCTCTAAAATCTTGAGTAAATGTTCATGAAGGCTCAGAACGTTACACTCCTTAAAGTAAGCTCCTTGATTTTGGCTGGCTTCCTGAAACCACAGCATTTGACGTTGGGGATTTTGAGCTTCATTAGCAATAGCGATGCGAATAATCTGCTTGAGAGCTTCTTCGGGGGATAAACTATCAAAATTCAATTCCCTAAGCATGGTTTGAATTTCATCAACCGGACGTTGTAAGACGGCCTTGTACAAGCTTTCCTTGCTCTGGAAATAGTAGTGAAGTGTAGCAGTTGTTACCTTGGAGTGCGCGGCGATCGCACTGAGGCGTGCGCCGCTTAAACCATGCCGAGAAAATTCGGACTCGGCGGCATCCAAAATTTGCTGCTGTGTCATCTGAGCATCTCGAACTGGGCGGACTGATTTTGCAACTCGTTTACAGGGTCGAACCACGGCATCTTAATCTATCGTTTGCCCTTATATCGTACCAAAGAGGCATTGAGGCTGAAGAGATTTAATGTTTGAATTGACTGTACAGCAAAGGATTGATAAACTTACTAATTAATCAGTAAGTTAACTTCTGGTGACTATGAAGCAATTGCTTGGCGCACCGTGGCTGTTGGCACATCGTTCCATGCTCAGGCCTAATCAACCGAGAAAATTTTCTTTGTTGGGTAATGATTACGTTCTTTGGAAAAACAGTCACGGTGGGATTAATGCCTTACCCAACGCTTGCCCTCACATGGGTGCAATGCTATCAGAGGGCTGGTGTGTAACGAAACCCAATGGCAGTAGTTCAATTACCTGCCCTTTTCATGCGTTGGAATTTGATGATTCGGGTTGTACAGTCCTACCTGGTTCTCACAAACAAACTAAATCGTTAATGCAGCCGCTAGATTTAGTTATCCAAGGAGACTTTGTTTGGACTTATGGAGGACATGAACCGAAGATATCAATTCCAAACATTATGAATGAAATTGCCGTAAATTATGAATTCATTGGAGTTACGGGAGAACGCAGCGTTCCAACTGATATTTTAAGCTTGTTGCTGAATATGCACGATTACAACCATCAAAACGGGACGCATCGAGAATTATTTGAGATTGAAGAAGTTCAGGTGAAGCAGTTTATTGACGAAGGGTTACATTCTCATGCTTATTTGATGCAGCCTAGAAAACAGCCTACTTTGCGTGATATTTTCAAAAATCCTGGTCAACTAGCGATGCCAAAAGTGTTAGAAGCTCATTTAGAAAACTTTTTTCCATTTATGGGATTGATGCACGGCGAAAATAAGCTGTTGAGTCTGAAAGAATGCCACTTCTATCTTCCAGAAACAGAGCATCAATCTCGTATGTTTGTGTTGATGTACATGAAAGCACATTCTCCGATTGCACATTTAATTAAAGGCAATCTTTTAAAGTTGATTAATGTAGTCGTAGAGCAAGACGCAAGAATTTTAAGTAAGATTTATGCCAATACACCACAACGGATCAAGTTGAACAATGAAGTGGGAATGGATTGGGTACGGCGGAATTTTGAGAGTTTTCCAGCAGTTACCGAATCTAATTTATCTCAATAATAGTTAAAACCAAACCAGAAAGGGTAACAATATTAATCATCTAAAAGCTTTTGTATATCAGGGACAGCAGTCAAAAATTCCTTTATATCAACTCCACAAGAGCAAAGCTGCCCTGGTAAACGTCCAGAACAGCTATGGCATTGTCAAGTCGCTTCGCTCCAATTCAAAAAATGGTTAATGCTAAACTAGCTCGGCTTTTTAATTGTGAGAAATCCGAATCAGACAGCTAGATATGACTCTGGGTTAAAGAATAGCTAATAGCTAGGAAATTAATTTAAGCAGGAATAATTTGAGCAGTAAGTGAACGTTTATCAAGTGATTGAACTTTACCTACTTCGCTTAAGGCAGTGGCTATCCGTTCTAACAATTCGCCAGCTTGTTCACGATATTGATTTTCTCGACCACGTAAGCGAATAGCAAATTTAACCGAATCACCTTTACTTAACCACTTAACAGCTTGCTCAATACGTAAGTTATAATCAGCAGCACCAATATTAGGACGCAGGCGAACTTCTTTCACAGTTGGTCTAGCACTTTGTCCCTGACCTTTTTTGAATTCAAAATGCAAAATTCAAAATGAAGAATGGAAATAATTTTGAATTAATGAATTCTGGGTACAAGCCCCCACCACAATATGCAGATTTGGTAGTCAACAAGAAAGTGGTGAGTTCAATCGGACATTAATTGTCTTTAATTTTGAATTTTGAATTGGAGCGAAGCGACTTGACGTTTTTTCTTTTGATACTGAAGCTTACCATAGTTGAGAATCTTGGCGATGGGAGCGTCTTGGCCTTCAGAAACTACAACTAAATCAAGCTCTAAGCTCTCGGCTAATTCTAAAGCTGTGGAAGTATCTATTAAACCACGATTGTTATTTTCGTGATCAATCAAGAAAACTTGGGGTGACTTGATTTGTGAGTTAATTAGTTGCTTTTGGATGGCGATGAGGCTTTCCTCCTGATTTTGTAATACTTACTAAATTCAAGTAACATTTTGCTCAACAAATGCTCTTGTAAATATATCGTAACCTAATCCTTGTCTAACCCGATTCGCAAAACCCGTCAACTCAGATTCGGTAATGATGAGTTAACAAAAGTTTAAATAAGATATGTGGGAGCAAAAACCTTAATAATGGCTGGCTCGAATATCATAATTTCCAAACCGTACATAAGCCTTGAAAACGTGGACACTCGTAAAGAAAAAATCCTAGTGGTAGATGACGAAGCAAGTATTCGCCGGATTTTAGAAACGCGACTGTCCATGATTGGTTACGATGTGGTCACGGCTGGTGATGGCGAAGAAGCATTAGTACTGTTCCGTTCATCCTTGCCGGACTTAATTGTTCTGGATGTGATGATGCCAAAACTAGACGGTTATGGTGTTTGCCAAGAAATCCGCAACCAATCAGATGTGCCAATAATCATGCTCACAGCCTTGGCAGATGTTGCAGATCGGATTACTGGGTTAGAGTTAGGTGCAGATGATTACATCGCTAAACCATTTTCCCCGAAAGAGCTAGAGTCGAGAATTCGTTGCGTACTGCGGCGACGGGCCAACAAAACAAGTGCTGCGAACATTCCCAGTTCGGGAATCATGTATGTTGGGAATATCAAAATCGATACCAACAAGCGACAAGTTTACAAAGATGACGAGCGAATTCGTGTAACTGCCGTAGAGTACAGTCTGCTAGAGTTGCTGGTGATCAACTCAGGGCAACCCTTATCTCGCGGAGAAATGCTACAGCAAGTCTGGGGGTATACTTCAGAACAGCACGCAGATACTCGTGTGGTAGATGTGCATATCTCACGACTGAGAGGAAAGCTAGAAGATGACCCGGAAAATCCAGAGTTAATTTTGACAGCTAGGGGTTCAGGCTATCTATTTCAAACAATTACTGAACCAGGGCATTGATGATCAAAAGGGAAATTTTGTACGCCTACCCTGCCGTACTGTTGGCGATCTCCTCAAGACTGAATGCGAGTCAACTGTGATTGCCTCTAGAGCAGTGTTTGTGGTGTCTTGGTGTTTATGAGAGCCGCGTCATTCAAATAGTACAATCAACCGCGTAGACGCGCTTCGCGGCTGATCGTCAGACATCGCGCTTATTGTGGGTTTGGGTTTAGACTAGTGCAGCAAGTGTAGAAAACAAGTGGCTCAAGCATCGAAATCGATGACTAGCCCTGTTTGTAGACATTGCAGAGCAAAATATTCCCTAAAACCATATTCTGCACAGTAATATTTTGATAAGTAATCCACAGCCATATTAGCAAAACACCCACGTTCACCCCAATAAGCAATGCTTGACAGCCCTGGTGATGAGCGTAAATAGTAAGCTACAAGAAAAACTTAAAATTTGTGTAATTTCCGCTTCTTCATCGAAGACAATTGCAGATAACTCAACTTCACACTCACAAATGTCCCAAACCAAAGTTGACACGGTACTTTGCATTAACAACAGCGTCCTCATCGTTTATTACACACAGGGCAGTGCTGGCAGTTGGGTATCATCAGCCGGACAGGTAGCATATTTAGAGAGCAAAAGTTGTATTACACTGCGGAGGCAGTATTGAAGATGGGGTTGAGGCAGGTTTTGGGATGAAGTATGATTTTCAGTATTTGGAATGAAGCCTAAATGATTTTAAATGCTGCCATATCAAAAATGGGTAGTTACTAAATGAAACAAAGACTCAAGTATATATTTTTGAGTTTAGGGTTAATTAGTTTGGGTGTGGCAAGCTATTTTAGCTATACCTTGTGGCGAGTCTTGAGTATTGGTACGGCTTATCAAGCAAAACAATTCTGTTCGGGTGTGTTTGTCTCTGGGCGAACTCGTGAATCTATTTTCAACCAAGATGTTTTAGCCGAGATCAAAGGTTTATCGGCACTGGAGCAGTCAATTGTCAAGTCAATACAAGTTCAGATTGATCGCCCACAACAATCTGTAACAGCAAGCAGTTTCGACTGGATAAAACATCAAGCTATCTTTCGTGATGGACTTGGTTGTACTCTAGTCATCGATAGTTCTCCAGCCAAGTTGCGCTCACAAGTTAAGTCAATGCGGCTGGCTCCCCAAGAACTAAATGAAAGATGGTTAGAAGGACAAACAGAGCAAGAAACACCTGAAATTAACCAAAAACTCCTCAAAGAAGCTCTAAACAGGGTTTTCCAGCAGCAGCACACTAGGGCGGTAGTTATTGTTTATCAAGGTCAGATTGTCGCCGAACGCTACGCACCAGGGTTTTCCGCTCAAATGCCTTTACCTGGATGGTCGATGACCAAGAGCGTAATTAATTCACTGGTGGGGATTCTGGTGAAGGAGGGTAAACTATCGCTCACAGATAAAAATCTGATGCCACAGTGGAACAATCGGGGCGATCGCCGCAGCGAAATTACTCTAGATTCGATGCTACGTATGAGTAGCGGGCTGAAGTTTAATGAAACAGAATCAAATCCTCTAGGAGATTTGATTCAAATGCTATTTGGTCGGGCAAATGTAGCTGATTATGCAGCAAACCAGCCCTTAGAAGCCGCTCTAGATACTAAGTGGCAATATTCAAGTGGGACAACTAACATTATTTCCCGTGTGATCCGCAACGCGCTCAGAAACGATGCGGATTATCTAACATTCCCCCGTCGCGCCTTATTTGATCGCTTGGGTATGAAGAGTGCTGTGATCGAACCGGATGCATCGGGAACTTTTGTTGGCTCGTCTTTCATGTATGCTACCGCAAGGGATTGGGCGCGATTTGGTCTATTTTATTTACAAGATGGTGTATGGGAAGGACAACGCATCTTACCACAGGGCTGGGTAAAGTACAGCCGTACACCAACTGAACTGTCCCCCAAGAAGAATTATGGCGCTCATTTTTGGTTGATGAATATTGCTACACCATCTGGAAAAAAACAAATTCTTACCGCTCAAGGATTTCAGGATCAATACATTGCTATTATTCCTTCACACCAACTAGTTATTGTTCATCTGGGGAAAAATGAAACATCGACGCGCGAACAATTTATTCCTCAAATCTTAGCGGCTTTTGCAATAATGAACTAGCCCGCCTGACAACGTTAGTCAAGGCATCAACAGTTAGTAACTTTAAATTTGTGACCCCCCAAAAGCTGGTACTGACGTAAACACAGCGATTTTTCTGGAACAAAATATCAAAATTGCGTTGCTGGATAAGTCAATTTTATGCAAGAAATCGTGCTAACAAGCTTCTTTTTGTATTGATGCGCTCAAAAGATAACTCTCTAGTAAGTGTTAACCATATAATGACTTATTCTCCTTAATTAAAGCACCTCAAGAATTACCAAATTATGGCTCAATCCAATAATAGTGGAATACTCGCACAGATTGTCAATACAGTGATGGGGGTAAAAAATAGTAACCAGCAACAGCCTACAAAGCCATTAACATCTACTACTGAAGAACTAGATATCAAGGCAGTTTTAGTTTATAAACTAGGCACTATCTTACAGATATTAACAATGATTCTTGCTTTGCTGGGTATGGAAAAATTAGTAATGCTGATTGATAACAATTCTTTTCTTCCCAGTTGGTTTAGTACTTCATTAACTGGATTATTTTTTACTCTGTTAAGTATCCGTTCCCGAACCTTTTCTCTTTTAGATAATACCCGTTCTCGTCAAACATACGACCAAGTAATTAGACCAAGGTGGTCGCCGCCACCTTTAGCTTTTCCTATCGTTTGGATGATTATAGCTGTTTTGCGAGTAATTTCTTCTGTATTAGTTTGGCAAGAAATGAATCACCACTTTTTAGTGCTGCCTCTAATTTTATTTGTGGTACATCTGGCTTTAGGAGATACATGGAATACGATTTTTACAGTAGAACGCAGATTAGGTGCGGCTGTTCCTGTAGTGATTTTAGGTCCTTGGTTATCAGCGGTAGTAGTAACAGCAATTTATTGGCAAACTAATCCAATAGCAGGAATGATTTTATCATTCTCTTGTGTATGGCTAACTGTAGCTGCTGTACTGGTATTTAGGATTTGGCAATTAAATGGTTGTGAGCCATTGTATCCATTAAAATTAACATCTGTGGAAAATAAATAGTGTTCTCGACCCCCAACAAGCAGATCATACATATTTAAATACCGGAGTAAGGAGCTAAGGCTAAAGACTGGGTAGAGTCAGCCAACACAAAGCGATCGCATATCTGAAAAAGTTCAACTTCAGTCTGTGCCTGCCGCATCAGCCGCCAGAAATGACCTCCAGCATCAACACTTAAAGCGATATAGTTGAGAAACATTTTGAGGTAGCCGACACGCGCCCGTTCTGGAATATGGATGGCTTCTGGGGTTTGGCATAAGCGGTCAATGTAATTGCGTACTTCTGTTAAAGGAACAGGTGTAATCGGAAGGGAGCGCAATGCTTGGCGAATTTGATGAAAGATCTAGGGATTACCGATTGCCCAACGACCGACCATCACACCAGCTGCACCTGTTTGGTCAAGTACCGATAGTGCTTGTGCCGCCGAGTAGATATTTCCGTTAGCTAGGACTGGACAATTGACTTTTTTGACCGCTTGGGCAATCAAATCGTAATTTACTGAGCCTTGGTATCTGTCTTTTACCGTGCGACCATGTAAGGTTCTGGGGAGGCTGAAATCAGTTTTCAGGAGGAACTACTCAAAGGAGGGCTGGCGAAGATGAGTAAGTCTGGTGTGGAATGCCCAAACCAGATAGCATTTGAAAATGCCCAGAGGATGGCAATTGCGGCTCAGGTTGGGGTTTGGGAACAGGTCAAATAAAATCTGCATTTAAATTCAAATTCAAATTCAAGCACTCTTTGGTTAAAGTAAGCGATAAATAACAGCACCTGTAGATTCGTGGTTGCAAACTTCCATCAATCCGTCAGTGCAAAGACTTTCCAGCAGAGCGCGAATTTCTGGTGCAGGCTTGCCAGTTTCAATAACGGCATCCACAACAGAAATGCTACCGCCTTGATTTTGAGCCAATTTCAAAACTGTGACCATATCATTTTGTGGATTCGGGTTAAGTTGGGGGATAGTTGGTTGTGGTTGTATCGTAGCAGCATCGTGGATAGTTATTTGTCCGGGAAAGGGGCTACCAACTTGTCCACCAAGATTAACAACTACTGTCTGAGTATTGGTTTGATTGCCACCACGCAATGCGATATATTTGAGATTTTTTTCATCTACCATTGTCGGGATGAGCGCCAAATCTATTAGCTGTCCGAACCCAAACAGACCCCAATTGACATACTCCCTACCCTTGAAGGGTGGGGATTCTAGGCTCAAACAGCAATTGCAGGTATAACCCGACTTAGATCACCTAACCCAATGGCTGATGCCCCAACCATTTCAATCACTTTAGATGCGTTTTCATCCCTTGCGTTCACTGATTGGCAAGATGGACAACGCCATTGTCTAATAGATAAATCCAACTCTTCTAGAACATGACCACAACTAGCGCAAGTCTTAGTGGATGGATACCACTGGTCGATGAAGACAAGCAATTTATTCTTCTGTTTGGCAACCCATTCGAGAATTTGTAGAAACTCCCCAAACGCCAAGTCTGATATCTTTCTACCCCAAAGACGTTGCATTCCTTTAAGGTTGAGTGTTTCAAAACATAGCACATCAAACTGATCAGTCAAATGATGCGCCAACTTCCAAAACCAATCACGCCGACGATGAGAAATATCCTCATATCTGCGTACTAAATTCTTCCTGGCTCGTTCACGATTGATTGAGCCTTTCAACTTTTTGGAATGCTGTCTGCTGGCTACTTTGATGGCGTTTAGGGATTGCTTAAAAAAATGGGGAGACTCAATTGTTGTACCGTCTGAACAAGTGAGAAAGGTACGCAAGCCGAAATCAAAGCCAGCGATTTTACCCGTCTTGACTTCAACTTCTGGTTTGTTCCCTTCATCAACCACCACAACCATAAATAATTCACCTAATGGTGTACGTTTAATGGTTAAGGTTTTGACCGTTCCTTCTATCTCTCTGGATTTCCAAAACTGATATATTCGATGACCAATTTTTACCCTATTGCCACCCAAAAACTTATAACTAGCTTGTTTGAGGGTGAATGATTTGTACTTTTTAACTTTCTTAAATCCTGGTGGTTTAACTCCTTTTTTATGATGTTTAAAGAATAACTGATAGGCTTTCTCGATGCGTTGACAAATATCTTGTACTGCTTGAGAACCTACTGTTTGCCAGAAAGGATTACGTTTTCTTAATTTGGCAATATGAGACTGAAGTTTTGTACAACTTAAATGCTTGCCCCACATTCTGTAGTAGCGTTTTTGGAGGGCAATGCAATGATTATAGATTACCCCAGCAGCATTTATCATGCGTTTGAGGTGTCTATTTCTTTTGTGTTGATATAGCTTAAACTTCAAGGTTTTCATATTAGTATTTTACCAAAAATATGGAGATAAAAACTCAAATGATTTTTAAATTAAGCAAAGTCGCCCTTCAAGGACGAGGCTTTAAACCCATATTTTTGGTAAATAACCAAATTATTCCCGACAGTGGTTTACCAGAATAAAACCGATGTATGCCTGCGAAGCCAATAAGCCAAAATAGCCACAGTAAGTATGCTGTTCCTTTAGAAGCCATATTGAAATTGCCTTATCGAATAGCCCTGCAAGCTATTTATAGCAAAGCTATTAATATTTCTGGATAAAGAAAAAAGCTTGGTAACAACAATACCTTCGCCAATTTACGAGGTTGAGTTAATCTATTAACGTCCTGTTCTCAAAGGTTTGGCAAAAACAATAAGCCCTAAAAATTCCTTCAAGGTTTCCCGCAAGCATTTTTTAATGTCTTGCCACAGTATCAAGGGTTTGAGCTTCCAAACCACCTTGTCAGCTAAATGCTTATGTATGAGTCATTTTGCCGTTTTTGCCAAAATTTTTGTAGGCTCTTATTTTGGCAAAGGTATTGTAACAAAAAACCATTTAATACGTACAGCTTTCAAGTTAAGTAATATAACCTCCACAAAATAGATTTCGTGTTACAGTCCGTAAAAGCGCATACTTTGTATAAAAAATCTACAGTGTTTTAGTAGCAGGACTTTTGAGGGGATGAGTCAGTGGTAAAAATCAGGGAGATTTGGCAACGTTGGTTTTCTGATGAGCAGTAGCTAGAGAGAACTGGTGACATTGTGGAATCTGGGGCAGAGTTTTCTAATACTGTTATAGAATTTGCGAAAACGTAACCCGTTGCCTCATCTTCTGCAATTACATCTGGGATTTAAACTGCCCCAGCAATGAATTCCTAGTCACATTCATCGTAAAGCGTATATGTTGCAGATATCTGTCCCAATAAGATATTGTTCTTGCTCTACTGTGATTTGATTAAATCCTTGACTTCTTAATAATTCTGAGATTTGGTCTATTCTATTTTCGAGATTGTGTACTTCAATTACAATTTGTTTAATCTTTTGCCAATCTTCTTTCTCTATTCCTAATAGAACATCTAGGTCACTTTTTTCTACATCTATTTTTAATAAATCAATTTTTTGAACCTTATAATCACGTATAACTTCTGTTAAAGTTTTTAAAGAACAAGTAACTTGTTCTACTATAAAAGCCTTTTTCAATTTATATTGAAGCACAAAATCAAGCAAAAAACTAGGTATGGTAGTATACCAATATAAAGGAGAAGAAAACTCTTTATTTTCCCTGATAGTATTGATTTTCTGTAAAGCAGCTTGTTTGAATTTATTTCTCTCCGCTTTTGAAGCATCTGGGTATGCAGTAGATATAGATGTAGTATTAGGATAGTAGGCAAATTTTTGAACCTTCGAGATTTGTGAAATTCCATAAGGAATAGCTTTAATTTTTTCTGTATTAAGTATTTTGAGATTCTGTTCTAAAATATGAAATATTTGAGGGACAGGTTCAAAGGCATAAATATTTACATTTTTGTTACACAATTTATATACCCATAAAGAAAATAGACCAATATTAGCTCCTACATCAAACACGGTATCTCCTTCATTTAATTCAATCCCATGTTTAAAATAATCTTGTACCTGTTCATACATTAAAAATATTTCCTCATTTTTTTGCAAGCAAAAAATCTCAGTTTTATTAGGAAGTTTAATTTTTGATAACTTTAATCCTTGGTTGAGTGACATAGTATTTAAAGGTCAAAGTGAATAGAAGTATATGAATGTCAAAAAAAATGAAAAATTAGAGCCAATGGTTTTCAGCTTACTTAAACTTTTTATCCAAATAAGTTTTCCAACTGTTGCTCAAATTACAACAGAACAATTTGCTTATTGGCTAACAGATCCTACAAAACCACAGCCGTTTATACTTGATGCACGAAGCCAAGCAGAATATGCTGTCAGTCATATCAAAGGGGCTGTGCGTATTGATGCTAATACAAGTAATATAACAGCACTCTCGACAGTTTCAAAAGCTACAGCAATCGTTGTCTATTGCTCAGTTGGGTATCGGAGTGCTAAAGCTGCCCAACAGCTTCAGAGTAAAGGCTATAAGCAAATTTTTAATTTGAGAGGTGGTTTGTTTCAGTGGGCTAATGAGGAACGACCCATAGTCAAAAGTGACGAAAATTTAACAAATCTTGTACATCCTTATAATGTACTCTGGGGAAAACTCCTCAAAAGAATTTACCATGCTGATTAGCATCTAAAATGAGCTAAATTTACACTGGATTTATTTAGTAATTTTTGCATTATATACAGACTCAATCAAACTATGCAATTTTAGGAAACATATCCAAAGGATGATGTATTAGTACAGGAAATAAATAGCTAATTATTTTAGTTGAAAAGTTCAAAATTTTTTATTATGTCTGAAGTTTCAATTGTTATTCCTACTTTTAATGAGGCAAGTAGCTTGGAGCGCACCTTGCACCAACTGAGTATATTGAAACCATCTGTCAAAGAAGTAATAGTAGTGGATGGTGGTAGCGAAGATGAAACAGTAGCAATCGCTAAACAGGTTTTAGGCTCATTGAATCAACAATTAAATATACAAATTCTCTGTTGTGAACAACGAGGACGGGCAATTCAGATGAATTATGGAGCATCAGCAGCAACCGGAGATATACTTTGTTTTCTCCATGCAGACACATGGATTCCTGATGATGCTGCTGCGATCATTCAAGATACCTTGGCAAAGCCTAGCGTTGCTTGTGGAGGATTCATTTCGTTAATGACAGGCTCTCGAACTACTCGCTGGGGGATATCCTTGCATAACTACCTAAAAACTTATTATGCCCCGTTAATTTTTAGGCCGCATTTATTTTTTCAAGGATTGCGTCTGCTGTTTGGAGATCAAGTTATGTTCTGTCGTCAACGAGATTTTCAAGAATGCGGTGGATTCAATGAAGCATTACCAATTATGGAGGATGGAGATTTATGCTTGAGATTAGTAAACAAAGGACGAATTGTTTTAATTAACCGTATCGTTCAAAGTTCAGATCGCCGGGTAGTACGCTGGGGTAGTTTGAAAGCTACAGCAATTTACCTTTATATTGGAGTTTTGTGGGGAATTGGCGTTGACACCAATTATCTCAAGCAGTTTTATCAAGAAATTCGGTGATTCAAACTCCAGTCATAATCTAGATAAGATATTGGTGTTGCCGCAGTTAATGGGACATCTATTTTTAAATACGAATGAATGTATTCAGGAATAGAAGATGCAACTTTTAAAAAATCTTGGCGATACCACTTGAAGATTTTATTGCAGTAGAGTGTTTGACTATCAAAGTCATAATAAACTTTTTGTGGATTATTAATAAAACGATAGGCATCTTTATCTAACTGTTGCATAACTTGTTCAGGAAAGTAAGCTCCCGAACGCAATAATGGACAACCAACAGAAGCACAAACAATCGCAAAATGAATTCGTGACTCTGGCAATTCGTTTCTCAGAAATTGGTGTTCGATTTGAGCTAGGCTATAATGCTGACCAAAGACATAATAAGAGCGATGCTGGAAAAACCATACAAAAGCTAACCAATTAGGAACACCCAAAATTTTAGGTACAATCGAGTCTAATGGGTATCTTTTTAAAATACTGGAAATAGTCAAAGCATTGTAAAGATTAATCCACAATGCTAGTTTTTCCAAAGTGTTGATGTTGGGTTTGAGGAAAGATGTTGTTTGGCTTGATAACCATTGATCTAAAACTTGGGGTTGTTCTGTTTTCCAAGCGGCATAGTTTACACGACCTTCTTGATCGACATATTGACGTAATAGTTTATCCCAAACTTCAAAATCAACCATATATATGTTTTAGCATTTATGTAGTAGCCAAGAAAAAATAACTTGAATCAGAAGTTTCAATGTCTGATAGAGATTAAGAGAAATTGCAACGTGAGGTATACTCAATTGTTGAGGCCTTAAGAGAGGTTTCAGTCCCTGGTTTTTAATTGCGCTCGCTTCAACACCTTCAAGAACGATTCCTTGTCAACTGCACTAAGATAGCTTCAAGACTTTGTAGTGCAGCGTTGGTGGTGCGTTGGTGTTCTTCAAAGTTACGTTGGTGTGTCTCTCTCGTGAGAGTCGCGTAATTCAAGTAGTACATCATCCAAAATTGCGTTACGCCCAAGAACGCGAGTAACGTTATCTGTTAAATCGTTGACATTATCTGTTAAATTATTGACCTTACCTGCAAGCTCTCTTACTTCTTGCCTTAGTTCATCTACTTGCACTTGAGTGTTAGCTTGTCGTTCAGCAAGCCCTAGCATGATTTGTTCAATGCGGTCTAGTCTGCTTGGGAAGTACTCAGGCGTATCAGTCATATTAATTTAATCAGTCTCATACTAAAGATTATAAAGAGTTACAACCCTTGACTGCACGTCATTTTAGCAACAATACTCGACCTAAAAAGCTTTTTCTAGGAGCGAGTGGTGGCTTGAGCATCCTCTGTTCGATGCTGATACCGTGCAGTCAGAGCAGGAGTTGAAAGTCCAGCTAAACTCTGTACAGTTGAGATATCAACACCAGCATTTAACAAATCCCTAATGAATGTCCGCCGCAGATCATGAGGTGAGAATAGTTTTATACCAGCTTGTTCACCCCGCTTGTGTAAAAGGAATAACACGGACTGGGGCGTAAGCCGTTGATGAACTACACAGCCAGACTTGTTAACTTGACATAGTAGGGGGCCATCGATCTGAGTTCGGATTTCAATCCAATCATTCACGATGGCGATCGCACTCTTGGATAAATAAACACTCCGGTCAACTCTTGGGTGAGCCGAGTGAATTTTGATTTCTCCATGCTCATAAAAATCTTTGAGATCTAGCTTAACCACCTCAGCCCGTCGCAGTCCAGCAGCGCGAATCAAAGCGATGAGTGCCGCATCTCGAAAACCTGCCGGGGTGAGATCGCTAAAACAAGTCTGCATTAAAGCATCAATCTCATCAAAACTAAGCACCCGTCCGTTCCCTTGTTGAGATACTTTCAGACTCTTCATGGCAACAGCACGGGCATAATCAATCGGGTTGATCAAATCTAAGTGCAGAGCTGACTTTAAAACGCTTCTTAAGGCGCATAGTATACGGTTAACTGTTGCTGGCTGGTAATTTTTGATGAGTGCGGTGCGAAGAGTTAGGGTGTGTTTTTCGCGCAATCCTGACCAATCCAAAGTCAGATAGTCAGCTTGATTATCAGTTAACAATTGAGCAATCAGGTTAAGAGAGCGCTTCATTGTTGATTGCGACCCCGGACTGAGTTTAGAGAGATAAACAATGGCTGGGTGTTGGTTCAAAGGTAGCTCAATCGTCAAAACCAATGACGTAACAGTGTTATTAGACATTACTGCTTATAATCTTCTAAAAAATTATATTCTGCATAGTTATATTTTGATAAGTAATCCACAGCCATATCAGCGGAACACCCAAACTCGCTTCTGACTGGCAATGCTTGAGAAGTTCTGGTGATGAACGTAAATAGTAAGCTACAAGAAAAACTGCCGCCCTTGGCATTGGTGCGTTCACGAAGTGTGCCGTTCGCGGAGCGTCTCCGACAGGAGAAGGTATCGCTTCAACAGGCTTCAAGACCGATTTTTCTCAACCGTACTAAAATAGCCCCTAGAGCAACGTGATTCTGTGTGTTGGTGTTCATGAGAGGCGTGCTAGGCTTGTTTCTAGACATTGCAGAGTAAAATATTCCAAAAAACTAGATTCTGCACAGTAATATTTTGATAAGTAATCCACAGTGATATAAGCAAAACACCCACCGTCAGCCTGACCCCACCCCTCGCCCTCGATAGACCTCAGATGGCAGTCCAGACAGAACCCCCAGCACCCCAAGCTCCGACCACTCTCCCAAGTCCTGTCCATCCAAAGTGACCCGGAAGTACCCACAAGGCAGGCGATTGCATTTGACTAACAAACCAGCGTCATGGCATTTGGACAACAGCATCTGAACTGTAGGCGGAAAGGTCGGATCAATTGAAATAGGCTGTTTTGGGGTTATTAACTGGTTGGTTGTAGAATTAGGAGAGACAGCAAAAGATGTCAAGGTGATGATAGGGGTATCGGTTGTGTCGATATCCTTATTTTTGCCATTATCAGCTAACAGCGAAACTTCCCCACCCCAAAGCTCTGGCAAATACTTTTGTACAACTTCCTCGCCAACCTGATGACGGTGGCAGAAATCAAGAGGCTTCTCGTAGCAAAGCAAAGTTATGTCGCTCTTGTTCCGCCGCTGCCTGCTGACCCACAATTGGATCAGCTGATGCCGGGATTGCAGGATTTCTCTAAACTGATGTTTGTACTCTGACTGAGCAGCTGCATCTTGAGTAGAAGACTTCCACCACCGCAACTTCACTCCCGCGTGGTGCAGACGGATTAGCTAAAAGCTGCATCTTGAGTAGAAGACTTCCACCACCGCAACAGTTCAGGAGTGGGGGCGAACACGGGAGAATGCTTGCCTTTCAAAGCTTTCGGTGGTGATAGGGAAATCGATACAGGTTCGCCTTTAATAACTCCTGCGTAGTATGAGGTGAAAATCATACTTTCCTCACCAAATCAGTATCAGTAACCCAAGCCCGGCGTACACCGAAGGGGTTGCCGAAGGCATCGCCAGAGGTCATCAGTTGACCATTAGATTCGGTTAGTTCAGGAGAAACCCACTCGACGGTATAGAGCCAGCAGGCTTCGATTCTGTGAATGCCTTGAACGATCCGAAATTGGGTAGTATTTTGGCTACGCCGAAACAGCACCTTTTCACCCAAAGCGTATACTGGCTTATCAGTCACTTCCATCTGGAATTTACCAGTGCCACGCAGTTGAGAGGCTGGTGTGTAAACGACTTCATCATTGATGGCGATCGCGTAACTCCACTCACCCTGCAACCATTCGATTCCACAGCAGTAACCGACTATTCTGGGAGTGCCAATGTAGACTTTCTCTAGTAAACTAACGACGGGCCGCGGTACTTCTGCCCCCCAAGGCGGTGAGATGTACCAAGCGGTTTCGAGTGAATTGATTAGATTAGTCATAATGCACCTCCTGACCCAAAAGTAGACTGTATAGATAGTCAATACGTTTCCAAGCAATGGCAGCTTGCCGAGGTGAACAACTCAACCCGTAAGCCCGACGAGCATCATAACCGTGATGGCAGAGTCCACCAATGCCGGAGAATAGGGAAAGGACAGATATCATGCGACCGCCTCCAGGTGTTGGGAGTGCAAATCAATCTGGGCATTAAACAAACCTTGCTTGCCAGTGATAGGAATAGGCTGGATAATCCGCTTAATGTTGTCCAATTTCCAAGCAAACCGCCCAACTCGCCAATCACCAGTCTCAAGTTCAGTTTGCGGCTGCTGGTCAATAAAAGCCTGAGTCATACTGATGCAAGCAGTTAAATCAACCAGAGCAACGGCGTAACCAAACGGCAAATCGTCCCACTTAATGTAGTTATCAGTGTGAGCTAGTATTTGTTGATACTTACTAAGGAAGTAGCTATGAGTGAGTTTTTGGTGAATGCTGGTCTTCTTAGCAGCACAAATTAACAACGAGCCTCTGTAGCTGGTAGACCAAGAACGAGTTTCATGCTTTTTCAAACCCATTGGGATAAGAGATGCCCAGGGCTGATGTAGGCTGATAGCTTTGATTATTTGGGTAGTCACAGTTTCAAAACTCTAGTAGTTGAATGTATGTATGCGTCCAACGCTGCAATAGCCGGATGTAGCTGTGGTTTAGACTTCAAAGCATTGCAGATAACCGCAGTAGTCCCCAGTTCGCCAAAAGTAAAGCCGATGCTGGAGTGTCGAGCAGCACAGTGGTTAATGATGGTCAGCAGCAAAAAGCTTAATTGATTGGCTAATGTTTTTCCAATCGAATGAGATGAATAATCTTTGAAAAGATGGCGGATTTAGAGGAGTTGCGTGGCTGAAATATGTGAATTAGTGAAAGTGAATTATGAGTATTTTTTGCTGGTTATTAGCAGCAATAGATTCACTTGAGTCCTTGGCAACTTGTAGAGATAAGGACGGGTCAGTAGTGAAGTTAAAAGCGAAGGGTGTAATCAAATTACTTCGCTTTTGTTACTTTTATTGCAGTTCCTCTAACCATGTTACTAAATCATCAACAGATGCAAAATCTAGAAATGCCTCTCCTAGTGCTTCTAGTTGCTCAGTAGATAATGCGCGAATTTGCTCAATAATTGAGGTGTCAACTTCTCCAAAGCGTCGATTTAGTTGACGATAGAATAACTTGAATTCTCCTTTTTGCAGAATATCCTGATAAATAACAGATTCTTGCATAATGTCCTCCCGTAAAAATTGGTGAATTAAGTCTTTTGTAAATCGTAAACCAGCAAAAATCTCGGTACACCCAGCAATATTTTGTCGTTCAACTCTATTTGAAATTTTAGCGACACTTTGAGCAACCTGGGATAATAGGGTGGACGGAGAATTAGTTCGCGCTAAAGGTGCAAAGGGCAAAAGAGCGGGATTATTAAGGAACTGTGCCGCATCTTGTTCCCATAAACGCACAACCCGATAGCGGTGAGTTGTCATCTCATCAGTATATTCTGTGGTGAAAGCAACTTCATCGTCAGTTTCCTGCAAGAAAATTACTACTTGTGTAATTGGCTTACGATACTGCCGCTTCAGTCTCACATAATAGTCGAGTATACGTAAGGGAATAGGCGGATTAGACTTAGCTAAAGTTTGGAATTCGAGATGGAGAATGCGGCTTTTTGTTTGGAGAAATATGACCGAATCAGCCCGAATGGGTTCGATTGAAAGTTCAGTTTTTAAAACAGTAACTTCTTGATTAGGTTGATTTGGCAATAACCAATCAGCAAAATCGGCAGGATACAATTCGGCTAAATACTTAGCAGTGTTATCGTAACTCAATTTAAATTCTCCTGTTGAGTAATATTTAGTTTTTCTAATCCGCTACGTAAATACTTAGATAAGGGAGCTTTTTCAATCAGATAATGTGCTTTAACACCCTTAGCTTCGTTAACTAAATCAGGAAAGTCAGATGGTTTTTCATCAGAATGTCCACGACCGAGTAACATAAGTGCAATTGCCTCTGCTAATTCAAGCTCAGAAAGGTTGTAAATGTAATCAGACAACAGATAAATAGGTGTGCCTGGAGTTTGACGCTCATGAAGAAATTCAACTAGTTCTTTTGATAGCGTCCTTGAATCTTTTAAGTCAGATTCTGAAGTGGATTTAGATTGCTGATGCAATCGGCGCGCAGCAGCTAACTCAATGATTTTGTGAACTTTTTCAACAGTTAAATAATTCATATTTACCTCCATTTTGTCAGGTGTAATGTCAGTATCAAATTATTATAACTAACCCAAAGATTAGTTATAAATTAAGTTCTAAAAATCTACCCATTTGATATCAACAACTCGTTCATTCTTCTTAACTAGCTGGCATTGATTAATAGGGTCACAAGCCCAATCAATAGCTTTTTGTCGAAGAACATCACTACCAGAGTGCAAATATTTTCTCATGTCTTGCAATACGGCTTCATCATCTTGAATAGGTGGCGAAACTATCTCGTTAATGGGTGTTAGCTTTTTGGTTTTATTTTCTTCAGCTTTCTTGGCTTTTAATACTTCAATAGCTGCTTTTGCTGCTGCTAATTCTTCATTAGAGACAGGTAATTTTTTAGCCAAAGGTACGACATTGGGTTTGCAATTAGCCCAAAACTCCACTTCTTCTGTTTGAGCAGATTTGAGTAAGTAAGCATTGGGGTCATTAACTGTACCAAACTCGTCTTTTGGCGGTGGTAATGTTTCTGGTTGGAGTAACTCCTGGACAGAGTGTTGAACAGATGCAATGGATATTAAGTTTTGCTGTAAGCTAGGTAGAGCATAAAGGGCTACTTGTTCGACAATGGAAGTGGGAGTTTGGAGCGTGGTAACTCGCATCCCTTGAGGTAAAGGTAAGGTGGCTCGTGCTTGTTTAGTAACAAATTGCTCATCAGGCGTAGTGTCTAGCCCATGTTGTCGGCGAGTTTGAATATTAACTACGCGATGGATGAAAGTGGATTGATACCATTCCCACTCAATCGGTAAGTTGGTAGGTTCATTGCGAAAATGCTTGAGAACCTTGGCTTTATTGGCGTGTAAATCACCGCCATACTCCTTGAGCCAACGGTTAGCGATCGCGCTTTGAAATTCGCTGTCCAACTTACCATCTTCAGTGCGCCACGGGCCATCAGGTAGCCAGTCCCAAACAATTTCATTCGGCTTTTTCCGTTGCACAGAGAAAAACTGGGCAGGCGGCGGAACATTGGTCTTGATGATGGTCTGGTTTGTTAGTTGCGAAGTCTCAGCTTTGTTTGACAACGAAGCGGAGGGTTTTGGATTGGGTTGTTCTTGTATTTGAAATCCAAACTCGGCTTTTTTTTCTTCTCTCTCTTTTTCCAAGTTTTGGAGCGTGAGAGAGGGATTTAGGGAGAGAGTTGAAGTCTCTTTAGAAGTCTCTATGAAATCTCTATATATAGATAAGTTAACGATTTCGTCATCGGTTGTTACGTATTTCGTAGCTGCTTGTTGCTCATTTCGTAACTCCTTGTGACTCGTTTCGTAATCGGGAGTTACCCATTTCGTCAACAAGGATTTTTCAAGGCTTTGAGCGTTTTGACTTTTATTAGTCCGGTAAGTAATTGAGGCTAGAGCTTCTGGACAAATATCGATGTGCATGACATTGGGGAGAATTCCATAACCTGTTTCGACTGGTTGGAGAATGACTTTAATCAAGCCCATTTTTTCGAGTAAGTGCATAGATTCTCTGACACATCGTGGGGAAGCATTGAGTGATTCAGCAAAGGCATCAGGATTCCGGCGCAAGACATCTTCTTTGAACTTCTTCTTCCAGCCAATTTCTTCACCTGTCAATTCATCTCGCTGTAGGTATGGACGATACCAGTAAACAATGTCTGCCAAAATATCAATCGCTAAACGATCTGCCTTCTTCTCCCCAGATTTAGTTTGATAACAAATATGCTTGTACCAGCTTTTTGGTGTGATGTCGCCCTCAAATTTAATGTGAGCAATGGCATCAACTACAGGGTGTCCGGTTAAAACGCCTGTGTGTAAGTCTCGACTCATATTCACACCTCCTTTTATCTAAGTATTTTTGGGCTTTGGAAATAGGATTCACTGGTTTACCAGTCAGAATGAGAAATTAGTTTGCTCAAAAATTCCGAACGAATATATGTGCAATTAGTGATGAATTGGAATTTCTGTGTGATTTACTTTTTTCAATGGATTTGGCTGAGTAGATTCATCTTCATCAAGTTGGTATTTTGTGGTGGCACGTTTGAGTAGCTCACTAAAAGCAAGACCTTCATGTTCGCGTTCTAGAATTTGTCTAACTAAAGTCCCAACGGGGATTTTTTTCCAGGCAGCAACTTTTCTAAATTCTTCATAAGCTTTCTCGGATAAAGTAATCGAAAGCATATATCGCTCAGTCATAAATCTCTCCGAAATCTGCAATACTATAAAGATGATGATTTCATCTAGCTAGTATAAATGTACTAATATAATACCAAGATTGTTTCAGCAAATTCAATGTAATTGCACTACAAAATTATAGTTATTTCTTATCATGAGCCTGCTGTAGCCTTGATTCATCTGATGGTTAAACAAAAACTCATCTCTTCCCCCCAACGTGCGGTCGAAACGTCAGATTAATCCTTGTGCTAACAACCTTATTAGTCTTCGGAACTTGGTGCAGATGAGTAGTTTGACAACCCGGAAGCATCAACACAATTCGCAATTCGCAATTCGCAATTCGCAATTAATTATGCTTGTTGATTTTCTCCTTAACTTTCCGAGTAGATGTAACTAAAATTTTTCCAATTTCTCTGGTTTCTTGGAGTAGAAGTTCAAACTTTTTTTTCTCGACCAGTTCTGACTCTATTAAGATTTCCAACCAGTATTCAGTTTCTCGTTCTTCTTTAAGTGCAATTTCTAGCTTGTGAAGAAAATCTTTATCGGATTGAGAAGATTGTGCTTCTCTGACATTAGCTCCAATGGAAGTTCCACTTCGGAGTAACTGTTTTGATAATATTCGACAAACTCCAGGTTTTTCATCCAAGAAAGTACAAGCTTTAACTATTCTTATTGCTAAAGCTTTTGTTTTGTCAGCAATGCTAATATTTTGGTTCATGTCTTTTTGCTCTTAATTAATAATTGCGAATTGCGAATTGCGAATTGTTTTGATTCTGTTGCCATTGCAGTTGTTGGCAATGTTGGTAAAGTTCGTCGGCTTCCTGCTTGGAGAGAAATTCTGGATAGTAACTGACTGGTAAAACTGTAGTTGGTTCATCAAAAAGTGACATCTGTTTCATAATTCTCCTTTGGCGATCGCCCGAACAATATCAAGAGCTTTTTCTTGAGAAATCGCTTGTTCTGGATTTTTGTAAAACCCAATAATTTGTGATTTGGGACGCACGATAATGCGCTGTGTGGTTACACGTTTGTCCCAGACAAAACACGAGATGGTGATGTTATCGGTAGCCCAACGAGTACCCCGTTTATCCTTGCGAAAACAAAAGCGGGGCAGAACCAACACCAGCGAAGGCGGATATTGCATCATAAAATCCGCACGATCATCGCAAGGTTCGAGAAAGCTTGTCAGTAAAAATGCAGCAATACCTACACGCGCTTTGTGGTAAGCATTCTTGATAATAGGTGCGGCAAATTCGGCATAAGGCGGATTAGTGCAGATCCAATCGCATTCAGGGAATTCTGCCCAAGATTTGGATAGTGTTGCATCCAAGTGGTGATCAGCCTGTTTGTTCGGGTCGATGTCATTTGTCCAGATATGTTCTGTATGAGGCCACACGGATAGTAATGATGCGATCGCCCTATGCCCAACGCAAGGTTCACCAATCACACCAGATAACGGAACATAGCGCAGTAGTTCAGTGGTGAACCACGATGGAGACTCGTAGAAGTTGAGAGGGTGACGGGTAACGGGTTCAGTAACAGTTGTATGAGGTGCTAATAATGGCGTGGCTGTCATGCTGCTTCTTCCTCAACATTAAAAGAGTCTTGATTGTGGACAATCGTTGCGCTGATTGATTCAAAATCAACCTGAAAAATATTTAAATCTGGTGTCATTTCGCCGGAATTGTATCGGTCTGTGATGACTTGTCTGATAGTTTCTTCTGTCAGTCCATCGGGTATCTCTAAGTGAGCTTCTTGGTAAACTTTTTCGACTAATTGAACTACGATTTTCATAATGCTATTAACCTGTTATTAACAATGGGTTATTTTTAATTTCATGAACAAGCATTACTGTGCTGTCTTGAGATGTGTGATTTCTCTTTACGAGTATTAATTAAATAGCCAGTAGTAGACTCATGCTAATGGCTGTAAAACTGATACTCTTCCTTTTTTATGAGTAAATGCCCCCGCTTGCTTGAGTGCCGCCGCCGGATTTGGATGTGCAAAAAACTCGTCAATTGCTTTGGTAAGCCCAGCAACCACCACCGGATCGTGGCAAGGGTAAACGTAGACTGGTTGTTGAGTGCCGTTAACTAATCGGTTTTCTTGGCGATTGCCCAGATGTGGATAAAACGAGCGAACCCATGTACCCAAATGCCCCCGATAATGTGAACCACTAATAGGGACTTTCTTGCCAAGTTCGCTCTCTGCAAAATTCACAACCCCAAGCCAGCACTCTTTTGAAGGAGCTAACATCTTCCGGTTGTGTTCAGCCAGCAAGTTCCCAGCATAGTCCTTAAACTGCTGTTCCATATAAGGGTTGAGTCGTCCACCAGTCAACTCGGCTAAAGTTTTCATTGCTTCGACAAGAGTGTGCAATCGCTGTTCAACTGGGGGGAGTGCTGGTGCAGGGGGTTGTTGGGGTGGTTGAGTGGCTGGTATGGCTGCAACCAAATCTAAAATCACGGTGCGGACTTGGGCGGCAATCTCAGATTCAGTCAGTAGCATTGCAATTCTCAGTGTGCCTAAAGCTGAGAAAACCCTGGCTTGGGATGTTCTGGATGGTAAACAGAGCGTCTGACGAGCATCGCGTAAGTCCTTGCCTGTAAGGGTTTTGGTTTCCAAAGCTCGAAATTCAGCCCCATTAACTCGAAAGAGTTCTCTGACAGATGAATCCGTAACTCCAAAATATTCAGCGATTTGTGCAGTAGTCGCCCAACCACTACCACCCCAAACTGCAAAGATAATTGCTTTAGCCTTTGTCAGAATTTCTAAAGCTTTGTCGTCAGAAAAATTGGTGATGGCTGAGGTTCTAAAAGATTTGGATTCGAGCAGTACAGACTGATTCAAGGGTAAAGTCATATTTTGCTCCTTTGATAATTATTCAAATTTAGAGTTAGTGTGCCAGCTATAAATTGTGGCGATTTCAGCTACTAGTCTTTGCAAAGAGTTTTCTGAGCAATATTTGACATAATTTCTGACCAAATTTTCGTAAATAGACCAATCCTTGGTTAAACCGCGATATTGCCTTAACCGAAAATAGTAGAGTGTGCGACAAACAGAAATTCTGAATACTTGCTTTGGTAGACGGCATATCAGGTCAGCGTGTTGATCAATCTGTTCAATAACAGATTGCTCTGCATTGTTAGCTAATGGTTGAGCTTGAAAAACAGCATCTACCCCAAACAATTCACCTATTTGAGATATTTCAAGATGAGTATGATTGCATACGTATGCAGCCATAGCAACTACGCAATCTTCTTCTGTTCCTCCTGAAACAAGGATGAGCGAGTTAATTCCAAATACCTCTGCTAGGCGGTTATTTCTCTCCTGTACAGGTTCTTGATCATCAAGACAATCAAAAAATCTTCTGGTTGCTTGGAAGAGTGAAATTATCATTTTGACTCCCTGTTGAAAAACCTACACACTTAGTAAATACCTAATCGTTGCTTCCTGTCGAAAAATACTTACATACAAACTCGAATCAAATCTTGTTCGCCCACCAGTGGAAAACGAACAGGTGCAGCCAGTGGTCGAACCAAAGCCGGAGATATCATCTCAACAACGTAAAACCAAGCGTTATTCACCAGCACAATCCCCAGAACCAAACGCTGCTTTGTGGCGTGACTGTCAAAACGCAATATCACGCGATCGCCCAACACGAATGCAGGTTTTCTCATATACGTGGACTGAACCCGTCCAGTACCGATAATCTCGTGTTTGGTAAAGTAGGTGATGGAGCGTTCGCAGTTGACCGCATAAACCCATCCTGTGTCCTGCCACAACACCCCGCAGCAGTAGCCGAATGTTTTGGAATCGGTGAGGTAGACTTTCTCGGACAAATGAACTTCCAGCGAGGGCATTTGTTGATCCCAAGGTGGCGACAAATACCAGCATTTTTCCAGGGTGATGATTGCACAGGACATAATGTTTACCCAACCAAAGTTTTAATTGCAAGTTGATCTAATGAGGCAATGAGATTTCTAATTCTGCGGGGGGGATTTTTAAGAAATCGTTTCAAATCCTGACTTTTAACTTGAAAATGCGTGGCAGAGCGTTGTTTTCCCACAAGCCATCCGCGTTTTACCCATCCCGCCACAGTCGAGGAATCCACACAAAGAGTTTTGGCGATTTGATTGCAGCTATAGTTGTCCAAAGTTGTGCGGGTAGAGTAGCCTAAGCGATTCAGTTTTTTATTAATCCCCTCGGTTGTACGTTGATAACCGTGTCTTTTAAGCCGACGCGCAATTTGTCTAAGGGTGTAAGCTTCTGACATTTCTTCGAGGACTTCTATTTCCTCTGGTTCCCATTTGCGCCATGTTCTGTTCATGGTTAAAGCTTTGTTGGTAAATGAAGTTGATTAATGAGAGATTGGGACAAAATTACTGAGGTTGATGCGCGTGCTGATAGCTACATTTAAAACTGGTACGTCACATAAATTAGTGGGCATCCAAGCCCACTTTCTCCCTACACAGCCATTAACGCCCTCGCCTCAAACAACCCCTGCAATTCCCCCGGCGACAACTGCTCAAGCGGATGATATTGCAGATATTCGTTAGCCGTTGGTAAACCATCCGGTATTTGAAGCAACCACATGGCATCCGCAGCAGAGTCACAAAAGACTTTCTCTTGATGGGCGTGGGCTGTACTTGTGAAGCACCAATTACCATTGGCGTAGCCTGCTTGTCCGAGTTTCACGTCCTGTTGGTAAATGCCGTCATCCAGCAGTTCTAATCCGTGTTGCTCACAGGCATCGAAAAGCTGCACCATGACTTCGTTTCCGGTGGTGCAGGGTTCCTCAAATGTCTGTTGCACTGGTAATGTGCCTTGTTGGTACTGCTGCTTGACGTAGCTGTGGCATCGCTCTGGTGTAGTGTCCCGGAAAATCTCAACGTCGTTTACCAGCACTCGCCAGTACAAATCCTGGTAGTTTTCCGGGTCAAAGCTAACGCTGGCTACCAATTGACCATCAACAGAAGCTTCTTGGTCGTAGAAGGAGATTTCTGTAATTGTAGGGACTTCTGGAAAATTGGCTGGCGCGGGTAAAGGTAGCGGGAGTGTATTGTCTTTGTAGTGCCAGTGGATGAAGCGTTGGCATCGGGCAAGGGTGTGGTGGCGGAAGATTTCGTTGCCACCGATCATCACTACCCAAGGCTGAGTGACGAATTCGGCGTTATCGTAGCTGATGTACGCGATTAGCTGTTTACCAGCAAAAATCTCGAAGTGGTGAGGGTTGATTTCTTTGATTGCTAATTCTTCTGGTGCGATCGCCTGGGCTTGGTCTGCAATGTACTGCTCGAACTCGCCTTGGGCTATGTGCTGCTCGTCAACCTTCTGGAGTTTGCTTTCTTGGTAAGAGGCGATGGCTGCGCCAACGTCTTCGACGAACGCACTTCTCCACGAATCCTTGTAGCGTCTGTCTTGTACTGTGGTTGTGCAGCCGATTTCGCTGTAGATGCGCTTTAGCTGGGGTAGGGATTTGCAGCGTAGCTGTTGTTGGGTATAGACGTTATGAGTCATAATTGTATTTCCTTGAATGTAAGGACAAAAGGCGATCGCACAAGTTTTCCAGGCTAAGAGCGATTGCCTTTTGTTTGTCTCTATGGTTATTATATTAGTCGCTACGACTAATGAAGTCAAGCTAGTAACTAATAGATTTTTCACTGCGGCTTATGCTATAGTCGCAGTTACTAAAGGGCAAATTCAAGGAGGTGTAATGTAAAAGATGCCAACATTTATAGAGAAATCAATGCCGATTAAGTGGCGTTTGGCCGTGTTAATGGCTGATAGAGAAATTGATTACAAACAACTTGCCGAGATGACAGGTATGCACCCTGTGACTATCAGCAAGCATAAAAATATTAGGGTCATGCCAGACAGACTAGAGAGAGAGACGTTAGAAAAATACTGCAAAGCTCTCAATTGCCAACCAGGTGACTTGTTAATGTATGTTCCAGATGAACCGAAAGAACAGGCATTATAGTGTGTTGTCTTTGGTGGTTGGTATGCAGGGACTATTAACCCAATCCTCAAAAGCACTTCTTTGGTGGCAGCTTCATTTATCTCATGGCAGCAAGATTCCTGGAGTTGGTTTGCTACTGAATCTGGATAACAACCACTGACCTAAATAAGTGGAATCATGAACAACCAAGTCCGTAAGCGCAAGAAAGCCACCATCTCCGCATCACCCAATCCAGAATCACTCACCTCAGACATCACCCCTTCAGAAGACCCAGCTTCTGCAATAATTGATGTTTCTGCTGTTGAAGTACCTGAATTAACCGAGCAGGAGCAGAGCGATCGCTTGCACCTTGAACTCAAGGTAGAACGGGCGTTTTTTGAAGCAGGTAAAGCACTGGCAGAGTTGCGCGATCGTAGACTGTACAGATCCACCCACCGCACATTTGAGGAGTATTGCCGTGATAGGTTTGGATTCGAGCGTCGCCATCCTTACAGATTGATTGAAGCTGCGGTTGTGGTAGATAATCTGATGCAAATGTGTCCCATTGGGACACGAACAGAAGCAGACTCAAGTGATGAGCAAGAGCAGTCTGGGACACAAGCCGAAATTGAGTCGAGTGAACAGCAAATGTGTCCCTTTGGGACACAAATTATGCCAACGAGTGAGCGTCAAGTTCGCCCATTAACCAAGCTAGAACCCCAACAACAGCAGGAAGTGTGGCAAAGAGCAGTTCAAGTTGCTGGCGGTAAAGTTCCCAGTGCCAGAATCGTAACTGATGTGGTGCAAAAAATTATGGAACGTACCAAAGTCCCCAACAGTTACCAAGTTGGGGAGGTATGCCAAATTTTAGTCAAGGATAATCCTGATTTGCGAGGCAAGGGCGGTTGTTGGTGCATCGTGACTTATGTTAGGGAGTTTAGCTGTACGGTGAGAACCTGGGATGGTGAACTGACGATTGGGGTGCAGCATTTGAGGTCTTTCAATTACTTGTCTGATGAATGTCAGCAGATGCAAGAAATCTGCAATCGCATCAATCGGGTGTATTCGAGTGGGCTGGAGGAATCGGTGCAGAGGTTTTTGGAGTCGTTGGGGAAGCTGAAGCGGAGTTATTTGACGGGGTTGGAGGAGAAAGTGTTGAGTTTGTTGGAGTTAGAAACTGGTGGCTGATGCGAGAATTACCACCAGATTTACTATCATGTTTGCTGTTATGAAGTGAGGGCAATCGCTTGCTCAAGTCATCGAAGTATATCCCCAAGCGTTTGCTGAAGTGTGTTCAACAAATGGAGCAGCAGAAAGCGGTGGTTTCTGCTTGAATGCCTGTTAGGTCTACTTTAAATGTCAACGGTTGGTGTGACTTGAAGAAGACTTTGGACAGGTTTGGAAGAAAAAATGAGACAAGTTACAAGCTGAAATACTTATAACTTCGTTAAGAAAAGAATAAAGCAATTGTCTGATTTGGAATTGTTCGTTTGCATCTCTACCGAAATTGGTGACGAAATTCTGGGTGTACCTGGGTATATCCCTTAGAGATTAGTTAGTATTCAATAAGCCTCGTATCGTGGAGACTCCAGCGAATGATTCCACTGCACCTCTATCCCCAATTACAGATGCAGATATTCAAAAGACGATCGCCCTTGCGCCCCAATACGGGCTGACCATTCTTCCTCCTGACTCCGCTCTCTACTAGCAACTGACTGCTTTAAACGGCGTTGTTGCGTGAATAGGCAAAATGGTAAATTTACTTATAGTCGATGTTTTCGAGCCGCCTAACCCTGCATATGAAGACGAAAGCCCAGTACAAAGTTAAGAATTGGAACGCTTATGATGCTGCCCTCAAGCAACGAGGCAGTATAACTTTTTGGGTGAACGA
>NZ_JADEWI010000059.1 GCF_015207705.1 Nostoc sp. LEGE 06077
GATGGAAGAATACTTTAAATAATCTTCGTTTAATTGTTCAACCTCTTTTATTATTTTGGTTGATTTATCCCTGGCTAAATGTTTTTCCCAATTCCGATTTATTGCTTGGATTTAATCACCTAATTTTTACAATGAACCAATTTAAACCTTTTTTCTCTTCTGGATAATTTCATTTATTTACTACTTGCTTATTTCGGAAAGTGACAGAAGAGGGATATCCCAACAAGTAAATTCCTTTCAAAAGAGCGAACAACCAGTAAATAAACAAAGACTAGCTCTAGTATGGAGTCAAAAAATTCAAAAAATAGATACTATTACTAAATCTATTTTTTTAAACATAAATGTAGCAGCAATGGAATATATGCCTGAAAATTTTCAACCTCAAATAATTGGATATCAGGTATTATCTGATAATTCTCCTGAGCAAGTAGACCAAGCTGAAATAGAAAACAATAGTATGGAAACAGCTAACTTAGAAGAATTTTCTGAAGAAACTATTGTTCAGTTACTAGAAGAACAGCTAGTAGTTGATAGCAGTATACATAAAATTGGCGAAGTAATTGTTCGTAAAGAAATTGAAACGCGGATGGTGCAAGTTCCTGTCCGGCGTGAGAAATTAATTGTGGAACAAATTAGTCCCCAACATAAACAACTTGCAGAAATTGATTTAGGATTAGAGGAAATTTCGGAGATTGGATTAACTGAAACAAGCGGTGCAGCGGTTAGCAATTTTGCTAGTAATTTAACTGTGAATGGAGAATTTAGCTCACCTAAAATAGCCAGCTTACTTCTAAATGCGATCGCTCTCGAAAAAAATCATGGATGTCAGCGAGTGCGAGTATCTATTTTATGTGAAGATGAAGCACTCATGCAAAAATATCAAGAATGGTTTAACCGCTGTTCCCAAGGTCAACAACCTAAATCTTGATCATAAGTTTCTAGCAGATGATTTATAGTAGGGTGAAAATTTTTCACCCTACTTTTTTATGTTTTTCTTAGCATTAATAAAGCCCCCCAGATTTTGATTGAGGAGCTTGCCAAGTGTGAAATACTAAATGACTGAATAAAATTTATCTTCGCTAATTTGTCTCCACCTCTTCCTCAAGATAGAGGTTTATTTTGAAGGAAATTTTTCTGTATTTTTATCTTTCTCTAGTTAGAGGACAAAAATTGTTCAAAGGATAGAAGAAAAACTAATTGGATGAATATAAACTAACAATATAAATCAATTACTGATGTGATTTTATTGAGAATTTAAATTGTTTAGGTGTAAACCTATCTATTTGCGCTAATAAATTATTCTTTTGAAAAAATGGAGATGTTTGATTGTGAATTATACAAGCGTTATTTATAGTAATTGGATGCAGAAGCTTCAGCAGACTAAAGGTGCGTTCGCCATAGCATTAATGGCGATAGTCCTTCCAGCGTGCAGTTATAATGAACCACAGGCAATCACTCCAGCAACGCTAGAACAACAGCGTAACCAAGTCAGTCGAGAAGTAGTAGATAACCAAGTTGCAGAAGTAACAGATAAAACAGATGAACTTATTGGTAAAAGTGTCACTATTAGAACTCAACCTATTAGATTAATTGGCCCTACCAGCTTTACCGTTAATAATAAAGAACTATTCGATAATCAAAACACTTTAGTTATTAATGCCACAGGGCAACCTTTTACATTACCCAGTACAAATAACATCCCAATTCAAATCACTGGGCAAGTTCGCAGGTTTGATTTAGCACAAATTAATCAAGATTATAAATTAGATTTGCAGTCTGATTATTACAGAGATTATGATAATCAACCGGTGATTGTCGCTAAGTCACTAGCTTTATCTCCCAACCCAGGCGAACTTACTGCCAATCCCAGCGCCTACTATGGTAAAAAGCTAACTGTTACGGGTAAAGTCGCAAATGTCAATAGTGCGATCGCATTTACCTTAGATGAAAACAAGTTATTAGGTGGCGAAGATTTACTTGTACTCCATACAAAGCCACAACCAAAAGTTAAGCAAGGAGAGCAAATAGCTGTCTCAGGTGTTCTCCGTCCCTTAATTATCGCCGACTTAGAGCGAGACTATGACCTAACTTGGAATTTAAACTTGCGGAAGCAGCTGGAAGCAAAGTATCGGAATAAACCTGTACTCATTGTGACGAATGTTGCTTCTTAACATCTTTAAAGTAGTCTGCGTTCTTCACCCCATTTGCGTAGCCTTAAGGCCAAAAGCAACATGAGAATTCCAAAAACAATAGCGTAAGCAGCCATTATCCACAAAATTGCTAATGCTCCAGCGAGAGGCCAGATAATCAGCAAAAGGCCGAACACTAGGGATGTAATACCGGCTGCTATGAGTAACCATTCATTTCCTATTTCTTGGCGGAGATGATTGGCTGCAATCATCTCAAATATACCCGTAATAATTGCCCAAGCAGCTATGAGATAAAGCAAAATTAATGCTGTGATTCCTGGCCAAATAAAGGCCATGACTCCGACTGCAACTCCAATTGCTCCTTCTATGACCAACAACCATCCGTGAATGTTGGTTAGATGATCTTTAAATCCAGCGATCGCTAATAAAATACCACCCCCTAGCGCAAAAGCCGCAAACATAAACACCAATGCGGTGAGGGTAATTCCTGGCCAAAATAGGCCGACTAAACCAAATACGATGGCAAGTATTCCCCGCAATGCCAGTGTCCACCAATTTCTTGCTAAACGCTTCCCTATTCTTAAATGCTCAAGGTTCTGTGTCATAACTTGAGTTCGGCATCATTATGTGATGTGACTTACGCAAAAAAACGAAAAATTAAGGGTATGGGTGTTCAAAACCCTTACACTCTCAAACTCTCACACCTATTCTTAACAGACAAACTTCGTGCGTAAACCCATGTGAGTCAATACAGGAGTGAAAAGGGTTTTAGCCTAGTTTATTTTTCTTTATATAGTTGGTTTTTCCCGTCGTTCTACTTAGTAGTCTGATGGGATTTGCATAAGCCCTTCAACTCAGCATAAAAATTTCTCTCTCTTCTTCCATCTGACTAATGGTGCATGGTGCTAGATGGATTAATCTCCCCAGGGAAAGACGTAGCTGAGAAAACTTCTAGCATGGCCTTGCGATTTTTACCTTGGTTGTGACATACTCAAAAAAATAAATACGGTAAATCTATCGAGTTAGTGGTGTTTAAGCTCTAAAAGTTTGGCGGGTGAACAAGCGTTTGACCCGTTGCTAACCGTACAGCCAGGAATAAACAATGCTAAAAGACACGCAAGGACTTGAAATAACAACAGACTCACCAGCAGCGATCGCCGCCATCAACCAATTTATGGAACAATCCCTCAGTTATGGGAAAGATACTGAAGCTGTGATTCTAGAAGCTGTGGAAGCAGATCCAGGCTGTGCAATAGCTTATGCCTATACAGCAGCTTATTATCTGACGCAAGAAAATGCTGAGGCTTGGAAACAAGCTAGACCTTACCTGCAAGCGGCTCAATGCCATTTAGTGGGAATCACCAAACGAGAACGATTGTATATCCAGGCGATCGCGGCTTGGGCGATGGGAGCGATGGATCAGGCGATCGCTTTACACGAAGAATTAGCCGCAAATTATCCCCGTGATTTAATTTCTGTGCAGCAAGGGCAATATCACTACTTCTATTTAGGCGATAAAGAAAGATTACTGAAAATTGCCCAAAATGTTCTTAATGCTAATCCAGAAAATCATTATCTATACGGTATGGTGGCATTTGGTTTAGAACAATGCCATCAACTAGAAAAAGCTGAAGTAATGGGTCGAAAAGCCACAGCCATCAATCGCTATGACCCTTGGGCGCATCATGCAGTTGCCCACGTTATGGAAACGCAAGGGAGAGTAGATGAGGGTATCGCTTGGATGGAAAGTCTGGCTGATACCTGGGAAAATTGTAACTCCATGCTGTACACGCACAATTGGTGGCATATAGCGCTTTATTACCTAGAACGAGGCGATATGTCAAAGGTATTAGCCCTGTATGATACTCATGTGTGGGGTCGGGCGAGCAAAAAGTCTCCTAAAGATCAAGTAGGCGCGATCGCATTGTTGTTAAGGCTAGAGTTGCGCGGTGTCAATGTCGGTAGTCGCTGGCAAGATTTAAGTACTTATCTTTTGCCGCGGATTGATGAACACGCTTTGCCCTTTCAAGATTTGCACTATATCTATGCCTTAGCCAGAGCTAGACAATTCAACTGGGTGAATGAGATGTTTTTGAGTATACAAAAACATTCTCAGAGCATTAATCCATACTTGCGTCAGAACTGGTTAGAAGTAGCGATTCCAGCCGCCAGAGGAATGATTGCTCATGCCAAAGGTGATTATTCAATAGCTAAATCTGAATTAAAAATTGTATTACCACTATTGCATCGGATAGGCGGTAGTCATGCTCAACGAGTCTTATTTGAGCAGATATATCGAGATGCTATTTGGCAGAGTGAAAAACAAACTCAGGTTTATGCCATTGCTACTGCAAAAGAAAAGGTAAATACTCCACAACAACTCGTAGCAGTATCCTCAATGACCGACAATAATTGAGTACTATAGCGGTAGTCAGATATGTTAGGACAATTTGAAAGCTTGAATGCTAGGAATAATCAGACTTTTCCTCCTGCCTTCGGCCTTCTGCCTCTGGTTGGTGAGCGTAGCCGAACGACTGCCTTCTGCTATATTTCCAGCTTGAGGCCTAGATTGATCATGATTCGTTCGCTCACAGCAATCGTCCGGCGACATCTGTTAAAGATGGCTGTTGTCACCTTTATCACCCTAGCTAGTATTTTTATCCTACCTGCTGCTACTTGGGCAGACTCTTCTCACTTGGGAGTTGATCATGGTCATCTAACTTCTTGTCCAACTTCTCCAAACTGTGTTGTCAGTCAAGATGCTGATGCCGAACATAGCATTGACGCGATCGCTTATCATACAGACCGAGATACGGCGCGAGCCACCTTACTCAAGGTTCTCACCGTTGTTCCGCGAACAGAGGTGATAGAACAGACCGATAATTACATTCATGCTCTTTCTCAGAGCCGGATATTCAAATTTGTTGATGATGTAGAGTTTTATTTTCCTACTGATGAGTCAGTCATTCATATCCGTTCTGCGTCTCGCGTTGGACAGTCTGATCTCGGTGTGAACCGCAGACGTTTAGAGCAAATTCGTCTGGCGCTGCGCGATTTAAAAATTTAGTGAATTACTAGCGATCGCACGGTCAACCAATTACCTCATAACCTGCCTGAATTGCAGTATTGTAGAATGTAGCGATCGCTTGATAATCTGACCAATCCACAGCCGCAAAACGCTTCACACCAACTTTTTTCATTGCGGTTTGCAGTTCTGCATCTGGTTTAACTAAGGCCGCTTGCACCTGCTGAATCAACAATTGATCTAAATGTTGGGCTGCAACTAAAGGCGGCATTGGACATGGGCCGATAGATTCTACTACTCGCAGATGTTTAGCTAAATCCGGAAAATCCCGTAGTTCTTGCTCCAAAACTACACTATCAATACCTGCACAATCTGCCAGTCCTGCAATTACCCAACGAATTGAACGGTGATGAAACCCAGATTGTATTGTCTGTCCAAAAAAGTTTTTTGGGTGTTTGTCTTGTATTAACCGATGTCGCAGTAAATTATAGCCACTATTAGAGCCAAGGTCGTTGTAACACAAGGTTTTGCCAGCCAAGTCTGCAAAACTTGATAGATGGCTGTCTGCATTGACAATCACATCTGTAAAGTAAACCGGACGATTTTGATAGCGTGGTGCTTCCATCACTGGTGCAACTACAGGTTGCAACTGATTTGCCACCATTTGACGATATCTAACTAAAGGTAAGCCACAGATAAACGCTAGGTCTAGCTGGTCGGTTAATAGTATTGGGTCTTCTAGCGGGTCATATTTACTTGCTTGCAGTTGGGTTTCAACTCCCGAAATCCGCCCAATATAAGCCACAATTGCTTCGTAAAACCAGAACCAATTTGGTGCTAAGTAAGATATAGTCCGCAGCTTTTCTGGTTGACTCACTTGCTACTCTCCATATCCAACTCATCTTGGGGTGTGGGAACTATTAGTAGTTTGCGATAAGACCAATGAATGCTGAGAAAAATTAGACTCATCAAAGTTAAAAACATAATACTGAAAACTATTCCATAGCTTTTAGTTTGCCACCACAAGCGTCGGAAAAATGCTGTACCCAATAGTAGAGGCTGCCACAAGCTTTGATTGAGATTCTGAGAATTATTCAAGCTGATACTCAAGGATGCTGTATTTTGCTGTGCAATTGCCATTATGACTACCCTTTTTGCTTGTACTTTAAATACGGTAATTCGATAGAGTTTGTGATGTATATCAAATATCGCATAGCTTGAGGCAACAGACAAGTTTTCAGCAATTCTCCTGAGAAAAATTATGATCGGTGGGAATCTGAAAGACTGAATCAAATTTGACTTATGAGCAAAATCAGCAATAATAACGTAAAGTCAGCCTCTAGCAACAGTCAACCATGTCGCAAAACCGCCAAATTGCTGTTGAATTCCGCGATGTCAGCTTTAGCCGCAACCGTCGCAATTTAGTGTCTAATCTCAATTTTTCTATTTATCAAGGAGAAGCTTTAATATTACTGGGACGCAGTGGTAGCGGCAAAACCACGACAATGAAGTTAATTAATCGCCTCTTTACGCCGACAAAAGGCGAGGTAATTTTTGATGGTATTCCGACAAAGCAATGGGATGAAATTAAACTACGGCGGAAGATTGGTTATGTAATTCAAGAAACTGGTTTATTTCCCCATTTTACTGTAGAACGCAATGTGGGTTTAGTTCCCAGTTTAGAGGGTTGGAAACCAAAACAAATCAAAACACGAGTTTATGAATTATTGCAATTGGTAGGTTTAGATCCTGTACAGTTTGCTGGGCGTTATCCCCACGAACTTTCGGGCGGACAAAGGCAAAGGGTAGGTGTAGCGAGGGCGTTAGCCGCAGATCCCCCGGTTTTGTTGATGGATGAACCTTTTGGCGCACTTGATCCCATTACCCGTTTAGAATTGCAACAGGAGTTTCGGCGGTTACAGCAAGAACTCGGTAAGACAGTGGTTTTTGTCACCCACGATATTCAAGAAGCTTTTGTTTTAGCATCGAGAATCGGTTTGATGTATGACGGTGAACTGGTAGTATTAGGTACAAAGGAGGAGTTTCTGTTGACACAACATCCAGAAAGTCTAGCGTTTCTCCAATGTCTGCGTTCTCTGCAAGACAATTTATGAAAGATTTTTTCCTGATTAAGTACGCCCCAGAAATTTTTCAGCACACGCTAGAACATTTATTTTTGGTAGGCATTGCTATTGGAATTGCCACATTTATCGGCATTCCTTTAGGCATTTTAATTACGCGTCAACCTCGCCTGTGTCAACCAATTCTCGGACTTGCTAATGTGTTACAAACTATTCCGAGTTTGGCGCTATTTGGATTACTAATTCCTGTACCGATAATTGGTGGTATTGGTGTTGTCCCGGCAATTGTAGCTTTGACTGTATACTCTTTTCTCCCGATAATTCGTAACACTTACACAGGCATTACTAGTGTAGATCCTGCGATTATTGAAGCTGGTAGAGGTATGGGAATGACTGATCAACAATTGTTGTTACAGGTAGAAATTCCCTTGGCAATGGGTATTATTTTAGCTGGGGTAAGAGTCGCCACAGTTATAGGTATTGGCATTGCCACGATTGCTGCTGCTATTGGTGCTGGCGGTTTAGGCGTGTTTATCTTTCGAGGAATTGCTGTAGTGAATAATGATTTAATTTTAGCTGGGGCAGTGCCAGCCGCCATGATTGCATTACTCGCAGATTTTTTAATTGGGTTGTTTGAAAAAAGATTAAAAGTTAAAAGTTAAAAGAGGATGTTTATCAGTGGAAATTAATGAAAAGATTTTTGATATTTTTCATTTTAACTTTTGCTTTAATAGTAGCGATCGCAGCTTGTAACCCTAACTCTAATAATACCACGGGCGATATTGTTGTTGCTTCTAAAGATTTTACTGAACAAGATATTTTAGGTGAATTATTAGCCCAACAAATCGAAGAAACAACTAAACTTAAAGTTGCCCGTCGTCCTCGTTTAGGTGGTTCTTTTGTTTGCCATAATGCGATTTTGGCTGGTAAAATTGATGCTTATATTGAGTATACAGGCACAGCTTTTACTGGAATTTTAAAACAAAAATCGCTGAATGACCCGAAAGAAGTTTACGAGAAATTAAAACAAGCATATGCTCAACAATTTAAGCTGGAAGTCATGCCTAGCTTGGGTTTTGAAAATACTTTTGCAATGGTAATTCGTGGTGAAGATGCCAATAAATACAATGTTCAAACCTTATCTCAGGCTGCACAATATACACCCCAATGGCGCGGCGGTTTTGGCTATGAATTTTTAGAACGAGAAGATGGTTTTCCGGGGTTAGCGAAAACTTACAATTTGCATTTCTCTAAATCACCGCAAATTATGGACTTGGGTTTAATATATCGGGCGTTGGTGCAGAAGCAAGTCGATATGGTAGCGGGAAATTCGACTGATGGGCAAATTGCGCGTTTGGGTTTGGCTGTGTTGAAGGATGATAAACAATATTTTCCACCTTACGAAGCTACGCCAATTGTACGGCAAGAAGTGTTAAACAAATATCCGGAGTTGAGACAGGCGATCGCTCAACTTTCTGGTAAAATTTCCGCAGATGAAATGCGGCAGTTAAATTATTTAGTTGAAGGTGAATTACGAGATATTAAAGAAGTTGTGCGTGAGTTTCGTAAATCTAAAGGTTTAGCCTCACGCAGAGACGCAGAGGCGCAAAGTGTCTATATGGAGAGGTCATGAGTCTTAAGTTAAATACAACTTTTAAAGCTGCAATTATCTGGTTTTGTGTTTCTAGTGGTACTGTTATTGCTCAAACATTACCTCTTTCAAATAACTTAATTGGCTTTAATTCAGATGAGGGAGAAAGGTTATTAATTCAAAGCCGTTCAAGAGAAGATTTTTTTCCTTTGAGTATGCAGTTTGTGACTCAAAATAATCAAGCATTCTGTGGCGTTGCAAGTATTATAATGGTGTTGAATAGTTTAGGAGTTATCGCACCAGAAACACCACAATATTCTCCCTACAGAGTATTCACCCAAGAAAACTTTTTTAGCAATGAAAAAACTAAAAAAGTTATCACGCCTGAAGTTGTTTCACGCCAAGGAATAACTTTAGAGCAATTAGGAGGATTAATTTCAAGTTATGATGTCCAAGCCAAGGTTTACCACGCGGCTGATACTAATTTAGAACAGTTTCGTAAAATAGTATCTGAGAATTTGAAGCAACCTAATAATTTTGTGATAGTTAACTATTTACGTAAAGAAATTGGGCAAGAAAGAGGTGGGCATATTTCACCCATTGCTGCTTACAATGAGCAAACAGATAGATTTTTGATTATGGATGTTTCTCGTTATAAATATCCGCCAGTGTGGGTAAAAGCCGCAGATTTGTGGAAGGCGATTAATACCAAGGATATAGTTTCAGGTAAAACACGCGGCTTTGTTGTAGTGAGCAAAAATTCTTGATTCTGGTATTTGATAAACTAATACATTTACTTAAATTTTATATGTCTGAAGATATAAATAAGGCTAAATCGATAATTGCCGCCGGTAGTGAAATTATTGGTGACTCAGCAGGCGCTGCCATTGGATTCTTAATAGGAGGCGCGATAGGTGGATTTGGAGGAGCAATTGCTGGAGCTAGTTTAGGTAAAATTACCTCTAAAAGTGTTGAAAAAGTTATTACAGACTTTGCAACTAGAAGTTTATCTAAACGAGAAGAAATAAGAGTAGGTGCTACTGCTGCTCTAGCAATTATAAAGATAGATGAATATCTTAAGTCTGGTTACTCTCCAAGAAATGATGATTTCTTTGTAAACCAAAATTCTGAAAGGACACCAGCAGAAGAAATTTTTGAAGGAGTATTGCAAAAAACTAAGAATGAACATGAAGAAAAGAAAACAAAAGTTTACGCAAATATTTTTGCTAATGTGTCCTTTGCACAAGGGATTACATTAGGCGAAGCAAATCATATACTTCAAATTACTGAACAATTAACTTATAGACAAATATGTTTTCTTGCAATGCTCTATTTGAAATCTCAAAATCAAGAATTTATTTTAAGAAATCATAATTATGAAAATATGGATGGGATTAGTTATGAAAGAATATCGCTTCTTTCAGAAATTTTTTATTTAAATACCATTAGTCTGATATATCAAAAAATACATGGTTCAGAAGAAGGGATAGCTCTATTAAGTTGGGGATATATTATTCCTAATGATCTATGTCTGACATATCTTGGACAGAGATATTCTAAAGCAATGGGATTACAAGATATTTCAGCAGAAGATATAAAAAAAATAGCAACATTTTTAATATGATTTTTTAGGAAACTAGTAGTTATTTTATTTTTTTTATTATTATCTATGAAATAATTTGAATTAATAAACTAACTAACAGCTATGTAAACAATTTACTCCTAGATGATACCTGAAAAATATTTAAAAACAGTAAATAAAAATGCCTATCTTTGCTAAATCCAAACAGGTTGTATTTACCTTTTTCTCCCTTGGGGTTATCTGTTACAGCCAAGTTGCATCAGCCACTACCACCTTACCCCTACGCAGCAAAAAGGGGATGGTAGTATCTGCACATCCCCTGGCTAGTGAGGCTGGGTTAGCAATGTTCCGCCAAGGAGGTAATGCTGTTGATGCAGCAGTGGCGACAACTTTTGCCATATCTGTAGTTGAGCCTTTTTCAGCCGGAATTGGTGGCGGGGGATTTTTGCTGCTGCATTCTGAGAAAACTGGCGAGATGAAAGCGTTGGATTTCCGGGAACGCGCACCCATCAAAGCGACAAGAAATATGTATTTGGATGCAGAAGGTAAGGTGCGTCCGAATGCAAGTGTGAATGGTTATTTGGCGGTGGCGACACCTGGAACAGTTGCGGGGATGTATGAGGTGCATCGCCGTTATGGTAAGTTACCGTGGAAGGAAGTTGTTAAACCTGCGATCGCTCTGGCGAAAAATGGGTTTATCCTGAGTAATGAGCTAAGTTGGCGATCAATTCAAGTTTACGAAAACCGCAAACCAGTAATTCTCCAGAATTCCGCCGCTAGTGCTATTTTTACCCGCAATGGCGAATTTTATCAGCCTGGAGAAAGATTAGTACAACGGGATTTAGCACGCACTTTAGAAAGCATCGCCGAGAATCCCCAAAGTTTTTATACTGGCAAAATTGCCCGTGCGATCGCATCAGACATGGCACAAAATCATGGTCTAATTACTTTAGACGACCTGAAGGCATACAAACCAATCTGGCGAAATCCTCTTTGCGGTAGTTTTCGCCAAGCTAAAGTCTGTTCAATGCCCCCACCATCATCAGGCGGAGTTCATCTATTGCAGATTTTAAACATTATCGGTGACACTGATTTGTCAGCTTGGGGATGGCACCATCCTAATAGTTTACATTTAATGGCAGAAGCGATGAAGATTGCCTACGCCGATCGCTCACAATATTTAGGTGATCCTGATTTTGTCAAAGTGCCTGTACAAGCCCTGATTAACCCAGCTTATGCCAAAAAACGCCGTCAAGAAATTAACTTGGATGTGGCGAAACCTGCAACCCAAATCAAGCCAGTAGCACCAGAAACACTGAAACGCTTTGGCCAAGTTAGTAATCAAATCGTCCCTCTACCCAACAAATTATTACAACTGCAAGCCACGCGCTACGAATCTGCCGAAACTAGTCATCTTTGCGTTGTGGATGAACAACGCAACGCTGTCAGCCTGACTTTTACAATTAATCTTGGTTTTGGTGCTGGTGTGGTGACACCAGAAACAGGAATTTTACTCAATAATGAGATGGATGACTTTGCCGCCGCGCCAGGTGTACCTAACGCCTTTGGTTTAGTTGGCAATGAAGCGAATGCGATCGCACCCCGCAAAACTCCCCTATCAAGTATGACTCCGACAATCATTACAGAAAATAATCACCTCCGCATGGCAGTGGGGGCCCCTGGTGGTAGCACAATTATCACTCAGGTTTTGCAAGTGATTCTTAATGTGCTGGAATACAAAATGGATGTTGGTGCAGCTGTCTCCGTACCACGCATACATGATCAGTGGCTACCTGATGAGTTGCGTGTTGAACCTTGGGGTTTGGATGCTTTAACTCTGCAAGACTTACACCGCCGTGGACACAACATCAAGGAAGAAAATGCTCCTTGGGGTAATGTTAACGCGATCGCCGTCAAAGCAGATGGCAGCTTAGAAGCAGCAGCCGATCCTCGCGGTGAAGGTTCGCCTAGAGGCTGGTAAACAGTTGTCACTTATTGATGCAACACTGCCCGTTGTTACGGATGTGTAAAATGCTTTAATTGCAACTATGGATTCTGCATTATCGATTCTGAGTATTCAACTTGAGTCCCAAATTCATTAGCTCTAGCGCTGGGTACTAATGTCCAGCCAGCCTTTAGTAGTTTTTGATAAGTTGCCCAACCTTTAGAGCCACCGGGAATTTGATAATCTGGTACTGCAAATTGTGGATAAGCTGTGTAGGGTCGCCAACCTTTATTTGGCTCAACTTGCAAATATAAAATTTTTTCACCATCGTTGCCAGACTTAGATAACCAGCACATTTGTCGATGCATGGTAAACTCCTTAGTGTTTAGCTTAAATTGCATAATCGCAGACTTTTGTCAAGTCTTGCATCACCCTTGTGGGATAATTTTTGATTTCCCTAGTATGTGTCCATTTATCTACAAATTGGTTCCGCAAAATTACGTAAGCCGATCGATAGATTTCAGAGAGCATTTTTGAGGACGCAACACGACAAAATCACGCCATCCGCAACAACTGAAACTTCATTGAAGTGACAATAATTGTGGATTTTGTACTAAAAAGCTGTTGATGGCTCAATATTTTTGACTCCATGACTGGTAATGATTTAGCATCGCTAAGGGGCGCAAGAATATAACGCCTCTTAGCGATATTTCGCTGGTTATGAGGGCGAGATTTTTCTGATCCTATCTGTGGTTTTTGCGAATGTATGTAGCAAGAGTTACTTTTTGGGCATACGGCTGAATAATAATTTATTTGTTTTGCTAGTTACATCGGTAAGATTTATTTATCAGTGCTGAGTAGTGAGTGCTGAGTCAAGACAGCACAGCAGGGGCTATTTTCTCTAGCCTGTAACCTCTAACCTGCAACCTCTAACAATCTTGCGAATTTCGTTGACTATTTCGGAGTAATGAGAATCTGACAAAACGGGTGTTGCACCTGCGATGTTAATTGGTTGCGCTAAATCGATCCATGACTTGCAACCACCATATTGCGAAAGATAAGGGATTTCTTGCACTTCGGGTAATTTATAAGTTCGCAGCAATAGCACATACAAAGGCTGACGTGGTTTCCATTTCAGGCGATCGCTAATAAAAGACTCATTCCAGATATGAAAGGGGAGTAAAGCGTTAACAGTAGACTCCTCACTAATCGGCAAAATATCTGTAATTACAGCCCAACTGCTAATGGGAATCGTTTCTGGATGCCAACCAGAGGTTACTGGACAAACAAGGTCAGCATATTCTGATTTTAGCAGAAACGGCTGTTGATGTTCATAAGTTGGGTAAAGTAAAACCTGCTCATGGGCAACTTGGAAACGTCCGTTGTTCTCATGAATACCACCTTTACGCAGCAACATGATGGTTTTGCCAGTTTCTAAGGCATTTATCGCCACTAACCATTCTTTCAAGGCATATATCGTAGTCAAATTCATCGGCATCTACTGTAACTCTGATTTAATTTCACGCTAAGACCGTTAAAGTATGAAACTATCCGGGGAAATGAATTAGAGAAGCATTATGGAAAAGCGAAAACTAGGTACATCTGCCGTAGAAATTACACCCATCATTGTCGGAACTTGGCAAGCTGGTAAAAGGATGTGGGTAGGAATTGAAGACGCTGACTCAATTAAAGCCATTCGCGCCGCCTTTGAAGCTGGGATCACCACTGTAGATACAGCCGAAGTTTATGGAGAGGGTCACTCTGAGCGCATTGTAGCCGAAGCTTTAGCAGATGTGCGCGACCAGGTACAGTATGCCACAAAAGTATTTGCGAACCATCTTAAATATGATCAGGTGATTGAGGCTTGCGATCGCTCTTTAAAAAACCTCAAAACCGATTATATCGACCTTTATCAAATCCATTGGCCTGCTGGAGCGTTTAATAGTGCAATTGTGCCGATAGAAGAAACAATGAAGGCTTTAAATGATCTCAAACAGCAGGGAAAAATTAGGGCAATAGGTGTTTCTAACTTTTCTCGTGATCAATTAGCCGAAACATCCCAATATGGGCGCATTGATAGTTTGCAACCTCCATATTCTTTATTTTGGCGGCAGGTTGAACAAGATGCTATGCCCTATTGTAGCGAAAATCAAATTTCTATCTTGGCTTATTCACCCTTAGCCCAGGGATTGTTAACTGGTAAATTTCAGCGTGGACAGAAATTTGCCCCCGAAGATAATCGCTCTGCGAATAAACTATTTCAAGGCGAGAACTTTGAACGCGCTCAACAAGCTTTAGATAAACTCCGTCCCATAGCAGAACGCCATCATTGTACCTTGGCGCAGTTAGCGTTGGCTTGGTTAATTGCCCAACCCCAAGCAAATGCGATCGCTGGGGCGCGTTATCCTGAACAAGCAAAAGATAACGCTAAAGCCGCTGATGTCAAACTCTCTACTGAGGACATTGCCGAAATCGATGCGATCGGACGCATTGTCACCGATAACCTTGATAACAACCAAGTCATGTGGAATTGGTAAGCATCATTGTGAGTAAGGTGTGTTATCGCCTAGCGCTACACTCTTCCATAAAACAAAATACCATTTCTATGGAATAACGATATCACCGACTTTTCAATAAAGTTGGTGATCTGAATATTTAGCTAATAACTAACAAAAAATATTGCAAAAATCAACAAAATGTCAACTTTAGTAAACTAGCGTTTACTACTCCCTAAGTCAGTGTTAAATTGAGTAGCAAGACATCAAACATAAGAAAAACAAACCCAAAGGGCAAAAGACTATGATGTCTCCCGTCAGTAGCCCAAGCAAATATTCAGCAGACCCATAATTAAAAGTGGCAAAAGCTAAACAATCCAAAAAGCGAAGCCAAATCCCAAAGCGGAAAAACAAAGATTGCTGAGTTTGCTAGTTATTAAGTCCACCTTATTTATTTACTCTCTCAATTATTTAGCTAAGTTTAAAAAATTTGAAACCTGTGAATTCCCAATAACCTGGTCATCCTTGACCAGGTTTTGATGTTTTTATCCATAAGAAAGCACTTCAATACATAATATATAGGAATCATATTTGATTTGGAGAAAAACTCAGTAAACCTGTGTTACTTCTTTTCCTGTTCCCTGCGATGCACTGAGCTTGTCGTTCGCGTAGCGTCTCCGGCAGGAGAAGTGTTCCCTACCCACACAAGTAATTTCAATAATCAAGTCGGATTTCTATAGTTATCCGAAAATAGACAAATTTTGACACCAGTATTTGATTATAATTTAACAAATACTTGGCAATATGAATGTTAGCTAAAAAAGCAATTAATCGGATTTCAACCTTATTTTCTTATTATCCTTGGTTGATTATATTTATCTTTTCAATTCTCGGTTTAATAGGTATTTTTAACCATTCAATGTGGAGAGATGAACTAAATCCTTGGCTGATTGTGAGAGATAGTCAATCTTTTAGCGATTTAATTGCCAATATTAAATATGAAGGGCATCCAGTTTTGTGGTATTTCTCTCTGGCATTCTTGAGAAGAATTGCTGACAATCCGGTTGTTATGCAAATGTTTCATTTGGCTATTACAATTACAGCAATTACAATTTTTTACTTATATAGTCCTTTTAAATATAGACAAAAATTACTGTTTATATTTGGCTATTTTACCTTCTATGAATATTTTTTAATTTCTCGAAATTATGCCTTTAGTCTGCTGTTTATATTTGCATTTTGTGCAGCTTTTCCATCTAGAAGAAAAACTTATTTATATTTAGCTATTTTCTTAGGTTTACTGGCTAATAGTAATGCTTATGCTTTACTAGTCTCATTTTCTTTATCATTAACTTTGCTAGTTGAATTTTGTTTTGATAGTGAGTATAGAAAGCAGTATTTCAACCAAAGTAAAAGATATGATTTATTGCTAAGTATGGCAATTATTATATTTTCTTTTATCTTGTCAATTTATATTATTACTCCTCCTACAAATAGTTATTTGCATGGGGGATTAAATAACGGGTGGTTACTTAAATTAGATATTTTTAATTTATTAAGAAGTATAAATAGATTATTTGCTAGTTATTTGTTGATTATTCCACAGAGAAGATGGATAGATTTGAGTGTTTGTGCTTTAATAAGTACTCTTATATTTGTTTTATACTTGATTAAATTTTCTAAAAAGCCAGTTGTTCTTTTTCTATATATCACAGGAACTCTTATCCTACTCGCCTTTACTTATTTGAGATTTTTAGGTAATCATCGTCATTTTGGACATTTTTATTTAGTTTTTATAGCAGCTTTGTGGCTAGAGAGTTATTATCCAGACTCTCAACTTTTATTCAATAAATTTTCTATCAAACCCAAATTATTTAAATTAGCTACAGAATGGCATAATATTGTCTTTATGTTAATTCTCTCTGCTCAATTAATTGGAGGAATTCAGGGCTTTGTTAGAGATTTAATTATCCCATTTTCTGCCAGCAGAGAAACAGTTCATTATATTCAACAAAATAGCTGGGAAAATGAATTTATTATGGCCAGCCGTGATGCTAATATGGCTGCATTATCAGGTTATCTCAATCGGAAGTTCTACTATCCTGAACGGCAAACAATGGGAAGCTTTACTCTATTTAAACAAGGTCGGCAAGATGTTGAGCAAACGGAGATATTTAGACAGATTAATTCCTTGTTTAAGAGCCAAGAAGTAAAAAATAAAATTTTATTGATTTTAAATAAGAAACTAAATTCAAATAGCAATGATTTAAAGATTGTTCCTATCAAGAATTTTCAGAGGGCTTGGGTAGATAGTGAACGATATTATCTTTATTGGGTGGATGCAGCAGGAGACAGGAGGTAAAAATATTACTTTCCTAACGCACAGGGAATTTAGGATGGTGCGTTGCGCTATGCGACAACACAACGCCAGTTGCTATAACGGAGGGAAACTCCGCAACGCACTGGCTCCCCTACAAAATTAACCCCTCCTCATGACTGAGGAGGGGTTAGTTAAAACTCAATATTAATATCCGCCTTCTTCTTCGTATTCTGGCTGCCTTTCCTTAACTTTTTTGGGAATATTTACTGGTTTTGGTTGGTCGTCCCAAGCATCACTTTCTATATCATCGTCGTAATCGTCGTAATCTTCAGTGTAGGCTTTAGTCTCATATTTGGGCGGTTGTTGATATCTGTCTCTGCCTGTGGCTTCACTCCAGTTATCTTCTTCGTCTTCTTCTTCGTAGCGAATAGACTCATACTGTCGCGCTTTCATAACTTCGCGCCGTGGTCTTTCTTCTTCTACATAGTCTTCATTCCATTCTTCTTCCCGCGCTACGGGTTCAGGAGTACGAACTTTTGGCTTGGGAGGCTGTAATGGTGTTCCACTGGGTAGCTGATTTGCAGGTGAAACTGTGCGCGGCGCAGAATAACCATATTCTTCTTCTGCATCTCGTTCCCAAGGCGGTTTCCCAATACCTAAACGCTCCAGCACACCTACTGTTAATTGCGTTGTGCGTTCTTCGGCTCCTTCAAATACAATTAATCTGCTGGGGCCAGTGCTAACAATTTCCTCTATTGAAATCTCGTAAGTACTGAGAAATTGGTCGGGAATTTGCGGTACTCCCAAAGAAGCAATGATTATCGAGTGCAGCTTACCTGATATACCATCAAATTTAAAGCCTCTCACTCTGCCTAAGACTTCACCTGTTTCTGTAATTACTTCCCAGTTAATCAGGTTACTAAAAGCTTCAATTTCAATATCTTCTATGACATCTTCGTTATCAACCAAGATTGCATCACCAATTTGGTTAATACTGCTGAGGTACATATAGCGTGGCAATCCAGAGATAGAGATCAGGCTGTCTCGTAAACCAAGAGCCACAACCTCCCTTTGATCAATATCAACCCAGATTTGATTGACAATCCCCAACCGCTTGGCGTTGTCGCGGGTAATCACCTGAGTATTTAATAAGTCGGAACGCCTAATTATCTGTTCAGAGGTCATTCTATACCGAGTCCTGATCTCGAATCCGGTTTATCTATACACTATTATTAACAAAGATTCAAGCAGATGTATTCGAGGATGATAACTTAATTCCCAAAACTTGGGTATAAGCGCCTCGTGCTTGAGTAACGCCAATGGTGCGTTCGGCTGATTCTATCATCGGACGACGCAAACTCACAACTATAAACTGTGCTAGATGTGCCTGTTGTTTGATCATTCTAGCCAATCGTTCTACGTTTGACCCGTCTAAGAACATATCTACTTCGTCAAAGGCATAAAAAGGTGATGGACGGTAGCGTTGCAGAGCGAAAATAAAACTTAAGGCGGTGAGAGATTTTTCTCCCCCAGACATGGAAGCTAGTCTTTGTACAGGTTTACCTTTGGGGTGAGCAACTAAATTTAAGCCACTGCTAAAGGGATCTTCTGGATCATCGAGTTGTAGATAACCGTCACCTTCAGACAAAGTAGCAAAAATTGATTGGAAGTTTTCGTTAACAGCATCAAAGGCTTCTTTAAAAGCGTGTTGCCGCAATGTGGTAAAGTTTTCAATCCGTAATAATAACTCGGTGCGTTCGGCTTCTAATGTCTGCAACTTATCTGTAAGTTCTTGCAGGCGGTTTTGGGTGCGTTCGTATTCTTCCAACGCCAGCATATTCACAGGTTCCATTGCTTGCAAGCGTTTAGCAAGCGATCGCAATTCTTTCTGCAATTCTTCTAAATCTACCTGTTCTGGTACTTCTGGTAAAGGGCTGGGCAATTCTGGAAGTAGTTCTCGTAATTGATTTTGCAACGCTTCTAGTTCTTCCCGCCGCTTCAACTGGGTTTCTTGGAGTTTTTCGAGTTCCCATTCTAATTGTTGCTGACGGAGTAAATGCGATCGCACTTCTTGTTCGATTGCGTCACGTTTTTGCTTTTCTTCGCCTAAATTCTTTTCCATTTCGCCCAGCTTGGCGAGGGTTTCAGCGATTTGAGTGCTGAGTGCTGAGTGCTGAGTGCTGAGTGTTTGGAGTTTGTGGCGATAACTTTCTTGTTCTTGATGATATTGAGTGATGCGTTGTTCAGCTTCTTGGATGCGTTCTTGTAAACGCTGCTGCTGATTTTCCAGGTTTTTTAACCGTTGTTCGGCTTCTCGGAGGTTGGCTTCACGTTGCTGTAATTGCTGCTCTTGCGTTTTAATTACCGCTTGAATTTGTTGCCATTCACTAGGCGTTTGGGATGCTTCTAACTCTGCTAAAACGTGACGCATTTGTTGTAATTGCGCTTCTTGTCCTGGTAAATCTTTATCTAAAATTTCTAGGCGAGATTTGGCGGCGGAGAATTTTTCGGTATTTTGGGCAAGTTGCGATCGCGTTCCTTCTAATTGCGTCGTCAAAGCTTTAATATCTTTTTGCAACTGTTCTAATTGCAATTGCTGTTCCCGGCGTGCTTGACGCGCTTCGGTGAGTTCTTGGGATAGTTGTTTGGTTTTGCTGGATAAGGATGCGATCGCATCAATACAACGATCTAAAATTCTATCTATATCTGTCAAGCGACTTTTTAAAGCGATCGCTTCATCTGATTCCGCCGCTTCCCCCGTACCAAACCGCAACGATGAACGCTGATTGACGCTTCCCCCAGTCATTGCGCCGCTGGTTTCCAGCAATTCCCCATCCAAGGTAACAATGCGATATAAACCGAGGTTTTTACGCGCCTGTTCTAAGCTGGCGAAGACGACAGTGTTACCAAAAACATAGTTAAACACATCTTTATAACGGCGATCGCATTCAACTAAGTTCACAGCATAACTGACAAAGCCGTTAGCTAACCGCAAAGTTGCATCCTGGGTAATTCTGGGAGCTTGAATCTTATTTAAAGGTAAAAATGTTGCTCTCCCGGCGCGTTTTTGCTTCAGCAATTCAATTCCGGCGGAAGCGATACCATCATCATCTACCACAATATGTCCCAACCGCGCACCCGCAGCAATTTCCAACGCCAACTGAAAACGAGGTTCTACTCGTCCCAAATGTACCACCAAACCACAAACCCCAGGCATCCCCGATTGGATAATTACCTTACTAGCTTGTGTACCTTGTACCTCTTGCTGTGCTTGGGTTTGTGCCTCAATTTTATCTAACTGGCGTTGTTTTTCTCGTTGCTCATGAGAAAGCCGTTTTTGCGTATCTTGCTGAATTTGTAATTCCTGTTCTGTAGCCGCAAGATTTTGCGCTAAGTTTTGGATGGGTTCACTAGAGGAGTTAAATTCTGCCTCAACTCGCACACACTCAGCTTGTTTTTCTGCTAACTGCGGTTCTAAAGTGGCAATTAACTGAGTTTGTTCGTGAATTAATTCTTGTAGCTGACTATTGCGTTCTTTTAATTGTGCTTGCTCTGTGCGTTGCGGTTCCAGAGTTTGCAACACAGTTTCGATTTGGCGGTTCAGTGCAGTTTGTTGCTGTACCCAAGCTTCCGACGCTGAGGCGATTTCCGCAGCGGCTTCACGGGATTGTTGTAGTGCTTGTTGTGTCTCATCCCGTTGCTGTTGACAGTAGACAATCGATTGGCGTTCCACATCCTGAGTTTGGGCGATTTCTGCCAAAGCTTGCTGCTGCTGTTGAATGTCTTGCTGAGTTTGCGCTAACCGCTTGGTTGTTTCTTGAGAAGTTGTTTCTAATTCTGTTTGCTGACGCTGGAGTTGCTTGCGTTCTGCTTCTTGAGTAGCAAGATTAGACTGTACTGCTAATAATTCTTCTTCACCCAAAGCTTTGACATGAGCATTGAGTTGCTCTAATTCCGCCGTTTTTTGCGTAATCCCAACATTCAGCGTTTCTAATTGTAGAGTTAAATCATGATGAGAGCGATCGCCATTTTGAATTTCCGTCGCTAACTTTTCTTGCTGTGCTTGCAGAGAACGCCACGATAACACCGCTTCCCAAGATTGCTTATGTAGAAACTCCGTCCGCAACTTTTGATACTTCTCCGCTTTCGCCCTATCTTGAGAAAGGCGATCGCGCTGTGCAGTTAACTCTGTCTCAATAATCCGACAACTATCTTCCTTCTCCTTCACCTCATCTAAAGTACCCTTGGCTTGATGAATCTTGCGATCAAACGCCGCCACTCCTGCCAACTCATCAATAATTTCCCGCCTCTCCCTAGCATTCATCGAGATAATGCTAGTAACGTCCCCTTGCAATACTACGTTATAGCCTTCAGGATAAATCCGCAGACTCTCCAACTCCTCATGCAACTCCGTCAGAGTACAAGAAACACCATTGATATAGTAATTTGACGTGTAAGTTCCCTGATGAGTCACCCGCAACCGTCTAGTTACACTCCATTCAGTGCTGAGTGCTGAGTCCGAATTCTCTATTTCCCCCTCTAATTCTTCTACTTCCTCCGCGCTTTCCTCACTTTGCGCCTTTGCGCCTTTGCGTGAGACAATTTCTTCCCCTGACAAATCAAACGTCACCGTGACACTGGCTTCCACAGATGCGCGTCCCTTAGCCGTTTGAGTATTATTTACCAAATCCGGCAGGCGATCGGCTCGCATTCCCTTAGAACTGGCAAGTCCCAAACAAAACAACAGCGCATCCAAAATATTAGACTTACCAGAACCATTTGGCCCAGATATGACAGTGAACCCCGGCAGCAAAGGGACTGAAGTAGTACCGCCGAAGGATTTGAAGTTGGTAAGTTCCACGCGCTTGACGTATACCATAGGCGCTGGTTCACTGGGCTAATGGCTAATGAAGAACAAGTGTATCAATTAATGAAAATTTAGCAATAGGTTGTATGAATAAATTATCGAACCGCCAAGACGCAGAGAACGCAGAGGAGGGGGTCATTATGAAAATAACAGCAGTAATTCTAACGAAGATTTAGGAAAAATAGTATTTTTGTCAGAAGTATAATTGTTTAGTTTTGTTATTTCTGCAAGGCTTTGATTTCTTGAACTATCTTGTTATAACCTGATTGGTCGCCCTGTTCTTGAAATAATTTTTCAGCTTTTTCAAAATCCCTTAGTGCTGCTTGTTTCTTACCTAGTTCGATGTTGACTAAGCCACGATGATAATAGGCTAAACCATAGTTAGAATTAAGTTCGATCGCTCTATTAAAATCCAGTATTGCGCTTTGATATTCGTTCACTTTCACCCTCGCTAAACCCCTTCCATAGTAAGCATAGGGGTTTTGAGAGTTAAGTTTAATCGCTTTTGTGTAGTCTGCGATCGCTTCTTTGTATTTACTCAATCCAAACCAAGCAAATCCTCGGTCATAATAAGCATTAGCATCTTGAGGATTCAGGGCAATTGCTTGAGTCGAATCTGCCTGGGCTTTTTCATAATCTCCTAAGCGATAAAAAGCATTACCCCTATGGTTATAAGCCACAGAATTCTGCGGATTTATTTTAATAGTTTGCGTAAAATTATCTACAGATTCTTGATAGTTTCCTTGATCATATTCACTGACACCTTCTTGATAAAGTATTTGCTCATTATTTATATGTCTCAACCATTGACCAAAGTGTCCGATAATCAGAGCCACAAGTAAACTAGTAATTCCTATAAATATCAGTCTAAATCTGGGAAACTGGAGTTTTTTTGGTTGGTATTGGTAATTCTTTAATTGCTGAAGGTCATTGATAACTTCAGTTACAGACTGGTAACGTTTCCGGTAGTCAAACCGTACCATTTTATTAATAATTTGTGTAAATTCTTGGCTAACTTTTATCGTTCTATCTCGCCAGATAATTTCACCTGTTAATAAGTTTTTTTGACTTTGTAATCTCGATACTTCTTCTTCAGATAGCCCCATAATTGCGGCGATCGCAATTATTCCTAAAGCATAAATATCACTACTGTATTGAGTTTGTCCTTGTAATTGCTCAAGAGGTATATATTCTATATTGCCAACTATAGCTGTCACAATTTCTTGCACGGAACCAAAATCAGCTAAAACCAGTTGATTATCTGAATATCTGCGAATAATGCTTGCTGGTTGAATATCTTGGTGAATGATATGACGATGATGTATAAAGAATAAAATATCTAATATTTCTAATAATAAGTTAATTACTTGGTCTTCTCTTAACGGGAATCCTACTAAAATTTCTTCAGCTAATTCATGACCATCAATTAATTCTTGAACTAGATAAAATTTTTCATCGGCTTCAAAATAAGCAACTATTTTCTGAATTTTGTCGTGTTCTTGTCCAAGTTGTTGCAAAATCTTAGCTTCCTGAAAAAAGCTTTGCCGCAGCCAAGCTAAATTTTGAGGATTGTTCGTTTCTGGACGTAGCTGCTTAATGATAAATTGCTGCACAGGAATTGTAATATCTTCAACTAGATAAGTTTTTACAGACTCGCCCATATATAATAATTGTAAGATACGGTAACGTGTAACTAAAATCTGATCATCCATATATATAAGCTTTTATACGAAGTTACCTGATTATATATTAGTATTATTACTAGTATAATTTTTGTGGGGATCAACCTGAGTTACAAAAAATATACCAAGACTAAGAAAATTGTAATTCATACTATTAATTTTCATAAATGGCATAGAGAAACATCAATGAAACAGGAAATAATTCTCTAGGAAAATGCTATTTTCACTGATGTTACTCTGCCATATAGTTTACTTCTAATACAACCAGTACTGAATTTCTCTTCTGGATTTTAGGCAGAGTATTACTGAGTAACAACTCAATAATTTACTAATTCAATTATTGCCGTGGGATCACTCATGACACGCTATTGCTCAGTACGGTAAAAGAGTTGTAATCGAATTGCTATAAACGCCAAATAGCTTGAAAATCAACTTATTTAAACGCAACAAAAATCAAGTAACGGCGACAAAGCGTCAATTAATCGAGGCGCTGCGTCGGCGTGATACTGCGGCAATCCAAGGCTTGACTATGCGATCGCCAAATATTATCGGCGAAGAAAAATTAACCGAGATAGTCAACGAAGTATTGTGCGAATGCGATGCAGACAGCCACAGTTGGTTTTTTGCCAATTTTGTAGGGCAATTTAGATATCAACAGATGCAGCAAGCCGCCCAAAGTAATGTTTTTCATATATTAGTGAACGCGGGTCTAGAACCTGGAAAAGACTTTAGTTTTGGGCTAGATGGCGAGATGATTGTGAGCGATCGCGCCAAGCAAATCTTACTTGAATATCTTCCACAAAAGCAGCAGAGATTTTTTGAGGCTCAATTACAAGTCTCCAAAGTTGCAGATCCTATTGTGGCAGTTGAACAACAGTTGGGTTGCCCATTTTATAAAAATTTAACTGAAATTGCGGCTCGTCAGGTACAGGAACTGAATAATCCGCAAGCAGCAGCTTATTTAGGCGTATTACTAGCTGGTTTAGTCAAGCGCCATCCAGCCCTCCAAGATGTGGACTTTCCGACAAAATTTATTGTTAATACTCTGCAAGGCTTACCACAGCAGCGAGTTACAGCAATATTAAATGATCAAGAAACAAACCCTCAGTTTGATGAAGTAATTATCTTCCAGGACTTATTAGCAGCAATGGAAGAACCGGATATGCGTGTAGCAGAGGATTGTAAAAGTCTAGATCAACTCAAAAAGCTAGATACAGTTTGGTGTGGTGAATATCGCCTTGCAGAAATAGTCGCCAGCTTAGAAGAATTATCTAGGGATTAATAAACAAACCCCCAGATAAAATTGCATCAACCTTGATGTTGACTAAGTTTATGCTGGCACTACAAATTTCTCGCTACCAGCGAGATCAAAAGCAGCATGAATAACTTGTAAAGCTTTCACACCCTGTTCTTGGGCGACAACACAACTAATTTTGATTTCTGAAGTAGCAATCATTTGAATATTGATGTGGTGTTGTGCCAACGCTTCAAACATTTTGGCTGCAACACCTGGTTGTCCTACCATACCTGCGCCGACAATACTGACTTTCGCGATCGCATTATCTAACACAACTTCACCCCAGCCTAATTCTGCTGCAACTTGGGTAAGCAGTTTTTGAGCAGTTTCTCCATCCATCCGCGGAACTGTAAAAGCAATATCCCGTTTAGGAACACCATCAATTATCCGACAGCGTTGAGATTGAATAATCATATCAACGCTGATATTGTGCTTTGCTAATATGCCAAACAATTTTGCCGCCATCCCCGCTTTATCTGGAACTTGACGAATCCCCAGGCGTACTTGGTTCATGTCTAAGGCGACACCGCAAACGGGGTGGGAGTGCTGAGTGGGGAGTACTGAGTGGGGAGTGCTGAGTGGGGAGTGCTGTTCTTCTACCGCAATTTCAAAAGCGTTACTCAGTGCAGCCACGGCGCGATCGCAGTCTGTTGCATCAACTACGCAGCTAACTTTAACCTCACTAGTAGAAATCATTTGAATGTTCACCCCTGCTTCGGCAAGGGTGGCAAACATTTTCGCCGCCACCCCTGGACGACCAATCATCCCTGCACCCGAAATACTGACTTTCGCAATGTCTTGTTCAATCATCACTTCCGCTTCGTCTGATTTGGGATTAGATGGATTTCTCAGTGCGGGTGCGATCGCTGCTGCTACTGCTTCTGCTCGTTTTAATATTGGTGTGGTGACAGTAAAGGCAATATCGTTGCTATTACCTTCGTGGATTGATTGAATAATTAAATCTACATCAACATTTTGGCGGGAAATTTCCCCAAATAACTTAGCGGCTACCCCTGGCTTATCGGGTACACGCAACAAAGCTACTTTTGCTTGGTTGGTGTCAAATTCTACCGCATCTACAGAACGGGCAATTTCTAAATTGACTAGCGATCGCTCTTGGGGTTTGAGGGATGTGACCCAAGTACCTGGGTCTTCTGTCCAGCTAGACCGCACTACCAAAGGTACACCATAGTTACGGGCAATTTCTACGGAACGAGGATGTAATACTTTTGCTCCTAAGCTTGCCAGTTCGAGCATTTCATTACAAGTAATCGCATCCATCAACTGGGCTTCGGGAACTAAGCGGGGGTCTGTAGTTAAAATCCCTGGCACATCTGTATAAATTTCGCAAAAATCTGCCTCAATTGCGGCTGCTATGGCAACAGCAGAGGTATCGGAACCACCACGCCCCAAGGTAGTAATTTCTAAATCTCCAGTGCTGGATATGCCTTGAAAGCCAGCTACTACAACTACTTTACCTTGATGAATATGGCGCAGTAGGCGATCGGTTTCGATATGTAGAATTCGGGCGCGGGTGTGTTCTGCTTCTGTCACAATTCCTACTTGTGCGCCAGTCATAGAGATAGCAGGCTGTCCCAGTTCTTGCAATGCCATACTCAGGAGTGCGATCGTTACCTGCTCCCCAGTTGAAAGCAACATATCCATTTCCCGGCGGTTAGGATTATGAGAAATTTCGCTGGCTAGTTTGACCAGTCCATCTGTGGTTTTTCCCATTGCGGAAACTACTACAACCAATGAGTTTCCTGCTTTAACTGTTTTATATACACGCTGGGCAACAGCTTGGATACGTTCTACTGAACCGACAGATGAACCACCGAATTTCTGAACTATAAGCGCCATATCTTTGTCTTGAATGAAGTGTGCCTAATTTCATCAATGCTCCCGCCGGGCTAGGAAACTTTGAAGGCATTAGCAGTAGTTATTTAATTTACTAACTTATCAGAATCAGTTGACACAAAAATTGCTGACTGAAGATTTTGTGGCTGATTTTCTGCACGTTGTATCTAAATATAGCTGTCGCCAAGGTAGTTAGGACATCGGTAAGCGATAAAACTTAGACAATAAAAGACTTTCAATTCTGTCACCTGCTATATCAGCAAATTCTCATCAAAATAAAAAGGTGAGCCAGCGTTGTCTTAGGGTTTCCCCATGAGCGACTGATTCACCTGGAAGGCAAAAGCCCAAGATAAATCTTTTGACTTTTGCCTGGTTAATTTTTACTTATTTCTATTCGCCTGCTGCGCGTTTAACTTGGCGGGACTCTAACCACAAGGGAATAGCAATCACAGCGACTAAAATGAGTAGGGCTGCGATCGCAAATTGACTTACCCAAGCCACCAATTGTTCTAAAGAAATTACTCTGCCAGCGAAAAAAGCTAATGTCACCATCACAGTAGCCCAACTGGTGGCTCCTGCTAGGTTATATAAGAAGAATTTCTGGAAGGGTATTTCTGCTATCCCAGCTAGTGGGGCTGCAAAAATTCGCAATAGAGCGAAAAACCTGCCAAAAAACACGGCTTTCATAGCATTTTGACTAAATTGCTCTTTAATATTCAGTAATTTTTCTTCAGAAATCCTAAATATTTTACCTATTTGCAGCAGGAAAGGCCAGCCACCCAGTTTACCAATCCAATAGCCGCAAGCACCGCCAATTACAGCACCTGCAACTGCATCACCTAGAACTAACCAGTAACTCAGTTCATCACTACCAGCGAGAAACCCACCTACAAGAGTTACGGTTTCACCAGGAATGGGAATGCCCAAGTTTTCTAGTAAAATTCCCAAAAAAATTGCCCAGTAACCATACTGGTGAGCAAATTCCTGGATGTTTTCTAGTGAAATAAATTCAAGAGACATCCCGCACCGCCGCCTTTACAATTTTTTACCTTTACTCTATCTTGGCGCGTTTGTGGCTGGAGTGTCAATCAAAGTACTATTCTGCAAACCCTAATTAATCCCACTTCATCCCTAAGGATTTATAAAATCCATAACTTATTCAATATTGACTATTATGCGTTTAGGCGTTAGTAACATAGATGCATAGTAGATAAAACAAATCAATAAACTTTTTATAAAAAATTCATAAAAATCTCGTTAAATTATAAAAATCTTGTAAAAGCTACTATTGATACTGAATTTACTAAGCGTTTGTGCATATATTTAGGGAAGTTAACACAAATTATACGACCTAAATACTTAACTGAATAGTATCGACTTCACAACTGTTGAAACCGTGCAGTATTGATGTCAATTTTCATTTTTTTCAGTAGTTCAACTACCCAGATAAATACATGACTATCGCACAGAAATTGCAAGTGGTTTTATTCAAACCCCAAGGGAGCATAGACTTGCAGGGTGGGATGGCTCTCAGCCAAAGCATGGCTGAAGTAGTACCTCAACCTGATCAACTTTGGGTCATTGACCTAGCAGAAGTAGATTTCATGGATAGTTCTGGTTTGGTTCCGTTAGTCAAAACGTTGACAACTGCTCGACAAAGTGGTTGTCGTTTAGTTCTGTGTCATGTCAAAGCTCCTGTCCGGTTAATTTTAGAACTGACCCAGTTAGAATCTGTTTTTGAGGTTTTTGACACTTACGACGACATCCTCAATCTTGTCAGCAAACAACCTTTGGCACTAGCAAGTTAACCTTTAATTACAATGCTCAAAACTGCTAATAGCAGGAAACAAGGCACAGGCTTAAAAGTCTTTATAGTGTATGGATTTTGTAGTTAATCCTGTATCTCATTCAAGAACATATCGCTAGAGTGTCGAACAAAATCAATTATCTTTTTCACCGTTAATAAATTAGCACTGAGACTTAGCCCTCTTTCAATTTCGTGAATTACACATCTGACCGAGAAAAAGCTAAGAAATTTCGAGCCTGTGATTGCAGGCTTGATTTTTTTTAAGCATTCTGCACCGCAGAAACATTACCTTGTTCAGTGACGGGGCGAGGGAAGTTAGGTAAGTCAATACCGCTATGGCTGGAAGTGCGGGTTTTCAGTGCTAAACGGTAACTAACACTTTGTAATTCTGCTTGTAGTTTGCGATTTTCTCGTTGCAAAATAGAGACTTTCTCTCTCACTGGAGCCATCCGTTCCTCAAATTTACGACGATAAATTTGCGGTAATTCTTGGACTACCTGCTCCAACATCCGACTGCGGTCTGTTAACTCTTGCACAGACTGACGCAGTTGATAAATTTCTGCATCACGAGTAGCAATTTGCTCTTGATAAAAAGTTACCTGTTGCTCGACAGCTTGTAATTGTTCTCTTAACGCCTGCAACTGACTTAAATCGCGTTCAGTTTCAGAACGCTGGGGCATAAAATTAGTATTGCCCTTAACCAGCCGAAAGAGTTCTTGAGATAGCTGTTGCACTAATTGATCTCGCAGTTGCAACTCTTGACGCAATTGCGATGCTTCTGTAGAGAGAGCTTGGATGTTGGGTATGTCAGTTTGGCTCACAGTGGCTTGCAGCTCCCATTGACGAATCTTTTCTCATCTTAGGTATAACGGCGATCGTACTGCCTTTGGCAAGTACTTGTTAATTTAGCATTCCCAACCGAAGCCGAAAAAAGTCAAAGGTAAAAAAAAAATTTTGTTTTGCTGTAGTTAGTACTGAGTTTTAAAGTACAAATACTCATAACTCAGTACTAGTACTGCAAGGCGAAGGTCAAAAGTCAAAAAGGCACTCTTTCTTTTTACTGTGAACTTTTGACTTTTTGTCCTAGACAGTTGCGGCTACTTTCTCTGCTGCTGCTGCTGCTGTTGCTGCTGCTGCTGAAATTTCTTGCTTAATGGTTAAGTAGCGAATTACCTCTTCACTCAACCGCATAGCCCGTTCTAGGGGAGCAATAATATTTCCTGGCCCTGTGTAGTTCATTTGGATGTAGATGCCATCCCGTTGTTTTTTAATTTCATAAGCCAGACGACGCTTACCCCGATTTTGAATTTCAATATTCTCGGCACCTTGGTCTTGAATCAAGGTCTGGTATTTAGCTACTGCTTGATCTACCTGTTCGTCATTGAGGTCAGGACGCAGGATATACATTGTTTCGTAAACTGTGGACATGAGTTTTAAATCTCCTTTTGGACAAGGTGGCTGCCAGAGTGAAATTATACAAAGATTCCTAGAGAATACCCGTATATTTCAATATCTGAAGCAACAAGGAATTATAATCTTACCAGTTTTTTATATGAATCATCAGCACAATCTGCCGAAATTCGTAGTTTAGCCAAAAGTTACTTTTATAGCTAACTAGTGTGCAATCAGGAATTCAGCCTTTAGTAAACAACAGCAAATTAATTGATCTATTGGCTGAACCAACAGGTATGCTTCCCAAAGGAGTCTTTAAACTCCTAACTCTCATTGCTGAAGATTCTCCGCACTCACGGCTCTTAAATTGCAGACAATAAGGATATTATCAAGGTTATGGCACAGCGCTATGTGCGAGTTCAAAATCCAGAAGGCAAAGTTTATTATGGGTTACTACAGCTATCTCTGAATGTGCAGGTGCTGGACGCGCCACCTTGGTTACAGGGACAACCGACAGATTTAGTTTTAGTACCGGATAGTTACCAAATTCTCTCCCCTTGCGCTCCCTCAAAAATTGTGGCGGTGGGCAAGAATTATGCAGATCATGCAGCAGAAATGGGAACCCCTGTACCCAGTGAGCCATTAATTTTTCTCAAGCCGCCAACATCGATTATTGCCACTGAGACCGAAATTAAGTATCCGCTTCAGTCTCATAGAGTAGATTATGAAGGTGAATTAGCTCTAGTAATAGGCGATCGCGCTTGTGACTGCACCCCAGAGGAAGCACAAACCAAAATTTGGGGTTATACAATCGCTAATGATGTGACAGCGCGAGACTTACAGCAAAAAGATGGTCAATGGACTAGAGCCAAGGGCTTCGATACCTTCTGTCCCCTAGGCCCTTGGATTGTCCGCGAATTAAATCCGGGTGCAAGATTGCAGACTTTCATCAACGATGAGGCAAATCCCGTACAATCTGCGGGGATCGATCAAATGGTTTTTCCCCCTGATGTTTTGGTATCTTACATCAGTAAAGTTATGACTCTTATCCCAGGGGATGTAGTACTCACAGGTACACCATTGGGGATTGGCCCCTTGCACATAGGCGATCGCATCCGGGTAGAAATTGAAGGCATTGGTCGTCTAGAAAACACCATAGTAACCCGTTAAAAAGTGCTGAGTGCTGTTAGCGGGGCGTTTAGCCCGTGCTGAGTATGAGTAAGATACTAGCGCCTCTAACCTCTAGCCTTGTTCATCCGTCCAGTTACCGAACTTGCATATAAACAGCATCGGAAATTGCGGGAATTTCGGCATAACGTCCCAAAAGAGACTGGACGACTGAATATGCTACTGCTGCCACAATACCAAGAAAAATAGTGCTATACAGAGTTTGAATGGCAAAATCTCCACTGGGAATTAGCCCCACAATATCAGTCAGGATGCCACACAAAAAGATAATAATGTCTAAAAGAATTGCTTGCATAGTATTGAAACGAATAAAATGAGAGATTTTTTCGTTTCTAACGACTAATAGCCATAAAGCAAAGAAAATTATCACTCCAGCAAATCGCACACGTCTATAAAATGACCATAAAATCAGCACAGGTGCAAAAACTACGGTTAGGGCAGGAAACTGCTGTAATAAAACAAACCCAAAAGTGAGTACCTCCACCAGAGGTAGCAAATAAGGTAAACAAGCGAAAATGCGATCAGAAATATTTATAGAACCACGCCAGGCCATTTTGCGTTCTCCTGTGGCAGAATTTTAAGAGTTACTTGAGCCTAGGATAACGCAGTTGTCTAGTTTGCCTGAAGAGGCAATCACCGAATCTCGGCAATCCGAAAACCCATAATACATTCATACTGCTCTGGCTGTTGTTCGGTAAGTTGGTGAATAGCTTGACCGCAATACAGTTGACCACCACGCCAACGGGGTTGACCACTCTTGTCAGCCAGTAAACAAGACTGGCAAACCTGCTTAGGAGCAAGGATTTGATCATCCATTAAAATGACTAACATCCAAAGACCTCCTGTAATTCCTTAAAATAATCTAGATGTGTTCAGGGGAGAAAATCATTTTTGGTTGCGGAGAGTAGCTATTAGCAGAATTTACCTAAGCTATACATCGAAGCAATTTTGCGCTTGAGTAGCTGCTTAATTAGCTTATGAATCTTCTCCAGCACTCTTTTTGACAAAAATGAGGTTAAGAACTAAAAATTCCCCAGTGAACATTAAATTTATTGTATGTTGAGTCTCTCGGAGATGGCGATAAAGTTCTTGGGTAATAACTCATACATAAATTTTTCCACCCAGGTTGAGTAGTGTGAGTTGTCTTTCCATAACTGTTAAGTTCATGTTCCAGAAAGAGATTTATAATAATTAACACATTAATGGGGCTGAATCGGGCTGGTATCTAAGTAATAAATTCAGTTACTACCAATAGACAATAGTCAGCAGTCAAAAAATCTGGACAGATAAACATTTGACTGCAAATTATTACTGAGAAACTAGGTTCCAAGAAAAACCATCGTTGTGCAAATTTCCACTAAGGATAATTCAAAGTGACTAGGACTAATTCAGACTTTATTGCTGCTTCTGATCCCGCGATCGCCGGATTAATTAACGAAGAACTCCAGCGTCAACGCGACCACCTAGAGTTAATCGCTAGTGAAAACTTTACCTCTGCGGCTGTCCTCGCTGCTCAAGGTTCAGTCTTAACTAACAAATATGCCGAAGGATTACCAGGTAAACGTTACTATGGCGGTTGTGAATTTGTTGATAAAATCGAGCAAATCGCCATTGACCGAGCTAAACAAATGTTTGGTGCGGCTCATGCTAACGTGCAACCCCATTCTGGCGCTCAAGCGAACTTTGCTGTTTTCCTGACTTTACTCGAACCAGGAGACAAAATCATGGGGATGGATTTGTCTCATGGTGGACACCTAACTCACGGTTCACCTGTCAACGTTTCAGGTAAATGGTTCCAAGTTAGCCACTACGGTGTGAGTCAAGTAACAGAACAACTCGACTACGACCAAATTCGAGAGCTGGCGCTAAGGGAGCGTCCTAAGCTGTTGATTTGTGGTTATTCTGCTTATCCTCGCATCATTGATTTTGCCAAATTCCGTAGCATTGCTGATGAAGTTGGTGCTTACTTACTAGCAGATATTGCCCACATTGCTGGTTTAGTAGCAGCTGGTTTACATCCCGACCCCATTCCTTACTGTGATGTTGTGACGACAACCACTCACAAAACCCTGCGCGGCCCTAGAGGTGGATTAATTTTGACCAAGGACGCAGAATTGGGTAAAAAGCTAGATAAATCAGTTTTCCCCGGAACTCAAGGTGGGCCTTTAGAACACGTAATTGCGGGTAAAGCTGTGGCTTTTGGCGAAGTCTTAAAGCCAGAGTTTAAAACATATTCTGCACAGGTAATTGAAAATGCCCGTGCCTTAGCAGCGCAACTGCAAAACCGGGGCTTAAAGTTAGTCTCAGATGGTACTGATAACCATTTGATGCTTGTAGATTTGCGCTCAATTGGTTTGACAGGTAGACAAGCAGATCAACTGGTCAGCGGTGTGAATATTACGGCTAACAAAAATACTGTACCTTTTGATCCCCAATCGCCATTTGTTACTAGTGGTTTGAGATTGGGTTCTCCGGCGATGACAACTAGAGGATTGGGAGTTGCCGAGTTTACCGAGATTGGCAATATTATTGCCGATCGCCTGCTCAACCCCGAATCAGAAACAGTCGCAGCTGATTGTAAACTTCGGGTAGCTGCATTGTGCGATCGCTTCCCGTTATACGCCCACCTGCAAATTCCTGTACCAGCACTAGCATAAAGTCAAAAGTCAAAAGGCAAAAGTATCTTTAATCTTTTGCCTTTTGACTTAAAAATCTTCTGCTGATAAAAGCCAAAAATGTAGTAGATATTAGGTAGAACCCTCCCTCGGCAGAGTTTTGTCTTAACCACTACTTAATTTAAAATACAGATGCCTGCTCAGATTTATCATCTGATCGCCTTTCTTGTGGCCGCCGTAGTCGTTCTCTGGACTACGCCTGATGTTAAAAATATTGGTATAAAAAGTGGAAACGTAGATAAACCTGGTGGTCGGAAAGTTCATGAACGTCCAATGGTACGTCTGGGAGGAGTTTCTATCTTCGCAGGTACTTTCGCTTCTTTACTAATTGTCTGGTGGTTGGGTGGATTTGGGAATTTGCCGCCTGACAAAGAATGGCAAATTTGGGGTGTCGCAATCGGGGGTCTGGGCTTTTTTCTCATTGGTTTAGCTGATGATTTATTAAATCTATCCCCCTTAGGACGGCTGCTGTTGCAAATTATAGTCGCCGCTGGTGCATGGAAAGCAGGGGTAAGTATAGATTTCATTAGTATTCCCACAATTGGCATAGTTGACCTGAACTGGTTCAGTTTGCCGATTACAGTGATTTGGCTGGTGGGGATGGTAAATGCTATCAACTGGATTGATGGTTTAGATGGTTTAGCGGCTGGTGTATCGGGAATTGCTGCTGTAGTTATGCTGTTGGTGTCTTTGTTTATGAATCAACCAGCCGCCGCCCTGATAGCCGCCGCCTTAGCTGGTGCAGCCCTGGGATTTCTCCGATATAACTTCAACCCCGCACAAATCTTTATGGGAGATGGCGGGTCTTATTTTATGGGATTCACCTTAGCGGCTGTAGGTGTAATTGGACTGGTGAAAATTCCCGCTTTCACAGCTGTAATTTTGCCTTATTTAATTTTGGCAGTCCCGATTTTGGATATGTCAGCAGTCATTTTGACACGCATTCGTCGTGGGAAATTGCCCTGGGTGGCAGATAGATGCCACTTACACCATCGATTGTTACAAGCTGGTTTGTCCCATCGCTGGACGGTTTTATTTATTTATACCCTCACACTCTGGGTTGGCAGTTTGGCATTAGCTATAGCGGGTATCCCTAGCGGTATTGCTTACGCTTTTGGTGCAACCTCGCTTTTGACTTACACCAGTTGGCGAGTTTGGAAACGCTCTCAGCAAAAATAAAAAGTAGCAAGGTAAAAGAAATACAGTAGTATAAGTATCTTTCTTTTACCTTTTGCTTTAATTACATGAGTGCAGAAATTATTTGTGTTGGGACTGAACTGCTGCTAGGAGATATCCTCAACAGTAATTCTCAATTTCTCGCCCAACAATTAGCGAAACTAGGGATTCCTCATTATTATCAAACAGTGGTTGGGGATAATCCCGAAAGATTAAAGCAAGTTATAGAAATTGCTATTTCCAGAGCAAATATTTTAATTTTTACTGGTGGTCTAGGCCCGACACCAGATGATCTTACTTGTGAAACCATTGCTGATTTTTTTGGTGCGCCTTTGATAGAACGCTCAGAAATTATTGAAGATATTGCTCAGAAATTTGCTCAACGCGGCCGGGTTATGACTCCCACCAACCGCAAGCAAGCTTTAATTCCTCAAGGTGCAGAAGTTTTATCCAATCCTACAGGCACAGCACCAGGAATTATCTGGCAACCCCGCCCTGATATTACTATTTTTACATTCCCCGGTGTTCCTAGTGAAATGCACCGGATGTGGCAAGAAACAGCAGTACCGTTTTTGCAAAGCCAAGGCTGGGGAAAGGAAATTATTTACAGTCGGAGTTTAAGGTTTTGGGGGATTGGTGAGGCGGCTTTAGCAGAAAAAGTTGCCCCTTATTTCGATTTACCTAATCCTACAGTTGCACCTTACGCAGGGAAGGGAGAGGTGAGACTACGAATTTCTGCCAAAGCAAATTCACCCGCTGCCGCTGAGGAATTAATTACACCAATCGAACAGCAACTCAAAGGAATTGCTGGATTGGATTGTTACGGTGCCGATGATGATACTTTAGCTTCGGTTGTGGGTGAGTTGTTGCGTTCCACCGGGGAAACAGTATCAGTGGCAGAATCTTGTACTGGCGGTGGATTGGGGCAAATGTTCACGGAAATTTCTGGCAGTTCTGATTATTTTTGGGGAGGGGTAATTTCTTACGATAACTCGGTGAAAATCCGATTATTAGGGGTGAACACAGAAGATTTAGATAAATTTGGGGCTGTTAGCGGCATAGTGGCTGAACAAATGGCACTTGGGGTGAAAAGCCGCCTAGAAACTACCTGGGGACTAAGTATCACAGGAATTGCTGGGCCTGGTGGTGGAACAGACACAAAGCCTGTGGGTTTAGTTTATATCGGGTTAGCCGGGCCGAATGATGAAGTGAAAAGTTTTGAGTATCGTTTTGGCACAATCCGGGAACGCTGGTTTATTCGCCATTTAAGCGCCTGTACAGCCTTGGATTTGCTGCGTCGGCAGCTGTTTATGAGGTAGGGAATAGGCAATAGATTTGTTTATATAGCTATCCTAAATGAGTTGTGAAAATTATTCGTTAAGGCAGGGAACAGGAAAGAAAAATTTCCAAATGTGCTTTATCTTTTTACAGATGATTTAGGACTGCTATATACCAGTCCGATATGATTTTTTCAAAAATCTCATTAGAGGCGTAGGCTTTGCCTTCCTGTAGGATACGGTGAACATGAAATGCGATCGCCTACCACTCTAGTTCAACAATCAAATATGATTTCTAATATTAGAAAATTTTATGCTGAACTCCCTCCACTACTTGGAATACGTTCAATCTCCGCATATCCACTGAAAATTAATTTTTGTCCTTCAGTTTCTAAACGATTGAGTCGCATTTTTACGCCATCAAGGTCAAAACGGTCTAAATCGACCATGTTATCTAAAATCTCTGCTAGTGCCACACCGAGGGTCTGAGAAGTCGCTCGTTGCGCTTCTGGTACTTGCTCAAGCTCAATTTGCGGATTTTTAAAAGAAATCCGCCGCCGTCGTTCCACAGCGATGGAAACTGTCATATTTACGGGGACGAGTTCGCCTGTATCTAAGTCGGCTTTGGCAGAAATTCGCAGACGATTTTCTGGTAACAGTTGTACATGGACTTCCGAAAATGACACTGGCTTACCACCAGACAATTCTGTTAAAGCCGGAACATCAAGGTTCACTAGGCGCTTTTTCACCAGTTCTGCCTTGAAGGCTTGGTTAATGCCTGCTTCGGATAACACTACTTGAGCGATCGCCTGAGTAGGTTGTTTGAGGCTCAATTTGCCACTTAATACTGCGCCAAAATCTATTGCAACTGTATCTGTTTCAAAAGACATCTCCTCTACTGCAAAATCTCTGCGGATGACCAAGCCACGTCCGGTCATTTTGAAGCTATCAATGCTGCCTTGCAACAACTTGCTGGAGGGATAGCAGCGGATAAAGACTTCTACTGACTCGCTTTGGGTAAACAAATGGCGAATCGTTTGGCTGGCGACTGTGTTGAGCATCCGCTCACCCCAGTCAGTGCCTTTAGGATTTTGTAAACCAGTTAGTCCGCCGAACATTTGGTTATGGGTCTCTAGAAGTTCTTTGTACTTTTGTAACAAAATGTGAACGATACAGCAACCCTTGAGAGATTGATTGTGCTGATAGGCTGACTTGAAATACCTGATGTTTCAATAATGAGTGTGTTAGATGTTACAGAATATTAAGGGAGCTTCCACTTTTGGGCGCATCACCCACTGAATATATTGCGATCATAATGAAGTTTCGAGTTTGTGAAACTTAACATTTGCAAGAACTCTCGGTAAAATACATAAGCCTTATCCTTTTTCCTCACAATCATGGGCAATACTTTTGGGCATCTATTTCGCATCACTACTTTTGGTGAATCTCACGGCGGCGGTGTGGGAGTAGTAATTGATGGTTGTCCGCCGCAACTGGAAATCACGGCAGAAGAAATCCAGTTTGAGTTAGACAGAAGGCGACCAGGGCAAAGTAAGATTACCACGCCGCGGAAAGAAGCAGACACCTGTGAGATTTTGTCTGGGGTGTTTGAAGGCAAGACTCTGGGGACACCGATTTCGATTTTGGTGCGAAATAAAGATACGCGTCCGCAAGATTATGACGAGATGGCGGTAAAATATCGCCCTTCCCATGCAGATGCAACCTATGATGCCAAATACGGAATTCGGAATTGGCAAGGGGGCGGTAGGTCATCAGCGCGGGAGACAATTGGTAGAGTGGCCGCAGGTGCGATCGCTAAAAAAATTCTCCGACAAGTTGCTAATGTAGAAGTGATTAGTTATGTCAAACGCATTAAGGATTTAGAAGGCATAGTTGACCCCAATACCGTCACTTTAGAAGAAGTAGAAAGCAACATTGTCCGCTGTCCTGATGATGAATGCGCCAATCGGATGATTGAATTAATCGAGCAAATTGGCAGACAAGGTGATTCTATCGGTGGTGTGGTGGAGTGTGTCGCCAGAAATGTGCCGAAAGGTTTGGGTGAACCAGTATTTGATAAGTTAGAAGCTGATATTGCCAAAGCTGTGATGTCACTTCCTGCTAGTAAAGGCTTTGAAATTGGTTCTGGTTTCGCTGGGACACTGTTAACAGGAATTGAACATAACGACGAATTTTATATTGATGAAAATGGGGAAATTCGCACTGTAACTAACCGTTCTGGTGGCATTCAAGGCGGTATTTCCAACGGCGAAAATATAATTCTACGAGTTGCTTTTAAACCAACAGCCACTATTAGAAAAGAACAAAAAACCGTCACGCGTGAGGGTGAAGAAACACTATTAGCGGCAAAAGGTAGACATGATCCTTGCGTGTTACCCCGTGCAGTTCCAATGGTGGAAGCTATGGTGGCGCTGGTTTTGTGTGACCATTTATTGCGGCATCACGGACAGTGTAAGGTGTTGTAATTATTACTCTTTTGATTTGCTAAAATATTTATTCTTCCTGGGGGAGTATTTTACTCGCCCTTTTTTTACGACGTTGTTATAGTAGCGAATAATCCCTCTTTTGTTACTTTAGGAAGAGAAAAAACTACAAGGAGATGAACTAGCAATAGGAAAACTGATAGGAGAAGCGCGAAAACCATTCATGAAGTCGATTAATTTGAGAAAGCAGCGTTTCATGCCAGGAATATTAAATACTATAAGCCAAGGTTGAATCAAACAGTAAAAAATATAGGGTTGAATAATTAATCTCAGGTTATTCAAAGCACTCTTCCATGTTGTACCAGATTCCCAATTAGGATGTTGACTATGTTCAGAACCATTAAACTCTATTGAGGAAGGAAGGTAGCTCTGAACTAGATGTTGATTTTTTTGGGCATGAAGTTGAAAATAAGTAGCCTGAATACTAACCAAAAGATAGGCACTAAAAATGATTTCCCACCAGCGTTCAATACTTTCATCATCAGTCAAACGAAAATCAGCCCATCCTAGTTCATTCTTGACTTGTTTAAAACCATATTCAATCCAATTTCTTAAACTATAAAGTTGCGCTACATTTACTGACAAATCATTTGATAAATTAGTCATAATGTACCAACTTTCATCTCCCGTGGGGTCGGGTGTATTTATCTTACTGATTTGGTAATATCTGGTCAGCCGACGTTTGCCAAAAATAATTTCTCTCAAGTATCGAGTCTCTGCTTGCCGATGTGAAAGCTCCTGCTTGAAAGCTTAAGAGCGATTATAACGTTTTCGACTCCCCG
>NZ_JADEWI010000060.1 GCF_015207705.1 Nostoc sp. LEGE 06077
TGTTGGGTGAGCGTCTCGACGTAAATGTTTCAGGATTTGTAATTCCACATCCATTGCCCTGCTTACCTTCCAGAGTTTTTTCTTTTAATCCTTTTATTTAGAATACTCGGAAAGTGACAGAAGAGGGATAACAACATCGTCACATGGATTAGTAAAAGTCCTGACTTGATTGTTGACAGAAATATGGTCGGGCTGCGACTGTCAGGGGAAGACGAAGCGCGAAAAGTTCTCGCAGACGTATTTGATGACAATATAAAAGGCAAGTGGAATTTAACATCCGGTACAGCCTTACGCAGTTCTAAATCCAATACTAAAAGCAACGAGGATTCAGAAAGCAACACCAAAAATGGCAAGCGTAAGAATAATGAGTTTTCTAAAGACGTAGAGTCTTGGGTAGCTAACTGGAAATTACTCTCCTTTGATATTGATTTTCATGCAGTCATTAAAGATTGTACGGGTATGGAGAAGGGCTTATTTAGTCTGTGGGCAATTGGTAAAGCAACAAGCAACCCTGAGATAGTAGTTTCAAGCAACAAGCTTAAGCAGTTCCTGTATTTAGCACTAGGTATTAAGGCGGATGAAAGTAATTTAGAACGACGCTTACAAGAAGCTTCAGGACAAGGAAGCTTAATTAAAGTGCAGGGCGGTTTCCAAATATTACCTCCTGGCTTGGCTGAGGTCGAAAGATTGATCAACTCCAAACAAAACAACGCATCTATTGATAAATCTTCTGAAAATCCTGGTGAGGTGTAACCATGAGAAGGACATCTGAGCAATTAATTCAGGAACTTTCAAAAATTGTTGACGCTCACTTTGCCCATGCAGTGGTTGAATGCTATGTCGAAATGCAGCAAAGATTTCTAGCTGGCGACTGGCAACCAGCAGAATTAGATGGTGGACGCTTTTGTGAAGCGGTGTCGCGTTGTTTGTTTCAAATGGATACTGGCAAGATTGATCATCGTAAATTGCCTGCTGAGATTCGTAACACTTTATTAGATAAAGACATTCCCCATAAACTTGGCTCAAAGGATCGTTATCATATGGCCAAAGTAATTGAGGTTGTATATAAATTTCGCTCTGATCGCGGTGCTGTTCACATATCAACTGAATACACCGCAAACTATATGGATTCAATGCTAGTGCTTCATGCCAGCAAATGGATTTTTGCCGAATTTCTTCGCATAGTGTGGAATCGAGATCGAAAGGTTGTTGCAGAAACTATTGCCCAGATAGTTCAACTAGAACACTCAGTAATTCATGAATTAGATGGAAAACCTCTAGTTTTGGCAAGAGATATTTCTGCAACGGATGAAGTTCTATTGCTGCTATATTATGATGCGAATAATCGCTTGAGTCGCGCTGAACTACGCGAACAGGCTGCCGGACAGAACCCTCAGAACGTTAATGTTGCTATATCTAGGCTGATTAAAAATAAGGAGATTCGACCTGTTGCTGAGGATGAAGTCGCTCTCACGCCCAATGGTCAAAAACGAATCCTTGAGCAAGTATTACCGAAGTACACTCCTCAAAAATAGAATTGCCAGCTCAATTGCAACAAACTCATCGAAAAGAATGCCCTTTAAATCAGGCAAAAGCATATAACGTAACAAAGTGAAGATTTTTATAGCATTTCAGAGTAAATACTGCTCCAAGTTAGCTTTCAGTTACTCTATTTATTAAGTAAGAATCAATAGTTACTTTCAAAAGCGATCGCACAATGGACGACAGCAAGGCATTATTTGACTATTGGCATAACCGAGTTCGGCTAAAAAACTATGAGTTAATTGCAGATTCTGAACACCTCCCGACCCAAAAGCTACGCCATGAATGTACCAACTACGATGAACTGCGGTCTATCCCCGAAGTTCAACAACTGGATGAACCAGAGCGTAGCAGGGTTATTACTATTATTAAGTACGAATGTACAGCCAAAGTTCTACAGCATCGAGCTGGTCGTCTGCGTGATCGTGCTAATGAGCTTGAAGCAGTCTGTCATGAGCAAGATCAACAAAAATCCAAGCTTGTCAGTTTGCTCAAAGCTTTACAAGAAAAACTGTTTGGCAAAGATAAAGAAATTCAGAAGTTAGAAGCACGAATTGGCTCGCTCCAAGTGGAAAATGAAGCCCTCAGAGCTGAAGCTGAAAATAGTAAAGCCAAGGCAGAACTGGTGATAGAACTAGAGCAGCTTAAAAAGAAGTACAATGCGGTTGAGAAGCGAAGACAAGAGTTAGCAAAGAATAATCAGAGTTTAGGTGGAAAAGTTTCTCATACAAAACGCTATAAGCACCAAAGGGACGAAGCGATCGCGCTAATTGAACAGCAGAGACAGCAAATTGCTACATTAGTTCAAGAAAGTCAGCTTCTTCGTCAAGAGAATGAGAGACTGTATCAGAAACTTAAAACTTTAGAGCCATAAAATTCTCTAAATTTGCGACGCTCGATAGTAACTATGAAACTTCAAGAGCTAAAAGCTAAGGTTTACGAGTTAGTTGGAGTTAACACTACCAAGCAACTTAAGGCAAAATACCATGAGATTAAGACGTTAGATATGCGTCTTAAAGCCTCCTGGGAAAAAACTCTTATAATTGTTCGAAAACAGCACAGTGAGTTTGAAGATTGGTTAGAAAATCCACCAGAAGAATATAAAGAAATTTTTTCTCAAATTGCAGCAACTTCGCAAAAATATGATCAAAAATCAGCAGAGACAAAACAGCTAGTGCGAGAGGTTTTGTCAATAGCGAATAATCTGGAAGGCATAGTAGAAGAATTTCAAAAAGAAGCAGATCAAATAACGCAAGAAATAGAAATAAGTAGACGGATTTCAAAAAAAGCAAGACTAAACTAGTTTTGGGATTACAAGACCACTAATAAGTCTTTACTTTGGAATACAGTCACAATTAGCATACACAGATTCTTGCTTAATAAGGACAAAAAACCCCCGAATTTGTTCAGGGGCTGGAAGTTAAAAAAATAACTGAGCTAGAAGCAACAGTCTATTATCAATTGCTGAGAGTTACACTCAGACTACTTGGGAGTGTCAATCAATTACGATGATTGTTACTGTAGCGAACCCTTGTTCCTGCCCAGAGTAACTTCTCGCGCAGTGTTTGATAATAGGAATTGTTTTCGCGTAAAACAATAAATTTAGCTCGACAATCAGCCATCCGTACATCAACGCGATGTCCCGGCCAAATTGAAGTAGATAACACCCCATCCATCCACAATTTGGTACTCAAATCATAATCGCCCAACGGCCAAATACTCACCACAACCCCAGGCGGTAAAACCAAGGGACGGCTAGAAAGACTCATCGGACAAATGGGAGTAATGGTAACAGCTTCCATACCATCGTGCATGATAGGGCCACTTGCCGAAACTGTGTAACCAGTAGAACCTGTAGGAGTAGAAATAATCAACCCGTCTCCCACATATTGATCGACTACCTCACCATCAATTTCCATTTCGAGAATTGAGGTGATCATGCGATCAGCAGAAGCGGGTTTGACACAAAATTCATTTAATGAAAGGTAGCGTTCAGTTACTGGTTCTAAGTTTGTGCGATGACCTTCATACACTGCGGCTTGCAGCATCATCCGGCGTTGGATAGCATAGCGATCCTCAAACAGCCGATCCCAAACTTTTTCTGTATCTTGAAATTCATCTACAGACTCGGTTAAAAAGCCCAGATGACCGCCCACATTCACACCGAGAATGGGGATACCAGCTGGGGCTAAATGTCTGGCACTAGTTAAAACAGTACCATCACCACCGAGTACCAAAGCCATATCAATTGGTTGACCAGATGATGCCAAAAACACCGGGTAAGGGTTATCTTTTGGCCCGCTTGGCCCCATAAGTACATGGCAATCGCGATTTTCTAGTTGCTTGGCACAAATTTCTGCCCAGCGTTTACTTTGAGAATCTCGCGCCTTATAAGCAATGATTACCTGCTTGAGTTGCACGCAAAGTTACCACTTCAGGAGATTAAACTGCTCCATATCGACGGTATCGCGGTTGCGATAAATGGCCAGAACGATCGCCAAACCTACCGCCGCTTCAGCAGCAGCCACAGTAATGACAAATACGGTAAACACTTGGCCTTTAATTAATGTTGAGTCAAGAAAGTTGGAAAATGCCATTAAATTCAAATTAACAGCATTTAGTAGTAACTCAATTGACATCAGCACCCGTACAGCATTACGACTGGTAATTAAACCATAAATGCCGATACAAAACAAAGCGGCAGCCAGTAATAAAAAGTACTGAAGTTGCATGAATCCTAGTATTCCTTGTGAAATATGCTGTCAGAATTAACAGGGAAATCTTTTGTTCAGGTTGGGTGTAAGGGTTTTAAATACCTACACCCTTACACCCCTACACCCTTGGTCTAAACCATGATTTCTCGTTGTCATGGGTAAAGTTAGTCTTGGGGTTCTCTACCTGCTGATACCAGTTCTCTGGGACGTTCTGGCAAAGTCAGAATAGTTGAAGGTGTCGCTTGATCTGGCAGATACTCACGACGTGCCAAAATAATGGCTCCTACCATTGCGATCAGCAACAAAATAGAAGCTAGTTCAAAAGGTAATAAAAAGTCGGTGAAGAAATGCTCACCAATCACAACTATTGAACTTTCACCAGCCACAGGAGTAGTTGAGTATGCCCAAGGTGTTGCTAAAACCATTGCACTCAACAGCCCAAAGAGTCCGATACTAACTATACCTGTAAAGACTTTCCGCACTCCAGCACTGGGAAATGGGGCAAAATCTTGGCGCTTGTTCACCAACATAATGGCGAACAAAATCAACACGTTAACCGCTCCAACATAAACTAGCACTTGGGCTGCGGCTACAAAGTCAGCATTTAGCAGCAGGTACATTCCCGCCATACTGATAAATACGCCTCCTAGCATAAAGGCAGAATAAACAATGCTGGAAGACAGCACTACAGTCAGTGCCGTTCCAATCAGCATCACAGCTAATATACCAAATGAAACAATCTGTACACCTTCCGCTAGATTCACTTTTTTGTCCTCGGTCAATGGTTATTAGTCATTAGTCATTGGTCATTAGTCATTAGTAAAGGACAAAGAACAAATGACAAATGACATTTATTTTTCTACAAGGTCTTCAGGACGTGCGCCAGCACGAGGTGCATCTGCGGGTAAATCGTGAGGGTCTAGTACGCCCTTGGGAAGATAAACTAGTTCACGTAGCGGTGTCACCATTGGATCATCGGTGACTTTGTAAGGTAGACGACCTAGAGCCACACTGTCATAGTTCAAGTCATGGCGATCGTAGGTAGAAAGTTCGTATTCTTCTGTCATGGATAGACAGTTGGTGGGGCAATATTCCACACAGTTACCACAGAAGATACAAACCCCAAAGTCGATACTGTAGTGTTTGAGCTTTTTCTTTTTGCTACCTTTGTCAAATTCCCAATCAACTACAGGTAAGTTGATGGGACATACACGCACACACACTTCGCAGGCGATACATTTATCAAATTCATAGTGAATCCTACCGCGAAACCGTTCCCCTGGAATCAGTTTCTCGTAAGGGTACTGTACGGTGACTGGTCGCCGCCGCATGTGGTCGAAGGTGACAGATAACCCCTGACCGATGTAACGACCAGCTTGTATTGCTTCTTTGGCGTAATCACCAACTTGCTTGAGGAACTTTAGCATTGTGTTTCACTCTCTCTTTTTTGTTATTAGTTAATTGTCAAAAGTCCATAGTCAAAAGCCATTGACTCTTGACTCTTGACAATTGACTATCCACCAAAGGCGACGGGAAAAGCTAATTTCAGGGCGGCGGTTAATAAGAGATTAACCAAACCAACTGGTAACAAAAACTTCCATCCTAAATCTAAGAGTTGGTCAATGCGTACCCGTGGTACTGTCCAGCGCAACAGGATGGCGATGAACACCAGTAAATAAGCTTTGATTACGGTCATCGTAATCCCTAAACCCGCGGTGACTACTTGTAATACGGGATTAGCTTCACTGATGCCCAGCAAACTAGCGATGGTGTTCAGGGGAATGGGAAAATCCCAACCGCCTAAATATAAAACTGATACCAATAAAGCAGAAAGCACTAAGTTAACGTAGGAACTGAGATAGAACAGAGCAAATTTCATGCCTGAGTACTCAGTTTGATAACCTGCAACTAGTTCTTCTTCCGCTTCGGGTAAGTCGAAGGGTAAGCGTTCACATTCTGCTAAAGCTGCAATCCAAAAGATGAGAAAGCCAACTGGTTGTCGCCAGATATTCCAGCCGAGGATGCCGTAACCAGATTGCTGATTGACGATATCAATTGTGCTGAGGCTGTTAGACATCATAGCGATCGCTAGTACACTCAGCGCCAGCGGAATTTCATAACTAATTGACTGCGCTGCTGCCCGCAACCCTCCTAAGAGGGAGTATTTGTTATTGGATGCGTAGCCAGCCATTAACAACCCAATTGGCTGAATGCTAGACAAGGCAATCCACAAAAAGACTCCCATGCTCACATCTGTAATGACGAGATTCTGTCCAAAAGGCACAATCAAATAAGACAGAAATACTGGCAGTACAACAATGATTGGGCCAAGGGTAAACAACCAGGGGTCAGCTTTACCTGGTACAATGTCTTCTTTAAATACCAGCTTTAAACCATCTGCTACCGGAGCCAGCAAGCCAAAAGCCCCAATAAATTCAGGGCCGATCCGTTGCTGTGCTGCTGCGGAAATCTTTCTTTCCAGCCACACACACACCAATACACCTACTGTTGCCCCAATCAGCATCAGGATCATTGGCAGCGGCATCCAAATTGCTTTGGCAGTGCCGGCTGGTAGTCCTAAATCCATCAGGGATTTAATAAATGTTCCTTGAAGGTCAATTCCTGAGTTCATGTTTCTGCTCTTTAAGTCAGTTGAAGTATGAAGTATGTAGACACCCTTTGGGTGGCTTCCCGGAGGGTAGTGTGAAGTATGAAGTATGAAGTATGAAATTTTATACTTCAACTTTTAGCCTTCAGCCTTCAGCCTTTCTGAGATGACTCCTGATTGAAGATTTGTTGCCATATTCCCATGCCTAGTATATCGTTGCATGGTTTTCAGTCCCTGTAGCCATACAAGAACTTCTACTTATAGGTAGGATTGAGATTCGCTATAGGGGATGAACAAATCAAAAGTAAAAGGTCAAAAGGCAAAAAATTCTGGTCTTTTTACTTTTGCCTTTTAGCTTTTGACTTCATCGCCCCTAGCGTGAGCAGGCATTAAAAAACTGCCGCTTCCAGGCTGGCAACGGTTATTTGCTGCTTATAGGATTTCTGATTCCCTGAATTGGGGGTTGATGCTGATATTGGTTACTTGCAGGTAGGTGCTATTTTAACGATTACACTGCCAGTTAACGTTGTTCTAGTGGGATATAAGGCGCTTCGTGTTTACCGTTGTAAACCTGGGTAGGACGGAAAATCCGGTTTTCTGCTAGTTGTTCTTTCCAGTGAGCTAACCAACCAGCAACGCGGGCGATCGCAAATATTGGTGTAAACAAATCTGTGGGAATCCCCATCTTTCTATACACCAAACCGGAGTAAAAGTCAACATTAGGATAAATTCCTTTGTGACCAAGTTTCTCCTCAACAACCCGTTCCATTTCTTGGGCAATGTCGTAGTATTTATCTCCGCCAAACTTGTCAAATAGTTGTTCTGCCAGGTCTTGGAGAATAATGGCGCGTGGGTCTTTCACTTTGTAGACGCGATGTCCAAAACCCATCAGTTTTTGTTTGTTTTGCAGGCGCTCCTCAACATAGGGACGGACATTTTCTACCGAGCCGATTTCTTCTAACATCTGAATTACTTCTTCGTTGGCTCCACCATGCAGCGGGCCGCCCAAGGTTCCTACGGCACTAGCAACTACAGCATAAGGGTCAGTCAAGGTCGAGGCTGTTACCCTAGCACTAAAAGTCGAAGCATTCATTGTATGCTCAACGTGTAAAATCAAGCAGATATCAAAGATTTTTGCCGCCAAAGCATCCGGTTCTTTCTCATTGAGCATGTAGAGAAAATTGGCGGAATAATCTAGGTCATCACGCGGCTTTACGGGGTCATTACCCTTACGCATCAACTGGAATGCTGCCACCATTGTGGGGATAGTTGCTATCAAGCGCACAACTGAATCCCGAATGTAGGCGGGGTTATGTAAATCTCGCAGAGAGTAAAACAGGCCTAAAGCCGCCGCAGAGGCTTGCAGAGCATCCATTGGATGACCGCTTTCGGGAAAACATTTCATCATGTCCCGAATACGGTATTTAATCCGCCTGTGCAGGCGAACTTCTTCCTCAAATGCTGCTAGTTCTTCTTTAGTTGGCAATTCACCCCAGATAAGGAGATAAGCAGTTTCGATAAAGGTACTTTTGGCTGCTAATTCCTCAATCCGGATGCCACGATATTCTAGTATTCCCTTTTGCCCATCTACGTAACTGATACTCGATTGGGCTGCGGGAATGCCTTCTAAACCAGGCTTGTATTCACACACCATCATGGCAACACCATTTACTTTGTGAAATATTCGATCACGCTAACTTACCAGAAATTATTTTTGCCATAACAGTAGTCGTTCTCACAACAATTCTTCGAGAAGAATTGAAAAACTGCTATAGCAAGTATTTGGGGGGTGTCAACCAGAACATTTGACTACGACCCACAACAGAGCCATCTTCTGGTAGTTTTACTCCGATCATACCTGCTTTTTTCAGGACTAAACAGCCTTTGATTTCTCCCCAAAGGAGAATTTCTGCCCAACTACTCAAATCAGGCTCATGACCTACCAAGGCCAGCCGGGTATTTTGGGAATAATTTTTGGGTTCTAGCCAGTAAACCAACCAACTGGAAAGATGACCTCCAGGCGCAAGATGAGTAGATTCTTCTAACTGGGAACTGAGTTCGGTGGCGATGAGAATTTCTGCTGTTTGATGGGCGCGAACTAAAGGACTACTGACAATCAAATCAAACTGCAAACCTAGCTTGACCAGACGCTGGGCTACTTTTTCGGTTTTTTGCCTTCCTTCTTTGGTGAGTTCGCGTTCTTCATCTTTAATACCCACTTCCCTCTCTTGCGCGATGCCATGTCGAATCAGATACAGTTCCACAATGATAGCCCTGAGTGCTGAGTTAGGATTTACGCCTGATGTTAATTAACATATCCTAATTCTTCTCGAATGCTACGCACCCAAGCAGTGCTTTTTAGGTAGATTTTGGCGATCGCGCCACATTCCAATAAAATTATCATTTCCCCATACAAAATCTGCTGCTTGAGTTGTGGATTCAACTAATACATATTTTAGTTTTTCGGTTCTTCAGTTTTCCATTCTGCCAACAATTCACTAACCAAAACATCAAAATCATGAACAACTTTTAAATTCAAATTCTCTATGAATCCATGAGCAAGACGGTTACGTACTTCAGAACAAGCCTGCACAAAGTCAAATTGAGAAATTGATAACTCTCCTAACGAGTACATCTGCTTGAGTAATCCTATGACGGGAAAACGCTCTACCGGAATTGACACATCAAATGCTCTTTTTCTTAAAGCACCCTCAAAAATACTCCATAAAAACAGAAATCCTGGTTCAACTTCTTTATTTTCAATCAGCCGATGAGCTTGTAAAAAACGGTCAGTTAGAGCTTCCCATGAAGGAAGTTTTTCCGGTGTTTCAGGGAATGATGTTGGGTCTTCAAGCGTTACTAATAAAAAACGCCAACCTGAATGCTTATTCACTTCCTCGGCTAAATTCTTTAAATTGTCCACAGAAATTCGGCTTGTACTGGTTTTAATTTCGATTAAAAAACCTGAATTATCTTTAGTAGCAATCATATCTGGACAGTAATTACCTAAATCAAAAGGCAACTGTTCCGGCTTAGGTTCAGTCAAAACCTGAAATCCTTCGCTCACATATTTATCTGCTAAAGATTTGATTTTCTCATCATGTAAATTTTTAGTATTGTTAGTCATAAGTATTTTTCCAATGCTTGAGATTCACTAACTTTTACATAAACACACTCTTGACCTATAAGAACACCCTGCTGTAGTAATAAAGGTAAATTTATAAAGTCAATAGGGTTAGAGATAAAACGACGATGGCTTTCTACATCTGATATTAAATTATCGTCTTCAAAAACTAAGCCTACAAGCGCATCCTGAATCGGCTTGATAATATTATCGGTATCAGGTGGGTAATCACTACAAAGATACACGAGCGTCAACTGTAGATTAGTGTTTTGAATGGGACTGCTACCTTGCCAAACCTTTTGAGCTTCAGAGCGGACAAAATTTTTCCATTCTTGAAGTCCTTTTCGCTTTGCTTGTAATGAGACAGGCCTTCTGGGAATGAGAAATTCAAAAGGTAGATATATTATTGACATTCCAACTTTGTATTTTGCTCAGTAATGAAAAAACTTACGGCATTTTATAACACTGATTTTTAATTCGTAAGAATACAATAGGTTATAACAAATTTATACCTGTTTAAGCTGATTTGCGCTATACATAACGACAGCCAAGAAATTGATTTCTTGGCTCTCATTGCGACTTACCGATTCTTTGCCTTCAATCGCCAGATTTACTCTGACTGAATCGGGTTATCTTTGGGATTAACTAACCTCAGTAATTTCTGCTTAATCTGAGCGTCAAAAACTTCCCATTTCATCTTGGCGTAGGCTGGATTTTCGTTACTACCTGAGAGGAAACCCATTGGAATTTCAAACCCGCCAGCACTTGTTCTACCACCGCCAAAAAAGCGTCCAGTGCTGTCTTGTCCAAAGGCTTCTTTGATGAATTCGTCGGGGTCGAGGGTGAGTTTGGTGGTTCTCAGGGAACCGATAACTACTTCGAGTTCGTCGTCTTCGTCGTGAACAATGCCGTACACTACAGCGGTGTGGACGTTTTCTTCGGTGACTAGGAAATCAGCTGCTTGGGGAATAGCATCGCGGTCGTCGTAGCGCAGATAACCAACACCAGCGATGGAAAAGTTATTCTGTACTATACGATTTTTGAGCGATCGCTCGATCACATCCATTACCCGTTTGGAACGGTTTGCCTGGAGAATGGCGTTTAATAATTGAGCATCATAAAATCGACTTAGATACGCAGCTGCCATAAAATCTTCTTCTTGTGCTTGCATCAGGCGATTTGTATCCGATCGCAAGCCGTGCATCAAGGCTGTTGCACATTTAACGTGTTGGCTAATGCTGCTGTCTAAAGCCAATAACCCCGATTGCAAGTACTGAGTAAAAATCGTGGCCGTTGCTCTTACATAGGGGCGGACATCGACATACTCTGATTTGAGTTCTGTCTGTAAGCTGTGATGGTCAATCACTGCTACTAAGGGCATTCCTGCCTGCTGTACTGGGTTTAGTAACTGACTGGTGGTTCCTTGATTGTCAATTAATACAAAACCTTGATAACAAGACAAATCTTTGGATTTGACATTTTGTGGTGTCCAACGCTGGGCGGGTAAATTTGTCAGCTTGACTAAGGCGATATTCTCTTGATGGCTCAAAGTCCCCGCATAAACAATTTCACACTTAATGTCATATTGTTGAGCAATTAACTGGTAAGCCCAAGCACAGGAGAGCGCATCAGGGTCAGGAAAATCTTGCAAAATGATTAGCTGGCGCTCATGTCTATGGGCTAATAAGGTCTTTTGCAGTTCCTCGGCTTTTTGAAAAGTTAAGGAATTGTTACGTTGACCGAGATAAACACTCACTCCATCGCTTGTGGATGCTGGCAAGGATGGCCGATTCAGTGGTAGTTCAACGGCTTCTTGGTCTACCTCAGCATCCTCTGGACTCGGCTCTGTGGTCAATGAAAAACTCTCTGACTGCTTCAAGGAAGAATTTAGTTGCATAGAAAACATCTTTGTTAAGTGTGAGGCATTATTGATTGAGAAATTTACAACCAGGATTTTACTGATTTAGCCACACATCTTGATCTTCGCAAAAATCTAGAGACCTGGGGATACGTATCTTGGTGTATTTTTTGTCAAGATAACTAGGCAAAATTTTGGCAAACTTCTGCCAAATTACATATAACGGCAGAAAATCTATGTTTCAGGTTTATGATCAAACTCTAATTTTTATCTTAGCTAGACCATTCTCTGAGTTGGAGAGAATTTTTTGAGCAAGTCTAGATTTTTTAAGTTTATGGATATATAATAGGAGACTGTTGAATTATTTAGGCAAATGCCTGCACACTACTTTAACAGCTACTGTAGGGCTACAACCTCAAGCAGCTGCAATTCTTTCCTAGAATGCAACACAAGTCATAGTAGTATGTGAGCAACCTAACCTATCATTGCCCAACTAAGACAAAACATCATACCGACAACAAGTCATTGTGGCTGTGTCAGTTCAGTTTGAAATTGTTAGTGTCAAAGACCTATCACATATTTTTGCCACTCTTGATGCAGTCCACTTTTAAGATGCTTACTGACCTCAAAGTAGAGGCTGCTGTAAGGTTGGCGGGGCAAATGACGCAGGAGCATATGGGCTTCTTGAGGTGTGCGATTACCTTTTTTGACATTGCAACGGACGCAGGCCGTAACGATGTTTTCCCAGGTATCGCCGCCACCACGCGATCGCGGTATGACATGATCTAACGTCAATTCATCACCTGTATAGCCACAATATTGACAAGTATGTCCGTCGCGGTGCAAGAGGTTACGGCGAGTCAAAGGCATTTCCTTGTAAGGAACACGCACATAATGACGTAAGCGAATCACTGTTGGCAATGGAAAACCTGCATAAAGCAACCTACCATTGTGTTCGACTCGTTCTGCCTTGCCTTTGATTAACAAAACCACAGCCCGCCGCCAGCTCGTAATATTGAGCGGTTCGTAAGAGGCGTTTAAGACTAAAACCTTACCCATTGATTAAAGCTCAAGGTATTAGTTTTACATATATTAACACGATTCTCTTCTCATTGGGAGATGAGAATAAATTATACTTCCGGAATAATTAAATAACTGTTGTATTCAATAAGAAGTTTTTGACGGCAAATCTTCAGAGTTAGTACTCTAAAGAAAATTACCATGAGATATAGGCATATCTGCCTCAATTAGCGATGAATCTGAGGTAATCAAGCATACTTGTAAATTTTTATTAACGGCAGTTGAGAGTCTTGGGGATACTCAATTTCTGTGAGGAAAAACTTTTCAATTAACACGGAAGTAATTTATATGAGTATGAATATCTAAAAATGAATACATAATTGTGAAAGTTTATTGGTGGTGTGATAGGAGAGCAGAAATATGTTAGGTCGCGATCAAATGACTGGTGTGGCATCGAATCAGAATCAGCAGTGCGACACCTATGCGTGGTTTTCCCAGCGTGCTTGGGTAGAAATTGATTTAGATGCGTTATCCCATAATGTACAGCAACTAAAGCAGTTGTTATCACCACGTACTCAGTTGATGGCGGTAGTTAAAGCTGACGCTTATGGACATGGAGCAGTTACAGTCGCGCAAACAGCATTACAATCGGGAGCGACTTGGTTAGGAGTTGCCACTGTTCCAGAGGGGATTCAATTACGGGAAGCAGGAATACAAGCGCCGATATTGATTTTAGGGGCTACTCAGACACCAGAGCAAATTCATGCGATCGCCCATTGGAAACTCCAGCCAACATTATGCAGTCCCAAACAAGCTTTAATTTTTTCCAATATTTTAGAAGCAATTAACTACGGTTCCCCCGTATCTGTACATATTAAATTAGATACAGGAATGTCTCGGTTAGGCACGAATTGGCAAGACGCAGCCGAGTTTGTGCAGTTAGTCGAACGCTTACCGCATTTGACTATGAAAAGTATTTACTCTCACTTAGCCACTGCTGATAGTCCTGACCCTGCCATTATGGAAGAACAGCATCGAAGATTTAAAAGTGCGATCACCCAAATTCAAAAAATCGGTATCAAAATTCCTAGCTTGCATTTAGCCAACACTGCTGCTACTCTTGCAGATTCCCAACTGCACTATGACATGGTAAGAGTCGGTTTAGGCGTTTACGGTCTTGCTCCCACACCTCATTTACAACACAAAATTCACTTAAAGCCTGTGTTACAGGTAAAAGCACGCGTCACCCAAGTGAAAACCATCGCCGCTGGGACTGGTGTTAGCTACGGTCATAAATTTGTGGCTGACCGAGAAATGCGTCTTGCGGTTGTAGCTATCGGCTACGCTGATGGTATACCGCGCAACCTTTCCAACAAGATGGAGGTGTTGTTGCGAGGTCAGCGAGTGCCGCAAATTGGCGCAATTACAATGGATCAGTTGATGATCGATATCAGTAAAATACCTAATATTCAAGAAGGGGAAATTGTAACTTTACTCGGCGACCAAGGAACAGAACAAATCACCGCTGATGATTGGGCAGAACAATTAAACACGATTTCTTGGGAAATTTTGTGTGGATTTAAGCATCGCCTACCGCGTGTCGGAGTCATCTAGTGGGATGGGGAATAGAAAAGCCCAAGAATCGAGGGAAATATTTCAAATTTATTTGGCAATTTGATGATTCAGTGGTTTCTATTCCCTAAAAAATAAGCTATACTAGGATAGTTGATTGATGCGGATGTGGCGGAATTGGCAGACGCGCTAGATTTAGGTTCTAGTTCCGAGAGGAGTGAAGGTTCAAGTCCTTTCATCCGCACTAAGATAAAAGTGTTATAAATTAAAGGTTTCAGGGATTAAAAATCTGAAACCTTATTTGTTTTTAGAGGAATAACGAACCACAGAGAAATGTTGTGAAAGTTTTGGAAATGCGATCGCCTTTCCGGCTAATTTGAGAGACGCATATATTCTGTTCAACTAACTGCCGCCAATATTCGGGTTGGATATCTGCAATCAATTCAAGTTTTGCTTTAAGTCTTATTTAGTTTCAACTCCCTATTACAACTGATGAGAATGGGTAGCTTTTCCTTTTGGTGTTTCAACTAACACAGAAATTATTAGTAACCCAAACCCAACTATTTTGATTACAGCATTAATTGCGTGTGCATACTCCCATTGGTTACGATATCTTATCCAGTTTGGTGGCACGGGATTGGTCAACCACATGGCAAATTCTGCATTCATGGGCGCAACAAACATCATCCAACTCACAATAGCTAATATTAGTGCGATCTCTTCACCCAACGTCTAATAAAATGTTACACCACGTTTACGGAGGAGGAATGCTAACAGTGGCATAAATAATCCAAACTCAGATTTAGATTAACTGCTAAATTTTCAACACTAAGTAGACAAAATAAAAATAAGTTTCTCGGCTCAAAAACTCCATCTGACTATGAAAACTGCGATAGCGGGTAGTAGGTGTGGGAGACGAATGTGCATCCATTCCTAGCCCTCGCGCCATTAATACAGCTCGTTTCATATGCAATGGATCACTGACAATCAGAAATTTGGTTAATTGGTGAGTCTTCGCTACTTCCAAAGCATTTTTAAGGTTCTGGTGAGTTGTGCGAGATTGAGTTTCTGTCAGAATATCAATTGATTTTACCTGTCGCACAATCGAATAATTTTTTCCCACTATGGCTTCAGGTGGTTGATGAGTCTTGCCAACCCCACCAGTAAAAATTATCTTTTTCACAGAGCCATTTTTATATAAGTTGATGGCGTGGTTAATTCGCTCTCGGAAAACAGGAGATGGTTCTTCTCCCCAAACTGCCGCTCCTAAAACAATTGCTGCATCTGCCTTAATATTATTACTACTATTGCCATATAAATAAATACTTGTTGCTGTAGATGCAATCACCAGCAACAAGGCAGATGTCAAAGCTAGTGTCACCAAAATGAACCATTTTTTGGGAATTTTGTTATTGAGCATGGGGCATTTTACTATTTTTTTATTGCGTGAGTCCTATAAATCATGAGTGGGTGAAAGCGATCGCTCTCACCCACCCTAATATGTTGTCATGATGGTTGATATAGTTGTAGTCACTTAGGTTAGCAAAGTGTTGATTGCTAAAAACCTTATAGCTACCAGTTTTACACTCAGCACTTTCCTATAACTTTCGCCGCTGCTTTGTTCTGCGTAATGGTACTACTTCTGCTTCGTTACTTTCTCTGGCTACCCGAATTAGCAAGGCAGCAGCAACTAAGCTGGCAATCATGGAATTACCACCGTAACTAAACATTGGTAAGGGTAAGCCTGTAGTTGGCAAAGCGCCTGTAGCAACAGCGATATGCAGTAAAGATTGTCCAATCATCACAATTGTGACACCGATCGCCACTAAGCGATTAATGGGATTTTTGGCTTTGAGTGCCACAATTAATCCTAAAGTGGTGAATACTGCTAACATCAATAACAATGCAATACAACCAATAAAACCAAACTCTTCAGCGAAGACGGCGAAAATAAAGTCAGTATCTTGAATGGGTAAGAAAAACTGTTTTTGCTGAGAAAAGCCATAGCCAGCGCCCCAAGTTTGACCAGAACCAACAGCTAGTAAACTTTGAACTAACTGGTAGCCGTCGCCTGTCGCATCTGCCCAAGGGTTGAGAAAGGACATCACCCGCTTGCGCTGATATTCTTTGATGCTAATACTGAGTACAGCTAATAATACTCCGCCGACGGCTGTGCCGCTTAAATATCGATAAGGTAAACCAGCAGCTAAGGCAATTAACCAAATCGTCATCCCGCAAAGTGCAGTCGTACTCAGGTTAGGCTGGGCAAGAATTCCTAAGAGTACCAAACCAAAAATACCTATCCAAGTTAAGCGCACTCGCCAAGGTATTTGTTCCCATTGTCCAAACAGTCTGGCACTTTGTAAAACTAAAAAGGGTTTAATTAATTCGGAAGGTTGAATGGGAATTGGGCCGATGGCTATCCAACGTGCTGCATCAAAAGCTTTTTTACCCAACCCTGGCACAAGGGTAACGAAAATTAACAGTAAAAATACTCCTAAAAACCAATGGGATACCCGCAAAATTTTGCGTAACGGCAGATTCACAATAAAGTTAAAGATAACCAGGGAAACTAACACCCAGATAATCTGACGTTTGAAGTAATATAATCCATCACCATGACGTGCGTCGGCAACTGGGTAAGATGCAGAATAAAGCACGATTAACCCAAAAAATAGCCAAATCAAGGTTAACCAGCGCAACAGCCGCGCCTCTACAGCCCAGCTGGTAACGGAATTATCAAAAATGGGAATCAGTCGAGTTAGATTCACGATTCAGTACAGGTAATGCTTAAAAGTTAAGGTATAAACTCTGGAAGAAGAATTCAGGAGTCAGAATTCAGAATTCAAAACTCGCCAATAATTGTAGTCTGCCAAGGTTGGGATTTAGCATGGTGTTTTACCATTTATTTGCGGATGCCTACAGAATTTATACGGAATGTTTAAATAACTTATAACTCAAATGAGATGCACTGCTTTTGTTGCACCGTTAATATAACTTGGTACAGATAACTTATTTCTTGCTTCTATTCTGCCTAGAAGTTCTCTGATGGTAGTAATTGCTTCTTCTGTATTTTCGACTCTGTAAGCTTTACTTGCTCTTTTGGCTTGGCGGTCGTACAAGCGCTCAAAAGCGAATGCGACCAAAGGTACACCGATAGCAGCACATTCATAAACTGTGTTGTATCCTCCACCCCCAACAACAACATCAGCGGCGGCTAGACATTCCATCCCTGGATGGTGTGATACCCATAAAGCTTCGGGAAAATCTGCGGGACAATTTGCAGCTAAAATTCTAACTGCACACTCTGGGAAATTTTGCTGTAGGTGCAGGGTGAGTTGAGTAAACAAAGACAACTCTGATGCTTTCCCGGCTGCACACACAAGAATGATTTTGATATCTGGATCAACTTTCAGGATATGCGATCGCACACTAATTCTATCTGGTAATTCCTCAGCATTGCGAATCAACCAAGGTGCTGTGTGCTTTACATTCGGTAAGTTAGCTAAAGGTAAGTCTTCCCCTTCGCCGGGAACAATGACTGTATCGTAATTCTCGGCGACAAAATACCGCAAATTTTTGGCAGTTACATAGTCTGGGTTAATGTCTCGATGAATTAAAATTCGCGGTATTGGCTGTAACTGGGGTAGGATGTCTGCCAATTCACCACCCAAACCTCTAGGAAAAGTATCAACAATTAAGCGATCGTAGCGAGTTTTGAGGATAATTTCGCGTACTTGCTGGCAAGTTGCAGAAACACCAGCTTTATCAGGAATCCAATGGACTGTGCAACCTTCGTTATTAATTTGTAATGCGTAGGGACTGTTAGTAATAATTCTAACTTTTCTTTCTTTGGCTGCAATTCTCCCCAAGGACAAAGCACGGTTTAGATGTCCCCAACCACCCCCAAGGGCATAAATTAACCAAGTGTTAGTCAAGTCTAATAGTATGAAGTGTGTAGACGCGCAGCGGCTTGCCGCAGGCTAGTCTGAAGTATGAAAATATCCCAGCCCTGATAGTGATGGGGGATATCCTCAACAATTCTGAACTTTGTTTTGTATTTTCTCAACTGGCTCCCATATTAGTTTCAAAATCACTATCTCTTTCGTTTTCTAAACTGACGGCATCAGCTTCGGTAAAGTCTACATTACCTGTTTCAGAGTCGTAGGAATAGCGATCGCGGTCATGATAATAACTACTACCCCAGTAACGGTAACTACCATATTCGGGATAATAAGCATAATCATCATCATAGGACGCATTACAGTCTGGGCAGTTGGTTCTATCGGTGCGTCCACAACGGCGTTTAAATAAAAAGCCTACCATGCGATCGCATTCCCACGCTGGACTGGCAAAGTTGACGACAATTTCACAACTACCAATTTGAATGCGATCGCCATTTTGCAAAATACCATTAGTTAACTGCACACCGTTAATTTTGATGGTGTTAGTTATATTTTGATTAATAATTATTAACTCTTGATTTTGCCAATCAATCAAAGCATGGTAATCTGCAATTAAGTCATCTGCAATGACAATTACGGAAACACTTTGCTGTGGCATAGTGGAAAATTGTCTGCCAATAGCTACTGGTGTTTCTAAGAATTTTTCTGTGCGATCGCCTGTATTTGGATCTATCCAAGTTAGCTGTATTTGCAAAGTCTATTGTCCTCCTGTTAAATTTACAGCATAAGCCAAAGCTGCTTGTTGTTCGCGGTTGAGAACATCAAAGCCAAAGCAAGCAAATGCAATTGGTAAAATGCTAGATTTTGTATAAAAAACAGTTTTTCCCGATGAATTTTTTAAAGCAGTTTTACCTTCTTTAATTTTTACTTGATAAACTAGTTGATTGTTGGGTTTTACAATTTCTAACCCCTTATCATCAGACTTAATCTGATAAACTAACTTTTTATCAGTATCTTCTAAATTGAAAGCACCATTATTTTGCTTTCTCAGAATATATAAATCTTGATTTTGTGCTGCATTTTCTAACTTCCAGTAACCTTTCTCTGTCACCACATAACCTAAAGTTTTATCAGCAGCATTCTTAAATTTAACTTTACCAGATTTATCAGCTTTAATTCTGATTAATTCTTGTTCTTTACTATCAACTAACTTGGCTCCATCTGCTTGTTGTTTAAGAGAAAATAAATCTGTACCTCCCTCAGTTTTAAACTTAATTTTCTCACTTTGAGTTGCGACATTAGTTGTATTTTCCGCAACAGCAGGAGGAGTGGCTACTGGATTTGGTTCGACACTAGCTTTATTTGTACTGCTACATCCTAAAATAGTCGTCATCAATAAAACTAAGATGGAAATTTTCAAAGCTGTATTCTTCATTTGTTTATTTTAACTTTCTGAATCAGTATCAGCGAAATTTACCTGTTCGTAAAGGTCTGTTAAAGAAATCTGAAAATCAAGTGTTTGCAATGATAAAATTTCTGCTTCACCTTCAATTTCTGTAAACAACCATTGCCCTTCAGCAGTTTTTACATACTGCATAACATGATAGTTATATTGATCAATTAAAATATATTCCTTAAATTCAGGAATTGAGCGATAATATAAAAATTTATCTCCTTGATCATAATTTTTAGTTGATTTAGATAAAACTTCTGTAATTAAATAAGGGTTCATTACAGTCGTACTATTTGTTCCTGTATAAACAGGTTGTCCGGCAATTACTATCACATCTGGATAAGTATATTGGCGGTAGCGAGGTATCCATAAACGCACATCATTGATATAAATTTCATATTTCTTACCTCTCAAAGCCATTTTTAAGAACACAGCTAAATTCAGGGAAATTTTATTATGATTGGTAGTGCCACCTGTCATCGGAAAAATTTCTCCATCACGATATTCGTTTCTAAATTCTGCTTTATCTTCCAGTTCTAAATATTCTTCAGGTGTGTAATAGTTTTTTTTAATTTCTAACTGCATAAAAATCACCTATGTTTAACTTTTTTACAACTGTTACAATGCTCTTTTAAGTCTTCAATAGCAGACTTTAAAATTCTATCTAACTACTTAGATAAAGCTTTGGCTAAATTTAATACTTGATAAAGACTTAAAAACATTGCTGTAACTGTTTGATAAATTTCTTCTTGATTATCAGCTACATTGGGTGAAATTCTCACAGCAAGATGCAGAGATTTATCTGTTACTCTTAAGTCTCGCAGATTAGATAATTTCGGTAATTTTAATGCACTATCAACTTCATTCTTAAAAACTTTTATCGCTCCATAACGACGCTGAGAATAGGTAAGATTTAAGTGAAGATCTAAGCCTACAGACTTAATTTTTGATTTATATTTGTTTTTTCCACTACTACCGCGCTTCCAGCCGTACTGCTTTTTAGATAGAGACGTTGCAGATAATTCAAAGCGAGTCTTATCTAAAAATAATCCTTGGATACTGATCCATTCATGTTGATAATTATCTATCTTCCAACCAGATTTAGTAGGATGTGGTATTGTACTTGTTTTATGTTCATTTTTCTGAATTGCTTGAAAAGATAAATGTAACCTAATACCAGTATTTGCATCCATATCCCTAGACAGCATTTGCATGATTCTTTGTGCTGCTTGATAGCGATAATTAATGACATTGATTCGGCTAAATTTAGCTCTATTTACCAATGCCAAAATAAAAGCGATCACTAACCACAAAATTCCTACAATTAAGAGAAGAGTAAACAACCCCAACAATTGATTATTAGTGATGATAATAGATCCAATAATTATCAATCCAAGTGCAATAACTATGCCCAAGAAATAATAGAGTGCCTTCTTTCCATATTCCTTTTGTTTAAGTTCTGCTAGGCGATCAATTTCTGCTATCTCTTGCAAGTCAGCTATTATTTGAGTAACTGAGGCTTGCGCTGCATAAGTCAATTTTTCTCGGAATTGTTTTAAATCAATCGGCATATTATTGTCACCTCATCCAATTTAATTAAATTTATGTGAGTTTTGTTAAAAATAGTAAAATATCAACTACTTTCAACTTTTTGCAATATATTTTAATAAATTTGAGGTTTATATTTGCTGTGAGAACAATCAAGCCTCAAAGTACAGCAATTATATCTGATGTCTGAAGGGTATGTAAGGCTGGCATTCACTCCTAATATCTTAGGTTAATTGAGAGTTTGAGAGAAAATGCCTATTCTACACAATAGTTGGAATTATCTAGATATTTATGAATCAATCAAATATTGCTTATATTTCCTTTGATACTGTGCCAGCGCCAAAGGGAGCCGCAATTCATATTACAGCGTTTTCTCGCGCACTAGCAGCAGCCTTTGATGGCATCAATTTAGTAACAGTTTCGCCGACGTTAGAATGTATCGATGGACAAGAAAATTATCCGCAAGTTATACAAACAACTTTATCAGCTTGCGGTGATAATTTGATTCAGAGAATTTTGTCTTTTCGCTATTTATTAAGGTTGTGGTTGCAAAATAAAAATAAGCAATTCAAAATAATACATATTCGTTCAATTTATGAAGGGTTTGTAATTGCCCAGAATAACCAAAAATATTGCCGTCAGTTAATTTTTGAAGTCAATGGGTTGCCTTCTATAGAACTAAAATATCGTTACCCCAATATTGTTGATGACCGAGAGCTTTTACATAAGTTATATACTCAAGAGCAAATTTGTCTAGAAGCCGCAGATTTAATTATCACACCTAGCAGTATTACAGCCAAATATTTACAAAATCGAGGTGTAATAGTTAATAAAATTCGTGTAATTCCCAATGGTGTAGATTTAGATGTGTTTACCTACTATGAACATCTAGAAAAATCTCACAATAATTTTCTACAACTCATATATTTTGGTACACTTTCACCGTGGCAAGGGGTGAATTTAGCAATTGAAGCTTTAGCTTTACTTAACCGAGATATCCCAGCTAATTTAACTGTGATTGGACAAGCCAGAAATGACCAAATCAAAATTTTAAACCAACTAGCTTTCAAGTTAGGAGTTGCGAATAAACTCAAAATATTAGAACCACTATCACAGCAAGAATTAGTGAAATATATCCACAATTCTGATGTAATTTTGGCACCTTTAACACCTAACGATCGCAACTTAATTCAAGGTTGTTGTCCTTTGAAGATTTTAGAAGGAATGGCGACAGGAATCCCTGTAATAGCCAGTGATTTACCAGTAGTCAGAGAATTAGGTGAAGATGGAGTAGATTTTTTGTTAGTTAAACCAGGTTCAGCTAAAGCCATTAAAGACGCAGTATTGCGGTTGCAAAGTGAACCGGAATTAGCAGCCCAAATAGCTATAAATGCTAGAAATAGAATTGAACAGCATTACACTTGGAACCTTGCAGGTGAAGCCTTAATTGCAGCTTATACAGAATTAGGCATCAAAAGTTCAATTACCCTTTGAAGTCGCTGTTGTTCTTGAGCGATAGAATATTCTGTGAGAATGCGATCGCGTGCAGCTTGAGTAATGTGCGATTTATTGGCTAATGGCATCGCCAAACATTCTAATACAGCTTCACCTAACTTATGTAGTTGCGATCGCGCCATGATAAAACCATTCTCACCATGTGTAATCACTTCAGGAATACCCCCCGCATCACTAGCAATACAACAACAACCACAAGCCATTGCTTCTAACAGTGCATTTGGCGTTCCCTCCCATAATGAAGGTTGGAGATAAACATCGCACAGATGTAAATGTGCGGCAACTGCTTGCGGATGGGGTAAATGTCCCGTAATAATAATCCTCTGGGCATTTTCTGGTTGCCCAGTTGCATAAACTTGCAACACAGATTCCTGATTAGTTCGCACTTCACCGATAATCAATAAACAAGCAGGACGTTGATTGCGTACCGTTGTTAAAGCATTCAATAAAAACTGCTGACCTTTCTTCTCCCGTAATTCTCCACAAAACCCTAGTACTACTTCCTCTGGCGCAATTCCTAAAGATTCCCGGCTAATTTCCTTTATCACCTGCTGAGGGACAAAAATTTCTGTATCTACCGCATTTTTCAATACCAACACATCATCCCTACCACTCAATAACTTAATTTTGCCAGCCATATCCCCACTCACCGCCGTAATTAACTGAGTGTGTTGTAGCGTCCATTGCAAACGAGCGAAATCGCCAGGAGGAAACATTTCCTTATCAATATCATTACCACGGGCGCTGACAGTGCTGGCTATTCCTTGCATTCCCGCAAACCAAGTAGCCAAAAAACCGCTAGGAAACAAATAATGTCCCCACACTGCATCATACTGATGAGAAGAGTGCAACCATTCCAGCACATTTAAAGTATGCGGCATAGTCATATCCCAGTGACGGTATAGCCCGATACGATACACACGCGACTTTGCATCTACAGTTTCCGGTGGTAGAACTTCCCCTGGTTGTAAATAACGACTCCATGTCACCACATCAACTTCTACATCCAACTGACAAAGTGAAGCTACCAACCTTGTCGCACTCCTCGCCAAACCCCCCAAATCTGGGGTAAATCTTTCTGTAATGAACAGCAACCGTTTCATCAAAACTCTGCGTCTCCTCTGCGTTTCAATATTCCCAATCTCTGCAAGCACAAAAACGTGCAGAAATTTCTTTTGTTTTGTAATTTTGTGGCATAAATTTATTGAATGTGGGCGATAGATACTACAGCACCGTCCTGAACACTAGGTATGAAACAATGACTAAAACCACCAATAGAGTAGATGATTTAAGTATCAAATTGCCCATTACTCAAGCAGCTGTTAGAATTGCCCAACAATTCGCCCATCAACAACCTAACCCTGTCAAAGCAGAGCAAGTACGATTGAATACATTAGCTATATGGGTGGTCAATGACTATTTGCAAATGATGGAGATTCCTACTAACCTCAACGTTGGGGATAGTTGGAACCCAATAATGCAGTTATGTTCTAACGTAGCCGACCTAGAAATAGCCTCAGTTGGTCGTCTGGAGTGTCGCCCAATAAAATCGGCCGAACAGCTATGTTCAATTCCCCCAGAAACTTGGGAAGACCGCATAGGTTATGTAGTAGTGCAAATAGATGAATCACTGCAAGAAGCCAATATATTAGGTTTTATTCGGAATGTAGACAATGAATTTCTACCTCTGCATCAATTGCAACCGCTAGAAAAATTAATTGACCGCATCGCCCAGTTAAAAGCTTCTCCAGCCCAAGCCCTAGTAAATTTAAGCCAGTGGTTCGTTGGTCAAGTGGATGCTGGCTGGCAAACAGTGGAAGCCTTGCGAGACTTGTTAGAATCTAGACCTAATTATGCTTTTCGTGGTAGTGTAACTACTGAAGAATCATCAACTCATCAGCAGCCAGTAGCTACTAAACGGGCAAAACTGATTGATTTGGGTATCCAAATAGCTAATCAACCTTTGATGTTGATTGTGGAAATTAGCCCAGAACCAGAGATTAAAACTAGTATTCGTTTACAATTGCACCCCACAGGTAATCACGTATATTTACCAGAAGGAGTAAAACTTACTGTATTGGATGAGTCAGGCGCGATATTTTTGGAAGCCCAAGCTAGAAGTGCAGATAATTATATTCAATTGCAATTTCGCGGTGACATCCAAGAAAAATTTATTGTGGCAATTTCTTTAGATGATATGAGTATTCAAGAACACTTTATGATTTGAAAAAGTTGGAGGAAAGAGAGACTAGAGGCTCATATTTTTACTCAGTACTCAGCACTTTGTTTGCTATAAAATCCAAAATTGTCTGACGGTCATGGCTAAGTTAGTGGTTTTGAAATTCGGAGACGCTAGTTTCAATCAAGGGTTTGCTGTTACGCTTCAAATTGGGGAAGAAAGCGATCGCCCAACAACAGAAATCACTGGTAGATTACCACCATGCCCAGAAATGCCGCTTTACTACACCCGTTGGCAATCAAGTTATCGCCAAATCGGGAATACTTATCGCTTGGATGCTGAGAAAATTCAAGTCACGAATGTTTCCATCACCCAAAGTTGTCAAGATTTAGCCCACGTTTTCCAGGCACGTTTTAATACTTGGTTACGCACAGAAGAGTTTCGCCCTTTAAGAGAGAAATGGTTAGAGAAATTACTGCCTACGGATGAAGTGCGAGTAATTTTACAAACAGATAATAGTCAATTGCAGAGATTGCCTTGGCATTTGTGGGAATTACTCGATCGCTATCCTAAAGCAGAAATAGCGATCGCCTCACACACCTATGAACACATCCTCCAGCCCCGTACCCACAACTCAAAAGTCAAAATTTTAGCCGTTGTCGGTAATAGTCAAGGAATTGACACTCAGGCTGATTTAGCCATTTTGCAACAGTGTGAGAATGCCGATATCACTTTGTTAGTCGAACCACAGCGTCAAGAATTAACCGATTATCTTTGGGGACATAATTGGGATATTTTATTTTTTGCCGGACACAGTTCCAGTCAGGGAAATGATGTCACCGGACGAATTTATTTAAACAAAACCGATAGCCTCAGCATTAACGAGTTAAGATATGCCCTCAAGCAAGCCATTGAACGCGGTTTGCATCTGGCAATTTTTAACTCCTGTGATGGTTTGGGACTGGCGCGAGAATTAGCTGATCTCCAGATTCCCCAAATGGTCATTATGCGCGAACCTGTACCTGATCAGGTAGCCCAAGAATTTTTGAAGTATTTTTTAACTAGTTTTGCTAGGGGAGAACCTTTATACCAAGCAGTCCGCCAAGCCAGAGAACGCTTACAAGGCTTAGAAGACAGATTTCCCTGTGCGACATGGCTACCTGTAATTTGCCAAAATCTCGCCCAGACACCGCTAACTTGGCAACAACTCACACCTCAAGCCACACCAGCCATTGAAATTAGACCTATACACCCCAAATTGAAATGGAAATTAGGTATAGCCACTAGTTTGGCAATGACAGGAATAGTTTTAGGGCTGCGGTTTTTAGGAGTCTTCCAAGGTGCAGAACTCCAAGCCTTTGATCAAATGATGCGATCGCGTCCAGACGAAGGCCCTGATCAGCGGCTATTAATTGTGACAATTGACGATGCGGATTTAGTTCACCAACGCCGTAACGGTGAAGTTTTAAAAGGAACTTCTCTGTCTGATAAATCACTCAATGCCTTACTGATAAAATTAGAAGAATACAAACCGCGGGCGATCGGTTTAGATATTTATCGTGATTTTCCCGCCGAACTGCCAGACTTGGCTAAACGGCTACAAAAAACTGATAACTTGATTGGTGTGTGTAAAAGTAGTGATTCAACAGTCATGACTAAAGGCATTGAACCACCACCAGAAATTCCCAAAGAACGGCAAGGATTCAGCGACTTTCTTCATGATACTGATGGAGTTGTGCGTCGCCATTTGATGTTTTTTACCCCAGAAACAGCATCTTTATGTTCCGCTGACTATGCGTTAAGTACCCAATTAGCCTTTCGCTACCTTTTGCCCTTGGGAATTGCACCAAAATTTACCCCCCAAAAAAATTTGCAGTTAGGTAAAACCGTTTTTCCCCGGCTATCTTCTCGTAGTGGCGGTTATCAAGGCATTGATGCCAATAGCGGGCAAACCTTACTCAACTATCGCGCTTCTCAGAAAATTGCCGAAACAGTCACACTCACCCAAATTTTATCTAGTCCGATGAACTCTAACGCCATCAAAGACCGGATTATTTTGATTGGTGTGACAGCTAGAGGCGATTTTCCTGACTACTGGGCGACACCATTCAGCAGTAGATTAGACGCGCAAATGCCGGGAGTTATAGTACAAGCACACATGATCAGCCAAATTATTAGTGCTGTTTTGAATCAGCGACCTTTGCTGACAGTGTGGCCTTTTGGATGGGAAATACTGTGGATTTGGGGTTGGTCTATAGCTGGGGGATTACTGGTTTGGCAGTGGCGAAGGCTACCTTTGTTGGCCTTAGCATTAGGTATTACCTCTGGCATACTTTATTTACTGTGTCTTAGTCTATTAATCTGCGGTATATGGGTACCTTTTGTCCCTTCAGCTTTATTGCTGGTAGGCACAGCCAGTGTAATTTCCCTGCAAAACTGCACATCAAACTTTTGGCAAAACTTGAAAAAATGAAGAATTAACCGCCGGAAACTCAACTGTCTCAGCCACACACAAACTGGAGTTTACAACTGATGAGACTATTATTTGGATTAACTCTGGCCTACGCGGGTTTTTTAACTAGCCAACCCTTGGTACTAGCAGCAACACCAATGCCAATGGCTAGTCAAAATATGAACACTGTATCCCAACAAGTGAATTTTAATCCACCTAAACCCCCCGCCGATCCACCGCCTGGGGGTAGGGTGCTAGGTGGTGCGAAACGCGGTTCTTGTCCCCAAGTCCAACAAGATTTGACTGCTTTAGTACCCTTTACTCAAGAATCGCCTTCAGTGACAAATGTTTGGTCATTGACGACATCAGCACACCCAACATTTTGGTTTTATGTGCCATATTCCCAAAATGTGAATCTTCCCGCTATGTTTGTCCTGCAAGATCAGCAATCAAAGGACTTGTATAAGCAACCAATAGCTTTGCCAACTCATCCAGGAATCATGAGTATTTCTCTTCCTTCTAATACTCCTGGGTTAGCGGTTAATCAACAATACCGTTGGTTCTTGACTGTTTCTTGCGATAAACAAGAACAATCACCGCCTATTTACGTTGAAGGAGTAGTCAAAAGAGTTAACCTCAGTCGAGAAATTACCCAAAAACTACAAACAGCAACACCTTTACAACAGTTTGCCATCTATGCCAGAAACGGTATTTGGCACGAAGCAATCACAACACTAGCACAGCTAAGAAAAGAAAATCCTCAAGATCAAGCCTTGAAAACACAATGGCAAGATTTGTTAGCCAACATCCGCTTAGGTGATGTAGCAACAGAACCAATCTTGTCGGACAAACATTAAAACAAGGGTGTAAGGGTGTAAGGGTGTAGAGTGTAGAGAGCAGAGAAAGTATTTAATTACTACCCACTCAGCACTCAGCACTCTTTACACAAGACAAGCCAAAAAATCTTGCTTGAGTTTGGCTTCATCTAAATTCCGCCCGATGAAAACTAATTCGTTTTTCCGGGTTTCGCTTGGTTTCCAAGGTCTATCTGGTCTACCATCGAATATCATGTGTACCCCTTGAAATACAAAGCGATTGTCTTCCCCAGCAATATTTAAAATACCCTTCATCCGAAAAATATCTGTACCTTGAGTACGTAATAATTCACTCATCCAAGCGTGTAATTTTTCCCCATCCAGAGCGCCTTGGGCGACTAAAGCCACAGAATAAACGCTTTCATCATGTACATGAGCATCTTCGCCTAAAAAATTGGGGTCAATTTCTAAAGCGCGATTCAAATCAAAAGCTTGTACGCCCAATAACGCATCCATTGATAATTCTGAGTTGTGGGTGCGATAGATTTTAGCGATCGCATTCATTCCTCGAATCCGCTTTTCTAATTCTTCTAACTCTTCTGGTTTAACTAAATCAGTTTTATTAAGTAAAATAACATCCGCAAAGGCAATTTGTTCTTGGGCTTCATCTGCATCCCAATGTTGCCAGATATGCTTGGCATCTACGACTGTTACCACTGCATCTAAAGACAGTTGACTTTGCATATCTTCATCGACAAAGAATGTCTGAATCACTGGTGCAGGATCAGCTAAACCAGTAGTTTCAATTACTAAATGGTCAAACTTATCACGTCGCTTCATCAAATTACCGATGATGCGGATTAAGTCGCCGCGGACTGTACAACAAATACAACCGTTATTCATTTCAAAAATTTCTTCATCTGCATCAATAACCAATTGATTATCAATGCCCACTTCCCCAAATTCATTCACAATCACAGCAACTTTTTTACCGTGTTCATAAGTGAGGATGTGATTGAGTAAAGTTGTTTTACCTGCTCCTAAATAGCCAGTTAAAACAGTAACGGGAACTGAATTTGTCATTACATCAGCCACCATATTATCAAAACCTCTGTTCTCGTCTGAATGATAATCTCACCCATGATAAGCGGTTTTAGATTTTTGTGTGAATTTGCAGATGAATCATAGTTTTCCGAAATTAACAACTATCTTGAGTAAGGTTTTTCATAAATTTAAACTTTAAGTTTACAAGCACCAAAAACTAGCCAATTGTCTAGATTCAGGCATTTTAATCTCATGGTATAGTCGCTCTGACCGATGTAAGTATCTGCCTGAAACGAGGAATCTATGGTTAACAATGAATCGAATGGCAAGATTGCATTGATTACTGGCGCAAACAAAGGTCTGGGATTTGAAATGAGTCGCCAACTTGCCCAGCATGGATTAACAGTTTTGATTGCAGGTCGTAATCTCCAAGCGGCGCAAACAGCAGCAACGACTCTCCAAAATGAAGGATTATTGGCTGAAGCGATCGCACTTGATATTAACAACAGTAGCCAAATTCAGGAAGTTGTTCAATACATTGGCGATCGCTTTGGCAAACTTGATGTTCTCATCAATAATGCAGGGGTAATACTGGATGAGGGATGGATTATCAGTAATGCAAGTTATATTTCCCTAGACATTATCCGTAAAACCTTTGAGACTAACTTTTTTGCTTTAGTGGAAGTAACTCAAACGTTATTGCCGTTAATTTTAAAAAGCCAAAGCGGTCGGATTGTAAACATGGCCAGCATTGAAGGTTCACTCACACTTCATGCCGATCCGAATTCGCCTATCTATGATGCCAAACCCTTTGCCTATAATGCTTCCAAAGCAGCAGTTAATTCTTTCACCGTTCACTTAGCGCATGAGCTACGTAATACACCAGTCAAAGTAAACAGCGCTCATCCCGGTTGGGTAAAAACAGAATTAGGTGGTGAAGGCGCAATGATGGACATTAGCGAGGGAGCAAAAACGGGCGTTCAGTTAGCTATTCTTCCTGATGATGGGCCAAGTGGCGGCTTCTTCCATTTGGGTGAACCTGTACCTTGGTAGTTTTGTTGCTAATATACGTAGACACTCTGCGGCTTGTCGTAAGACATCGCTTTTTGAAATTCTCGTTTATCCTTGTAACTGGTGTAGTGCTGTACTATTGTTAGCGATCGCATTTTTCATGTAGAGGTTGGCATTCTTCTAATTCGATCAATCCACTGCACCAGAATCATCAGGTTACTAAAGGTTATTTTGTGAACACTTTTGCAGAAATAACTCATAATGTTTTGCTAAAGCAACTGGGTCTGGTTGTGTGATTTTCTGTTTTGGTAAAGACGCACTTTGACCCATATACTCTATGTAGGAAGTTGCTAACAATTCAGGAGAAAGGACAATTTTATGTGTCTCTGGTTCAATAGATAGCAAATGTAAATCGAAAAGAGTATGTATATCTGCTCTTAATGGCAAACCATTAGCTATGTGATTAGTTTCAGTACCCTTATATGGAATGATATGTGCTGCTTCGAGAGCAGGTTCAGCATTACACCCTGTTATTGGACATTGACAATTATAGGCTTCTAACAGTTTACGCCGAAACTCTGCTTGTCCTTGTCGCTGAACAATAGAAGTATTTACTCGTCGCCTTGCGTTTTCAATATTTTCAGCATTGAAATAACCTTCAGCTTCAACTAATTGACGCTGCTTAGATAGTTCAGGCTGTTCTTTTTTCAATATTGATGAAGCAGATTTTAAGGAAAGCGGATAAGCTTCCTTAAGGAGAAACTTAGAAACTTCCTCCAAATTATCAAATGGTGAAAGTTCAAAAAAGTAAGGAAAATTTTTCTCCCAAGCATTATTAATTTTTGTTCGTTTCTGGAGATTTATGTTAAGTGGAAGATGTAATTCTGAATTAGGTTCAGCACGAAAATAAATTCTTAAATTTGGACTGTTTTTTCGGTGGTACAGGAATAAAAATCGATTACCTTTTTGATGAAAGATTGCACAAGTATTCTTTGCTTCTTTACGCTCAATATCCAAAATTTGCTTTTGCATTAAGCTAAGGAGCATATCACAGGTTATTTGTGATTCAATATGACTCTCTTCGTGGCTTGTCACGATTTAACTACATACTTAAATTTTTGCACTTCAATTATCTTGCTATATTTTGAGATTGCCAAGATAAAGCAATCCACTAGATTAGAGATAATATTTTCAAGCCGTAATCCTCTATTATTTATGACTCACGCCATACCAAAGCTAGTAACCTTTGAGGAATTCATCGATCGCCTATCTGAAAATTCCGGGGTACGCTACGAATTACATAATGGAAGTATTGTTGAAATGGCACAACCAGTAGGAGACCATGAGGAAGTCAAGGGTTTTTTGACAATAAAGATTAGTGCTGCAATTGACCGATTAGAACTTCCCTATCTTGTCCCTAATCAAGCTATCGTCAGACCTCTGGAAAAAAATTCTGGTTATTTTCCCGATGTGTTGGTACTAAATCGCGCAAATTTGGCTAATGAACCATTATGGAAAAAAGCATCTACCATCAGTTTAGGTACATCGATACCTTTGGTAATTGAGGTTGTATCAAGCAACTGGCGGGACGATTACTACTTAAAATTTGCTGATTACGAAGAGATGGGTATCCCCGAATATTGGATTATCGACTATGCGGCGTTGGGTGGACGCAATTTTATCGGGAATCCTAAACAACCGACAATCTCGGTTTGTAATTTAGTTGATGGAGAATATCAAATCAGTAAGTTTCGAGATGATGACCGACTTATCTCCCAAACTTTCCCGGAATTGAATCTCACCCCAACCCAAATTTTTCAAGCAGGTTTGGCATAGATTTCATAGTCAAGCTTGAAGTATTCTCTATACCCCTCTCACCTGTCCCCTGTAACCTATAATCTCTCACCTACTCTACGCCGGATTTTGTGCCAAATTAACCCAGCCACAATCAATCCTAAACCAACTTGCCAGATAGCAGACTCTACCCAAAAGGCTAGAAATAAACAAGATAACAAACCCAACCAGCCTACCCATATTGGATATAATCTCTCCGATGCAGTGAGTTTGAGAGAAGCTAAGTTGGTAATTGCGTAATAAATTAAAACACTAAAGGCGCTGAACGACCAAGTAGTTTTGACATTACCTAAAAATACCAAAAGCGCGATCGCAATTCCCACCACCACTACAGCCCAATATGGGGAATTTTGTTCGCGGTTTAATCTGGCTAAAAATCTCGGCGCATCGGAACGGCGACCCATCGCCAACAACACGCGAGATAAGCCTAAAATCAAGTTCAGCAGCACACCTAACATAGCAGTCATCGCCCCAACGGCTAAGACCAAAGCTGCACCTGAACCTGCAATACTACGGGCGACAACTTCTAAAGGTGCTGCGTTGCTTTTTCCTGTAGCATCACTTAAAAAATCTGCCCCTACAGCCCCAATACCAACAGTTGCGACAACTACATATAACAGCATTGTCAGCAGCAAACAAATAATCATCGCTTTGGGAATTGTCTCTCTAGGCGATCGCGCTTCTTCTCCCATTGTGGCAATGCGACCGTAACCAGTGTAAGCTACAAACATCAAGGCGCTGGCGTGAAGTATCGCCCCTGGAGAACTAGTAAAAAAAGGTGTCAAATTTGCCATACCCGTAGTCGCTGCACGAGGTAAACAAATTAGGATAAATAATCCTAAAGACAGTAAGGTGACGGAAACAATTACCGTATTAGCCAAATTAGACCGCCGAATCCCGCTTAACACAATTACAGTCATAACTAACACGGCTAATACAGCCACGGGTACAACCCAACTGCTATTCCACCCCAAAATATTCAAAAAATATCCAGCGAAACCTAAAGCGGCGGTAGCAGCCGAAGCGGTCTTGGCTACTAAAAACATCCAACCTGCGGTGAAACCAAAAGCCGGAGTCAGGTACTTATAACCATATTCATAAGTCCCACCACTAACAGCATGATTAGCAGCTAACTGGGCGCTATTCAGACCATTAAAAGTTGCCACAATTGCCCCAATTACCACCGCCAGAATTACCGCCGGCCCAGCTATCCCCGCCGCGATCCAGATGCTGACAAATACACCTGTTCCGACAATCGAACCTAATCCCATCAGTGTTGCACCAACAACTCCTAATTCGCGTTTGAGTTGGGTTGGTGAATTGCTAACGGACATCTTTTGTATCTCCTGATTTAGAAAATTAGAGATGTTGGACTCATTGCTGAGGATACCACTCTACAAAGACGGCAGAGACGCAGAATTTTGCTGCTTTATCATTTGTAAAAATATGTGATGTAAAAAATACATCAAAATCATGCTTTATTAGAATTGATGTGTTTAGCTAAATCTCTTTGTCTTAATATGTTGAAAAGCTTATATAAAAGTATTTTTGGACTTTTTTAAAATTTTTATCCAACAAAAGGAAAAATATTTTTTTGTATAGCTCAATACTTTTAAGATGAATATTTAGACATACAGTAATTGATACGAAAAACCTGAGTAATATTACTGGACAATTTCAATAATGTCTGATATTGTGTGTCATTCCTTGGGGATAACATCGATAGTTATAGGGTTGAATGCGATCGCGGCAACAACTGTATCTGCCAATCCGACAATCCAAAGCAATGTAATTTCTGAGACAAATATTGCAGACTCGGAAAACGAGATTCAAGGTCAAGTAACATCCGTATCGCAACTGACAGATGTACAACCTACAGATTGGGCATTCCAGGCATTGCAATCATTAGTTGAGCGTTATGGTTGTATTGCAGGCTACCCAAATAGCACCTATCGCGGCAATCGCGCCCTGACTCGTTATGAATTTGCCGCAGGTTTGAATGCTTGTTTGAATCGAGTTAATGAATTGATTGCCAGTAGTAAAGCAGACTTAGTAACCAAAGAAGACTTAGCAACTTTACAAAAACTGCAAACAGATTTTGCTGATACTCTGACAGAAGTGAGAGGAAGAGTTGATAGCTTAGAAAATCGCACTGCTATCTTAGAAAATCAGCAATTTTCCACCACCACCAAATTCAATGGAGAGGTAATTTTTAGTGTGGGGGGTGTGTTTGGTGAAGATAGAGCCATAGACTCCGACCGAATTAGAGCAGGGGCCACAGGTGGCGTGCGTTTGACAAATAATACAATATTTAGCGATCGCATCCGACTCAACTTCGTGACTAGCTTTACTGGTAAAGACCAACTATTAACGCGTTTAGAAGCGAATAACACCGCCGTTAACAATGCAGTTTCGGGTACAAGCATGACCCGTCTCTCTTGGGATGGCAGCACCAATAACGAGTTTATACTTGGTAAATTATTTTATCGCTTCCCCGTAGGTGACAAACTCAACGTGATTGTTGACGCAATTGGGGGAGAATTTTACGACAACTTCAACAACTTCAACCCCTTGTTAGCATCAATTCCTTTAGGTGCAATTTCCCGCGCTGGTCGTTTTTCCCCCATCTATCGCGCCAGTAACACTGGTTCAGGTGCTGGTTTTGGTTCAGGAGTTAGTGTGAACTACAAACTCAGCGATGCGATTACTTTATCTGGCGGTTATCTTGCTAGAAGAGGAGATAATCCCACTGCGGGAAGAGGTTTATTCGATGGTAGTTATGGCGCTTTAGCACAATTGGCATTCCAACCGAACAAAGACCTTTCATTAGGATTAACCTACGCCCACTCCTACTTTAGCGGTGCTAATAATGATGTGGCAGTTTCCGGGCTTTATGGTGGTTCCTTTGCTGACCAGCCCTTTGGCGCTGGCGCTGGAAGTACGGCTGCAAGTCCCCGTGGAATCGCCACTTCTGCCAATCACTATAGTTTTCAAGCCAGCTATCGTTTAAATCCTAAATTTGTCTTGTCTGGTTGGGTTGGGTATACTAGCGCGATCGCCGAAACTACATTTTCACCTAATGTCAATCGTGGTGATCAAGCAGATATCTGGAATTGGGCAGTTACTCTCGCTTTCCCAGACTTGGGTAAAAAAGGTAACTTAGGTGGGATTATCTTCGGTCAACCACCGAAAGTCACAGACAATGACTTTGGCGAAAATGTGCGTACCCCTACTAGCGCCCGTCGGGAAGACTCTGATACTTCCTACCGGATAGAAGCATTGTATCGCTACCAAGTGAATGACAATATCTCAATTACACCCGGATTGCTGGTAATATTTAACCCCGAACATAACACCAACAACGATACAATCTACACTGGCATCGTTCGGACTACATTCCGATTCTAGTTTTTAACAGCAAAGTTAACTTTTCTCATATTCAATTCCTTTTCATGAGAAGGGATTGAATATGTTGTTGCATTTCTCCAAAATCTCAAGGATTCAGTATTTGAGTTAAAGATAAGATAAATCCTGGTAAAACATCTTCACCAGACAGTGTAGGTGGTTGTTCAAAGGTGAAATTGATCACTTCAACCTCAACACCAGGAAGATAAATTTCTACTAAAGGTGTGATAGGGTCAATCAACCAACCTAACCACGCACCATTATCTCGATACTCTTGCATTTTGGCACGCAGTTTTTTGAGAGAATCAGTTTGAGAACGTAATTCAATTACAAAATCAGGGCAGATTGGCGGGAAGCGTCGCCGTTGATCAGGTGTCAGCGCATCCCAACGTTCTTGCTTTACCCAAGAAACATCCGGTGAACGATAAGCACCATTTGGCAAGCGAAATTCTGTAGAAGAGTCAAAAACTTTGCCTAGCTTGGCTTGTTCATTCCAAATGTAAACTTTAGCTGTCAAGCCTGAATTTCGGATACCGCTTTCGCCGCCAGTTGGGGGCATAATTATCAATTCGCCTTCAGCAGTAAGTTCTATGCGCCATTCATCATTGGCTAGACATATTTGATAAAACTGCTCGTCTGTCAAACCTACTGCGGGTGGTATGTTGAGGGTGAGAGTTTCCATCGGTATTTTGCCAATCAGATTAATTTTATTATCAGCGATCGCTTATTCCCCAAGTTTAATTTAGAGCGATCGCTTGCCATCCAACTCAAACAAATCAAATTTTTATGAACCTCAACAATGGTTACATTAGTTGTCATCATTAACACCTTCATTTCCTTGCTGCTGTTCTACATAGCTTGGCAAGTGTGGAAAATTAAGCAGCGAATAGCATTCATCGCTGATAGGTTAACTTTCTATGAAAAATGTAGCCAGACTCTGCTATCTCAAACCCCTCAAAATCTTGATATTAGTCAGCAAAATCTCCGTAACCTCCGCCTGAGAAACCAATCTCTACAATTCAAAATCCAGCAAGTGCGCCAAATTGTTAATCTGCTATTGTTAGGGCAGCGATTAGGGAAACGCTATGTTCGTCAATCCAATTTTTTCTGGCTCAGAAAAACAGTCACCAAAACTGGAATGAACAATAGCAACATTTCTAGTTGATAAATTGTCACGATAAATTAACTCGATAAAATCATTCTGGTTATACCAAGGGGAAACAACCCACCTAAAATGGGTGTAAGGAGAGAAACAATTCAGATGTCTAATAACCGTTCTGGAGTCTTTATTGGCGGTATGATGCTAGGAGCGACCATCGGTGCTTTAACCGGTTTGCTAATTGCTCCGCGCACAGGACGCGAAACGCGTAAACTTTTGAAAAAATCTGCTGATGCCATCCCAGAATTAGCAGAAGATTTATCAACAAGTGTGCAAATACAGGCAGATCGTCTTTCTGCCAACGCATTACGTAACTGGGATGAAACTTTAGATAGACTAAAGGAAGCGATCGCCGCTGGTATAGATGCTAGTCAGCGCGAAAGTCAAGTCTTGAATCGGCAAACAACTGAAGAAGACTCAGATTCGCTTCCCCAACCTTCGGAACGCTCGTAAATAGCATAACCGTGATTGACCCCCTATTTTGGTTGGGACTATCCCTACTCTTAGTCGCCGCCAGTTTAACTGCTGTTTTAGTGGCGGCTATACCCGCTTTACAAGAAGTAGCACGCGCCGCCCGCAGTGCAGAAAAGTTTTTTGACACCCTTTCGCGGGAGTTACCACCTACTTTAAACTCCATCCGCAACACTGGTATTGAAATCACTGACTTAACCAATGATGTTAGCGAAGGTGTCAAAAGTGCTGGCCAAGTTGTCAAACAAGTTGACCAAGGCATTGATGGGGCAAAAAAACAAGCCCAAAATCTTCAAGTTGGTACTCGTAGTCTGGTTGTTGGGATGAAAACTGCCTGGAAGACCTTTACTCGTCAAAAATCCTCTAAGCGCCCAATGGAAAGGTTGCCCATTCCCGACAAGCAACAGCTAACATTACGAGAACGAGAAGCCATAAGACAGGAAAACCGCCGCACCAAAACCGAAGTTTACCGTTCTAATAATGCTTCTAATTGGGATAGTAATTCTGAGGATGAAGATTTTTTGTAAGAATTCAGCACACAGGAGGAGGCAGTGCGGTGGACGGGTTTCCAGGCATAAAGCAACTGCCGTTTAGAAGTCAGAATTTAGAAGTAGTTCAGCATAACTAATTTATCCATTGATATCATGTCCGACTAAACACTTGACTTCTGAATTCTTCATTTATAGCCCAATCATCAATTTTGAGAGTCTGTTGTCACTGTTGTGGAATTACTCTGAGCCAAGATGCTATCGTTTCCACTTTGTCCATTACTGTCAGTAGCTGTGAATGTTCTGGTGTTAATTGTCATTTGCTCTTTATCTTCTCTGTTCTGTCCTGGAGAAGGCAACCAGTATGCTAATACGCTAGTTACACCGCCCCAGTATAGTGCAGTATTTTGATCGTTACTTGGTTTGGAAACCAACTGAACAATACAGAGTCCTAACACAACAGCACTAAAGACCACTTGTACACCAAATCTCCAAGCATTTTGATCAAAATTGTGTCTTGGTTGGTTTCCTCTTGTATAAGATGAATTTGCCATAATACCGAAATCCTCAAAAGATAAATTTCATCCTAGGTAAGCTTTGATACTACTTATGAGTAGAAAGTTTTTTTAACAACTATATTTGTTTCTTACAAATCTGTGTAAGTGAGTTTCGGAAAGGTTAAAGATAAACTTTTGCTTACTGTTAGGAAAATATGAAATTTGTCTAGAAGATTATTGGCGGTTGATACGATTCATTAGCCAAAGCGACGAGACCAATCCTGCAAAGTGTGCTGACACGGTGTTGGTGTTTGCCTGAACTACAAGCATATCAAGACCGCTAATAATCCGAGTTGGATCAAAAAATTGCGTAGTGATGGCTTGCGGAGATATCGACCTAGCCACTAATGTCCCAACGATCGCCTGCGCTCCTAAAAGTGTGACCAATGTGCCAATTAAATTGATCCATAGACCTAAGCGTAATACCTGTAAGGTTTCGCTTTTACGCGGGCGGTTACTAGGGTTGGAAGATTGCAATTGGCTGCCAATTCTGGTGTAACGGAAAGCCAAATAAATACCCGCAGCCAAAATAACTAGTCCACAAATCGCTAAAAAGACTCCAAAACCAGTCCCAGGATTATTACTAGGACTACCTGTTCTTTGGGAAAAAATGGCAAAGAGCAGGACAATTATGCTGGAAACGACACCTAGTACTAGCTGAATCCAAAAACTAATCCAACCTGTGAGACGGAATGTTTGGGCGATCGCCCGAAGTGTAGCCGAAGAAGATGGGGCATCGGAATTTTGTGACATACTAATCACCAATGAGCTAGGTGCTTGCTAGATTTACTATCACACTTACCAGATGACCTATGAGTATCTCAAGTAGAACTTTGCGTTGATCAAAAAAATCAAGGGCTGAGATCAGGGTGTCATACCAATTCACGAAAAATCTGATGCAAATAAAGCATCAAGAATAAAATCCCAACCTGTAATAGAAGCAACGATTGATGTGTTGAATTTCTCTAAACGCTTCCAGATAAAATGCCTCAATTCATCTA
>NZ_JADEWI010000061.1 GCF_015207705.1 Nostoc sp. LEGE 06077
CAAACGCTTTACAGAAATCATCTACATGACAGAACAAAGCATCTAAACTAAACATAGGACAGGCTGCTGGATTTGTTGTTATTTTCAGCTTACTACCTGTCCTTTTTCTTATCCCGAACTCAGGTTAGGTAAGTTCTATATATTGGACTTCAAATTCCAGACTTCTTAAAGAAGGCGGGGATCTTCTTATTCACAATAGATATTTTCTTTATGGCTTTTCCTTAATCGTTACTAATCCATGTATTCCCAGGGCTGTGATGACACCGCCTAGTAGTCCCCACGTACCATCGGCGAATACATTGATGCGATGAATAAAAGCACGATGGTAAGCGTATTCTAGCTGCCTATCATTGACTTTGTTTTCTTCTACCAATGTTTGCACATACTTCTCAGCTTTTTGAAGTGCTGCGTAGTCTAAGTTAAACCAATAAAGTGATGTTCCTACTACTACAACGCCTGGAAAAACTAAAGTAATTAAGAGAATTGCTATACGTGCTTTCATACAATCTATCTATTTCTGAGCAAAAGTAATTTTTCCAAATCACATAAGATTGCTATATGTAATTATAAAATTGGCCTGCAATGCGAATGCGACAGATGACATTACGAATGCGATCGCTTACATTGTGAATGTGACGGTTGACATTACGAATGCGATGACTCACATTGCGAATGCGACAGCTGACATTAGGAATGCGATCGCCACTTTCATACAAGCTTCTCAGATATTCGACAAGAAATAGCACTTTGAGCAAAACAAGAGAAATTTGGGAATACTCATAGTGTTTCGCAGCATTGCTTTGGTTAGGCTCACGCTATGAGAGCATTAAAGATCATTTTTCTGGGATTGGGTTATGTTTTGTGTGTGTGTTTGGTATTGATTTCAGTATCGGCAGGATATGCAACAACATCAGCATCAGTTGATACTTTACGACAACAGCAGCAACAAATTAATCAAGAACGCCAGAATGTGATTCAGGAACGCGATCGCTTGACTAATTTGCAAAATGCAGCCCAAAATCGCTTAACTGGCATCAACAAAAATCTCAACACCACAAATAATCAAATTCAAGATAGTGAATCGCGGTTAACCCAAGCCACCCAACGCCTCCAAAAGCTAGAAGCTGATTTAGCCATAGCGCAACGTACTTATGAAGAACGACAAGTCGCCACAGTTGCCAGGTTACGTTATCTCCAGCGATCGCACGCTAGTCAAGGGTGGGCAGTTTTAATGCAAAGTCATAATATTAGTGACTTTATCAGTCGTCGTCATCAATTAAAGTTAGTGTATCAGGCAGACCAGAAAATTTTAGCAAAACTCAACCTCCAAGCACTCCAGATCAATCAGCAAAAAACAGATGTAGAACAGCAAAAAAATGAAATTGCGTTGATTCGTCAGCAATTATTAGCACAAAAAGCCGATTATCAAACCCAAGCGCAGTCACAATCAGAATTCATTCAACGCTTAAATAGCGATCGCCTCGCCTTAGAAACCGCCGAAAATCAATTAGAAAGAGATTCCCACAATCTGGAAAGCTTGATTGAAGAAAAAGTCGCCGCCTTAGAAGGACGCAGCAAAACTAACAGCCGCAACAGCATTATTATTCGCGGAACAGGAATGTTTGCTTATCCTAGCAATGCACCAACTAGCAGTCCCTTTGGCTGGCGGGTACACCCAATTCTGGGTTATCGCCGCTTTCACGCAGGTTTGGATTTTGCTGCTAGTTATGGTAGTACAATTCGCGCCGCCGATTCGGGAACTGTCATTTTTGCTGGGTGGTATGGTGGCTATGGTAGAGCCGTAATCATCGACCACGGAAACGGATTAACGACACTCTACGGACACACCAGCGAATTGTTTGTGTCTGAAGGACAAGGCGTACAACGGGGACAGGCGATCGCTGCTGTCGGTTCTACTGGCTTCTCTACCGGGCCGCACCTACATTTTGAAGTCCGCCGCCGTGGTACACCCATTAACCCGGCTGATTTTCTTTAAATTTGATGTTAACTCCCAGGCAAATTTGATCACAGCCATGCTATAATCCAGAAGACTAAGGGCGTGTGGCTCAGTGGATAGAGCAACAGATTCCGGTTCTGTGGGTCGGGGGTTCAAATCCCTCCACGCTCGTTTTGTTTAGTTGCTTGTCAGAATTAGTGATGCGATCGCTATTCCTGGATTTGTATAAAGGTATGAGTAGTGCGATCGCCATCATCAGTGCGGGATCGGGTCATTAAATTCTGACTCATTTTCAATAATGGGACAAATAGTTGAATGCGAATTATCAGGCTTGATTTCCCAACCAGACAGTAATCCTGATAATTCTTGTCTTAGGATAAGTAATTGCTGAATTTGTGCATCAATAGCTTTTACCTTGTCTTCTAATTTAATTTTGATGTGTTCACAAGGTAATTTTCCTCTGTCATGAACATTTAAAAATTCCTTAATTTCTGACAAAGTTAAGCCTAAACTTTGAGCGCGTTTAATAAAATGTAGTCGTTCTAAAACATCAGAGTTGAATAATCTAAATCCACCTTCGGTTCTGCCTGATGATTTGAGTAGACCAAGTTCTTCATAGTAGCGAATAGTTTTAATTGGTACGCCGCTTTCCTTCGCAACTACACCAATTTGTTTTGCTTCGGCTGAGGCTAACATAATTACCAAACTGTGCGTGAGATACGATTACTGAATCTTATAATAAACTCTCCAGTTCAATGGAGAGTAAAGAGGTAGCATTATTATTCAGCTAAAGCTAATTATGGTAGGTCTCTCACGAGAGAGGGTCTATTCTACAATACAAGGCTTATTTTAGTATAAACCTTGCAAATTCTTTATCAGAGTTTAACTAGACTTTTATATACAAAATTACATGAGAAAAATTACTGAACTCATGATATTTTTTGAGTGGCTTGCCTTTAAAAAAATTATGACAAATAAATACATACACTTAAACAAACTCAGCAAAGGTTTACTAGCGGGATTGGTTGCATCGTTGTCTATTGTGACCAGCTTTGGTGCAGCAAATGCTGCCACTTGAAAAGTGACAGTAGAAAGTTTAACACCACCACAGAGGGATTTTTTCAGCCGTGTGTCGGTTGGTTTTCATGATGGCGAATTTGATTTCGTAGATATTGGTCAACCCCTAACATTGGCGCTTGAACGAGTAGCTGAAGATGCAACGCATTGATGGTCGTTTCGCTAATCAAACCTGGACGAAGTTAGATACTTCGAGTCAAATCAAACAGCGGCAAAAGAAACCCAGCGAATATTTTTTGGATAACTTTGTAATTGCTACCAGCGGTGTCAACTGGCCACCAGCATTGACGTTTGCGCTTTCAGTCTTGGGGGCTGACCGAATTTTATTTGCGATCGATTATCCTTATGAATCTACAGCTAAGGCTGTGGAAGGTATAGAAAGTACACCGATGAGTGATGCTGATAAGCAAAAGATTTATCATTTAAACGCGGAAAAGTTGTTTAAATTGACATAACTTGAATCAATTTAAACGTTTTTTTGCTTCTGGATGATTTCACTTATTTACTACTTGCTTATCTCGAAAAGTGGCAGAACAGGGATAAATTTAATTACGAATTAGTCAAATCTAACGCTGACGTTTTCTAATTAATTCCAAAACTTGCTGATACGCAGATGCGTTTCCTTGTGATTTATACAAATTAGCTGCTATTTCTAAATCACCAATACCTGCTTGCTGTTCGCCTAAATCATAACGAGCTAAACCGCGGTTGTGGTAGGCTTGGGCATAGTTAGAGTTATTGATAATTGCTTGATTATAATCGGCGATCGCACCTTCTAAGTCTCCCAGGTTTTTGTAAACGTTGGCTCGGTTGTAGTAAGCAAAGGCATAATTAGGCAGCAGCTTTAAGGCTTGATTATAATCAGCTAAGGCTCCTTGCAAGTCATTTACATCATACTTAGTATTGCCGCGATTGTTGTAGGCATAAGCATAATTAGGATTAATTTTAATCGCTTGGGTATAGTCGGCGATCGCTCCTTGTTTATTGCCTAAATCAAAGGAAACATTGCCTCTGTTATAGTAAGCTTCAGAATTATTAATATCGATTTTGATGGCTTGGCTGTAATCTGCAAGTGCCTTTTGCTTTTCACCTAAATAATAAAAGGCGTTCCCTCTGCCGTTGTAAGCAGCAGAATAGTTAGTATTCAGTTTAATTGCTTGGTTATAATCGGCGATCGCTCCTTGAGAATCTTGCAAATCAGAGCGAGCATTGCCTCGGTTATAATAAGCTTCGGCGTTGTTAGGATTAGCTTTCAAGGCTAAAGTGTAATCGTTCAGTGCGCCTTGTTTATCGCCCAAGTAATAACGAGCATTACCCCTACCGTTGTAAGCGGAGGAATGATTAGGGTTGATTTTCACCGCTTGGGAATAATCGGCGATCGCGCCTTGATAATCACCCAAATCATAACGGGTATTGCCACGGTTGTTGTAAGCAAAAGCATAATTAGGGTTAAGCTTAATCGCTTGATTGTAATCAGTTATTGCCCCTTGCTTATCGCCTAAACTAGCGCGAGTATTTCCCCGATTGTAATAAGCTTCAGAATTACTCGGATCAGTTTTAATTGCTAAGTTATAATCAGCCAGCGCCCTTTGTTTATCGCCTAAAGCATAGTGGGAGTTACCCCGATTATTATAAGCAGAAGAATAATTAGGATTAAGTTTCAAAGCTTGGTTATAATCAGCCAGCGCCCCTCTTTTATCATCAAAATCATAGAGAATATTGCCGCGATTATAGTAAGCAAAGGCATATTCAGGATTAATTTTTATAGCTTGATTGTAATCTTTTAATGCACCTTGTTTATCACCTAAATAATAACGCGCATTTCCCCTGTCATTGTAAGCATAAGAATACTTGGGATTGATGCTAATTGCTTGGTTATAAGCTTCAATTGCCCCTTTGTAATCACCTTTTTTATACTTATCCCCGCCCTGAATGTAAAAGTCATCTGCCTTTGGCGCGGTGGGCTTAGGCTGACTGACTGCACCTACCTCAGTTTTTGGTAAGGTGCGTAAAAAAGTATTAATGGGAATGCCTAAATTAAAGCCAGTTTTAATTATTACATCAGGATTTTTATCGGAAATTTGATAGTTTTCTGCGGTGTCGCCTCTACCGTGAATCCCCACTAATTCGCCTTTTTCATTCAGCACCGGGCCGCCACTCATCCCCGGTAGGGTGTCGTTGTTGTAAACTAAAGCATAACCATCACGCAGGGCTTTAGAAGCATTGGCGGTGATTCGCCCTTCAATGAAATTGTAAATTGAGATAGAAATTGCCGCACTTGGACGAGGAAACCCCGCGACATACGATGTTGCACCTTCGCTGATATCATCGGAGTTGCCGATTTTCGCTACAGGATAAGTTTTACTACTGCTAAACTGCCCAATAGCTAAATCTACCCCTGGGAGCTTTTTCACCGTGTCATACTTTAACTCATAACGGCGATCGTCGGGAGTGACAACTGCATATTTATCTGGGTTATCGATGACGTGTTTCGCTGTTAACACTGTGTAAGTCTCACCGTCACGGCGAATAATTACCCCAGAACCAGAACCATTTTGATTTTCAATTAGCACTGTCATAGCTTTAGCGATTTTGCTGACTTCCGTAGAAGAAAGCGCCACAACCATTTGTGGTTGAACAAAAGCCACTGAAACTCCAATCAGTGCGGGTGTTAATAGATAGTTAAATTTCATAAATTGTTTTGCTATGCTTGCTGTGAGCAATTGGTTAAAAGTATATTGATAAATTTTTTATACCACCCAGATGATACTGAAATGGGCGATTGTTGAATTCTTCTAATAGAGTTTAATTTTTGTTGATATAAGCGGTTGCTTAATTTTCATTCTGGTGAGCGATCGCTCTATGTTCGGTGTATTTTGAGAATGATATTGCTATTTTCAGCGGCAGGCAATGCAACCTTAACCAAAGCTAAAACTAATAAAATTAGGACTTAAGCAATAAGAATAAAAATCAAGGGTTTGAGGGTGTAAGGGTTTTGAACACCTACACTCTCAAACCCTGAGATTTCCCAATAATAACTCAGCAAAAAGCACTTACCGCAACCATCTAGCTGCATCTTTGGCATGGTAAGTTAAAATCAAGTCTGCACCAGCCCGCTTAAAGCCAGTCAAGGTTTCCATCACTACACGCTCTTCGTCAATCCAACCATTTAAAGCCGCAGCCTTAATCATGGAATACTCACCGGAAACGTTGTAAGCTGCCACAGGTAAGCTACTCGCTTCCTTCACCCGCCAGATAATATCCATATAAGCCAAAGCCGGCTTAACCATGAGCATATCCGCGCCTTCGGCAATATCTAATTCAATTTCCTTAATGGCTTCCCGACTATTACCAGGGTCCATTTGATAAGTTCTTCTGTCACCAAATTGGGGTGTAGAATCGGCTGCATCGCGGAATGGGCCATAGTAAGCCGAAGCATACTTAGCAGCATAAGACAAAATGGGGATATCTGGGAATCCGGCTTCATCTAATCCTGCCCGAATGGCCTGGACAAAGCCATCCATCATCCCGGAAGGAGCGATGATATCTGCACCAGCTTTGGCTTGAGAAACGGCGGTTTTCTTGAGTAATTCTAAGGTGGGGTCGTTGAGGACTCTGCCTGTTAAATCACCTACTTGCAAGTAACCACAGTGACCATGACTAGTGTATTCACACAAGCAAGTATCAACAATAACAATTAAGTCTGGTACTGCCGTTTTTACCGCAGTGGCAGCTTTTTGGACAATTCCGCAATCGTGCCAAGCACCAGTAGCATCAATATCTTTATCTTCGGGAATGCCAAATAAAATAATGGCGGGAATGCCTAAGTCATAAACTTCTTTGGCTTCTTCCACAATTTTGTCTACCGACAGTTGGTAGACTCCCGGCATAGATTTAACTTCCTTGGCAATTCCCTCGCCTGGTACAGCAAACAGCGGGTAAATTAAATCGTTGGTGGTGAGGATGGTTTCACGTACCATCCGGCGCAGTTGGGGATGGCTACGCAAACGACGGGGACGTTGTATGGGAAACATAATTTTTGGCAAGGAAACGATGTAATGGACACAAGTCAAAGCGGCACAAAAGTAGAGAAAAACTCTACAACTGTCAGACAAACTACAATACAGTGCTTAACTGTCCTTTGCCCTACTCTTGATGAAGCTGTAGGGCAATTTTGTATTCTACAACTTGGTTGCTACTTCATCTAGCTAACAGTTTGAGTAAAAAGATATTAATTTTTAATTCTGATATAAAGACATTAAACCGCAAATCGCTGTGCGAATTTCTTTGTTAAAAATGTTCAAGCTTTGATGAGCAGCTACCATGAATGTGCTATAAAACACGGAAAATGAAGGGATAGCGGAAAGGTTGATCGGGATTGGTAAACACACTGGCGATCGCCCAAATTGTTAACCCCCAATGCAGCAAATAGCCGATACCAATTAGGGGAAACAACAAACCAAAAGTGAGCCAAATGAATGCTGTAATAATAATTCCATAAATCCACACATTAAAGTGAAAATTAATAGATTCTTTGGCATTTTCTAGCACTACCGGATCATTAGCAATAAATAGCATCGCGATCGGTATCCCAACTGACACAAAAGTTGTACTCAAAAAAATCGCTCCATGACATAAGGCAGATAACAGCTTTCGCTTGTCTGGGTCGTACATAGGTTTCTCCTTTGAGGGGTTAGGGGGCAGAATTTTGTAATCAGTACTCAGCACTATTGTTGACCCTATCACGAGCCTTGTTGTTTTAAGATTAAAAGACTTACTAAAGTAGAGAAAAATTAAGTTAAGTAAAGTAACAAGGTAAGCTGTACATTTAGGTCAATTATGTCAACTGAAATTCAATCAGAACTCCATCAAGCAGTAGAACTGCGACGTAACTTTGCGATTATTTCGCACCCTGACGCGGGTAAAACGACGCTGACAGAAAAACTACTACTGTACGGAGGTGCGATTCACGAAGCTGGTGCAGTAAAAGCCCGCCGGGCGCAGCGCAAAGCTACCTCCGACTGGATGGCGATGGAACAACAACGGGGTATTTCCATTACCTCGACTGTTTTGCAATTTGAGTACCGAAATTGTCAGATTAACTTATTAGACACCCCTGGACACCAAGATTTTAGCGAAGATACTTACCGCACTCTCGCCGCCGCCGATAATGCGGTGATGTTAATTGATGCGGCTAAAGGTTTAGAACCCCAAACCCGCAAATTATTTGAAGTATGCAAATTGCGGGGTTTGCCGATTTTCACCTTTGTGAATAAACTCGACCGTCCGGGTAGAGAACCTCTAGAACTGTTAGATGAAATTGAACAGGAACTAGGGTTGCAGACTTACGCCGTGAATTGGCCGATTGGGATGGGCGATCGCTTTAAGGGTGTTTTTGATCGTCAGCAACAACAAATTCACTTGTTTGAACGTAGCGCCCACGGTAGCAAAGAAGCCCTGGATACTGTTGTTGATTTGGGTGATGCCACAATTGAACAACTACTAGAAGCAGAATTGTACTACCAACTCAAAAATGATCTGGAACTTTTAGATGGAGTCGGCCCGGAACTAGATTTGGAATTGGTGCATCAAGGCAAAATGACTCCAGTGTTCTTTGGTAGCGCTATGACCAACTTTGGCGTAGAGTTATTCCTCAAGTCTTTCCTTGACTGTGCCTTAAAACCAGGTGTTCACAACAGCAGCGTTGGTGAAGTTCCCCCCACCTACCCGGAATTTTCGGGTTTTGTTTTCAAGTTACAAGCCAATATGGATCCAAAACACCGCGATCGCATCGCTTTTGTCCGGGTCTGCACTGGCAGATTTGAAAAAGATATGACAGTCAATCATGCCCGCACTGGCAAAGCTGTACGTTTATCACGTCCGCAAAAACTCTTTGCTCAAGAACGGGAATCGATTGATGTAGCATATCCAGGTGATGTCATCGGGTTAAACAACCCCGGCGTTTTTGCGATCGGCGATACCATTTACACAGGGCAGAAGTTGGAATACGAGGGGATTCCCTATTTTTCACCAGAACTGTTTGCTACCCTGAGAAATCCCAACCCCTCAAAATTTAAGCAATTTCAAAAAGGCATTTCGGAATTGCGCGAAGAAGGTGCTGTGCAAATTATGTACTCAACTGATGAAGCCAAACGCGACCCAATTTTGGCTGCGGTGGGTCAGTTGCAATTTGAAGTGGTGCAGTTTCGCCTACAAAATGAGTATGGTGTAGAAACCATTCTGGATGTATTACCCTACAGCGTCGCTCGTTGGGTAGCAGGTGGGTGGGAAGCGTTGAATCAGGTGGGACGTTTATTCAACACCACCACAGTCAAAGACAGCATGGATCGACCAGTGTTGCTATTCCGTAATGAATGGAATTGCCATCAGTTACAAGAAGACCATCCAGATTTAAAATTAAGCGCGATCGCCCCGGTACTGTATGGCCAATCATCAGTGGAATCTTGAATAAGAATCCAGAAATCAGAATACAGAATTCAGAATAAATCCCTTCTGACTCCTGACTCCTGACTTCGGACTTCTGACTCCTGACTCCTATTTATCGGGTATAGTTGATGTCCACGGCATCGCGGGGTCGCGTTGTTATATCACCGTGGATCAAAAGTCAAAAGCTAAAAGTGAAAAGTAAAAAGAAAATCTTATATCTAAAACGTGAGGCGCAGCAGTCCAGGTACTGGTGAGCAATTTTATTCTTCTTTACTTTTGCCTTTTACCTTTTTACTTTTACCTTATTCGATCAGTTAGCAGAGATTGGAGTGCCAGAATTTCTATGCCTTCATATTCTGAATCATCTTTGGAGGCTGGTTTAACTGCCCTCAAACAGGGAGATTACAAAACAGCGATCGCTCAACTAGAACCTGTGGCTATTAGTAAAGGCAATAGCACTACTAGCTTACAAGCTCGTGTTGGGTTAGTTATGGCTTATGCTCGCACTGGCGAAGCCCGCAAGGCGATCGCCCTGTGCCAAACTCTGAGAGATAGCCAAAATCCCCAAGTCCAAGAATGGGCAGAACGCGCTTTAACACATTTAACAAAACGTAAACAACAAAAAAAAGTAGAAAATCGTCAAAGTTCTACCGCATCTTCACAACCATCAAAAGCAAGTTCATCGGCTGTGTCATCAGGACGCATCCAACAGCCTTTGCTGGAAAAACCAGTACATTCAAATCATTATCAAAATACCTTCATTGAAACACCTGTAACCTCACAAAATCGGTTTACAGAGTCAGATGAATATACACCAACTCAACAACTAAATATTTACTGGCGACAAGCAAAACGCGCTAAGGTATGGCAACCCTTACGTAAACCGAAATTACTGCCTTTGCGATTACAAGCACTCTTGACCATCGTCGCTTTGTTTTGGGTGATGGAGTTTCTCTTGAAGTTAGCAATGGTATCGGTGAATGTAATTTTAGACAAATTGCCCTATTTGGCACCATTGCCGTTTTTCTACCGCGACCCCAAGCTGGTGGTAATTGGCATTTTAGCTAGTGCGATCGCCCTATCACCGTGGCTATTAGATTGGTTACTCACTCGGTTTTGTAGTCAGCAACCCCTATCAAAAGATATCTTGCACAGCCGCAGTCGGGAAACAGCCAGAGTCCTCCAGCGTTACTGTCAGCAAAAACGCTGGCAATTACCCCACCTGCGAATTATCCCCATCAATACACCTATAGTCTTAACCTACGGCAATTTGCCCCGTAATGCGCGGATTGTTGTCAGTCAAGGGCTATTAAATCAACTGGCAGATGATGAAATTGCCACCATCTATGCTACTCAGTTGGGACACATTGCCCACGGCGATTATTTAGTTATGTCCCTGGTATTGCTGCTGACTTTGCCGATTTATCGCTTATATCAGCAAATTTCTCAATGGGGCAATAGCGTTTCTGGGATTTGGCAATGGCCATTTAACGTTTTTGCTAGTTTGGCCTATGGAATGTGGTGTTTATTTACGGGGACGGCTTTATGGTTTTCGCGATCGCGGCATTATTATAGCGATCGCCTAGCAGCCGAAATCACGGGTAATCCCAACGCTTTAATTCGGGCTTTCTTAAAAATTGCGATCGGCATTGCCCATGATATCCAACAATCACAACACACCAATTGTCAATTAGAAAGTTTAAATCTCCTCATGCCCATCAGCTACCAACAAAGTCTATCTTTGGGTAGTATTGCCGGGCATATTTCCTTTGAATCTGCCCTGATGTGGGATCACCTCAATCCCTATCGTCACTGGCTGGCAATTAATAATAGTCACCCCTTACTCGGCCAGCGTATTCAATGGCTATGTCAAATAGCCCGCCACTGGCACATAGAAACCGAAGTGCATTTTAATAGTGAGCAGTTTATTAAAACAACACGTCAATCCTTCTTACTGCAAATCGCGCCATTTTTAGGTATTCCCATAGGTTTTGGATTTGCCGGATTGATTTGGTTGAGTTGGCAAACCGCTTTCAGCCTCAAATTTTTGAACTTGAAATGGATTTATGAAGATTGGAATTTTGTTAGTGGTTGCTTACTGATTGGTTTTAGCATTGGTTTAGTCATTCGGATGAATGCTTTTTTTCCGAATCTCAAAACTGCTAGTTGGCAAGCTGATGAAAGTTTACCTAACATCTTAGCCAATCCTTCCGCCATCCCCATTGATACTACAAGCGTCTGTCTGGTGGGCAAATTATTAGGTCGTCCCGGCACAGCGAACTCTCTGGCGCAAGACTTAATCTTGCAGTCCAGCACAGGTTTAGTGAAATTACATCACGTTCCTTGGCTATGCTTGGGGCAGAAAGTCCATCTTCCAGATTTGATTGGGCGGCAAATTACTGTTACAGGCTGGTTTCGTCGCGGCGCAACACCTTGGATTGATATCCAGACTGTACAAACACAAACTGGAACCACCATTTATAGCCCTCACCCCATTTGGTCTACCATTTTGGCCATAGCCGCACAAGCTTGGGGCGCTTACATTTTTCTCTTAGGTTAGCCAATGGTTAATGCTTAATCAGTTATGGCTGTAGCCAAGGTAGTTAGGACATCGGTAGAGGCTTTGAACTCTGTCACCTGTAACCTATGACCTGTCCCCTGTCAGAAAAAGCCACAATGAAATTGTTCACTGTTGACTCTGGACTTTGTTGCAACATTTCTTTACAAGTGTTACATTTATTAACAATTTCTGAGTAACCAGCATAACCTAGCATCTTAGCTTAGTAACTGCTTACGCCAATCCATTTTTTATCCTCCCAACACAGCAGCTAGACCAGCCATTGGCTGGTTTTTATTTCAAATATCCGCTCTTGAGAAAAAAATGTATTTTATGTTACTATTAATTCGCAATATAATCAGAAATGTGTGTTCTGAACTAGCTACGTAGAAGATACCGTGATAATGTAGGGAATGGTGTTGAATTCTGCGGGCAAGGACATCAAAAAAATGTTTACTGTGGCAGACAGTAGGCTAATAAATTTACAAATTTTAGAATTAAGGTGGTATTAACTGAGCGTTGTATGCGCTTTCGTAATATACAAGCTTTATCCAAACGAAAAACTGTATTGTATAAGTTGACAGTTTGGAGTAAAAAATTGGTTTATGGCAAATTTAATCAAAAGCATCTATTTAAAAGCCAAAACCAAGTGATTGTTCTCTTGCCTTGCTACGTTCATTAAACTCTGGAGGTATAGTTCATGTCTGTTCGCCTATATATAGGCAATTTGCCAAAAGAAGAAATAGATCGTCAAGACCTGCAAGCCGTTTTTGCGGCTGAAGGCGATGCTGTTACCACAAAACTAATTAAAGACCGAAAAACCGGTAAATGTCGTGGGTTTGGGTTCTTAACAGTCAATAATGACGAACAAGCTGATCAAATTATTGAAAAATATAATGGTCAGATGTTTAAAGATACCCCAATTAAGCTAGAAAAAGCATTGCCCCGCACCAAGGGTGATGAAGGCGAAGAGCAAGCGCCTACTAAAGCTGTTACACATAGTAGTCCCACTCCTAGCAGCAACAAAGACAGCAGTCGTCGTGAGAAAGGCTCTAAGAAATCTAAACGCAGCAGTGGTAGCCGCGAAAGTAGCACCTCAACTGAATCAGATGCAATTCGTCCAGATCCCCGTTGGGCATCTGAACTAGAAAAACTGAAGCAGATGTTAGCAGCACAAACCACAAATTAAGACTAGCAAGGAGAAATTAAAAATTAAAAATCAATTTTCTGGTTTTTAATTTTTAATTGTCCATGAATCTTGATTGACTAAATCAAAGATTACTGGCAGCTATGATTGACAGAGAGTAGATGTGATTTGTGCGGCTGTTCGCAAAGTTACAAGGGGGCATTTTTGTATAGTTCATACACACAAAGCAGAATTATACAGATATGCCAAATTTTGCCAACAATTGCGTAGTTTACCGCCAGATGAGATCGCCTTGGTTCAACTTAACTAAGTTTGTCTAGATCTTCCAGAGTTCCGAACGCTAGTGTGAAGAACATTTATACTCTTAAACTAGTATAGGCGTAGCAATAACACGCCCTTACTAGTTTTGTTTATAGACAAAGATTTTATCAACAACAGTTAAAACATTGTTGCGTATACATTGTGAAGTTAGATAGATACGTGTAAAAATCAGTATGGAAATATTACTGAACTGCTTAAGCAGTTTCAACGGAGGCAGGAAAGCTTTCTGCCTCTTTTACTATATAAGCAACTAATAATTTTGACGACACAAGATCCAGGATGTAGACCAGTATAGTTTGACAATCGGCTAGGATAAATTTAAGAATTTTTTGGTACAAGCTCCAGACTAATGACTTTATCCAATGAATTGTGGGTAGCCAATCAAGATTTAGGGCAAGCTTGTCTAGAGCATCCTTTTGTACAAAGTATCGCTGATGGTAGTCTTGAACCAGCCAATTTTGCTTACTATGTAGGACAAGATGCTTTCTTTTTAGAAGCTTTCGCCCGTGCTTATAGCATCGCCGCCGCTAAAGCACCAGACTGGAAAGGATTTAGCATATTTCACAATTTAGTTGGTGGAGTTTTAGCGGAGTTACAACTACATCAAAGCTATGCAGCCAAGTGGGGAGTTGATTTGCGTTCAGTAGAACCAGGCGCAGCCACCCGTCGTTACACAGATTTTTTGTTAGCTACAGCTTGGGGTAGTGATGTTGGTATAACAGCTGCGGCGATGTCACCCTGTATGCGCCTGTATGCCTTTTTGGGAGAACATTTAGCTCGAAATGGCATACTTAACCATCGCTATGCAGATTGGATTATCACCTACAGTAGTGCAGATTTTCAACAACTCACACAACAATTACACAGTTTGGTGGATAACTACGCCACTAATAACGTTTTAGTTCATTCAACTTACCGTTACGCTATGCTCTGCGAACGGGACTTTTTTCAAGCTGCGTGGATAATGTAGTAGCTTTGTTATACCAACTAATTCGATGCTGTTATTAATAAAAGTTAACTATGAAAGCAGAAGCAGAGACCGATCACCGACTAACTTGTGAAGTAGAAACTACCCTAAAAGTCATCGGTGGACGCTGGAAAGTTTTAATTATTCGGGAGTTAATTACTGGAGTGAAACGCTTTGGTGAATTGCAAAGAGCTTTACCGGGAATCACCCAAAAGATGTTAACTCAGCAATTGAGAGAAATGGAAGAAGATGGGATAGTACATCGACAGGTTTATGCACAAATACCTCCAAAAGTAGAATATTCACTTACTCTATTAGGAGAAAGTTTGAAACCTATTCTTTATGCTATGCACGACTGGGCTGTTGAGCATTTACTACAGAATTCAGGAGTCAGAATTCAGGATTCAGAATAAGAGTCACTTCAATGGTGTTCTTGATGCTGCTAGAAATATTTTATATATCAGATTAATTCTCAACAAAAACTCGAAATTTGATTATTTAATTATTTTGTAAATATTCAACTGCGGCTGCTAATTTTGAGGGGTAGCCTTCAGCAAAACTTTCAAACCATAATCCTTCTGGTGACAGAGGATCTAATTTCTTTAACCATTCTTTTGCTTGTTTTTGCACAACTTCTAATTGTTGGGCTTTGATTTGTTCTTGTCGAATGCGTTCTTGTTCAAGTTCTTGTTGTCTTTGCAATTCCTCGGCGGCGGCTTTTTCTTCGACATCAGCTTTTACTTCCGCCAAAATGTTATCGATAATAGATTGTGATTTAGATGGCGTTGATATAAATGGTGAGATTACATCTGGTTTAGATTGTTGTGGTGCGGGTGCAGGTTTTATGGGATCATATTCCGCTTTGATTTGAGCCAAGAGTTTATCAATAGAGTCCATTTTTTTAATTCGTAATTAAATTTTGCTCAGGGTTGACAAAAATCAAAAAGACAAAAGACTAACGCCTAGTCTTTTGTCTTTTTAATCTTTAATAGCGTTGAGCAGAACTTCTGACAAACTTAAATCTTCCATATCTTCCATTGTAATGGTGTCACAGATATCAAATTTTGCCCCAGCGCTTTGCAGTTCATCATCTAAGACTTTAAGAAAGCGCGTGGCTTGTTGATCTGAACCGACTTGAATAAAGGAAATTCCTAGTTCTTCATCCTTATCCATCCGCCGAGAAGCTTCAATAATTACTCGCATAACGGCTTTGCGATCATCGGGTTCACCATCAGTTACGACTAGAATTGTTTCCCCATTGGGCTTTGTTGTACCAGAAGACTTACGTTGAAAATAATCATCAGTGGCGTGTTTTAAGACTGCGGCTAAGTCTGTAGTTCCTGATGGGTCATTTTCTTGGAAAATTTGTGTAACTTTACTAGTAGTGACATTTTCATAACGCTTAAACCTTCCCGAAAATACATAAACAGTAATCCCATCGGGATCAAATTGTTCACACTTACTAGCTAAAGCCAATGTAGATTCTTGGGCTGCAACCCATCGGCTTCTACCGCCTTTTTGGTCTGGGGTTGCCATGCTGCCACTTTTATCAATAATTAAAGTATAATCTCGGCTATCAAGCATAATAAATTTCTCCAATTAGTTATTGGTGATTTGTCATTAGTCTTTTTTCTTAAACTAAATTGACTGACTATTGATCAATCTGTAATTGCATTCATCAACACATCTGCAAGACTCATATCTTCTAAATCTTCTAAAGTAATGGTATCGCAGATATCAAATTTAGCGCCGACACCTTGCAACTGATCGTCTAAAGCTTTGAGAAACTTAGTGGCTTGTACATCTGAGCCTACTTGAATGATAGATATTCCTAATTCTTCATCCCGTTCCATTTTCTGAGTTGCTTGGATGATTACTTCAAAAACGGCTTTGCGATCATCTGGTTCACCATCGGTAATCACTAATATGGTTTCACCATTAGCTTTGGTCTTACCTGCGGCTTTGCGTTGAAAATAATTGTTAGTTGCATCCTGGAGGACACCAGCTAAATTGGTAGTACCTGCGGGGTCATTTTCCAGGAAGATTTGCGAAACTTTCGCTGAGGTGACATCATCGTAACGTTTGAATTTGCCAGAAAAGACATAAACTGTAATGCCATCTGGGTCAAATTGTTCGCATTTTCGGGCTAAAGCGAGAGTAGACTCTTGGGCTATCTCCCATCTACTTCTACCACCTACCTGGTCAGGAGTAGACATACTACCGCTTTTGTCTAAGATTAATGTATAGTCGCGATCGCTCATCATAATTTTCCTCTAATATTTTTACCCTGTGCTAAATCTAGTCTAATGACGAAAAAGCACAAAAACCAATGCTTTTAGATATAAGTCAAACTACGTAACATAAGTTTTAAATATTCTCGGCATTGAGTCAATGTTTAATAGACTCAATGCCTGACCAAATTTAGCGAATCTCTGCTAAATCAAGCCACTCATCATAGGATGAATCATATCCCTGGTAATGTACAAAGTATTGCTGACCCCGAATTTCCTCAATTGTGGCGCTGTACCACTCTTCGTTTTCTTCATCCCAGCATTTGACTTTTTGACCAACGGCAAATCCATTATCATCAGATGATTCTAAGGCACGAATCCGAATCGCATCTTCGCCAACCCACTCATCGGAAGATGAACCATAGCCAACATAATTAATAAAGAATTGGTCATCTTTAATTTTCTGAATTGTGGCTTTGTACCATTCTTCGTCTTCTTCGTCCCAAACTTCTACTGTGTTATTCACTTCATACTGAGTAGGAGTATCTGACTTAGATTTGGTTGCAGATGAAGTATCTTGTTGTTGTGGCTTTTTGGCTTCTTCAGCAATTTCAGCTTTAACTAAAGTATGTGCTTGTAAAATTATGCTGCGGGCGACAGTTTGAATACCTGTATGCTCATAGTAATTGGTAGTTTGATCTAAGAATGCGGCGACAAAATCTAAATTATCGTCAGCAATCTGTACAAAACTACTCAAACCATTAGCAACTGATTGGGGTGTGATACCTGTCTTGGTGACTAAGTTATTCATCCAGCCTTGGACAGAGTTAAAACCTTGGGCAATAAAACCAACTTTATCTGAGGGAGTATTCCCTGGTAAAGAGCTATTGACAGCTTGAAAGATGGGATTTTGAGCGATCGCATTACCAACATCAGCACCGCTAATCAGTTCCTGAATTTTAATCAAGAAATCGGGGCCTAAAGGTAAAATACCATCTATACAAACCAATGCAGCCATCCGCATCAGGGAAGCATTTTGATAGTTGTTAGCTAGAATATTGGCGAATTCTTGGGGATTTGGTTGAGGAATTCCGTTGATTTTGCAAAAGGCGATGATTTCGACCGCAATTTTGAGAACTAAGTCAATTGTTTGCGTGACATCGGCTTTGGGGGTAATATTGCCTAAAAAAGAGAGAAAACTGATTTTTTCACTAACTTTGTTTGCTAAAGCCGCAGCGCCCATTGCTGCATCAGCTTTGTCGATGATTTGATAAAGTTTGACAGCGGCTTGATAGCCGTGTTGTGGATCTAGATATATACTATCGGCGCGATCGCGGATTCTTTTAATCACGTTAGCATCTGTTTCGCCAGTAATCGCCCGCACGGTATTATCAAAACCCACCAAATTATCCCACTGTCCTGGTGCTACATAATCAAGGGCTTTTAAAACTTTGACAGTAATATTATCGCTGGGTAACTCGTCAACCAACTGAACAATGGTTTTATCCATGAGTAAGTCCTTATATTGTGAAACAATACCTCAATTGCTAGAGTTCCCTAACTAGACATAAAAGTAACTTTGTTTTCACAGACAAACTCTCGATACTTAGTTGATTTCAAGCATCTAAAAAGCACTGTAAAATATTGGCATTAGTCCCCAAGCCTACAAGCGACATTTTAACCATCATGGTTCTAGCCGCACCTCAGCGCCAAACCCCTGTCGTCACTTGGGAAAAACTCCCAGATGATTTTATTCTGCCCGATGATCCAGTGGAAAATATTCAACAGCCGTTTTTAGCCGCTGCTTTAACAGAAGCTTTGCATACAGCCAATCGTATTCAACCTCAGATGTTGGTTGCATCTAATTTTGGTATCGTCGCCAATATCAATCAAAAAACTGTTGTTAAAGCACCTGATTGGTTATATGTACCAAGCGTTTCACCAGTGGGTACAGGTGTCATTCGGCGCAGCTATACACCCAATATAGAAGGTGAAAACATCGCTGTGGTGATGGAGTTTCTTTCCGACACCGACAACGGAGAATATTCAATTCGTCCCACCTTTCCCTATGGGAAACTCTACTTTTACGAAAAAATCTTGCAAGTTCCCGTCTATGCAATTTTCAATCCTTACGAAGTCAGCTTAGAAGTACATCGTCTAGAAAATGGACGATATGTTTTACAACAACCGACAGAATCAGGACAATTTTGGATTCCTGAAATGGAATTATTTTTAGGAATTTGGCAAGGAACTCGCTTAGGAATGAATATTTATTGGTTGCGGTGGTGGGATACAGCCGGTAATTTGTTGCTGTGGAGTTCTGAACAAGCCGAACAAGAACGCCAACGTGCGGAACAAGAACATCAACGTGCTGAACAAGAACGTCAACGCGCGGATGATGCGATCGCTCAATTAGAAATTGAACGCCAGCGTCAAGCAGTATTATTAGCAAAGTTGCAAGAATTGGGCATAGATGCAGATTAAAGGGAACAGGGAATAGAGAACAGTGGACGAGGATTTAAACCCCGTCATCAGCAATCATCCTCAAAAGCCCACAAAAAAACTCCCTCAGATTGACTGAGAGAGGGTTGAGAAGGAGTATTTAGTGATGAGATATCTATGCAGGGTTAGTTAAAGCTCGACCTTGTAAGAGTTGAATAATCGCCGCTTTTTCTAAAATCCCCACTAGTACGCCATTTTCTCGAATTACAGCTAAGGCTGAGAGTTTTTGTTGTTCCAATAGCTGGATGACTTCTAAGAGAGGTTGATCTGATTTGACTGTGTTGGATGCAGCAACTGGGCGCATGATTTCTTGCACTTGAGTTTCTGTCCATTGTGCGGTGTGAATATTCCGCAAGTCATCTAGAGTAACTGCGCCGACTAATTGTCCCGCATCATCTGTGACTAAGAAGCGTCGCCAGTCTTGTTTGTGGAGAATTTGTTCATCAGCAAATTGTCTTAGGCTGAGGTTTGCAGAGATGATGGGGCTATGATTATTGACGACATCTGCGGCGGTTAAGCCGTTGAGTTTTTCTTGGACTCTAGCAAATTGGGCGGAATTCCCCGCATTTTGCAGTAAGAAGAAACCGATTAACAAGTTCCAAACATTAGCCAAGCTGCCAAAGTATATTAGAGGAATTATCCCAGAAGCGATCGCTACCCAACCAAAAACCTGTCCAACTCGGCTGGCAAAACTCACACCTTTATAGGGATTACCTGTGATTTTCCAAACAAGAGCTTTGAGGATATTACCGCCATCTAAAGGCAAGCCGGGAATCAAGTTAAACAGTGCTAAAGCTAAGTTAACGGAAGCTAAAACACCAAGAATTGCCGCCAGTGGCCCAGATACCGCAGTTGTTACACCCAGTATCGTCACGATTCCACATAATAATAAACTAACTAACGGCCCGGCGATCGCAATCCAAAAAGCGCCGGCGGGAGTATCCGATTCTTTTTCTAAATTCGCTAAACCACCAAAGATAAACAATGTAATTGATTTAACATCAATTCCTTGGCGCAAAGCGACAAAACTATGTCCTAACTCGTGGGCGACGACAGAACCAAACAATAACAGCGCTGTCATCAATCCTAGTAGCAAAGCTAACCCCCCAGACAATTGGGGAAATTGGGCTGAAAGTCCACTACTATAGCTCCAGGTTACTAAGCCAAAAACCAAAAACCAGGACGGATGGATGTAAAACGGAATCCCGAAGAGATTACCAACGCGAATTGTGCCATTCATGTCGTTCACCTTTGAATGCTGGCGAGAGATTCACTTCACTCTCGATGTATTTAGTGTAACGAAACATAACAAATATTAAAATCAACCAAGAGTTGTGCTAACCGTCCTTAAAGGTGTGGTTTACCAATTTTGGATTGTTTAGTAGAGAACAGGTAACAGGATTAAACGTCTTGGTTGTGACTTATAGATGAGAACTTCCGTAAAATATCTCTCAAACTCTTACTCTCCGCGTCTCTGCATGAGATATTGGTATAACCTTCACAATCTTTTCCACCTCATCCACCATTACCCGTGACAGTCCAAACTTTTCAATCACCGTTGCATTGGTTGTTAAATGAGTACTAACATTTGCCACTCTATATTGACTTTCTTCTGTAGCCAAAGTCGCTGGCAAAATTAACTGATCTCCCAAATGCTCATCTACAGGCGCACCTGTTTGGTGAAAATGCAGCAGTTGTTCGCAAGCAATGTCTGCCACTTTTTCCGATGACATCCGCCATCGCCCAAATCCACCAAATCCGGTCAAACTATTCTCATATTCCGCTGTCAAAAAAATTCCGGCTCCCGGTGCGACACCTTTTTCGCGTAAAGCTTGTAAAGAAGCCTTTAACCCAGCAATACGTAATATCTTCTCAGCCCGGTTAGCCATACGTTGAGGAATATGAGCAGGTAATTCCGTCACCACCGCCAGTCCCCGGACTTGGCGTAAATTGCCGCGATCTAATAAATGTATGCTACTGAGTTGTGTTCCACCACTCACCTGCAATTCTACCTCTCCGCCGCCTTGAGGATACCACCCCCACGCACCTAATTTGACAGATGCTTTGATTCCCATACCCTTGAGCATAGGCAGATATACTTGCTCAATATATGTCATGGTTGGGCTAAAGATGACATGAGTCCCACCGCGTAATATTACCTGAGAATTGCCCTTGGCTAAAGCTAAAGGTAAGAGAATTGTCTGTAAAACTAAAGTAATTGCCCCAGCCGAACCACTTTCTAGCACTTCACTGACATCAAAAGTATAGTTTCCTGCCTGTACTGGGCTACTAGGAATAAATTCCAGCATCATCGAACCTAAAGCATCGCCCTGTATTTGCGCCTGACAAATCTTCGCCGCCGCCCGAACTGCCGTGAGGTGTTGAGCCGCTAGTCCTGGCTTTTTGCGTCCGGCGCGAATATTGGCAATGCGAATAGGTTCACCAGTAATAGCAGCTAAACTTAAGCAAGTACGGAGAACTTGTCCGCCTCCCTCCCCGTAGGAACCGTCAATGTCAATCATGAGCAGTGTTTAGATGATGGATGTTGGGTTATGCCCAAGTTTTGACAATTAAAGCATAGATGAACAGAAATAAACACAGATCAGTTGTCGGTGTTTAGTTAGTTTGAGAATATTATTGCTGATACGTGTGTCAGTGCAATCACTGGGGGCAATTTATTCTTGAGTCATTTAAGCTGTACGTGTTTATGCTAATTTTTCTCTAAATATTCAGAAATATATGTCCTCTGAACAGTTTCAAGCAGCGCACGATAGCATCTACAACACTGGAAAACGTCTTTTAGAGTATCTTCAGGAAATTCGCCAAGGTCGTCTGAGCGAAGGAGACGATACTAGAGGTTTACAAAGTATAGAGGATGATATACAAACAGCCTTAAATGCCTTAAAAGAGCAGAAATATCAAGTAGCCGTAATTGCCGCAATGAAAGCTGGCAAAAGTACATTTTTGAATGCTGTTATTGGTGCTGATATTCTGGCAAGTGAAGTTGCAGCTTGTACAATTTGCCGTACAAATGTTCGACACATTCCATTGGAGCAAACTCCTAGACTTCTGGAATATCGTGAAGGACATAGAAATCCGTTTATTATTGCTGAGGGTGATGCTGGGGAAATTCAACAAAAATTTTTATTACGTACTCGTGAAATTAGAGAAAAAGGTAATACAGAGAAGGCTATACGTTTTCAGCTAGAGCATCCTATTGAAGCCGTTAGTCAATTTTCTTCCCTGACTGGGTTTACTTTAGTTGATACACCTGGTCCTAATGAGTGGGAATCGGCTCATTTCAACACAGTAACACTAAAACAAACTGCCTTAGAAGTACTACGAACTTGTAATGCAATTTTGTTTATTTTAGATTACACATCATATAGAGATAATGCTATTTCTGATTTGTTTAAAGATGTTGTAGAAAATCGGAAGGAAATTTTAACTGGAAATACAGATAAGATTTATTTCATACTTAACAAGGTCGATCAGAAGACCGAAAAAGATAAAACTATTGATGATGTAATAAATGAATTAAAAAGAGAGTTGACTAACTTTGGTTTTCCTAACCCAGTAATTTATCCAGCAAGTTCTCGGCAAGGAATTCTAGCAAAATTAATTCAACAAGGAAAAGCTACAGAAAGCCAAATAAAGGATTTTAAAACATTTTTCAGTGCCAGATATTCTAAAGAAGATGAAGAAGGAAATCAGATTATACCTGCGCCGTGGAAAATTGCACCACAAGCCTTAAGAGATAGTGGTTTACCTATAATTCAAGAAACGGTGATCCAAACTATAACTCAAAATGCTGGCTGGAATCTTTTAAGTGATGTTTTGAGTATTCTTTTTAAAGCATCTAGAGCAATTGAGGACAGTATAAACACACAGAGAAGTGGTTGGGAGATAGAGATTGAAAGTCTCAAACTCAAACTAGAAGAATATAGGGTACGTGCTGAGTCTACTAAACAAAAGGTTGAAGATGTAAAGAAGTCTGTAGAGGAACAAAAACGCATACTTATTAAGGGGTTTAAACAAGCAATTTGTATATTTGCTGACGTTGCCAAAGCTAAAATTCAAAATGAAATTGATTATATTGCTCAATCCAGATCTGCAAATGCACTTCAAAACATCCCTCAAATCCTAAACATACAGGAAGTTAAAAGTGAGAATTGGGGAGGTATTATACTAGAATTTGGTGAAGGTATACTAGAGGCTTTTCCTAGTTTACGAGGTTTAAGTAAAATATTTAAACTAGGGTTTCAAGTTGGTGAATCATTACTCAATTCACTGAATAAATCTTTACCAGAGTATTTGGATAGTAGAGATTCCTATGTAGAAATAGGTCAAACAAAAGTTGCTGATCCTTATAAAATTAGAGTTAAATCTAGAAAAGATGCAGAAACTATTAAATTAACAATTAATCAATTTTGTACTCCTCATGTTCAAAGTTTATGGTTTGATATTCAAGATAAGTTAGTTAGAGAAGGGACAGATATTAGAAAAAAATTGCTAAGAACAACCGAAAAAGATATTCAAGAGATATCAAATGAATTATCTAAATATATTGGAGACACTTTAGACGTAAAACTCAACATCAATAGTATTAAATTTCCTAGCTTTAAGTTCAAAGGAATTGATGCAGCAATTCAACATCAACAAGATGTTATTATTGGTCATACAAGACAGAAAATCTCAGGTAATTGCTGTAAGCCTGACTATTGCGTAGATGTTCCAATTACAGGAAATGTTTATGACATTGACCTAAAAGAAACAGCAAGGCTAATTCAAGAGAAAATAGATGCTCAAGTTTCAAGAAATCAGCAAATACTAGAGCGTGTTATTGATAAACAAGTATCGAAAGATTTTAGCAGTGCAGAGCAACAAATCAATGATTACATTAAAAGGTTTCAAGACGAATTTTATCAATTATTGAAAGAACGAGCAACAAGAGAACTGGAAAAAGAGCAAATTCTTGCAAAACTTGAATCTCAAAAGACAAACCTAAATATATATTTGAGTGATTTGGCTTTTCTTCAAGCATCTTTAAATAGTTGGAAACCCGCAAAAATAGAGGAGTAATAAAACATTTTTTTAACTGGACTCACTCAAAAGGGTAAAATCCTATTTTTATCTCAGGCTATTGGTGTGGGCTTTATTTGGATTAACGCATTTTATAAGTACTTAATCTGGTAAATTTGCAAACACCTGGGTTACTAAATCTTTTGTCTTATTCTCTAGATGCTGCCAATCTACTTCACCTAACTCATCAATTAAACTAGTATCAATATCAGCAATATCATTTTCCGGGCTGTAATTTGCAAAACACACTTGATAACACAGTTCCCACAAATCAATGCTGACTTTCTGCTCTTGACGTTGCAATTGCAAATGATATCCTGGATGGGGCATTGGCAACCGAGACAGGGTATCACGAAGTTCGTCTGCTTGTTCTGGTGTGGCACTTTCCATCTCTTGCAACAGTCTTGTTACCAAGGCTTTCATTTCGTCGGTGGTGCTAGGTGGCCAAATCAGTACATCGTGGTAGGTTCCCTGCCAAGCAGATGCGTCGAGTTGCTTACGAATGTTATCCACAACTCTAATGAAAGCTGGTTGCATGAGGAGTTCCGCCTGTTGCCATGCAACTGGATTGGTTATTCTAGGTGGCATCGGTCGTCAATAGCGATATATAAAGAAAAGTTAATAAACAGGGTTTATAAAAAAGCTACGTATTTATTTCAAATCTTTTCTCAAGATAGCGGATTTCAAGTAAAAAAATTTGGAGATATTTATTACCAGCTGGAAAATTAGGTAATAACTCTGGGGAGGGAATATGATCGGTAAGCTACTAGATAATCGTTACCAAGTAATTCAAGTGCTGGCTAAGGGAGGCTTTGGTCAAACCTACATCGCCCAAGATACCAGACGGCCAGGAAATCCCATCTGCGTTGTCAAGCACCTCAAGCCTACCAGTTCTGACCCCAGAATTTTTGAAACTGCCAAGCGCCTGTTCCAAAACGAAGCGGAAACTTTGGAACGCTTGGGATATCATGACCAAATTCCTCGCTTGCTGGCTTACTTTGACGAAAACCAAGAATTCTTTTTAGTCCAGGAATATATTGAAGGACATCCTTTAGCTGATGAATTAATTTCTGGTCAACGCTGGAGTGAAGGCCAAGTTCTGCAAATGTTGCAGGAAGTGTTAGGTATTTTAGAGTTTGTCCATCAACAAGGTGTAATTCACCGCGATATTAAACCAGATAATATTATTCGGCGCTCATCGGACAATAAATTAGTTTTAGTCGATTTTGGAGCAGTTAAACAGTTAAGTTCCTCAATGGTGACGGTTGGCGGACAACCTACTGCGACTGTGGCTATTGGGACTCCTGGCTATATGCCAACGGAACAAGGACAAGGTAAACCCCGCCCCAATAGTGATATTTATTCTTTAGGTATTATTGCTATTCAAGCACTTACAAGTGTATCGGCTTCGGAATTACAAGAAGATCCGGATACTGGGGAAATTCGTTGGCAACATTTAGCCCCTGTTAGCTATCGGTTAACATCTGTGTTAACGAAGATGGTGCATTATCATTTTAAAGACCGCTACCAAACAGCCACAGAAGCACTGCAAGCTTGTTTGAATGTGATGAGTCCAGTTTTAACACCTGCTGCACCACCAGAACCAGCGATAAATTATGGTTATCCTGCGACTAAACAAGCTTCGTCTTTTCAGCCAACTCTGGCGGTTTCCCCAGCAAATCCTGGTACTACCAAACCCACCCGCAGAACTTCTAGCAAATCTGATCCCCTACCGTTGTTAATTGGTATACTTTTGGCTGGTAGTGCAGCGGCGTTGGTGGCAAATATCTACCCAAATGTAAGAAATTTCGCCGCTAATTTTACAGGTCAAAACGTCACCGCTGGGAATAAATGCTTGGCGATGGTGACAGGTAATTCTAATATTCGTTCTGAACCTAGTTCCATTAATTCTGATAATGTTCTCAAAACCATCGGTGAGGACACACAATTTGAGGTGACTGGCCTGCGGACAAAACGCAACTGGATACAAGTTAGACTAAATTCTGGGCGGTTGGCTTGGGCGTATGCAGATGTCATCTCCAATAATGATGAATGGATTGGTTGTCTGCGAGATAAAGGTATTGCGATTAAGACCGTTGATGATAGTACTGTGATAGCAGCTAGACCGCTTCCCAAACCAAAACCGAGTAAGGCGACCACTCCGCCAGCAGAAACCACAAATTCCGACTCTGGAAAATCAGAACCAGCAAAACCTAGTGAGAACAGTGACAAGGTTGTTGAACAAGCTAGGAAGAAGTATGAGTCAGGAGATTTAGTCGGTGCGATCGCCTTATTACGGTCTATTCCCGCCAATGCTTCGGCTGGTATTCAAGAAACAGGTAAGATAATAAGCCAATGGCAGCAAGATTGGACTAAAGCTGATGCACTGTTTAACGACATCAATAAAGCGATGGATGATGGTAATTGGGATAAGGTTTTAGATTACAAAAATCATCCCGAAAAGTTACCCGATACCCAATACTGGCGCAATAAAATCGAGCCTTTATTTAAACAAGCGGCTGATAATATCGGTAAACAGGCTTTTCCCCCTGTAGATCAGCAAAATAATCAAAAAACTCCCACAACAAAAAAACCAGCACCTAGCGCCAGTCCTAATAGTGAAAGTGGTTTATGATTTATAGTTCGCCAAAATAGCGCCTAGGGGCTAAAGAAGACAGTTTTGTAGGAGGGACTGTTTTGCTAAACAAACTAAACAGGGGCGTACTTCGCCCCTACTACAGTTATTTTTAATCTTCTTCTGCGCCTATGTCTTCTTCGCTATCTAAAGTTTCAGGCGATCGCGCATCCTGGAGTTTATTCAACAGAGATAATACTTTATTACCCCGTTCTATGGAACGGTCTTCGATAAAAATTACCTCTGGTGTCCGACGCAGGCGTACCCTAGCACCAAGTTCACTACGTACAAAACCCGTAGCAGACTTTAAGCCTGCCATTGTTTCTGCTTTAGCGTCCTCTGTACCATAAATACTGACGTAGATTTTGGCGTGCTGCAAATCGCCAGAAACGTCTACATCGGTGACACTAACCATACCTGAACCCACACGGTCGTCTTTAATTCCGTTGAGTAACATTTGGCTAACTTCCCGTTTAATTAATTCAGCAACACGGGAAACGCGGCGATTTGTAGCCATAAAATCTTTGCCTCCTCACAGAGGTTATAAAACATCAATAATCGAAATCTGGGAAGGACTCTGAGAAAGTGCTGAGTGCTGAGTGCTGAGTGCTGAGTATAAACCCAGTAGCTATCAGATTTTCGACTATAACAACAGCCCCAAGCTTCCCAGCCTAAATTGCACTCAAACCCAGCATAGCGCGTAGGGTGAGAGTCATGAAAGCCAGACCGCCCAGTAATAAGCCGACTACGGCAACTAAGGTGACTGGACGTTTTAACAAGGGCAATAATGGCTCAAATGTGTTCACCAGAAGCCCGACGAGGATAGTAATTAAGTAGCGGGGGTAGCGAAAAACGTTCTCCCAAAATCCGTCAAACATGGAAATCTAAACTGCCTTGTTATGAAATGACGATTGTTTTGATATGCTTTATCTACCCAATTGTAATCTATGCGGATGAAAATTACTCACCTAATATAGAATATGCGTCGGCAGTTATATCCTGTTATATTTATTAGCTTAATTTTAGTGAAATTGTTTGTAAATGGTTATTCAAATGCTTCCTGAAACTTGCCCACGTCCATTTTTAAAATGGGCAGGTGGTAAAAGTAGGTTAATTCAACAATATATTCCTTATTTTCCCAAGTTTTATCAGACTTACTACGAACCCTTTTTAGGTGGTGGGGCGGTTTTTTTTCATTTGCAACCAACAACCGCCATCTTAACTGATATTAATGCCGAACTAATTACTACTTATCGCTGTGTTAGAGATCAAGTTGAAGATTTAATTGGCTTATTACAAGAGCATAAATCCAAACATAATCGAGATTATTATTATAGTGTGCGTTCTCATCCAGGTATAAATGATTTAGAGCAGGCTGCTCGGTTAATTTATTTAAATAAAACCTGTTATAACGGCTTATATCGTGTCAATTCTCAAGGTAAATTCAACGTTCCTTTAGGTAGTTATAAAAACCCGAATATTTGTCCAGCAGATTTACTACGAACTGCATCTAAATCGCTTTCATCTTGTGAGATCAAGCGGGCAGACTTTATGAATGTGTTGAATTACGCTAAGAGTAGTGATGATTTTGTGTTTTGCGATCCACCTTATCATCCTATCAGCAACACTAGTTATTTTACAGGTTATAATGGCAATTCTTTTGGTGAACAAGACCAAACACGTTTGCGAGATGCCTGTGCAGAGTTAGCAAATCGTGGTGTCAAAGTTATGGTCTGTAATTCTGATTGCGAATTTATTAGAAAAATATATAAAGAAATCAACTTTAATATTTATGCGATCGCTGCCTCTCGGTCAATTAACTCTAATACCAAAAAGCGCGGCATAATTAGCGAATTATTAATAACTTCCTATTGAAGATTTTTATTCGCCCAGGCAATAAATCTATCTAAACTATAAACTCCAAGTAAGTTATGGTTTAGCTTAACTTGTTGCCTGAGCCATTGAATTGCTCCTTCCCGCATACCTTCACCACCAATCACAACGATTGCTGGTGCGGGATAATATTCCTGAATATTCATACTCAAATAAGGAAATTTTTCATCTACAGAACCGCCACTTTCTTGCCATTTACATTCAATAATTAATCCTGTGGGAATGATAGGTAAGCCAACAACATAAAAATCAACTTTCAACAAAGTATTATAAATTCCTGCACCAATATAAACTTGCTTAGCATAACGTTTTGGTAATAAATTAGCAGTCAAAAGATATTCTTTGGTGACGTGATTTCCAACTTGAAAATAACCATGTCCAGTTAATATTGCCTCTACATTACTTTCTAGAATCTTCCCTGCCTGATTTGCCCGCTTGCCTTGAGTCATAGTCATTCTCAAGCCCTCCGCCACACTTCACATCTATTCTAGAATTTCATGGAAGCAGAGATATATAGACAGTTACTTAATATGAATTTTCAAAGTGGAAAAAAGTGGGATATTTTTGGTACTTGTGTACTAAATAACGAGGGTGAAATGTCCATGAATTTAGATGAACAAAAACTCTGCGAAACTCTGCGTTAAAACTCAACCAGTTTGTACTTCGCTATGACCATTACGGATTCCCCAAGCAATCTCTAGTAGATGAGTCCAGCGTTTTTGCAATTGTTTGGGAGTACATTTTAAAGCTTTAGCGATCGCCTGATCACTATGTCTAGCTGCTTTTAACTGTAGAATTTGCTGTTGCTGGGGAGAAAGTACTTGAATAAAAGTTTCCCACTGTTGAGAAGACAAACCTAATTTTTGTTCTAAACCTGCGCCTAACCATTGATGGACTAATTGCCATTGGTGCTGCTTAGAGAACTTTTCTACATGATATTTGAAGCGCTGTTGCAGATAATCGCGCTGGCGGCTGGTTAAACCGAGAATTTGGTCAATTTCTGGTGCAGATAAATCTTGCAGCTTCAAGCTGAGGTAGTCAACACAGTCAGATTGACCTTGAGATTCTAAATATTTGACTAATTCAGAGATAACGCGATCGCGTTCTGATTCTTCGGATAAATCAACATGACCTTGAGCAATCATTTTAGAACGGATTTGTTGCACCGCGGGATTGCGTTGGTAAGATTCTCCATCTTCACCTTTCGCCGACTCGACAGCCATTTCAATATCTACAGCTGTTTCTTGGGGCTGACGACGGGCAAAGCCTTGAGCGCGTAAGATCACTAATTGTTGATTATTTCCACCAGGTAAATTAATCCGGCGCTTGGCATATTGCTCTGTAAATGCCATATATTCAGCTAATTGCAGCTGAGTGCGGGGTTGGTAATCTTCAGCTAATTCATTTTCCCGTCGGAAAGCTTTAATCGCCTCAATATAAAAAGCTTGCAGAAAATCTTCAATCAAATTGTAACGAGCGTCAAATCCATATTCTGCCCCAGATGGCGTAACATGGCGGTAAACCATTGCACCCAAACTACTGTGTAACTCCACCCGTCCCCGCCGAGAACCAAGTTGATAGTAGTGCAAACATTTGTGCAGCCGATGTTTTGCTAAAGTTAGCTGCCAAGATTGGACTTGTCCAGATGTTTGGATGCGAGAACTCTTATCACAAATCCGTCTGACTTCTTTGGCTATGCGTTGTGCTACAGCTTGTACACATCCAGCACTGGCTTTGACTTGCGCCTGTATTTCCTGACACAACAGTGGCATTAAAGTATCTGTAGCTGGGGATTCTTCAATAGCAACATTGCTAACAAAAAAATTGGGTGTGGAGGTTGGTAGATTTACAAGGTTAGCTTTCATGAATTTTCCTAGGGTAGGGTATAGCACCGTAACTACAACGCAAAGATAGCATCTGAAAACGTTCTTGTCTGGAAAATTATTAAGTATTCATCCATACAAGATTCATTGCCAGCACTGCTTATGTATATGACTGTAGGGAATTTAAAAAAGTTACAGTGAAAGTAATGTGTCGCTTTTTTCATCCGTAACCAAATTGTAGGCCGCACACACATATTCATCATGCCCACAACTGGTTAAAATCCTTGCTATATATACTTTTACTCCTATCCTGACTACCCAATTCCAACCATGACTCAGTATGACAATCCCCAAACTGGAGCATTTTTAATCCTCGTTTCCGAAACAGAAGTTTCAGCTTGTGAAGTACGTTTTTTAAACCCACGTGGCTACTGCTTCCCAACCTAACCCCCGTCTCGTAATTACTGCTTCGTCTCCTGTTAAGTCCAAAATTGTCGATACCTGATATGTTGGCTCTTCACCTGTGTCTACAATCACATCTACTAAGTTATCCAGATAATCAAATAGTTCTACCCGTGATAGCTGAGGTTCAACATTTGAAATAAATTTCCCATCATCGGCCTCATTGCTGGGCAAATGTGCCGAAGTTGAAATAATGGGGTTTTCTAAAGCTTCTAGTAAAGCTAGGCATACAGGATGATTCGGTACGCGAATACCTGTAGTTTTCCGCTTGGGATTTTGCACCAGTCGAGGTACTAACTTAGTGGCAGGTAGCAAAAACGTGTAAGGGCCAGGAATTAGCCGCTTCATCAATCGATAAGCTGTATCGCTGACAAACGCATAGGTCGCTACATTTGACAATGAAGGACACAAAAATGTTAATGGTTTATCATTCGCTAACTGCTTGATTTTCCTCACTCGTTCCACCGCTGACTTAGCATTTAAATCACAACCGATCGCATAGACCGTATCAGTAGGGTAAAGCATGACTGCGCCATCTGAGAGCGCTGACTTTATTTCTTCTATTCGACGGCTTTGGGGATTATCCGGATGCACTGTGAGAATTTTTGCCATAGAACACGGTATTTTGGGAAATGGGGCAGGGGAAAGGGAGACAAGGAAGCAGAGGGATAATGACAAAGGACAAATGACTATTGACCATTGAGCATTAACTAACCTATATGAGTAAAATAGCTTATCTTCAATGCCCGACGGGAATTTCTGGTGATATGTGCCTGGGAGCCTTAGTCAGTTTGGGTGTTCCTGTAGAGTATTTAAGTACAAAATTAAATGACTTAGGAATCTCAAAGGAGTACCATTTACGGGCAGAATTTGTCCAGAAAAATGGTCAACAGGCAACTAAGGTGTATGTGGATTTAGTAGAAAAGCATCACCATGACCACAAACACGATCACCATCATGGCCGTCATCTGCCAGAAATCGAGCAAATGATTCTTCAGGCGAAATTGCCACCACGAGCCGAAGCTTGGAGTTTAGAAGTATTCCAACAATTAGCAGTAGCAGAAGGTGCAGTGCATGGGATTGCACCGGAAAAAGTACACTTCCATGAAGTTGGTGCCGTGGATGCGATTGTGGATATTGTCGGCACTTGTTTGGGTTTAGATTGGTTGGGAATTGATAGCGATCGCGCAGGATTTCCCTTACTTTACTGCTCGGCATTTCCCACAGGTGGTGGTACGGTGCGGGCTGCACATGGTCAAATGGCAGTACCAGTGCCAGCAGTATTGAAATTATGGGAAATGAGGGGTTGCCCGGTTTATAGTAACGGCATTGAAAAGGAACTGGTAACACCAACAGGAGCTGCGATCGCCACTACATTAGTCAGAGAATTTGGGAATCCGCCATCGATGACGATTAAACAAGTGGGATTGGGCGCGGGAACTATTAATCTTCCTATTCCCAATATAATACGCCTGTGGCTGGGTGAAAGCACCAGCCTACAGGCAGATGTCGCCCCTTCTCAACAAATCAGCCCGATTTTAGAAACCATCTCCGTACTCGAAACTCAAATTGATGACTTAAACCCCCAAGCGATTGGCTATGTATTTGAAGCCTTATTTGCCGCAGGTGCAGTGGATGTCTTCACCCAGCCTATAGGTATGAAGAAGTCCCGTCCAGGTATCTTATTAACAGTTATCTGTCATCTTGATAATTTACTCAAGTGTGAAGCAATTTTATTCCGTGAAACTAGCACTTTGGGTATTCGTCGCACTACCCAGCAACGCGCCATCCTGCAACGAGAAATTCAACAAGTCGAAACAAAATATGGCAATGTACGTATCAAAGTCGCATGGCAAGGAGAATTACAAGATAAATTTATTACCAATGTGCAGCCAGAATATGAAGATTGTGCCGAATTAGCTCGACAACACAATCTGCCTTGGCGGGAAATTCATCGGCTTGCTCTTCAGAGTTGGTATTCATAAAAGAATTAACAAGAAAGGAGTCAGAATAATTTTAAATTCTGACTCCTAAATTTTGTGTTCCCTACTTTGAATTGACTATAATTTAGTCAATATTTCTTAATGACCGATTTACAGCATCGCCTGCATCTTCACCTGCACGACGGGCATTTTTACCCAAGTCTTGAGCAGCATTACTGGTATTGTCTTTGAGGTTTTCAACACCACGTTTTGCTCCCTTCGCCACACCTTCGGCTGTTTCTTGAGCAGAACTACCAATGTCTTCACCCAAGTTTTTTACTCTTTCAGGAAAAGGTGTACCTTGGCGATAATTCCGAGCATACTGATCTGGGCTATCAATACCTTTTTGATTAATGTTTCTTTCGGCATTTCTGCTCAAATTGTCTGCTCTATTATTTGCCGATTTTTCAAAATTTTTCGCTCTCGGATCTACATCACTAAAGTTATTCATCCCACCTTCAGGGGTATTGAGGTTATACTCTTTGGTCGGGTCTTGACGTTTAGTATAAGCTGATTCAGCACCAGGCTGGGCATAGCCTGATTCAGCACCCGGTTGTGGTGGTTGACCTGCAATAGTTGGTCTGTTACAAGCTTGTGTCAGGATGAGAAACATACCTGCCAAGAAAACGCTTAAAACTTTCAAAGGGCGAATATTCTTTACCCAATTAATGACTTTTTTCATGCTTTAACTCCTTGAATTTATCTAAGTAAGTTCCAAATTTATGGAGATTAAATTTAGCATCAAATTTTCGTCTCCAATGCGAGAATAAATCAAAAATTCTATCTACCTACTGCCGGATTTTTTTGTAACTCTGGTCTCGCACTTGCTTCTGCGGCTTTATCTTTGACAAAGCTGGTAGCATCTTCAAATTGTTCCTTGACAGTTTCGAGGCGGTCTGTAACTCGATTTCCTAAATTAGATTCATTTTGAATTAAATTTCCAGGTTCAGGCTGTTGGAAGTTTTTCTTTGTAATTATTGGCAATTCTTTTTCTTTTTCTACTCTGCCTTGGGGTGTTTCCGCACCAGGATAGAGTATTTCTGATTCTGGATTTGTGGCAATTAATGACCCAGAAGGTAGGTTAGATTGATCTCCTAACTTTTTAGAATCGGTGGAAAGGTTTCTAGTATATTTATCTCCACCGTTTTTATAGGGATTGTTTGCACCGCCAGCTTGAACAGCCGGATTTTTAGGATTGGCACCTGTAGCATCTCCACTGGAACAAGCAGTGCTAATCATCAATAATAAACCTGCAAAAAATACAGTTACAATTTGCCGTATTCGTAGTTTTTTCAATAAGGCTGTGAATTTTTTCATTGAGACCTCCTTTCAACAATAAACAAGTTTTTTGCTTATAATTGATTACAATAATTAAGCTTTTTTATCTTGTTTTAGTTGATTATTTATTGGACGAACAATCTCTAATGTAATTCAAAGAAAATCAGCTTTACATCTAGCTTAAGCTACATTGTTTTTACTAAAAATATGCTATTTTTATCTCTCTCAAGTTAGACAATATTAATATTTCCGCTTTTTAAGCATTGAAATAACTATAAAAACTGCTCAAAATCAAAAATTACTAAAACTTGTTTTATTTCATACTTAAGATGGATTTGAAAGTTTGCAAATTAATATAAAAATCGCACTTTAAATTACTATTAATAAAGTTGAAATTAAATAAAATCTTCCAAATATTTGGTTTATCTAAGTAGAATTACAAATAATTTGTCACAAGATTGACTTATGTTTTCAGCAAAACTGAAGAGTGAGTTTGTAAATTTTTTGGGATGTTGCTGATGTACCATAAGATTTAAGATATTCAAGGCTTCGTGCTAAAGCTATTAAATGACCAAAGTGATGAAGCAATTTTTACGCTGGATAATTTTGGGCGGAACGCTGTTTTTTGTTGTCAAAGCCCTAAAGGACAATTGGGTTGGGGTAACAACTATTAAAATTGATCCAGCAGGATGGGCAATTTTGGCGATCGCCACAGGCGTAACTTTGTTAGCACATACTTGGGCTGGCTGGATTTGGACTTGGGTTTTGCGGGATTTAAATCAACCCGTACCATCTGTTCAATTCATTCAAGTCTACTTAAAAACCAACATCGCCAAGTATTTACCGGGGAATGTTTGGCATTATTATGGGCGAATTATCGCAGCGAAAAATGCTAATGTCTCTACTGGTGCAGCTACCTTAAGTGTGCTATTAGAGCCACTACTCATGGCCGCAGCCGCTTTAATAGTTGTTGTTTTATTTGGTAGTCAATTTGCAGTAACTCAGACTAATTTAGCATTACAAATATTACAGTTCGCGTTTTTGATTGTCATCCTTTGTGGCGTACATCCCTGGTTTTTAAACCCAGTTATCCGCCTTTTACACAAATTTAAAAATCAAAAATCTGGAGAGGATTATCAGCCAAAATCTACTATCTATCTTGACCGCTATCCCTTACGCCCCTTATTAGGCGAATTCGGATTTTTAGGGCTGCGAAGTTTGGGATTTATCTTAACTATATATGCTATTAATCCTGTGAATCTCAGCCAAATTCCTTTGTTAGTCGGGGCTTTTAGTTTTGCTTGGCTGTTAGGGCTGGTAGTTCCAGGTGCGCCAGGAGGGTTAGGTGTATTTGAAGCTACAGCGATCGCCCTTTTGCAGCATCGTTTTCCCTCGGCTATCGTGATTAGTGCGATCACTTTATATCGTCTAATTAGTATCTTAGCTGAAACCTCTGGTGCAGCTTTAGCTTGGCTAGACGAACGTCTGGTTAATACCAATCGCTAGAATAGCATCGCTGCTTAACTGGGAAAAATAGCAATAAAACAAAACCTAAGTCTCAGTATTAATCTCAATCAATTTTTGTCGAGATGATAATCCTGATTTAATGCTGACATAAGATTTTGGTACATCAAATTTCTCAGCTAAGACTTTGATTAATTCTTCATTAGCTTTACCGTCTACTGGCGGCGATTTCAAATATACAGTTAAAGTCCCATCAGCTTTTTCTTCAACTTTCTGTTGTCTTGAATTAGGTTTGACTTTAACTTTTTTTTGCATTACCTATTGCTCTTAATTACCGTAACTTTAATCTTAATCGAAGAAGAATTTAGAAGTCAGTGTCCAGTAAGCTTTTTGCTAATTATATACTAGCAATTTTGAGCTTAAGTTAGGTTTTAAAACCATTTACTCAGAACCTACTCATCTTGAATTCTGACTCCTAACTTCTGAATTCTATTTTAATCAAGTTACGGATATCTTTTACTCCCAGCCCCTACCACACCAATTTTGTGGCGATAGGAGAGTTCTGCACCAAACCATCCAGAAACGCTAGTCAGTGTTCCAACAACGAGAGATATCAATAATCCCCAAGGTAGGATGTGTGCTTCCGTGCTGTTCCAACGCAGGAGAAAATTGAACAGTGTTAAAACTAGGATAGAAACATTCAGGATCATGTGCGCCCAGCCGGCGGTGCGCTTACGGACGCGCTCAATTTTCAAAAAGTCACTCATCCCGATCGCCGCTGCAATTAAACCACCAACCAGTCCTAGTCCAATTAACCATAAGGAAGCCCTCGCCCAGAAGAAATCTCGCGTTAACCAATAGCCAAAATCACTTCCTAATGCTGCGGCTAAAAAGGCTATAGGGAAAATAACACTTAAAGGGTGTAAGGGATGTCCGGCGATCGCTACTGTACTAGGTACGCCAGTATCACGATATTCTCTATCATCACTCTCAATAATCGGTGGAATATTGGGAAAAGGAGTAGAAGCCGATGTTGTTTCTGAAGTATTCATAGTTTCCATAAATTATTATCCTTTGTTTAAGCGGAGGGAATTTGTTCTACATAAGCTTCTGCTTGCAGCGTTAATTTACCTGCTTCTACTTCTAGTTGCTGAACTCGCAAGCTCATACCTTCTAAGTCGAAGTTACTTAAATTCAGAATATTGCTGGTTTGGTCAATTAAAGCTTTTGTCAATTCTGGTGATATTTCTTCTCCTTCGCCATACTCCACATTCTCTAAAGAAACAGTTTGTCCATTAGGACTGACTTTAGGTATTGCCGAGAAAGCAACTTTTTGAATTTCACTTGTTTCTTTTAATTGAATAGTTGCATTGAGGCAGATTTTTTGATTATCACGTAAGCAAAACTCCACTTGTTGGGGATCTATACTCGTTGATTGGCCATTGATATCTACTTTCTGGCTTTGAAGTTGCGATCGCACATATTCAGAATTAAAAGCACGGTTGATATCATTTTCAGTTAATACAACTTTTGCACTAGCTTGTGTTGGTTTGGTTAATTCAATTTTGCCAAAAGCTAAACTTAAGGGATTAATGACAACATTACCCATTTGCATTTCTAATTCCTCCATGCGGAGGTCTTTTTGCATCACCAAACCTTCGCCTGATATTTCTACTGCATCTACCTGTCCCTGAACCATTTTCAGCGGATCAGTTTTGATGTTGACATCGAGATTTTCTACTTCATCTAATTGGCTAGATAATCCTATTTCTGCGGCTTTATTGAGTGCTTGCTCTCCTATACCAGCGCTTTCTGACATTACGTTATTATCTCTTGTTTGACTCTCTTTGGACAATTTAGAAAAATAATGTCAAAAAATTATCTATCTAACGATGGAGTCAAAATTTTATCTGTATATATCCAAAAGTATAATCAGCTTTTCTTATGTTTAAAAAATTTGTTTTCTATCCAGAGTTACGCAATTAATCGCTCAAAAGAAAGAGGGAAGATGATTAACTCTTATGACAAGCTGTGATTAGTAATAATCCGATTAATTTTTGAGGAGAACTTCAGAATGGTATCAACTTTAGATGATACAAAACGCAATGCTATTGCAACTAAATTGGCTAGTATTAAATTAGTTCAACAACTGCTTATTGAGAATGAAGAGCTATTTTTGAGAGAAGCTACAGATAGTGAAATCTCAGATCGGATTCGAGATTTCCTCGAAGATGATCGGAAAAATCTGGGCATTATCGAAACAGTAATTGTGCAGTATGGCATTCAGCAGGAGCCGAAAAAAACTGTGCAGGAAATGGTAGACAAAGTTCGCCAATTGATGCAAGGTTCAGAATTGAGTTTCTATGAAAAAGTATCTCAGCACGAGTTGTTAAAGCATCAACAAGTTCTGAGTGGCTTATTAGTACACAAAGCAGCCCAAAAAGTTGGTGCTGATGTAATGGCTGCGATTGGGCCTATCAATCCTGTGAACTTTGAAAACCGCGCCCACCAAGAGCAACTTAAAGGGATTCTCGAAATTCTTGGTGTGCGTGAGCTAACTGGACAAGATGCAGACCAAGGAATTTGGGCAAGAGTTCAAGATGCGATCGCAGCTTTTAGCGGTGCTGTAGGTAGTGCAGTTACCCAAAGTACTGACAAACAAGATATGAACATCCAAGACGTGATTCGCTTGGATCACAACAAGGTAAATATCTTATTTACTGAACTGCTGCAAAGCAATGATTCTCAAAAAATTCAAGAATACTTTGGTCAAATTTACAAAGACCTAACAGCACATGCTGAGGCTGAAGAAGAAGTAGTTTATCCCAGAGTTCGTTCCTTCTACGGCGAAGGTGATACCCAAGAACTTTATGATGAACAAGCAGAAATGAAGCGGCTTTTAGATCAAATTAAGGCTATCAGTCCTTCTATTCCTGAATTTAAAGATAGAATCAGAAATCTGATGGATATCGTTGGCGACCATATTCGTCAAGAAGAAAGCACAATGTTTGCTGCAATCCGTAATAACTTAAACACTCAACAAAGTGAGCAACTAGCTACAGAATTTAAAGCAGCTAAAGCCAAAATTCAACAAAAGTTGGGTGGAACTGTAACTGGTGCGAATGTTTCATGATAGATATAGATGATGCTGGCAATAGTAGTCTACATACACTATAGAAGCTATAGAAGCATCTAATCTAGGACTTACGCAAAAGACCTCTGAAACTCTAATTTCTTTGTGTCCTTTGCGTATTTTGAGGTTAGTTTTTCCTTTACTGTACTTGATTCCTGATCTCAAACAGGTAATCAAATATTCAGGTCATCCCAAAAACCAAAAAGCCCCTTTCTGAAGAGAAAGAGGCTTTTAAAGTATAGAACCTGGCACCGAGCAATTGTGGCAGGAGGCAACCCTCCAACTATCGTAGCCGCAGCAGCGTTTCACCTCTGAGTTCGGGAAGGTA
>NZ_JADEWI010000062.1 GCF_015207705.1 Nostoc sp. LEGE 06077
TGTGTCACTGATGTGAGACAGAATTGACTGTAGGTTGTTCATGGGTAGTTTGGTTGCATAGCATCAAGAGCTATGTTAGCGTACCTCATCCGCTAACTACTCTCCCACACCTTTTTTCCTTCACCCGAATAGCACTGCCCATAGCCCGTCCTTTTCTCGAATATGGTTGGAGCCAGTGCCAAAGCTTTCTTCTCCACAGAGAGTAGCTTTATCTGCATCTAATAAATTGCCAAAGAACTTCCAACCAGTGGGTGTTTCATAGCAGTCAATTCCCATCTGTGCTGCTACTCGATCTACTGCCTGACTTGTAGGCATAGACCGTGCTACTCCTGTTATCCCCGCCTGATATCCTGGAACTAGCTTCGCATTGGCAGCTAAAATCGCTAGACTATCGCTGGGGGTAACGAAAAACCTCTGCCCTAAAATCATATTGCGATCGCCATCGCCATCGGAAGCGGCACCAAAGTCTGGGGCATTTTCTCCATAAAGGATATCAACTAATTCGTGGGCATAGACTAAATTTGGGTCAGGATGTCCGCCGCCAAAGTCTTCCAAAGGTGTACTGTTACGCACACTTCCAGACGGTGCGCCTAAGCGATGCTCAAACAACGCATGGGCATAGGGGCCAGTCACCGCATGAAGTGAATCTATGCACAGTCGGAAGTTACCAGAAGTTAAAAGTTGACGAATGCGATCAAAATCAAACAAAGACTCCATTAACTTTTCATAATCCTGCACAGAGTCAATGACTTCGACAACCATTGCTCCCAGTTGAGATTCACCCAAAGTTTCTAAATCTACATCTGCTGCATCTAAAATTTGGTATTGGTCAATTATTTTGCTGCGGGCGTAGATATCTTCTGTTACTTTTTCCGGTGCAGGCCCCCCGTTGCAAGAGTTCTTTTGTTTACCATCTGGCTGATTTTGGTCGTTTTGGCACTCCTTCTATAATTTCAGCTTATAACTTATTTCTCGAAATCGGCTTTTGTACATTCCTGAATAAACGGTATCACAGACTACTATTTTTTAGCGCTCGCAAAACTTTTCGGTCTACTGAAAGTGAGAACATCAATACCAAAACTGCGACGGAGCAACAAACGCAGAGTATGAGATGCAATCTTGGCTGCAATATGTACACAAAAGCCAAACTGGGATGAGTAGCCAGGAGAGCGGCAATAGCTTCTCTGAGCGCTATGTCAATATATCCTTGGCTATAACTTGTCCAACTCCTGTTTATTTTGTATTAGATATCTCTAATTTTTGGGAACTATATAAGCGTATAGCAAACTCCTTGGCTTTAAAGAGTGCTGAATTTTACAGCCAATAGTTAGTTGCTATTATTGATTACTTTTTACACAAATTTATAGCCGTTATGTCCATAGTATCGAATTCTGAAGCAACTCCTGTAAAACAAGTTCTTTCTAATTTTCGTCATTTTAGGGTTTTGCAAGACCAAGATTTTGACTGGCTCGACTCGGTGGCAGAGGAGAAAACCTATCAAGCAGGAACAGTTTTAATCGAGTCAGGTAAACCTGCCACATCTATCTATATATGCTTAAGTGGCAATCTAGCGATCGCGCAGTCTCAACAAGATAGCGATCAACAGCAGCTAACAACATTTTCAAATGGCGAACTAGTTGGTGAAACTTCGCTTCTTGGCAATCAAGTAGCAGCAACAACCATTATCGTTACGGAATCCTCAAAATTGTTGGTATTTGCAAAACAGAAATTGGTAGATTATATCGAACGAGATTCTGATTTTGCTGCTCGTTTTTATCATCTTCTGGCAATCAGTTTATCTGAACAACTGCGTAAATTAACTAAGTTAATGGCAACCCAGAACATTAAGGAAGGGGAACCATTACGAAAAGTATTAGTAGTATTTGCAACTCTTAGCGATAGTGATATTGCTTGGATGGTTGCCAATGGGGTCGCAAAAAAGGCAGGATTAGGAACCGCTTTAATTCAGCAGGAGCAAGTAGTACCAGCCGTTTACCTACTGTTAGAAGGTACATTAGGTATTTACATTAACATTAGCAATAAGGCTTCGGTGCAGGAGAAACAAGTTGCCAAGCGCGTTAAGGGTGACATCTTAGGTGAAATGTCATTCGTGGATGGAGGTGTAGCTTCTGCTAGCGTCAAAACACTGGAAAATGCTTGGGTGTTGGCACTGCCACAGACTACCCTCACTGCTAAATTTCAAGAAGATAGGGGATTTGCAGGTCGTTTTTATCGCTCACTCGCCTCGATTTTATCCAATCGTTGCTTAGATTTACTTTCGCGTGCGGGTATTAGCAATCTGAACTCTCAAGACATCGAGTTGCTATCAGAAGATATTGAAGTAGAAGACGAACTCGACTTTGATGTTTTGGAAGGAACCGCGATCGCTGGCAAACGTTTCGACTGGATGATTCAACAACTTCGTCGCTAGGGGCAGAGGTATTGGGAACAAGTGGATTTGCTTTGGTAAGTAGAGAAATTTCTGCTTTTTTCCTACTACCAATTAGAAATTAGCAAGAGCATAATTATTAATCTATGGTTTTCAATCGAGACAAGAAGAAAGAAGGTATTTTTCGGGAAGAGTCTTTAGAGCGCTTATCTTCGCCAGAACGACTAGACCAACTAATGCAAGTCATTAATCCCAAAGATTGGCTGGTACTGACAGTTTTTGGTGGTTTAACATTTATTGGTTTGATTTGGAGTATTTTTGGTCGCGTTCCCATCAACGTTGAAGGTAAGGGAGTATTAATTCAACCCCGACAATTAGTTGATTTTCAATCGAATATTGCTGGACAATTAAAATCTTTAGAAGTCAAAAACGGGCAATGTGTTAAGAAAGATGATGTCTTGGCAACGATAGACCCAGCCGAATTAAGACAGCAGCTACAACTAACAAAGGGAAAATTAGAGCAGTTGCAAAAACAAGCAGATGATACATTGCTGGTAGCTAATCAGCGAATGCAACTAGAAAAAAACGCGATTACAGCTTCGCAAGCGAATCTTGAAAAACGCTTGCAAGATGCTCGGATGCTAACTCCTGTGCTAAAAGCAAAAGGCTTAGATGCAATTAAAGAGCAGCAAATCAATCTTCAGGAACGCTTAAAGGACACTAAAACTCTCACACCTATACTTAAAGATAAGGGATTAACAGCACTTGGGCAACAACGAATTAGCATCCAGCAACGTTTAAAAGATGCTCAAGCTTTAGTTCCCATCCTCGAACAAAAACTTCAGAAACGCCGCGAACTCGCAACGACTGGAGCCATAGCCGCAGAATCAGTTTTACAGGTCGAACAAGAGTACAGACAAGGGCTTCAATCCATAGCTCAATTGCAAGCTGAGTTAAAACAACTTGATGTTAGTGAAACTCAAACTCAGCAAAGCTATCTGCAAAATTTAAGGTCAATGGGCGAAATTCAAGTACAAATGCAACAACTGGTTTTGGAAAGTAGTAAAACAGAACGCGAATACCTTGATAATTTGCGCTCTATTAGTGATATACAAGCCCAAATCCAAGAGTTAGAAACTAAAGGCAAACGGTTAGTCCAAGAAAATCTAGAAAGCAAGAATCAACGCAGTAAAGAAATTCAAGATGTAAGCCGCGAAATAACTAGGCTTGAGCAGCAGTTAAACCGAAATAGCCAGATTTTAAGCACTCAAGATGGATGTATTTTGGAATTAACTACAGCTGTTGGACAAGTAGTTCAACCTGGCACTCGTTTGGGAGCTATGAGGATGGGAGGAGCGAATGATTCTTCTAGTACTATCGCTTTCTTGCCGATCAAAGACGGTAAACAAATCCGTTCGGGAATGTCAATCTCAATTACTCCTGATACCGTACAAAGAGAGAGATTTGGGGGTATTGTTGGCAAAATTACTGATGTTTCTGCACTTCCAGTAACTAAGGAAGGAGCAGTTTCTCTAATTGGTAATCAAGAAGTAGTTGCTTCTTTAATTGGTCAGAATGGAGCTGCAATCCAGATCAATGCTGATTTAATTAATGATCCTAATACCTTTAGTGGTTACAAATGGTCATCTTCTAAAGGTCCTGAGTCTAAAATTACTCCAGGTACTACAACTTCAGTTCGCATCACCATCGAAGAAAGAGCGCCGATTACTTTTATTCTACCAATACTTCAAGAATTGGTAGGCATGAAGTAATGATTTGGTAATTGGTAATGGTAGAAAATAATGCAGTTACTTGAAAAAGTCGTTCAAAAATCTGGAATCAAAAAATCTAGTTCTCAAGAGCCTCATGTTAATTATCCGCGTGTAAAAACACCAACACTGTTGCAAATGGAAGCTGTAGAATGCGGGGCTGCGGCTTTGGGAATTATTCTTGGTTACTATAGTAGGATTGTCCCTTTAGCAGAATTGCGTACTAGTTGTGGCGTTTCCCGTGATGGCTCTAAAGCTGCAAATATTTTAAAAGCAGCACGCAATTATGGGATGCAGGCAAAAGGATTTAAAAAAGAACTTGCCCAACTCCAAGAAATTAAGCCACCTTTTATCATATTTTGGAACTTTAATCACTTTCTTGTTGTTGAGGGCTTTCTGGGGTCGCGCGTTTACTTGAACGACCCAGGCACAGGCCCGCGCAGTGTCTCACTAACTGAATTTGATGAGGCTTATACAGGTGTGGTTCTGATTATGGAGCCGGGATCAGAGTTTAAAAAAGGTGGGCGAAAACCAAGTATTATCAGAGCCTTATTAACTCGTTTACGAAGCTCATTTAAGGAACTGATATTCTGTATTATCGCTGGCTTTTTATTGGTAATTCCCCAATTAGCATTAGCAGCTTTCAACCAAGTCTTTGTTGATGATATCCTGATGCAAAATCGAACAGATTGGTTGAAGCCGCTATTATTAGGTATGGGGGGTGTAGTAGCTTTACAAGCAGTTCTAACTTTATTACAATTGCAGAAGTTGAGATATTTGTATCTCAAGCTGTCGATTGGGATGACGGGTAAATTTTTATGGCATATTCTCCGCTTGCCTGTTAGCTTTTATGCTCAACGTTTTGCTGGGGAAATTAGCAATCGAGTTAGCCTTAATAGCAAAGTTGCAGAAGTGCTGTCAGGCCAATTAGCGATGACAGCTATTGACACAGTGATGCTGATTTTTTATGGTGCAGTGATGCTAGCTTACGATTGGGTACTAACGTTGATTGGCATCATTGGTATCGCAATCAACGTTATTGTATTGCGATGGGCTACTAGAATCCGTGTTGATAGTAATATGCGCTTGAGTCAAGATTATGGCAAGATTGCTGGGGTGGAAATTGGCGGATTACAAAGTATTGAAACCATTAAGTCTGCTGCCTTAGAATCTGATTTCTTTAGTCGCTGGGCTGGATATTATGCTAAAGCCACCAACGCCGAACAGGAGTTGAGTCAAACCGATCGACTCTTAGGACTCTTACCCCCACTCCTTTCTTCCACCACTACGATGCTTCTGTTGGTTGTCGGTGGTTTTCGCGTTATTGATGGACACCTAAGCATCGGGATGTTAGTAGCTTTTCAAAGTTTGATGGGCAGATTTCAAGGTCCGGTCAATACTTTAGTTGGTTTGGGAAATACGATTCAGGAATTAGAAGGGGATATGAATCGCTTGGATGATGTGTTAGCTAATACCATTAACCCAGGATTGAAGGTGCAAACAGAAAATGATAAATTGCCAATTCAATATGCGACACCAAGTATTCCCTTTCGTTTACAGGGACACATTGAATTACGTAATATTACTTTTGGATTTAGCCCAGTTGAAGAACCTTTAATTCAAAACTTTAGTTGTACTCTCAAACCAGGCCAAAGGGTAGCTTTTGTTGGTGGCAGCGGTTCGGGTAAGTCTACTCTTTCTAAACTTGTGACTGGACTTTACCAACCTTGGTCAGGGGAAATCCTTTTTGATGGTATTCCTAAACAAAACATTCCCCGTCCAGTTATAACTAATTCCCTAGCTATGGTGGAGCAAGAAATTTTCTTGTTTGGCGGTACGGTACGGGATAATTTAACTCTGTGGGATGAAACTATTAGTAATACTCAGTTAATGAAAGCCTGCCAAGATGCGGCAATTTTAGATGTAGTTATGGCTATTCCTGGGGGGTTTGATGGTAAGTTATTGGAGGGTGCAGCCAATTTAAGTGGGGGACAGCGCCAACGGTTGGAAATTGCCCGTGCTTTGGTTAATGACCCGGCGATTTTAGTTATGGATGAGGCAACTAGCGCCCTGGATACGGAGAGTGAGAAAATTATTGATCGCAATATCCGGCGACGGGGTTGTAGCTGTATTATTGTCGCACACCGTCTCAGTACAATTCGTGATTGTGATGAAATCATCGTTTTGGAACGAGGAAAGGTAGTGCAACGGGGCAGTCATGAAGAGATGAAGAATACAGAGGGTTATTATGCAAGATTGATTCAGGCGGAGTAATATCAAAACCGGGTAATCACTTATACTTCCCCCAGTCTAGATAAGTAAAGAGAGGCAAGGGGAAAGGGAAGAGATAGGAAAAACCCGTAGTTTTACCCCTGCCAGATGCAGACTGTGGAGATGATGATTATAGAAGATAGGTAGGAGAATTTGAATTTTACTTATCAAACAAACATACTAAATACTAGAAAATGATGAATAATGAAATAGAAAACCAAGCCCAAGAAGCTGAAGTAGAAGCTCATGGGGAACTTAATGAAGACGCATTGATGAATGTTGCAGGAGGTGTACAGCAACCTCCACTACTAGGTGTTCAAGTATCATCACCTGTAGGTAGTGCAGCAGCAAATCCACCTACAGGTGTTGTTCCACCTACAGGTGTTGTTGCAGCAAGTCCACCTAAAAGTGTTGCTGCACCACGTCCACAAGTTCGTAGATAACCACCTGCAAATTTTCGTTGAATAGACAGAATAAACTATTAGTGTAAAAGAGCGATCGCACCTTATATTTTGTAGTGAGAAAAGGTGCGATCGCTCTTTTATAATAGCATAAACCTCGATCCTATTGAGAAAAGTTGGAGATTGACTATCTAGATATTGTTAATTGACAATTTCTTGTTAGATATGAAAATCTGTAGGGCAGACAGAATAAATTATTAGTGTAAAAAGAGCGATCGCACCTTATATCTTGTAGTGAGAAAAGGTGCGATGCGTTTTTATAATGGCAGAAACCCCGATACTATCGAGAGAGCTTGGAAATTGACGACCTAGATATTGTTGAGATGTACGTCCCTACAAATGTACAAATAATTTTGGATAATTTATTTTTTGGAAGTCTTTATAGTATTAATAGAACCTACCTTAACTTTTGATTTAGGAATGCTATCATAACCAATAGGGGGTGGGATATCATCGGTAGAATATGTTGTATCGGAGGAGGAGCGTTGCTGCATAAACGATGACTGGCCTCCTGCTACTGCGTCCAACTGTTCTATACTCAGTTCTTCCTCTACTTTTAGTTCCGACTTTGTGTCGCTCACATTCGCATCTGTCAGCTTTTTTGATTCAGGCTTTTGTTGTGGATTGTTTGTAGATTCCATTTTATTTGCTAACTTTTGTTAATTACAATTTCAGAATATCAAACAGCTTTTTGATTTGTCATTAGTATCTTCACTGATGTTGATCTGAAAGTGCTTTTTTGGGTATTTTTGCAAAAAATTCACAGGTTATATTCCTCCTTCATACCAAGGTTATCAATCTGAATTTTCACGCTAAGTCCTCAAACCAACCTAGACATTTTTATTTTTTTGGATTAACACCAAGTGTATTGTTCTATCGCTGAATGGTTGCGTCTGTCAGTTATTATTCGCTTAGAATACGAGTGCTATATTATGTCCGGCATGATGGATAGAAGAAAGTCCATTAATGGCTTTTTGCTCCTCACTCAAGCCATCTGTCGCGCCATCAAATCTGCAAACATTCCCTTTTGCGCCATTAGTTCCTCAAAATTTCCTACCTGCATTACTTGCCCCGCAGCAATAACATAAATGCGATCGGCATTGCGAATTGTACTCAAGCGGTGAGCAATTACAATCCGCGTTACATCCAACTGCTCCAAACTTTCACTGACAATAGCCTGGGTACGGTTATCTAACGCACTGGTGGCTTCATCAAAAATCAAAATTCTTGGTTTCAATACCAAAGAACGAGAAATTAACAAACGCTGACGTTGCCCACCAGAGAGGTTTGTCCCACCTTCAGAAATTACCGTGTGCATACCCATTGGCATCTGTTGCACATCTTCAGCAAAACCAGCCATTCGCGCAGCTTCCCAGGCTTCATCCATTGTCACCAGCGCCCCACTAGAAATATTTTCAAATATAGACGCGCTGTTAATCCGACCATTTTGCAAAACCACACCCAACTGTCGCCGTACCGCAGAGATATCTAAACCTGACAAATCTTGACCGTCGTAGTAAATCGTTCCTTCTTCTGCCTCCTCGAAACCCAACAGCAAGCGCACAGTAGTTGATTTGCCACTACCAGAGGGACCGACTAAAGCAATAAATTCTCCTGGTTTGGCTTCTATAGTCACCTTATCCAGTGTTAACGGCCCGTCTTCTCGGTAACGAAAACTCACCCGATCTAGCTTCACTCCACCATTAAGCCGCCCTGGATCGGTTTTATCTGCATCAACTTCGGGAATTTCTTCTAAAATTGGTTTGGCACGTTCCCACAGTACGGAAACTTCCAAAACATCGATAATTGTGTTACTTAAACTGGTGGCACCACTGACAAAGGTACCAAAAGCAGCATTAAAGGCTAAGAAAGTCCCAGTAGAAAATCCTGTAGTACCTTGGGCATGAGATTGGGCAATCATGGTGACAGCTACAGAATAAATCAAAATTGAACTAACAGTAGGCAAAATGGTATTAAAGAAACCGACAGCATTCTCTATTACCTCAGTACTGAGTTGTAATTGCAGTTCTCGACTGAATTTTTTCGACCAGTAGGCAAATGCCCGTTCTTCAGCGCCTGATACGTAAAGTTTAGAGACTCCACCGATTAGTTGCACTGTCAATCCAAATATTTCACCTTGTATTTCTTCCATAGGCAACATTTTTTGGCGAGTCAGGACACCCGCTACGTTGGTGACGATAATATTTACTACAGCCACTAGAAGTCCTATTAATGCTAGCTGCGGACTGTAGGTAAATAAAAGCCCCAAATTCAGGAAAGAGAAGAAAGAATTAAAGATTGTCCCCAGTACCGCGCCACTGAGGATTTGGTGGATACGGCTGATAGAAGAAACGCGAGATTGGAGGTCGCCTGTAGAATACTTGCGAAAGAAAGAGACTCGCAGTTTGAGCAACCGATCCCATATTGCTGTTTGAGTTTCTAAGTTGGCAAAGGTTTGTAACCGCGATGTGGCAATGCTTTGTATGAGTTCAAACCCGATACTACCAAGTGTCACAGCAATCAAGCCAAGGGCAATTTGAAAAATCAAACCTCGATTGGCATCAGGGATGGCATTATCGATGAGGATACCTGTAGCTTGGGGAGTAAGCATCTCTAAAAATGCAGTTAACACACCCATCAACAGCAGGGTAACAATATCCCGCCCTCTGCCCCTTGTGGCAAATTTGAGAATATCCAGTGTTTTCAAAGCCTTTTCGGGGAAAGGGCGATAAAACATGAAAGCGACTGGGGAGACTAGTTTAGCTGTTTCTGTATTCAGAGGAATCCGCCGTCGCTGTTCTGGGTCAAAGATTTCATAGCCTTTGTTTTCTATCGGCAGCAGAGCGATTGGGTTATCGCCTTCAACTGTATAGGCTAGCAGGGAACCGCAGTCAGATTTCCACCACATACCACTTAAAATTACCCGTCGAGTCCGAATCCGAGAAGCTCGTGCGATCGCTTCTAATGGGTCTTTAACTCGGTTGGGGTCTTCGGAACGAGCAGGGGGACGAATCTCAATACCGGACGCTCTACCTACCGCTCCCGCAGCAATTAACAAGTTTGTTCCTTCTTGTAAAAATTCTGCGGCTTTCGGTCGAAAAATTGCTGTTAAATTGCCAATTGAGCGATCGCTAACTTGTTGGTTAAGTTTGAGGCGATTATGAAATTGGGCAACTCGTGCTTCTTCCTCTTGTTGGTGGAGTTGGTGCAGACAAACTAAAAATTCGGCTTGAAATTGCTGTAACTGCTCAATCAGAAATGCTGGTGTTTTGATTTCACTACTATCAATACCTGCAAAAGCGATGTTAACATCCCGAAAAAAAACCACGCAGCACTCAACCCATCGTTGCATTAACTGTGAAATCTCAGTTAATGTTGGCTCGTCAATAGAATTTTCTTGATAGTTACTATCTTGTAAGTCCACCTTAAGGAGTTCAGTTTCCTCATAAGCAACGGCAATCAGCTCGTAGGATTGCCCTTCTAGGGTGGGAGAAATGCCAAATACAGCCGAGCCAGGATTAACATCAAACAAATAACGCCGAGCGCCTTGAGATACACCATCATGAGTCATGACAGCAAACACAGCCATTGTTCCAGATTTTACCAACCACACACTGCTGTAGGCTAGCACCAAGGGGCTATTTCCTGGGAGATTATACTTAGATGAGATGCTTTCAGGATTTAATAGTTTACTCATTTGCTAAAATACACAGAGTTGATTTAATACCAAATTGAAATTAGTATCACCCTGTTGTAACAGCTAATTCTGTTTTCACTCCATAACTAACCTTACTAGATCGCAAACTTTTCCCAAGAGGGCGATACCTGTGGCAGGCTGCTCTGTATATTAGGGACTTCCAACTAAAAAAATATCCCATCGCTTTGGCGAGATGAGGAGGAAAAATTTTACAATCGTCTTCGCTCTCACAATTGAATAATTTAATTTCTGGAAGTCCCTTAAACAAACTTAACAAAACTTTAATAAAATCATGTGATATTCCCCTACCGATGGGAACAATAGCAGAGACAACAGCGAAATGACGTTTTTCGGGCAAAAAGTAGCTTTTGTCGAGCATTAAAGTTCTCACAAACACGGATTAGGAGAGTTAGTATTGTCTATAGATGAGCGACTAAACCAAAATAATAGGCACTTCCAAGAAGATTCAAAAGATAACTCAGCTTGGCTTCCCAGTACCTTTGCAGAAGTGGTTGCTAGAGTAAAAAACTTTGCACTTGGAGAGTTTGACCGCGAAGTTGTTGAAAATCAGCTTTACTACCATACCCGCGAACATCTAAATCATGTACAGCGCCGAGCAAATGCCATTTTTCAGGTAATTTGTCCTTATTGGCAAGCGTCACTAGGTAACGAGGTGACACCAGAATACATAACACGCACAAATCTACTGCTAGAACTGTGTGCTGTTGCTCATGACATGATTCAGATTTTTGTTCCCCAAACCCAGCCTCATACTTCCAGACGGCGTGAACCTGGAGTAAGTGAAAATCTGACTTTTGAAAAACTATTGAATTATATAAAAGGAGTAAATCAGCAGTTAAAAGAGCATTGTATTGATGATTCTGTGCTGTTTACAGATGCAGATATATCGATTATTCAAGATGCTATCGAAGCTACGATTTGCATCTACGATCCATCTGACCAAGGTATTTATCAACCTGCCCTTTACGACCAAACCAGAGATTTATCAATAGTAGCTTGTATTATTGCCCTTGCAGATATTGGTTCATTAGGGATAGATGGCATAGCTGCCTACAATCAGGAAGGTAGCCTGCTTTTTCTAGAAGAGAATCCAGATATTATACCTGTTATTTTAAATCAAACAGTTGCAACTTTAGCTGTAGATAATCCAGAACTTTATGAGAATATCCGACAACGCCTTTTAAAACGCGCTCGCTTTCAAGTTAACTTTGCTAAATCTCGACTCATCCGTTATCCCCAGGAAATTACCAACCTGACAAAAGAAGGAGTGGCAATTTTGACTTGTGAAACTTTTAAACATTTAACTTTCCAGACAATTCAAGAAGTTGAATTAATTACACCCACAGATGAAAATACATCTTTGGAAGAGTTAATTGATTTTTTTCAGTTGAAATTGGTGATGGGTAATCATTAAGAATAATCATTCAACCTGTAGCGATTTTGAACGCAGAGGGAGGAACACAGAGGTTTCCAATATGATTCACTATAAACTAACTTTCAAACTTATGTGCTAAAACCTAATCACCAATTATTAATTATCTTTTATGTTAATGTTACTTTTTTATATTGGCAATAATGTATATGCAATAGAAAGTTCTTATGTAGTGGAAGTGATTCCGAGAGTAACATACAGAGAAGTTCATCATGTACCAAATTATGTGGCTGGATTATTTAATTATCGGGGTGCAATTGTTCCAGTGATTGACCTTTGTCAATTAATTCGAGGAAAATCAAGCCAAGCTTACTTGAGTACCCGCGTCTTTATTGTTAGTTACCCTGCTCAAGAATCTGACAAATTAAAATATGTCGGTTTGATGGCAGAACGAGTCATTAAAACAGTAAAAAAATCAGCAAGCGAATTTTTAGCATCTGGTATTCAAACAAATGAAGCACCTTATTTAGGCAAAATGATTATGGATGAATCAGGGATGATTCAACATATTAATTTAGAACATTTACTTAGTATATTAAAACAGATTGACTTATTAGAAACTGGAGTATAGCATACAGATGTCTTTGACAGATATTGAAAAACTTTTAAGTAAAAAGATTGGTGTAGATTGTAATATTATTGGTTCGAGGAAAATTGCTAAAGCCGTAGAGAATCGCTGCTCTGCTTGTAGTATAAACGACTTAAAAACTTATCTTAAATTTTTACAAACTTCTTCAGGAGAATTTACAGAACTAGTTGAACAAATAGTTGTTCCCGAAACATACTTTTTTCGCGATCGCAAATCATTTGATTTCCTGATCGACTTTGTGAAAACACAGTGGTTAACTAAATCCGGTCATGGCACACTTCGTCTTTTAAGTGTACCTTGCTCCACTGGCGAAGAACCATATTCAATAGCGATCGCTCTTATGGAAGCGGGTTTATCCACCTCACAGTTTCGCATTGATGCCATTGATATTAGCAAGCGGGCTATTGCTAAGGCACAGCAAGGAACCTATAGTAAAAATTCATTTCGGGGTGAAGTTTTGGTTGACCGAAACCGCTATTTTCAGCAAACAGCAGAAAAATATGAAATTTCCCCGTTGGTAAGAAATGCAGTGAATTTCAAGGAGGGAAATCTGATAAATTCGTTTTTTAATGTGCAACTAAAGTATGATGTAATATTTTGCCGCAACTTGTTGATTTATCTGGAAGATTCTGCCTGTACTGAGGTTTTAAAGACTTTAAATCGTCTATTGTTGCCAAATGGATTCCTCTTTGTTGGAGTTGCTGAAACTGCCAAAGTTCCTAGTAATCTCTTTACCTCAACTCGCCAACCTTTTACCGTTTATAGGAAGAAGGCAGAAGGAACGATAAGTAAGAGTTCGCATCATCCACCAATTCCAAACCACCAAACTGAAAACATCGGAGGAATAAAAAAACAGAATAGCCAAACTAAAAAGGTAAGTTCTGAAACTTCTTCTATTTCTTACTCCCTGTCCTCTACTCATACATTACCAGAAAGGCTGTCCAAAAATACCTCGTTTTTGTCAAACAGTCCCAATGATTCAGAAACAGAACCATCTTGGAAAGAAACTCAGCTATCTATTCCAGAAAATAGTTTAAGTCTGGAACTAGCTAAACAATTAGCCGATGCAGGACACATAGAAGCTGCAATTAAACATTGTAATGACTATTTAGAGCAAATTTCTTCTACTAATGCTCAAGCATACACTTTACTGGGGACACTGTATCAAGCAAAAGCGAACTATATTCAGGCTGAAGCATTTTTCCGAAAAACGCTTTATTTAAATCCCAATGATTACGAAGCACTGATTCACCTTGCTCTTTTAAAAGAACATCGTGGGGATTTGGTAGGTGCATCCATTTTGAGAGAGCGAATTCAAAAGCTACAGCAAAACTTTTAACTATTAACATTACAAAACAGATAAACAATGATGATGAGCAACGTGTTTAAAGATCAATCCTTACAAGGTCGGATTATGACTGCCTTTATGTTTATGGGGGTATTAGTTTTTATCGTTGCACTCGTTGGCTTTGGTGGGACATTTCGTTTGACTGGTCACATTAACACGTTCAGCACTAACAGTTTACCAAGCCTAATTGGATTGTGGAAAGTCCATGAAGGACAAACCCAAGTTGAATCCTCAGAACGGGCTTTATTAATCTCAGGATTGACACCACAGGAACGACAAGCCGAATTAGCTCGAATAAAGAATGCTTGGGAGCAAATTGACGAAGGATTTAAGCAATACGAACCAGCTCCACGAACTGTGGAAGAAGAGAAAACTTATAAGAAATACCTAGAAAACTGGAATAAATGGAAAAATGACCACGAGGAATTTCTTAAGCTCAATCAGCAATTTGAGAGTTTAGGAATTCTACATCCCTATGCTGGGAAAGTGGAACTTTTTCGTTTAGGTAAAGACAAATCACCCGAAATGGAGATGGTCAGAAAAGCTGGGAATCTTTTAGATGAACTACGTGATCACATGAAAACAAATCGCGTGAGTTTTGAAGCTGCAAGAGTTTTAATGTTAGATACATTAAAAATCAACGAAAATACGGCTGCAAAAACAGAGAGAGACTCACAGCAAGACGCTAATCAGTCGAAATTCTGGACACTTGTGGCTATGCTCCTTGGACCAGCGCTGGCAATTATCTTAGGACGCTTTATCAGCCAAGCTTTAATTCGTCAGATTCAAAAATCTGTCGTCCAAATTACTACCTCTACCACTCAAATTGCCGCATCCGGTAAGGAATTAGAGGCTACAGTTGCAGAACAGGTTGCTTCCACCAATGAAGTCACAGCAACTGCTCTAGAAATTGCTGCCACCTCTAAAGAACTGGTTAAAACGATGGAACAGGTGGCGGGAATGGCTCAAGCTACAGCAACTTCAGCAAACCATAGCCAAGATGAACTCTCCAAGATGGAAGGGGTGATGCGACAACTTACAGAAGCTACCATCTCCATCTCTTCCAAGCTGGGAGTAATGAATAATAAAGCCAGCAATATTAACAATGTGGTGGTAACAATTACCAAAGTTGCAGATCAGACCAGTATACTGTCGTTAAACGCAGCAATTGAAGCCGAAAAAGCCGGAGAGTATGGTGCAGGCTTTGCCGTCGTTGCTAGAGAAATTCGGCGGCTGGCTAATCAAACTGCTGTCGCCACACTAGAAATTGAGCAAATTGTTAAAGATATGCAATCGGCTGTCACAGTAGGCGTGATGGAAATGGATAAATTCAACAAATCGGTGAGCGATAGTGTTGAGCGCGTCAGCAATATTAGTTACCAAGTTGGCGAAGTGATTAATAAAGTACAGAGTCTGCCTCCCAGGTTTGAGCAGGTGAGCCAGAGTATAGAAGAACAATCCGAAGGCGCACAGCAAATTAGTGAGTCAATGGGGCAATTAAGCCAAGCCTCCGAGCAAACAGTTGATGCTTTGCGTGAAACCAATAACGCCTTAGAGCAATTAGATGATGCTGCTAGAGGATTACGTCACTCAATTTCCTCTAGAAATTAATCAGGGCAAATGACTAATGAGTAACGATTTAGATAATTCATCTGCTGGCTTGAGCCAAATAATCGATCGTCCCGTCTTAAATGATTGCTGGAATAAAATTGGGGTAATGGGCGATCGCTCCTGTACTGAGCTAAAAAATGTCATTCATTGCCATGAATGTCAAGTTTTTGCTGTGGTTGGGGATAGTTTATTAGAACGGAAACCACCACTTAATTATGTAGACGAGTGGATTAGTGTACTGGCAGAAACACCCATTGATGAAGAAACCCAAAACAATGAAACCATCATTAAGACAGCATCAGCGGTTTCTGTGATGATTTTTCGTCTGGGGAATGAGCAATTAGCTTTAAGTGCCAAAATTTTGCAAGAAGTTACTCACCCTTGTATCATCCAACCTCTACCCCACCGAAGCAACGAGTTATTTTTGGGGTTAGTAAATATTCGAGGAGAAACTTTACTTTGTGCGTCTCTGAGTCATCTGCTGAATTTAGAATCGGTAGAAGAAAATTCTGCAAATGCCTTGCCTATAAATTCACAAAGGATGATGGTAGCAGGACAGCAAAATGAAAAATGGGTCTTCCCAGTTGATGAAGTTTATGGTATTTTCCGTTTTCACCTCAATGAATTACGCGATGCACCTGTTGTCATAGCTAAAGCTGCTCAATCCTACACCCAAGGCATTATTAACTGGCAGGGTAAGAAAGTCAATTGTCTTGACTCAGAATTATTGTTTTACACCCTCAATAGTAAAATCTTGTAGTGGGTGCAATGAGATGAATAATTACAATCTATTAGATTTATTTTGCCAGGAAATTGAGACTCAGGTATCTATCCTGAAAAAATCTCTAACTACACTTAAAACGCAACCATCTTCTTTAACCGATCTCGAACATGCTACTCAATCAGTACACTCTATCTGGGGAAATGCCAAGTTAGTCGAAAGAGAAGCGGCTGCTAATTTAGCACAAATTATGAAAGAGTGCTTTATTGCTGCCCAAAACAGTACTGTTATTCTCGGTGAAGAACAAATTGAACTCTTACTTCATGCCAGCCATTTGCTCTTGAGTATTGGCAAAGCCGCAGAAGTAGAATTTGAACGTTGGATGTCAGAACATTCTTGGGAACTTTCAACAACTCAAAAAGCCATCTCAATTTTATTGGACTCTGGAACAACAAATGTATCTTTCCAAAAACAGGAAATAGCACCTAATATATCTCCTTCATCAACTTTCTCATCTTCGGAGTCAGTAGTATTTACAACCGAGGCAGTCAGTCAATCATCTATTAGTTCTGCTCAAGAACTGGAACCGAAAATCAACATCACACTTAATCCCTGTTCAGAAGCACAGAGTACATTAATTATCTCTAACGCTTCTACTCAAGAAATCGCTCCCATCACTGTAGCTGCATCCGATAATTTAACTACCATAGTAAGCGATGATGGTTCCATGATGGACTTGTTTCGCTTGGAATTAGAGACGCAGGTTAATCTGATGAATGAGGGATTGCTAGCACTGGAAAACAATCCTAAATCTGCTCAGGCATTAGAAACTTTAATGCGGGCGGCTCACTCAATCAAAGGATCTGCTAGGATTGTTGCTCTTGATGCAGTAGTCAACTTAGCTCACGTTATGGAGGACTGTTTTGTTGCAGCCCAAAATAAAAAATTTACGCTGAATTCTGACCACGTTGATATACTCTTGTCAGGAGTAGATTTATTACAAGGTATCAGTCAAGTAAGTAATGCAGAGTTGCCTAGTTGGTTGGCTAACCAGAATGCAGCTTTTACCCTGACACAATCATCTGTCGCTGCAATTTTGAATCCGCAAGTTGCACCTTTGCCAGTCGCCGAGGTGAGTCAGAAAGAGGCGAACATAGTAATATCTGCATCTCCAAGTTTGAGCCACGTCGCTCCTGATTTCATTCCATCAGCTACTACATCCTTAAATCAGACTCTTGACTCCACAGAATTACCTAATCATCTAGTAACATCAGTATCTTTTTCTTCTCAGGACAAGAGTCCGGCAACATCTGCATCAGAACAAACGCCAGCACAAGATCGGGTAGTGCGGGTAAATGCAGAAAACTTGAACCGGATTATGGGTTTAGCTGGTGAATCTTTAATCGAAGCTAATTGGTTACAACCCCATGCAGACTCGATGATGTCCTTAAAATGGCGTTTGGTAGAGTTGTCGAGAACTTTAGAAAAATTACAGGATACTTTAGATCAGGGGAATTATGAACAAGATGGAAAACAGTATCTAGAGGAAGCAAGACACAAAGAACAGGAGTGCGTTAACTTGTTGAGCGATCGCCTCAATGAATTAGAATTATACGCACAACGCACTGCAAATTTATCTGACCGCCTTTACCGAGAAGTAATTACTTCCAATATGCGTCCTTTTGCAGATGGTATCCAAGGTTTTCCTCGGATGATTCGTGATTTAGCACGCAAGTTAAACAAGGAAGTCAAGTTAGAAATTGTCGGGAAAGCAACATCTGTAGACCGGGACATTCTCAAGAAGTTGGAAGCACCTTTGACGCACATCTTGCGAAATGCGACTGACCACGGAATTGAGTTACCCCAAGAACGAACAGCAGCCGGAAAGCCATCTGAAGGCACAATCCGCTTAGAGGCATTTCATCGCGGAGGGATGTTAGCAATTACTATATCCGACGATGGACGAGGTATTAATCCAGAAAACTTACGTCAGAAAATCATTAATAAAAACCTTGCAACTTCAGAAATGGCGGCTCAATTTACAGATGCTGAATTAATAGAATTTCTATTTTTACCTGGATTTTCCACTGCCAAGCAAGTAACAGAAATTTCTGGACGGGGTGTAGGGTTGGATATTGCCAAAAGCATGGCACAGGAGGTGGGAGGAACGGTACGTGCAGCTTCAGTTACTGGAAAGGGAACAAGTTTCCATTTCCAACTGCCACTAACACTTTCGGTTGTGCGAACGCTGTTGGTAGAAATTTCTGGCAAACCCTATGCTGTTCCTTTAGCTAGGATTGAGCAAATTATTACGTTAGAACAATCGGAAATTGCAGAGGTAGAAAATCGCCAATATTTTACAATGAATCAACAAAATATTGGATTAATTGCTGCTCATCAAGTATTAGAATTGCCGGCATCTAAAGAATTGTCTGCCTTACTTTCAGTAGTAATAATTAGTGACCAAGCTAGTATCTATGGATTGGTGGTAGACAAGTTTCTAGGTGAACGTGATTTGGTTGTTAGACCGCTCGACCCGCGTTTAGGTAAAGTGCGAGATATTAGTGCGACATCTTTATTAGGAGATGGCTCACCTGTTTTGATTGTAGATGTCTCTGACATGGTAAGGACAATAGATACCATTCTCAATATCGGACAACTAAATAAAGTTGGGGTAGAGAGCGCAGCAGTAACTTTAGATAAGCGTCAGAAAATTTTGGTGGTAGATGATTCAATTACGGTGCGAGAAATGGAACGCAAGCTATTAGAAAATCGTGGTTACAACGTTGATATTGCTGTTAATGGCGTAGAGGGGTGGAATGCTGTACGTACCAACCACTACGATTTAGTGATTAGCGATATTGATATGCCCCGGATGAATGGTATTGAACTGGTGCGGCAAATCAAAAGCCATCCCCGCTTGCACTCCCTACCTGTGATTATTGTCTCCTACCGTGATCGCACTGAAGACCGGATTCAGGGTTTGGAAGCTGGTGCCGATTACTACTTGACAAAAAGTAGTTTTCATGACTCAACGTTGATTGATGCTGTAGTTGATTTAATTGGTCGTTAATTTATGAGAATCGCGATCGTTAACGACTTAACAATTGCAGTCACTGCACTACGCCGAGTATTGCAGACATGTCCTGAATATCAAGTGGTTTGGGTTGCCCGTAATGGTGCAGAAGCGATTACTAAATGCGCTCAGGATACACCCGATTTAATCTTAATGGATTTGTTGATGCCCGTGATGGATGGGGTAGAAGCAACGAAGCAGATTATGCAAAATTCTCCCTGTGCCATTGTTATAGTCACAGCCAATGCCGAGCAGAATGTTACCAAGGTGTATGAAGCGATGGGTTACGGTGCAGTCGATGCAGTGAATACACCTGTTGTAGCTGGCTCAGATAAAGCACAGAGCGAGACTCAGTTGTTAGTTAAAATCGCTCGGATTGGTAAAACGTTAAAAAAATCTTCCGTCAGTACCAAGACAAAGTTACCTATTACACCTCGGAATGATGAACGACAAAGTGATTTATCTTTGACAGTTCCTTTAGTAGTTATTGGGTCATCGACGGGAGGGCCAAAAGCTTTAGCAACTATTTTATCAAAGCTACCTGCTAATTTTAATGCAGCAATCGCCATTATTCAACACGTTGATGCCCAGTTTTCAACTGGTTTTGTGGAATGGTTAGACCAGCAAACTCCATTATCGGTCAAATTGGCTGTTGCGGGTGATCGCTTGCGTTTAGGAACTGTAATAGTAGCAGGTACTAACGATCATCTATATTTAAAGCCAGATTTAACTCTTGGTTACACTAAAGACCCAGTTGACTATCCTTACCGTCCATCAGTTGATGTATTTTTCAAAAGTGTGTCTCAATACTGGAAGCGTCAGGGAACTGCTATCTTGCTCACTGGTATGGGGCGAGATGGAGCTGAGGGATTAAGTGCTTTACGACTGCGAGGTTGGCATACAATCGCCCAAGACAAAGCTAGTTGTGTAGTGTATGGTATGCCTAAAGCGGCTGTTGAGTTAGATGCTGCTGTGGAGATATTACCACTAGATAATATGGCTACAACCTTGCTTAAAAAAATTTAAATACTTGTATGACATCTACAATAGACGAAAAAATAACTGTTTTACTAATTGACGACCAATCCATAATTGGCGAAGCTATTTCTCGAATGCTAGCGGTTGAACCAGACATTGTATTTCACTATTGTAGTGACCCTACACTCGCTCTCAAGACAGCTAAAGATTGCAACCCAACCGTGATTTTACAAGACCTTGTAATGCCACAAATGGAAGGGTTACTTTTAGTACGGTATCTTCGTTCCCAAGACTCCCCTACCTGCCATATTCCGCTAATTGTTTTATCTAGTAAAGAAGAACCTGTTATCAAAGCGAAAGCCTTTGAGTTAGGAGCGAATGACTATCTGGTAAAGTTGCCTAACAACATGGAGTTAATCGCCCGCATTCGCTATCATTCCAAAGCGTATATAAATTTTCTCAAACGACAAGAAGCAGAAGCTCTGTTTAAAGAGGAAATTATGCGTCAAGCAGCATATATTGAGGAGGTAGATCGGGTGACATCTGCGGCTTCTGATGTGGAACGCGATGCTTTTCAACCAGATAAATTAACAGAGGTTGCTAAACGTAGTGACGAGCTAGGACAATTGGCACGGGTTTTTACTAATATGGTTAAAACCGTGAAATCACGCGAAAAAGAATTAATAACTGCTAATACTCAATTAGAATCTCTTCTCAAAGCTTACGGACGATTTGTACCTCATGAATATTTACGATTTTTACGAAAAGAAAAGATTACAGATGTCCAGTTAGGTGACCATGTTAGCAAAGTTATGGCAGTGATGTTTAGTGATATTCGCTCTTTCACAACCATCTCTGAAAATATGACTCCTCAAGATAACTTTAACTTTGTTAATGCCTATCTTAAGCGCGTCAGTCCAGAAATTCGCTCTCATTACGGTATTATTGTCAAATTTCTAGGTGATGGAATGATGGCAGTTTTTCCTGAAGGTGCTGATGATGCAGTCGCTGCTGGTGTTGCTAAACAAAAACGGGTTCATGAATACAACGAGCAACGTCTAGAAAAAGGTTACTTACCTCTGCAAGTTGGTATTGGTATTCATGTTGGACATATGATGTTAGGAATGGTAGGTGAAGAAAACCGGATGCAGGGTGATGCTTTTTCTGACAATGTTAATTTAACAGCTAGGTTAGAAGGCTTAACGAAGTTTTATGGTGTATCCTTGCTGATTTCTGAGCAGACATTAGAACATTTAAGTAATTCGACAAAATATCAAATTCGCTTTTTAGATCGAGTTGTTGTTAAAGGACGAAATGAGCCTATTTCTGTTTATGAAATTCTTGATGCAGAAATTGATGATATCAAAATTTTAAAGCTCAATTCTCAGCCTGATTTTGAACAAGCTTTAGATTATTATCGCCAAGGGAGCTTTGAACAGGCAAAGATTTATTTGTCAAAAGTTTTAAGTCTCAATTCTGCTGATAAAACTGCTGATTTATATTTGAGTCGAGTCAATTATCTTTTAGAATCAGATAATATTCTAGAGAAATGGGATGGTGTTTGGCGTTTTACTGAGAAGTAAGTATTTGTGGCTCTTCAGTACTTTAGAGATATATTTTAATCAACTAAATCTTGGGTAGACAGCCAGGGCAAACGCATCTAAAGTACTCTTGATCCCAACCAAGATTAAGACCTAACGAAAAATCAGTATTTCTGGCTTGATTTAGTTTCCAAGGCTCAAAAAGATCACTAAAATCTTTGTCAATAAGTAGGGATTAATGAGATTATTTTTGAGTCTATTGAGAATAGACTCGTCTTGTTGACATGATGCAGCCGCTCTGGTGCGGATGGACGGGGCTATACCATACTCTGTGTCTCGGTTCTAGCATTTATGCCTTATTATACTACTACGAGAGTGACAAAACAGGGTTAAATATGAGGTATTTAACCAGTCCAAACAAGCTCTGCTAGTCATTCCACTTCACCAGCACCCCATCCGCCGCCACCAACCCCCACTGCGGACACTTCGCCACCAGTTTCTTGATGACAATCCTCAAAGCAGGATCATCCGCCCAACATTCCATCAAGAAATCATCCCCAGGATTTTCGCGCCATTGTTCCGCCATCTTGAGCTTTTCCATCCGCCAGGGTCGCACTCTTGATCTCTCAACAACAGCCTCATAAGACCACTTTTCAGGATCGGAGTCAGCCGTCACAGCACAAACGCCTTCACTATGGGCTTTTGGTTCCTGAGAGGACGAGGTGGAATGGCTGTTTTTTGGAACGGCAGGGGCGGCGGAAAGCGTGTCTTCATGAGAGGCGATGCCTGCGGCAACCCCTTCGGGGAACGTATCATCACCCAATTCCTGCTTCTTTTCTACCAACGTTCGCGTAGCGTCTCGAAGAGAAGCAGACAGGCTCGGTTGAGCTTGGTTTTGGGGGTGACTAGGATTTTCCGAATTTACAGCAACGGGCGCGGCGGAAAAATTGTCTTCATGAGGAGTGATCACATCATCACCCAATTCTTGCTTCTCAACTAACAACGAAGTGGATTGACTTTGTTGAGCTTGGTCTTGGTGCTGACTGAGGTTTTCTAAATTTGAATTGGCAGGGGCGGCGGAGAAATTGTCCTCATGACTGATTTCCTGCTCATCACCCAAATCCTGATTCTTTTCTATCAACGAAGCGGATTGACTCGGCACATCATCCACAAGCGTCAGCGTCGTGCAGTCCGTTACCGCAGGTAACTCTTCTTTCTCTTCTTCCACGCTTTTAAGGGTTTGAGGCGACGCATCCCTCAAGGATGCGATCGCCGTCTCATCACCATGCAAATTTTCGTTTGGCGTGGAAGAACTAACTACCTTACCAACAACCTTAGTTGGTTGTTGGTAGGTAGTTAAAGAATAGTTAGAAACGTTGTTAGGTTTCTGGAAGCCTTGCAAATCCTGGGTTTTTTGACCATTCTTTTGGAAATGATCCAAATCAGCGTGGATTTGTTTCACTTCGGGTTGGTTTTGGTTCGCTTCGGCGTGGTTGATTTCCTTCCCGGCATGGACGGCTTTCTCGTCACAAGAATTGGTTTCGCCGGACGTGGACGATTCCCAGTAGAAGCGATTGTAATACCCGTGTAAGTTGCGAACCCGATAGCCAATCAACCCAGGTCTGCCAGAGGGCAATCGACCAAACACTTCCTCAAATTGAAATAAACCTTGAGCCGTCAACGCTGCACCCGCCTTTTGCAATGACTTGTAGGTGAGATTGGTATCCAATTTGTGAGCAGACCCACCAAATTGTTCTGCTGCAACCGAGTCTAACCATAGCTGCTGCACACAAGGCGGTTGCTGCCTCACCCAGTTGATATCCTCAATTGAGATTTTGCAGTGGGGTCGAACTGGTTTTTCTTCTGTGGGTTGTTTGTGGTTGCCTTTATTTTGGCCACCTTTGATTGCCTTTAATGCTGTGGTCATAATTCTTTCCTAAATTTAAACATGACAAGATGGGCGACATAGTTGCAATGCCGCATTCAGCTTTTTTTATAAGGGTGCGAATTTTATTTACTTGTCGTTACTCTGCCAGAACCGCAGTTCATATTTGAAATAGCGGTCAGTCTTTTTGGGCTTGTCTTGCCAATGCTGCCACGCCACCCAAACTTCGTCTCCCATGTCTTCGATGACTTCCCCTTTGGCGTTGTACAAAGCGCAATAAATGTCGGCATGGGCAACAATAGACCCAAGCTCAATCACTTCGCCATCAGAAAAACCAGACTCGGCAGTGGTTTCTTCAGGAACCATTGGTTCCGTAATTTGCAAAGATTCGGCTTTCTCCAAAGCGGTGATTAGTTCTGTTTCTTCAGTGGTCAGTTCTGCCCAGTAGTCGGCTTTGATAACCTCGTATTCTTGAGCCACTTCCAGATAGTCCCACCAGCTACATCCAGGTTTGGACAACACCGCCCGGATGTCGTTAACTGCCTGTGGAAGTAATTGCAATTGCTCGGCTCGATATGCGATCGCGCTTTGTGTTGGTTCACTGCCGAGGATGATTGCAGCTGCTTGCAGGGCTTGAGTGCTGTTTATGGCTGTAGCCAGATTCCCCAAAGCTATACCCATGAGCCTGAGACATTCCTGTGCATTTTCTTTTGGTGGTTCTTCAGCCAGCGATCGCAAATCAATAGTTTGTTCTAGCGATCGTTTAACTTCCCGGTTCAAAGCTTTGGCTGCTTGCTTGGTGAGAGTATTACCCCATTCCTGAGCAGAGCGTTCTTCTACAGCACATTCCAATTCCTGAATACGCTTTTGTAACCGTTGGTTCTGAAGCTCTAACTGCCTCAATCCTTCCAACTCAAACAGCTGATGCTGTAACTTGATGTTTTCTTCCTTTTGTTGCTGAAACAGGTTTTGTAAAGCAGTCAGTTGTTCTTGTACTTGTTGTTCGGCTGTGGCTGTAGCCTCTGACATTAAGCCAATTCTCAAGTCCTGCTCTAGGCGTTCCAATTCCTGCTGGTGCTGTTGTTTGAGTTGTGTGATCGCTTCAGAATATTCTTTGGGGTAAATTCGCCCAATAGTAGATGACTCCGTTACGTCATTACTAAAAGGAGCCAAGTCTGAATTATTGACCAGTTCTCTCTCACCATCAGCAAACGTAACAATCTGCTGCCAGTTGTTCGGTGCGTCTGCTTCTATGGTTCCTGATTCTCTGTATCTTGGATGAGTTGGTGATGTAACCGTGACTGTGGCAGGTTGCGGAACCAATGGTTCTTCAATTTTAGGAACCATTGGTTCCTGAGCTTTCTGGCGTGGTAGCCGAGGAACCACTTTTTGAGCCGCAGCTGCAAAGTCCGATTCGCTGGGTGAAGGATTTTGCTCCAGTGCGATCGCGACAGCCTGTTTCAGCTTTTGTGGTTCCTTGGCCAAACGCAGCAATGAACGGGCTTGACGCTCATTCTTGATGTGTTCGCCCAATTCATCGGCTGTGTCCCTGACTTTCTTCGCCCCTAGCAGTTGGTTGATTCGTCGGTAGCCACCCCAGGCAGATAACTCAGCTTGGCAGTATTCCTCAAAAGACTTGTAGCCAGCTTCACGATACAGTTGTTGATCTCGCATTTCGAGAATTTCATCAACTGCTTGCCATTCAAAACGGTCAATGGCGGTGAAAGTTTCTTTTATGCCGTCGTTGAGAATGCTATAGCTGGGTGCTGATGTTTTTTCGCGGTCTAGTGTCAGCATAATTATTGCCCACTATTGGTAAATGCACGAAAGAAAACAGACAGAAAATGCAATTTAACCAAAGTGAACACTCACACTGATCTTTGGGTTACACCAAAAATATGTCAGCATTATAATAAGCTCACTTTGTTGTCCAACAATCTGAGTAGGCGATCGCATAGCTTGGTCGGCGGCGGTCGCTCTCAATTTTTAGGCTGCTTTGAGTAGATCAAGTTCAGAAGTTTTGTCCGATATTCTCTTGTTACTGTGAGATCCGTCTTTTGCTAAAGGAGGATTTAAAGCAATCCCTTTGTCAATTGCTAATTTCTTTGGTGGCTCACCCTCCTCAAGTAAGTCTCCAGGCTTGCAATCAAGAGCTTCACAAAATCTGGCTGCCGCTTCTAAGGTTAGGGACTTAACCTTATTTTGTTCAATTTTTTGGATGAACTGAGGACTATACCCAGTTTTTCTAGCTAGGTCGTTTTGAGAAAGGCCAGCAGCCTCTCTCAATTTTTTTAATGCAATAAACACAATCATCCTCTCCAAATAATGCTCCTATTATAAGGGGTACTACCAATGGTTGTAAACACATAGGGCTTACACCTATTGGTATTTAAAAAGCTTATGTACAACCAATAGTAGTATTACAAATCTCTATCAGAAAGCAACTACTACCTTATTGACTACTACCAATAGGGGTACTAACATTAAGGGTATAGAGCAAAGCAAATTACCAGCAATTAAACAGCTAAAGAGTTTGCAACCATAGCTCCTTGAACCTTGAAAATTTCATTACAACCAAGACATCCACCACAAACAAGAGCCATCAATAGTTGAGCTTCTGCAACCATCTGTGTCTGTCTTGGTAAAACTCAAATACCACTGGGTTTGAGTTTTAATACGGCTACGCCAAATTTTGATGAGTGCGTTGTGCTAAACCACAACGTTAGTTTGTAAAAAGTCAAAGGCGATCGCCCCTGTCTGGTAAACAAAGCGATCGCCCTTTATCCAAGTGAATGGAGATTCTATTATGACGCACATAACTCATACACAGCAAGAATATTGTGTTGATGAGCAAACCACAGCACAGGCAGAATTTTACAACCACCTCGAAGCACAAGCCAAAGAAGCAACCCAAACTACCGATCCGCTAACATCTCGTGACCGCCGCATCATTGCCGAGATTATCGAAGTAGAGCCAGAATCAATCCGTACGCTCTGGATAGAAGCCGGAATCACTGTTTGGGTGCAATTGGTGAATGGCGGACGGCTACCCTTCGACCGCAACTGGTTTTCCAAAAGAGTTACAGAAGTTAAAGCAACCCTACCCGAAACACCAAGAGAACGCAACGATCGCCTGAGCGATGAACTAGAAACAGCTTGTCAAAAATACGGTTTAACTCACGGAGACATTGACTGGCTCTCTTTCAGCACCACACTATACCTGAATCGTCAGCGTGTAGGGTTTGTTGGGTATAACCTTGAAGGCAAATGGTACAGCAGGTGCAGTCAGTTGGGCGGCAGTCGCACGGCTATCGATATTGATGCGGCGATCGCACTATTAGGGGTTAGACAAGCAGTAGCAGCATAACGCCAACAGTAGAAAAGGCGATTGCTGTTCACTCAACAGCGATCGCCATTACAACGAAAACGATAGAAAAATCATGGCACGAAACAGCTATGTCATTCTTTGAAGATCCAGATTGGAGTGAGTGCTGCGAACCGATACTTTTACCCCCGAATCATCCAAACGCAGAGGTCATCGAAGTTTCAGGTTACACGCTGGTTTACTGCAACGGATTTCGCCCGAAAATCTACCGCGTTTACAAGGGTGAATCAATGCTGGGTTTAGTTTTCCAGCACATCGCCCATTGGACAAACGAGATAGACGAAAAACAGTATGCCAAACCCTTAAACGCAGCAGTGGCACTTGATGATTCGGCTGCAAGTATGACCAGAGTAACTGACGAAAACCTTGCAGCGTAAACAGAAATCAAAAAGTCGCCACACAATCATAAAAATTTGGAGATTAAATCATGAGCATCAGATGGGCTGAGGATGAACTAGCGACCCTTCATGAGATGGCAGAAATGTACACTCCAGAGCAAATAGCTTTTCGGCTCAAAAGAAGAGGTTATTATCGGACAGTATCAGCAGTGAAATCAAAATTACAATCTTTGGGATACTCTGCACGACCTACTTTAGATAACTACAGTTGTCGTGAGATTGCTAAAAACCTTCGTTTGCATTCAAATACCGTGAGGAATTGGGTGAAGCAGGGTTGGCTGAAAGCAAAAAAACGTTCTGTCCATTGTTACCAAGTCAAAAGTCGAGATTTGAAACGGTTTTTCAAGAACCCTCCGCAGTCAATTAGAACGCGGATTTCCCAAATAGATCCACAAGTTATTAGGTATTTGGTGGGTTAATCGACTGTGAAAGTAAAATAAAATTATCCTCCGCTTAACCCTATTATGCTGCTAAGAGAACTTGAACAACAACTGCTTCAACTTGACCAGAATGAGAAACTGTATATTATTCAACTCCTAGCCCAAAGTCTCACAATACAGGATACTCAAAAAGAACAACCAACCAAACTCTCCCAATTTTTTCGTCAATCCCCCTTGGCTGAAGTGGGTGAAGAACTTGACCTGAGCAGAGATCGCAGCCTGACACATGATGCCTTTACGCCATGACTTACCTTCTTGATACCTGCCTAATTTCGGAACTGGTTGTCAAACAACCAAATCAAAAAGTTTTAGACTGGTTAGATGCTCAAGAGCCAGAAACACTTTACCTGAGTGTAATTACAATTGGTGAAATTGCTAAAGGTATCAGTAAACTTCCTACATCTAAGCGTAAAGATTCTCTCTTGACTTGGTTAAATGTAACCTTACCTCATCGCTTTGAACAAAGAATTTTAAGCGTTGATGTCTCAACGATGATGTTATGGGGAAACTTAGTCGGACAACTAGAACTTTTGGGGCGACCTCTACCTGTAATGGATTCTTTAATTGCTGCCATAGTCCTGCAATATTCTCTAACATTAGTAACTCGGAACGAAAATGATTTCGCCGGAACAGGGGTTGTCATCTTTAACCCTTGGTCTGGTTAGTTATTACCCAATCAAAAGCCGAGATTTGAAGCAGTTTTTCAAGAATCCTCCGCAGTCCATCAAGCATTGGATTGCGGCGATAGATCCGCAGGTGGTGAGATATTTGGTGGGGTAGTCAGTATTGGAATATTTGTTGAGGTGAGTGTAGCTCAGGAGCAATTACCCTAAGCTAATCATTGGTTTGCTGCTGCTGTAACTGTTGTACTACTTCTGGGGGTAAGCCTGTTAGTCGAGTAATTAGGTCAATACTCATACCCTCTACCAGCATATTAGCTGCAATTTCACGGGCTTTTTTGTTACGTCCTTGTTCTTCAGCTTCATTTTGAATCATTTGGTAAATAACTGATTCGCTCATGATATCTCTCCTGAATAAACGCCCAATCACTTCTTGATCTAATACTAGCCCAGCCAAGATTGCAGCAGCAGCAGAAATATTACTTTGTGTCCGTCTTTCATCAATTTTATCAACAGCCGCCGCGACTTGTTGTAGTGTACTAGCTTTATTTTCGGTTGCACTTAATACAGCAAAGGGCAACAGTCCTGGAGTTCTCAGAAATATTTCTGGTGGTTGTTCCCACAAACGAATTACAGAAAACTCATGTCGCATCTTTGCTGTTGTAAATGTGGTTTGATACACTTTCTCAGACGAGGTTTTATCCAAATAAATTACTACTTGGTGTATTTGTTTATTTGGATAGCGACGATATATCCGCAAGTAATAATCAGCCATCCGAAAAGGCATATCAGAACAATTCGCAATTCGCAATTCGCAATTTGCAATTATTAATTAGGAGTTAAGGCATGAATCAAAATATTAGTATCACTGATAGAACAAAAGCTTTAGCAATAAGAATAGTTAAGGTTTGTACTTTTTTAAATGAAAAACCTGGAGTTTGTCGAACATTGTCAAAACAATTACTACGAAGTGGAACAGCTATTGGGGCTAACGTTAGAGAAGCCCAGTCTGCACAATCTGATAAAGACTTTTTGAGCAAGTTAGAAATTGCACTTAAAGAGGAGAGAGAAACTGAGTATTGGCTAGAAATATTAATAGAATCAGAGTTGGTTGAGAAAAACAAGTTTGAACTCTTACTTCAAGAAACCAAAGAAGTTGGAAAGATTTTAGTTACATCTACTCGAAAAGTCAAAAACAAAATCAACAAACCCAATTAATTGCGAACTGCGAATTGCGAATTGCGAATTGTTGTTGGGTTTACCTAACAGCCAAGTTGCAAAATCAGGAGAATATAATTCAGCAATCAGTTTACACGTATTGTCAAACATAATTTATTATTTAGTTAAATTTGATGGCGGATTTTTCTCACTTTGAATTAGCTATAATAACTAATTATAATCGATAGTTTAAAGAATTCATCTATTAAAAAATAGCTGCGCTGAAAATCATTAGAAGATTGACTATATTTGTATGGAAATCAAAACAATCTCTGTCACTTATCACCGAAAATTTAATCTAGGTGATTTTGAATCAGTAGAAGTAGGCTGTTCTCTGTGGGGTCAAATAGACCCAGAAGAAGACGCAGATGGAGCAACACAGTTTCTTTTTGAACAAGCCAAGGAATCTGTTAAAAAAGCAGCAATGCCATTAATTAAAGCCTCATCCCACCAAATGAATAAAGCCAGAATGTACAAACAATCTGCACAAAACAATACTACTGATGAACTGGAGAACTTCTAATGAACACTGAAATCAAACTAGGCTTAGGTAATCCACCACTCCCTATTTACCTGTATGTCAATAAATTAGAAATAGATGGACAAGCTTATGGCTGGTATAACTATGATGTTAGTCTTGATAAAAAGACTCCAGTAGCCGAAAGAGCATTAACAGGCTATTTGAGTGAGTTAAGAGTGACTGGTAAAGATTTCAAAGGCAAAGACAATATTAAATTAGATATTGTTGTCTTTGCAGATGATTTATATATCGTCAGAAGTGGGATCGAGACTAACTTTTCAAAATCATTTCTGTTGACTGCATCACTTATAGAAGATTTCTCTAGACCTCTAACAATTGTTGCTACTCCTGGAGAGGAAAACGTCGTGTTCTGCGGATTATATGATGCTCTAACCAAAACCAAAATCCGCCGAGATTGGGATGCAAACGCTGACTGGGCAGGACTATTACAGCAAATTCAGTCAAGACTATTCACCCGTCCTAAATATGATTTAGACGAGGATGAACGAGATCGCCCCGTTGTACAACAACCTTCTTCAGCGCCTACGAAAACCAATACAATTCATCCCCAAGATTTGCGAATCAAACAAATCCGCACATTGACAAATTACCCTATTGATTTAGTCAAAGAGTGGTTGCAGTTTCAAGATGCTTCGGCTCCCAGTCAACTGAGTGTGGCTGTGGTCGATAAGCTGGTGAGGGACATTTGTTTGGCTTGGGCTGCTGACAAGGTTGATTCAAATCATGCCACCAGTTCGTATCAACAGCAGGTGTTAGGAGCGATCGCCTCTGGGACTGATGAAATCCAAGCTATTCAAGCATGGATGAATTATGTTGTGGGGCAAAGAGCAACTGTTAGCTCTCGCTAATTCTAGTTTTTTATAAGACAGCAACAGCTGTCTTATTTTTTTCTTCCCAGGAGCAAGTATGAACAACCGCAATCCAAAACTGACCCAGGAATATCAAGCGAAGTACGACGAAACTAGACAGATTGTGATTCGATATAGCTGCATCAAACGTTCGAGGACGAGAGAATTTATGGAGAATGCGTTGTTGTCAGTAGGTATTGTTTGCCTGTTAAGCACAGCATTTTTAGGGATTGGTGCATTAGGTTGTTGGGGATTTGAAATTATTGGAGCTAACTCTAGCTCTAGCATCATCAATCACTACAACTGGCAAGCTCGAAAGAATATCTGTTTGGGAGGAATGCTGGTCTGTATTTCGGGAGTTTTAGGAAGTGCTTTGTTGAATGGGTGTTTGGAAAAAGAGAAGAGTAGAGGGTGATATTTGTTATGATCACGAGAAATTCAGTCAGCCCTAACTAATCAACGACATCATTAAGCACTTAATGGTTCTGGTTCTGTATCAGCTATTTCCAAAACTCGACGCAACCAGTCCCCAGTTGCAACAGCCGCAGATTGTTTTTGTTGGGCATCAGAGCATATTTCGTCCCAACGGAATAACCAGTGGGTCAGCAAACGACCTAAATCAACTAATTCACAGGCTCGGTCAATATCGTCAGCTTGCACCATGTCAGGAACAGTCCACTCAAGAAAGTATCGACTTTCCTTGATCAGAGCGAGTATTGCTTCCTGGGATAATGATTTGTCAGTCCACAAGGATTGAATTTGTGACAAGTGACCTGCTAAATGATGTAACCGTGTGGAAATATCATCTTGCATGAAAAGTTGTTGTTCTGGTGTCACTTCAATCATATATTTCCCAAGAACTCGATCATAATTTGGGCTACTTTTTCTCTAATGATAGGATCTATTAGCTCCATTGACCGATTTTGACGGGGACGAAGATTGACCATTGACTCGAAAATCATTCTTCCAGTTAGTGGCATGAAACTAGCTGCCCAAATATTTTCTTGTCGGCTGCCATCATCAAGTAAAGCCTGTTCACAGTCATAGTGCAGGTCGCCACCACCAGCTAATACTCGACGCTCAATATCAACTGCGGTTTTGATGTAAAACTTGTGTTCTTCGAGCATTTGCTCAAATTGTTCGGGTGTAGCGCGTGAGCGTAACAGTAAAATCAATCAGTTATCCTCGCTCAAGTTCATGCTTTCCACTTCGAGCTATTCATGAAATTGTTCCCCAAGTTGCAAATGCTTGAGCAAAGCGATGGCTAACTCCAACACAGAATTTTGGTTCCAAGAAGGAAGTTGGTCAAGTACATACTGGATGACAGCTTCAGGTGGTTCATCGGGAAGTGAACCAACTCGCAGCAAAGCATCATTGGTACTTCTAATCATGCGCTCTAATTTTTCTGGTCTACTGCTACCGGGCAGAGTATCCAGTAAAGCCAGGACTTCATTTTTGAGTGAAACATTTTGATAACCAGAGCGTGGCATAGAAAGTAAATCATGGTTTAACAAGTAGAATACATGAGTCAGAATCAAAAAAGATTGAAAGAAGCAATTACCGTTGGTGGCTGATTCAGGTTTTATGCTCCCGGCGAAACTAATAGCACTTGTAGTTCTACTGTCTTATAAATACTGACTCTTGAGTTCTGTGTTTTAATAATACTGTACAGAAGGAGTATTTCTAAGTTAACTTCTATTTCCTAGACTAGTACAGTATTATTAATATAATCACCGAGCAGCAAATTTACGAGCTTTGTCTTGATAAATATCAGGCAATATAAGACAGAGGAGAGAGCCAAAAAATATGAACCTCCTAGATTTCTTAAACAAATGGGCAGGTGACAACACAGAAACCGAACAAAAGCTGAAAGGATTGTTGTCCACTTTTTTCGACAGAGATCCACGCACAATTCGGAACTGGGTCACTAACACACCTCAATATGTGCGCTGGAGCTTGAAAAGGTTAGATAAAGAATGGGAACAATTAGGCAGAATTAACTACGCCATTTTTTTTGAGGAATAGCGGAAATTTTTGTCACGAATTTGTCACGATTTTTTCCGTGCCTAACGCTGAGTTGGGCATATATTTTATATATGAATAGTTCAACGGTTCGACTTTAATAATGGAGTATTTGAATAAAACACAATGTCGAAAATTGTTAAAGATTCAGTCGAAGGACACGATAAATAAATATCTGAAAACTTTGGGCTTATTTGAAAAAACAAAATTTACGTGGGAGGAAATTAAACGAGTGCTAGAAATTCAGACATTTCTAGGACTAAAACACGGAATCAACAGCCTATCTCATTTTAAAGAGATGTCTAGGCAAGAGCTAGAGCAGACATTTGAAAGCTATGGAGTGGATGTAAATGCTCGATTAAATATGCTGCAAAAAATACATAGAGACTCAGTACAGCTAAAACCAGTTTTACACTAAGTCTCTCCAAAAAATGCCCTGCTGATTTTTGAGCAATTACAAGCCCATACACTATCAAGGCAAACATTTGTAAGCTTTTTGCCTTTAATGACAAACTACATTCACTCTGCTGAATTTTTGATAAGTAACCTAAAAAAATCATTGCTAAATCCATAGAGCGTCATGTTACTGAGATACTACATAAGCAAAAGACTTGTCCTGTATGAAATCGGCAGAAGGTTAGCGAGTGGGGTGTCCCTTTTTCAATTTCAAAAGCCCGGAAAATAGGCACTTTTTTTTCAGAATCAGGAGCGAGTGTATTACCAATCGAATAAAAAAGAGTATTTATATATACCTGAGTGGCGGAATGTGTACAGAAAGGAAAAATACACAAAAACATCTCTTGACGGAAAGACTGAAATTATAGAGATAGAAGAAAGAAATCCATCAGGATTGTTAGAATTTTGTGGAGCAATAATCGCAATTACACTCTCAATTTTGACAGCCACTTTAGTTTTGCAAGGCTTGAATCATGCCGATAGTTTTAGAAGAATGGATGAGCGAATCTATCAACCTAAGAAACATTTGTCAGAAAATACGTGGGCAGAGAATTAGTGATCGCACATGGTATGACTGGGAGCATTTAGCGGGAGCGAATTACCCGCAAGGAAAACCTGTGGCGAAAAGAAAATACACGCAGGAGCAGTCCGAAATGCTGCTATGTTTGGCATGGTTACGCAAGCACTTCCCAGGGCGGAAGGTGACATATAGAAGTTTGAGAGACTTCCACAAAAGCAACGAATATAAAATTGATGAAGTACTAGAGAAATTCTGTGAGCAAGTAAATTCAGGTGAACCGTTTGTAGCAGATGAAGTGAAGCAAGAACCCCCAAAAATCGCACTATCTGAAGTCAAGAAGTGTTGCGACCGAATTATGGGGCGGGAGCTTTCTAGAAACTGTTGGGCAGCATGGAAGCAATTTCTGGGTATTGCCAAATACGAACGGTTTGTAGAAGAGGGAAAAGCCTCTTTACTGACCTATATGGCCTGTTGGAGACATGACCATCCCACAAAAAAGTTCCCTTCGGTGAACCGTCTTTACACAATGATGAAAGATTGGTCACGTCGAGCGATGAGTTTTGAAACAGCTTCAAGTGGCAAGATGTGGCATCAATGGCAGATGAGGGGGTGTTTGGGCAAAGATTTAGTCAAATACCTGGCGGCTTATGGGTATAAAGTCTCGATACGCACATTGTATAAGTGGGGAGAGTTTAGCCAGCGCAGACACTATTCCCCCTCAGAATTGCGGAAATGGAAAAACTTAGCATCTCAAAAAAGGAGAATTGCATGATCCGACTATTCGATAAATTTAACAACGTTTTAGCCTCAACAATTAATTTTGTGTTGGGCGGAGAATATTGCCACTATTGTTAAGCAAGGAGAGAGTATGAGAAAAGTAACAGAATTGACAGTATCTACAGTGCCAGTAGAAACAGCACCAACGGTACAGACAAAATCAATTACCAAACGAAGAAAGTCAGAAATTACCCATCAAGACAAAGCATTTGCCCAAGCGTTTGAAGAGTTAGAGATTGCTTTTGATTTTGATTTGAGAATGGCAATCATTCAAAGGCTGACACAGGATAAAGAAGTGATCCTGCAATATGTCGATAAAGAGCGCCAAATCTCGGAAGCACTTGAGTTGGCAAAGATGGAAGCCATAAAAAAAGCCCGTGAAGAAGGTAAACAACGGGCTAGGGAAAAGATGGCGCACCAAAAAGCCCAAGAAAAGGCAGTAGCACAACAGCATTTTATTGATGTGGAGTTAGAACAGCTTCTTGACAGTTGTGACTACCTGCCATTTGAAACAATGAAAGAAACTATCAACACGTTTGCAGCTCGTATGGGCGTTACTTTGGAATGGAAGGAATTGGAAGATGGACAATTCGAGTGCATCCCCAGCATCGCCTGAAATACTAGATTTCATTGATTCGGTCAAACAGGGGCGAGGAATAGCAAATATTACTGAACTGATCAGTGAGGAAGTGCAGCGCCAAATCGAAGCCCAACTCTATGATTTCCAACAAGCTATAGCGCAATCAAACTTGGCAGCAATAGAGGTGATGTCCGAGGAGTTACAGAGGATTAAATCAGAATCGGCAACACTCAGTGGGGTAATGGGGCGACTAGCAACTGCCGTCGCCCCCGACTTGCCACCAACAGGGGATGAAGTTGTGAGCTTTCAACAAGCAATTAACAACTTAGAGAAATACGGCAACATCATTCCCTCAAGTGCTGATATTGCGGCGGCTCAAAGAAGGATAAAAAACCATCACGCATGGTCATTGGTGTGGCAGTCACTAATCAAAATGTTGATTAAACAATTGGAGAAGAAATTTTGCAAACAGCCTACTTCCACAGAGCCTACTGGAGCTACGAAAACAATGTAGGGATAGCCAAAATCCATTATCCCGACTTAGGAATATTTGCTCTGTTGTTTGAGAATGGCGTTCCGATAATTAATGTCAACTTTTTAGATAGGAATGAATTTTCTTATTATTGGCAGAAGTATCAAAAATCTGGAATAAGTTTACATTTCGGGCTAAAAATTGGTATTGATACTGAATTGACTAGGGTAATCCAAAAAGAAAACATTTTCATTTTTCCTGAGATTAACTTAGAGGTCAAGCTAGAGAGTACATCTCGTTATTTTCGTCCACTAAATCGGGAGTGGATTCCATTCCAAGATGATGTGTTTGTAGAGTATCAACCTTGTGATTCATTAATTGATGTAAAGTAGTTATGGTAAAAAATTCAAAATCAGAATCGTCAACAGATGGAGCGTTAACTCTGTCTGATTTAAGTGGTGATGTCAGTAAAGCACTTGTATTGCCTGATTCTCACTTCGGATTAGAATCGGGCGTATGGGCAAATGCACAACGCATTGCTGATATGTTGCCTGTTAGCATCAAAGTTTTTGGTGACTTAAGCGAAGAAGATGTAGCCGAAGCTTTGGATAAAGCTAAGGGTGCAGAATTTCAAGCTAAAAATTGGGCAGAATACTCCACAGCTACTAGTCGCTATCTCAAAGCTTTATACAAAGTCAAAGAGAAGCAAGCCGAGGTAAGTGAAAATGTAGCTGAAGCTAGAGTGCAACACGCCGAATTAGAGAAGAATTTATCTACTAATTTAGCTAATTTAGAATCCAAATTTAGACAGATAATTGGTAATTCTCGTTCACAAATCGCTGGTGTTCAAGATGATTTGGGGATTAACTTAGGTAAGATTTCCTCTCAATATTCCGAAGGTAAAGCTAAAAAGCAGCAGAAATTGACCGAAGAAACCACCAAAAAAGAACCTACTCCTTATGAAGAACAAACTAGTAATTTAGTCACTCGATTTCAAGAACTTAGGAATGCTAGATATTCAGGCACTCCAGGTATTACTCAACGAATTAAACAGTCCCAATAATGTCAGAAATTTGCAAATTACTAATTTGGATATGTGGATTTACTATTTCTAGCGCACTCGCTCAACTAATTAGTTTATTGCCTTGGTCTTTTTTGGTGATAGGGGTAACAGCAGTCATCACTTATTCTCAAGGTAAAAGCAGTGAGTCAAAACTGTTACAAGTCATCGCTATTGGATTAACCTTTGGGTGGTGCAGATGTTATTTCTTTGGTTAAAAATTGGTGTAGCTGGATTAACTGCTTTAGGCTTATCTCTCACAGCTAATCCCAAAAATTTGAATCTGTTTATCCCATCTAATATGTGCGCGATCTCACTCGCTAGTTATGCTGGCATATCTTTGAGAAAATTGCAGAAGCACTATGAAGATTGTGAGCGCGTTGATGATATGCTTTCTGCTCTCAAGGATACTCAAGCAACTGAACAATTGCAGTATCTTTCTTCAGCCGCCGAACGCAAACGTCAATATGAAGAAGCTGACAAAGATACCGAAAGACAGCTTAATTTACTGCAACAAACAGCCCCACTATTTAGTGAAGTGCTGGCATTGACAGGGCAGAACGGTGCTGTTAGTCGCATGGCGTTGGGGATGATTCAAAATGGCGAACCTTTGGGCAATGTGTTGTTAGCTACATCTGATGCTGAAATGCAATTAGAACAAGCAAAACTGCAAGCTCAAATTCATACTCGGCAATTGGAACTGCAAGCCCAACAAGCAATTAAAAATGCTCATGCTGAAGTAGTTACTAATGCTCCTACTCCCATAACAGCATCAACACCCTTACCCCAATCCCCTAAAATCGAGAGTTTAGAAAAAGCAGCAAAAGTTGCGGGTTTTCAAACTAATTGCATCCGCGTTGACACTGCACCCAGTTATGAACGGCTAATTTTCTCCATGAAAACGGAGGATTTTAATTCCCTTCCCAAATTTAAGGCCGCAGCTAAACTTTCACTCGGAGTTACTACTAGTGATTTTCCCTGTTATATTTATGGGCCTGAGCAAATTGCCGTCGAAGTCCCATTAAAACCAGAACAACGCACTTACTACGATTTTCCCTCAAGGCACTGGCAATCAGGAGAACGCCAGGTTGTTCTGGGTCAATCCTTGGATGGTGAAGTTGTTATCGATCTGGCGAGTGAAGACACTCCCCAATTACTGGTAGTTGGGACAACTGGCTCCGGCAAATCCAACTTCTTTCGTTGTGCGGCTTACTGTTTACTCATGCAAGATGCGCGGGTGGAGGTCTGCGGCGGTAAAGTCAGCGACTACGAAGACTTTGCTCAAAGATTCCCCAGCATCACTATGAACGACATGGGCAAAACTTTCGAGTTTGTCGGGGAGTATTACACTGAGTGCGATCGCCGGAACAAAATGACCAAGGCCGAATTAGCCCAAGAACTGCCTTGGATACTTTTCATTGATGAATACAAAGGCACTGTTCCTCTAGATGAAAAACTCCGCAAAACTTACGATCAGCAATTGTGTGAGGTTGGTCGGCGGGGACGAGGGCTAAAAGTTCATGTGGTGATTGGCTTACAGCGTGGGGCTAAGAGAGGGAAAGAAGACCCTCAAGGATTACCACCAGACTTACGAGATAACCTACCAGGTCGAATTGCATTCCGTTGTGTTGACGCTGTTAGTGGTCGCATGGTGTTGATGCGCCGGGGTGAAGCTGTCACTGCATTGCAAGGGCGTGGCGACGGCATTGTGCAATCTGGTTTATTAGACAAGCGTTTTCAGGCTTACAGATTTGAAACAATTCCAAATTAGGGGTGTAGGGGTGTAAGAGAAAGAACTTAAACCAAATAATAATACTTATAAATCAACTCTCTCCCCTACACCCCATACCCCTACACCCAGTTACAGCAAGAGTTTCACGGTTTCTTACGGAAAATTGTTATTACTTTTAATCCGTGCATTGGAAAACAAAAATAAGTGAATTAGCAATAGAGTTGTTGGGAAATAACTGAGAGTTGCGTTGAAATTCTGATCCCTGTGGTTTTTGATGTAATTTTTATGCTGCCATCAAGTAGAAGTTCCATAATCCAGCAGCAGTCAACATTAAATGATCGTC
>NZ_JADEWI010000063.1 GCF_015207705.1 Nostoc sp. LEGE 06077
GGTTCTTTACTATTTTTGATAAAATCTTCTAATAATTGCATCCACATCACCACACCCTCTTTTTGGTTGCAAACGCTACCTTTATACTCTCTCAGTATTTTCTCATGAATCATTCCGGATTGCTATAGTTTTAAGAACAAACCTTTGGGTAAGCGAGAGTTTGGAATTTAATGTTATAAAATAAGTGAATAACTGTTAAGCTGTTAAGCGATCGCCAATAGGCATTCCGTTGTAGTAAATCATCGAAACAAGAGCAAAGAGCCGTGTCAGTCGAAACCATTGAGAAGAGTTCCACATCCCGCAAGCTCGCCCCTCGGTATCGCGTTTTGCTCCATAACGACGACTACAACTCGATGGAGTACGTGGTGCAGGTATTATTAACAACAATCCCCAGTCTCACTCAGCCCCAAGCTGTGAGCATCATGATGGAAGCCCATACAAACGGGTTAGCTTTAGTCATTACCTGCGCTCTAGAACACGCTGAATTTTACTGTGAAACATTGAAAAGTCACGGTCTATCCAGCAGTATTGAACCTGATGAATAGTTGTCTAATAAAAGCTTTGGCGACTGGAAGTCGTGGCTACACAGACAAACCCCACACTTTGACAAGCTCAGTGGCCGCCTGTGTGGGGTAACAACGCTATATTTTTTATTAGTCCTCGCAGGTAGTCACTGAGTTTCGGCTATGCGGTAATCGAGCGAAGTCGAGATTCAACTACCGCTTGTCGAAGTGCGGACTTTGTTTGTATGGCCGCGATTTCTAATCGCTCAGGTTTGAGTTTTTAAATTATTTAGTATGAAAAACAACCTTGTCCGTTTAGCTCAAAGCCCTGCCCCTATGCGGCTGGGTTGTTTTATTTTAATGTTATTGGCATTATGGTTGCCTTTAGCTGCACCAATTTACTTACTAGTGCGTGATGCTAACTTAGTAAGTATTTTGACAATGGTTTTACTCTACATAGAATTTATTTTTCTATTAAAGCTATGGGGTAAATATGTCTACCAGCAACCTCAAATATTGCAGCATTATGGCTTAGAAACTACACGACACAATGGAATAGATTGGTTACGTGGATTGGCTATAGGCTTCACTAATATTTGGATACTTTTTGGCATAGAAAGTCTTTTAGGTTGGCTAGTATGGCAACAGCCCAAAGTTTTTTTATTAAAAATAGTTATAGAAGGTTTAATTGTTGGCTTGGCTGTGGGGTTTGCCGAGGAGTTATTATTTCGTGGCTGGTTACTAGATGAATTAGAACGTGATTACAGCCAACCTGTGGCATTATGGACGAATGCTGTAGTATTTGCTACGTTGCATTTTATTAAACCATTAGAGGCAATTATTCAAACTTTACCACAGTTCCCGGCTTTAGTAGTTCTGGGGTTAACGCAGGTATGGGCAAAGCGTTGGCGTAGAGGACGTTTAGGCTTACCAATTGGTTTACATGGTGGCTTGGTAGGCGGTTACTACATTATTAATGTTGGTGGATTAGTTCAATATACAGGTGTAGTGCCTGATTGGGTAACTGGGGTATATCACAATCCTTTGATGGGTTTGATGGGGTTATTTTTGATGAGTATTTTGGCATTGTGGATGAGTAGGCAAGTGAGGCGATCTCACCTCTGATAAAATCAACAATTATGCAATCCAACCAACAAGTACAAAGAATACTAGAGCTATTTGCGATTGCACGTCAGCGATTCTTAGATGCTGGTGGAAATCCCCAAAGCACCCCAAGCGGACTGAAGGGAGATGATTATATGACAGATGAGGAAAGACAGAAAGCCTTAATATTAGGAAGGCAAATTTTCAACGAAGAATATATTCAAAACTTTTTGCAGCATCAGAATAGTCAATCAGTATCTTCCCAAATTTCTGGCAAATGATTAGGCTTTAACCTTATAAAGTAGTTTTGCTAGTATATAAGAATTTTTCTTATTCTTATATAATTTCCAGTTAAATACCATTAATTATCGTAGGTTGGGTAGAGCTTAGCATAACCCAACCTACAAGCCTCTAGCTAGATAAAGAAGAATGCCTCTTGCAGTAAACCCTAATTTTTTTAAGAACGCATCAGGAAAGACATTTCTACTGTACTCATCCTGTTTAATCTTGATACATCAACTATTTGTCCCAAATTGAAGTTATCATCTGCAAATTTTTCTACTGGTGGTTCAATTATTTTGATTTTTGTCGGTTGTTGTTGACTGTCTACTTCTATTACTTCTGCTTTAAATACAAAGTGTGAATTTATAGGAATAAAACATTTAACAGCGATTTGATCGCCTACAGCAAAATTTTCCATATTGATATTTTTTTAAATGTGATAGAACAAGCATAAGCGTAGCAATAGGAAATATAGGTGTAGAAATTATTCCTTATAAGATAGTGAAAACCGTACTTTTAGAAAAGCAAGTAATAGATTTGAGGTGTTAACCCCTTAAATACCAAGAGATTTGATATTTTAGAGGTTGCTTAATTTCAAGAATCTAGTGATCTATCGCCCTAACCCCATGAGAATCAACTCATTTGGGTAAAATGACATTGCGGTATTCATGAAACGAGGAAAAAACTCGTTAGGGTAAACACAATATCCATCAATAATCACCGTATCAATTACTGCTTTATCAAGATTTAAAAGTTCTAGTCTGTAGACGCGGCTCCAACTGTCAATGGTGACAATTCTTATTGGAAGAATCAGGGATTGCATTATAGGCTCCTGTTATTCTTAGATTAACCTTAGAAGCCTACTCAAAAATTCACTGAAACTGAATAGTTTCTCTAACCTTACTAGGACAATAAAATCAGGAAGTATAAATAGTCTTCTATAACTTCATAATTTAACTTTTCGCCACTACAAACCCTTCTCAATAACTGTACCCACCAAACATGCTTTATCTAATTTCACACCGCTTAAATTTGCCCCTTCTAACTCTGCACACAATAAGTTAGCACCTGTCAAATTTGCCCCCGCTAAATTCGCCCCCCGCAAATCAGCTTCTTCAAGATTAGCCTCACTTAACAATGTTCCTTGCAAGTCAGCACGGCTTAAGTCTGCGCCTTTGAGGTTTGCGCCACTCAAGTTAGCACCACGCAAGTCAGCACTGCGTAAGTCAACGCCTTGTAAGTTGACATTCATCAAATTCGCGCCACTCAAAAAAGCACCCGCTAAAGATACATCACTCAGGGTTGCACCCATTAAGTTAGCGCCGCGTAAATTGCTACCACGCAAATCAGCACTGGTTAAGTCGGCTTGCATTAAATTGGCTCCCATGAGGTTCGCCCGCAAATCAGTTTCTTGCAGGTTCGCCCCCATTAAATTGGCTCCTTCTAAATGCCCACCTTCGAGTTTGGAACCCCTAAAATTAGTACCAACTAGGGTAGCGCCGGCAAGATTAATGCGGCTTAAATCAAGTTGATCAAGTTCTTCATCTTCTAAGTTTATTCCTGGGAGTTGTTTGAGGGTTCCTGATTTAATGGCTTCAATGTTCATTTGGGGTAACTACCAATCTCCTCATTACTCTTGCTATGGCTATCCCAGCGAGTATCTAGTAACCACATACCGTTGCTGGCTTTGCTTGTCATCACGGGTAAATCAAGTCCTTGTTGCAAACCCATGACTAATAAAGTTAGGGCATCTATTAGTTTAGGGTCAAAGCGGGTTGATTGTTGCTGTCGGCATTGGTCTAAAGCGTGAGCAAATATCTCTTCTCGACTTTGATGAGAAGATTTAATTTGATTAACTCGCCATTGAAACTCGGCGACTAATGCCAAAATCCTCGATTCTAAGGGAATTTCATCGCCAGCTAAACCTGCGGGTTCGCCTGTACCATTCCACCACTCGGTTTGGTGAGTAATAAGTTGAGCCACAGCCCGCAATCTGGGCATGGTTCGTAATACCTGTACGCCTGGAACTAAAGGACAAGTTAAAGGACAACTGGGGGCTTGTTCTTCCGGGTAACGGTTGGATGTTCCGGGAGTGAGAATGCTTTCGGCTTTTTGTAGCGGATCTATGCGATGTAACAAACCTGCCAAGCGCAATCTTTTGATTTGCCAAGCTGGTAGTTCTAACAATTGTCCCATTGCTTCGGACAGGGCGACAACTTCCGATGCTGCCATTGGGTTGTTGATATCGGCAATATCTATCAACTGCGCCATCCGCAAAAATGCTTGAATTTCATTAGAAACTAAGTTGCGATCTAAAGCTTGTTGACGCGGTGCTGTCGGAATAGATAAGCTTTCTTGCCCAGTTTGCAGGTAATCAACTACGCGAGAGACAACTGTACTTAAGTCTTCTGGTGCAGCGAGACGAGGCTGAAATGCTTCTTTGTGCGTTGTGAGTTTTGCTGCTAGTTCTGGGTTGTATTGTTGAATATGCGCGATCGCTAATTCTACTGTTTCTTTGACTAACTCTGGTTCAAATGTCCACAAACCATAGAATTTCCGTTCTAAGTCGGAATCTGGTAATCCACCCACACCATAATCAGCTTCCGATAGCTCTTGACAAAGTACCATCGCCGTGTATTTTGGTGACAGAATAATCAAATGCCATTCCTGCGACACTGGGTCAGCGGAATCTAATGCTACTAAGTCTACGTTGGGTAGTTGGCTGGTAGAATGTTCCGCAAAGCCGGCATCGGGTGATGCCATGATCGCAATTTCCCGACTAAACTTTGCTATGTCTGCATATCTTTCAGCTTCTTGTAAATACCATTTCCCTCGCTGGAAAGCTGTAATTACCAGAGGTTGACCCTGATCAGCTAGAATATGGTCTTCTAAAGCATGACATAGAGCAACTAAAGTATTTTTATAATACACCCCAAACCGAATTGGCCTGGTGCTATGGCGATGGGATACTTCCAGTTGTTGTAAAATCGAACCTTCTAACATGGGCTGGGAATTTTATAAAAGGTTAGGCTAGGGGTTAGAGGTTAGGGATAAGAGTAGATTATTTACTCTTATCCCTAACCTCTTGTGTGGATGTTTCTGCTAGGATACACCTGCTAATTGTGTTTCCTTCTTTTCGATTGGTGCGGAAAGTGCTTGTTCTAACTCAGCACAACCTAGCCTTTCTTCTAAAATCTTCATAACTTCCCTTCCGAAGTCGTTAGGATTTTGTCGCCAAGCTTGTAAGCAGACTTCACCAAAGAAAGAACCAAGAGGTTCAGGGTTCCACAGCAGTTTTTTAGCTGTCCACGGCATCAAGCTCATGGGATTGTACCCTGGTTTGAGAATACCCTCTTTAAAGGCATATTCTTCTAAATGAGTGTGGGGTTGGAGTCCAATAAAGAAAATGGCTGGTTCGACTTTATCTGCACCAAAAATTCTTTCTAGTTCGCGGTGGTAAGCGATGGTTTGGCGAATAGTTTCGGGACGTTCGTCAATCACGTTAAAGGAATAATTGACGGAAACTAAATCGTTAAACCCAGCGGTTTTTAAATCTCGACAGTTTTGTAAGACAGTCCGCAGGTTGTAACCCATCCGCATTTTGCGTACCAGTTCTTGAGAACCGCTTGTAATACCGATTTCAAAATAGTTCATCCCAGTTTTTGCCATCAACTCCGACAATTCAGGTGTTAAGTTGTCGGCTCTGATGTATGCTGCCCAATGAATATCTGTCATCCCAGAATCAACGATCGCCTGTAACAGTTCGATGGCATCATTGATATATCTCCGCGCTGGGATAAATTGAGCATCGGTAAACCAAAAGTTCCGTACACCGCGATTATATAATTGCCGAATTTCCGCTACAACTTCCTCGGCGGGATTGATCCGTACTTGCTTACCTTCAACAACGGTGTAGACACAATAGCAGCAATTATGAGGACAACCACGCTTGGTTTGCACACCTATATAAAAGTCTTGGTCTTGTAGATAATAGTGAAACTCTGGCCAGACTTTTTCAATATAGTCGTAGTTACAAGCGGTTTTTTCTAGCGGTGTAGGTTGTTCATGAATCAGCCGTTGGCGTGGTTTACCTTCTCCCACTACATAACAGCGTTCATCACTAATTTCTCGCCCACTTAAGAGTTTTTCTAGTAAGGTTTCCCCTTCACCTACAGAAATAATTGTGCCTGAAGGTAAGCTTTTACCCAATTGTTCGTAAAATACGCTGACTGCACCACCACCCACAACTGCACGCGCATGAGTGTGATATTTTTGGGCGCGTTTTAAACCGCGTTTGATTAATCCCAAATTCCGCCATAATTCCACGTAGTAGGCGATGAAGATGCGTAAACCACCCAGTGCGCCGCGTAATCTGATGAGAGGATTTTTGGCGTAATAAAATTCAAAAGCGTTTTGCAGTGGGTTTCCACCGCGTCCACCAACTGGGGCATAAATCTGAATATCCCGCCAAGAAAATACTAGCAGTGTGGGTTTAAATTCATCGATACAGCGATCTAAAGCCGCAGTGTAGTCTAACGGTGGAACAGTCCCCAAATCGAAAATCCGCTGTTCGATATTGGGGAATTGCTTGTGGATATGATCACAAAGATAAACTACCCCAATAGGAAAGATGGGGTTACAAGGAAGGCGAACGTAGAGAATGCGATTTTCGATCATCGGTGTTTTAACCTCCATCTTGCCACTCTTTCAGGAAAGCGAAAGATATTGTTAGCTGAGAAATTTGGGTTTGACTAGTCTTATTTATGACAATCTAGTTTGACGTTCCAGCAACTTTATGCTTTTACATTTTTCCGGTTGGGAATGGCGGCAATAGCTAAATTTGCTAGACATCAATCAGGAGAGATTGTTTTATGAATAAAATGTTCATATATCTTTACCATAACATTGAGTTTAATCATTAAGCGATGATCCCTTGCTATCTCTTTGGGGATACAACAAGACACAAACTCATGAAAATGACAGATACCGCCTAAAACTTAGATGCCACCTACGCTATTGATCGTTAATTAATATCTAAGACAAATTTGTTACCAAAGAAAACAATTAAAAACTTTACTTAATAGTGTATAATTTTTTTTGAAATAGACTTATTTTGTAAATTTTTCATAACTTGAACATATCTTTAGATAGAAATAACGTAGAAATTTTCAGTTGGTAGTCGGAGTTACAGCAACTGGGGATCAGCCGATGTTAGTCTTGGCTGGTGTAATATACAATGTTTGGCGTAAAGCTCCTCGGCAGTTATGGCTCAAATACTAGATTCTCTACCACCTGAGCAATCGGGGAAAATTCTCTGCTGCTACGTTAATGCCACAAGCAAAATCCAAGTAGCTCGCATCTCCAACATCTCTAACTGGTACTTTGAAAGGGTTGTGTTTCCTGGGCAGCGCCTCGTTTTTGAAGCCCCACCAGAATCTCACATGGAGATTCATACAGGGATGATGGCAAGTGCAATTTTATCGGATACAATTCCGTGCGATCGCCTGGCAATTCACGAACCAACCAGTAGTGACTTTAATACCGACTCAGTTACTCTCGACCCTATCAGTAAAAAACCCATAGTCCAGTCAATTAATACCAAAAGGGAAGATACCACAAAACCTTTAACAATCGCTGGTTAATCATTGCTTGATTAAAATAAAAAATTTGCTCAAAAAAATTTAAGGTTGCTGATATCAGCAACCTTTTCTATTGTTATGGAGGGTCAATAGTCATTTCTACTCGTCCCCGACACCCACACGCCCCAAATTTATGCACCTACCCTCTTTTATCTGGCTGTGGAAAATAGCCGCTTGGTCGATGGGATTATCCCTATTAGCATATTTGCTATTAGCTGTCACCGGTATATGGATGTGGCAAGCGAGAACTTCCCAGACTTTGCCAAACTTTCCTGGGTTCCCTGTAACTCGTGGGGGAGTGCGATCGCTCCACTATACAATGGGCATCAGTATGGTGAGTTTAGTGCTATTGTTATTGGCGATCGGCATTATCGGCACATTCGGCCACTTTGGTTCACTAGGACATTCATCACACCTAATTGCGGGGCTAATAGTAGTATTTTTAGTTTTACTATCTGCCGTCAGCGCCACTCAAATTAGTCCTAGACGACCTTGGATTAGAACTTTACACATAACCGTAAATATTATTCTCTTCGCCGCCTTTGCTTGGGTATCCTGGACTGGCTGGACTGTGGTACAAAAGTATTTACCCTAGAGTCCAGGGATAACAGAGTCATGAACAGGACAGCATTGACAACGCATAACGATTTTCAATGGTGGCTGATGGATATGGATGACGCACTTGAGCGATTTTTGGCAATTCTGCCACCACAAGTAAAGAAAAAGCTCGATTTCTCCCCCTCTTCTTTAAGCACTCTTGAAGCGTGGATACTTGACAAATATCCAAATACTCCTGCAATGTTGGAGTCAGATCAATCTCGTCTTGTAGATGGAGTTGCTCGTTACATTGGAGAAACCTTTCGTAAATCGCTGGGCGGTCGCTGGGATATTCAATTAGATGATCCGAAGTTCGTCTACTTTGGAGTGCCAATTCTAACAGGCTTTGAGGAAAAACCAACACCCATCTGTCCACTTACACTAGCCACCGCATCAGCAGATAGAAGGACTGGAAAATATTTACGTACTATTCTTGAAAACATACGTAATCTACTATCAAATCCTAGCTAAAGCTAGTTTGGGCTACATTTCGACTCAACTTTTGTCTAAGTCCCGTTAGGATAAAACTGAAAGCAACAATCTTCATGGAACCGTGACAGCCAACACAGCCAGTACCTCCACCACCATTTTTCGTCTATCCCCGTTGATTCGGATTACCCTGTTGAGTTTATATGTAGCACTCACAGTACCATTGCCATTTTTAGCTCAAGCAACAGCCGCACCAACACCACCATCATTACTGTGGGTAGGAATTATTATCGGCTTCGTTGGTTTATACGCCGTATTAACAGAAAGAGTTATTGTTAACGACCAAGAAATTCAAGTTACTTACCCTGTTTGGGTTCCGCGTTTCTTTCGTAAAGGTTGGACTTTACCTTGGTCAGATGTTAAGAAATTAAAACCCCGTTCCACAGGCCAAGGGGGGTTAGTTTATTATTTCGTCAGCAAAGATGCTAAAGCATACTTATTACCAATGCGAGTGGCTGGATTTGCCCGTTTAGTCAACATAGTACAAGCCAAAACAGGCATAGACACCACAGATATTCGCCCCTTAGCACAGCCTTGGATGTATGCGATTTTGCTGGGATTTACATTATTACTGCTGTTAGTTGATGCGTGGACTATTAATACAGCTTTGACACTATCTTAAAATTAAAGGCTCACACAAAGACGAAAAAATCCCTTGCGCCTTTGCGTGAGCATTAAAAAATTATATATTTCTACACGTGGATAATTTCACTCTACAAGCCCAACTCAGGCTTGAGCAAGTTAATCTATTTACAAAACTAAAAAGCAATCACCAGGGATACCCAATCTTACAGAATATTTCTTTCCAAGTATTCCCTGGTGAAAGAATTGCTATTGTCGGCGTAACTGGTGCTGGTAAAACTTCATTACTACGCCTAATCAACCGCTTGAGTGAACCTACTAGCGGTAAAATCTATCTGGAGAATCAAGAATATCGCCAAATTCCTACTATCCAGCTGCGCCAAATAGTGACACTGGTGTTGCAAGAGTCAAAGCTACTGGGGATGACAGTCCAGCAGACCCTAGAATATCCTTTAGTTTTGCGCGGTTTGCCCAAACAAACTATTCAGCAACAAATTAGTCATTGGCTAGAACAATTGCACATCCCTAACGACTGGTTAGGTAAGAATGAGTTACAACTTTCATCTGGACAACGACAATTAATTGCGATCGCTCGTGCTTTAATTATCCAACCCAAAATCTTACTATTAGATGAGCCAACATCAGCCTTGGACGCGGGTATAGCCTCTCATCTGGTGCAAATCTTGATTCAACTAGTTCAAACCCAGCAAACTACAATTTTGATGGTTAATCACCAGTTAGACTTAGCCCAGATGTTTTGTACAAGACTTTTACACCTGCACCAAGGACAGTTGTTAGCAGATAAACCAGCTTCAGCGGTAGACCTAGCTAGTTTACAAACAAGTTTGATAAAGGCACAAACCCAAGCCACAGAGGAATGGATTTAAAAACGTCTTATTTGATAAATCACCCTAAACACAACAATACTTACAGCAGTTGAAGCATATACCAGCACATTTTGAAAGCGTAGAGTCAGCAACAATAATTTTTTTTAACTCCTGTCTCCTGCCTCCTGCCTCCTGCTGTATATAATCACCGTTGAGTAGTTACTGTTGGACGTTGATTACTAAACCGTTCTTTTGCTAACTTTGTTTGCGATTGGGGAGGATTAGCATTCAAAATTTCCATGTTAAATCGGTATCCCACATTCCGAATAGTTTGAATCAAACTAGGTTGGCGGGGATCAAGTTCTACTTTTTTGCGTAGCGACAAAACATGAGTGTCAATTGTGCGCGGGTTGTCAATTGCATCTGGCCAAGCACGCCGCAGCAATTCTGACCGAGACAAAGGGACTCCGCCAGCCTGCGCCAAAACATACAGCAAACTGAATTCCTGGGGCGTTAAATCGATAAATTCCCCTTGGAACCGGACGCGACGTTGGACTAAATCAATTTGCAAAGTGCCATAGTCCAGATATGCTGGTGCAGTAGGCGTACGCTTGCGGCGAATTAACGCCTCAACTCTAGCCAAAAACTCTTGCATTCCAAAAGGTTTGCTGAGGTAATCATCTGCTCCCGCCTTTAGTCCTGCGACAACATCCGCTTCATTGCTACGTGCAGACAGCATTAAGATTAAAGGCTGCTGCTGACGATGCAACCAACGGCAAAACTCTATACCATCTCCATCAGGCAAATCCGCATCTAGAATAACTAGAGTAGGTTGATGGGTTAAAAACACTTCCCTTGCTTGATAAATGCTGGCAGCTTGATTTACTCTATATTCCAATTGTTGCAAGTGCCAACCCAGCAACGACCTTAGATGGGGATTCCCCTCAACGATTTCAATACAAACCGAACCCACGGCGGTAAGACCCCTTAGCGTTGATGACTTTCAAAGTAACAAGCTCATGCTCAAGGTTTTGTAGCCTTTGCTACTTCTAATCGGAATTCGTTTGATATTTACTCCCAGAAATGTTGGCAATATCTGCAACCTAAGCCTATTTCCAAGGTTAATAAGTAATCTTCTTAAATTTTTGTTAGACTTATCAAAAGTTCTTCTTAACAATCATCTTGCTTTTAGCAAAATGTAACTTTACCAAGAACTGCTACTCAAACTAATGCCCATTAGTTAAATCGTCCTTCAGCCTAGCTGTGGATTGAGTATTCAGCTTGTTCAAGCTTAATCTCAGCCATAAACATTAGGTTGCTCCAAGAAGAAATCATAAGAATCAATTACCAAACAATTAATTTCCCAGTTTTCTGGAATAGGATCTAAATACGCTGTAGCTGCTGGAGGGGGCAGATCAAAGCAGAATAGTTGGCATAAGTTATATGCCAAAAACGCTAAAAAGGCGAAATAGGCACTTCACATTTCAGCGTTAATCATTTAAAATTCTCATTCCAAAGAGATCAAAATAGCAGTTATGCTTCAAGACACACAAACCATCCGCTATTACCAAAGACTCACAGACACCTTCGTCGAGCTATGGAATCGCGGTTATCGTATGGACGATATGCGGATGTATTTGGATGGATATCTAGCCGCACTGCGACACAGCAACGCTATCGAGCCATATTTGATTCATCGTCTAGAAGAGGAAGCCGGCCGCTACTTGTACGATGCTTCAAATTTTGCCGTGCCGGAACCACAGCCACAACACGATTACTACTAATGCCTTTACTCTAAACATTAAAAGTAACCGTAGATTGACGCAGATGATTATAACATATTATCTGTCTTGATCAAGTGTTCAATGGGATGAATTTTGGGAGAGATTTTACTGGGAAAACATCACCTCAGACTCGTTATAATTTTGCTCATCTTACTGAGGGGTGTTTAATATCCTGATTTGAATTAAAAAAGCAGAAAATTTTTTATTCGCTACTTACTACTAACCGTTAAGGAATTTTTCTGCTTTGGGAAGCGTAGTCCATCAAAAAAGCCCCATTATTAGGGGCTTTTTTGTCATCATTTAGACTAGATGCTGCTTAATTAATTTAAGAAGCTAGAGCAACTTCTACTAATTCCTGCAATTTACCCTTTTGATAAAGTTCAATGAGGATATCGGAACCGCCGACAAATTTGCCATCAATATAAACTTGAGGAATGGTCGGCCATTCGGAATATTCTTTAATTCCTTGACGAATTTCACCATCAGCAAGAACATCAATGGTCTCAAAGGGAACACCCAAAGTATTGAGAATTTGGACAACGTTGTTAGAAAAACCACATTGAGGCATTAACTTATTTCCCTTCATGAAAACCAAAATTTTGTTTTGGTGGACTAAGTTATCGATTTTTTCTTTGAGTTCCGGTGTCATGGTATTTTTGTTTCCTATGTTACTGATATGAAAAAATCAATAGTCAATGCTCAACATCGCCAGTAACTATTGATTTTCCTAAGTGAATGTTGTCTGTCAAGCTTCAGGCGTAAATGTTTTAAGTGCCAAGGCGTGAATTGCTTCCGTTGACATAGCTTGCCGCAACGCACCATAAACTAACTGATGCTGTTGCACCAGTCCTTTATCTGCAAACTGCGATGATACGACTGTTACTTGATAGTGGTCTCCGCCACCGGTCAAGTCTTGCACTTGTATCTGAGCGTCTGGCAGTTCCGCCTTGATCATTTCTTCAATCTGCTGCGGACTAATCATCGCAATTCCTGAAAAAAACTTACTTCTCTATTATTACCAGATTCGGGAGGGAGAGAAAAAGTATGAAGTGTGTAGTCACTCTTTGGGTGACTTCCCGTACTACTTCGTGGAAGCCAACTACGCATAGCATCTCCGTCAGCAGCAGGGTAGTATGAAGTATAAAATTTCATTCATCCTTTATTTAGCCTCCTGCGTTTTGAGCAATGACAAAGGACGAATAACCAAGATTTACTTTTGAGAAGTTGAACCGCCACTGCCTTGTCTAGGATAAGGGGTATCAACAAAACCTAATTCAAATAGTTGTTGATATGCTTTTTTACCTAAATCTCGCGTGGGATTTTGACTTTTAACAATTTGAATCAATAATGGTACGGCTAATTCTGGTTGATTTTGGGCGCGATGTACCAATGCTAACTGATAGGTGGCTTCATCTCGCTTTTGGGCAGTTAATAAAGCTTTTTGACGCTGAGAATCAGAAACTCTCAGGTCAATGCCAGAAAAACTGGAGTTTAGTTCTTGATAAAAATTAGATAGTTGATTATAAACTTGTCGCGCTTCTTGGAGTTTTTTAGCGGCTAAGGCATAGTTTTGGGCGGAAACAGCTGCTTCTGCCTCTTTCATCAGTCGCTCTCCTCCTTCAATGCTTAAAAGGCTATTATTTTGGGCAGCAGGACGGAGATTATTGGGCGCATTGGGGTCAATGGGCTGTGCTTGTTGGCTATAAAGTTGTACCTGAGCATTTGCAGGTGATAGCAAACTCAAGATGGCAATGACTGAGAAGGAACTGAGGCCAATTAAAGGCGCAGTTGCAGCTATTTTCATGGATTAAACTGGTGTGACAAATATATACAAATACTAAGGGAAACTTTGGGTATCTTAACTTTGTTTTCGTTTTAAACAAAACACAGCTATATACTTGGTTTCTTTGCTTTAGACTGAAAATCGGTTTAATCGAGTTCCCAGTGCCTCTGTATACTAATTACCATCGTCCCCTATGAGCGATCGCATCAATTCCTCTGATCTTCCAACCACAGGTGTACCAGCAAGCAATTTGGGAATTGTTTTGCAACGCGGTGGTGAAGAATTATTGTTAGAAAAAGCTACAGACCGTTTCACCATCCGCCCAGCTACCGATTTTACACCTCAACAATTATCTCAGGTAAGTTGGGGCATTTGGCAGCGAAGTATTCCCCAAGCACAACTAGAATTATTTACAGTTGCACCCGCCGAATTAGACGCAGCGATGGCTCAAGCTCGCACAGCGGCAAATGTAGCCTTTGCCAGCCATGTTTACATGAGTAAAAGTAATCCTGGCACTTTTGTTTACTTAGGCGACCAAATTACTATTCAATTTGCCGATGGGGTAGAAACTACTAGAACTAATGCTATAGCCAGCACATACAGCTTAATTCAAGATAAACCTGTTGTGGGTATACCTAACACTTTCGTATTTTTAGTTAGCAAACAAGCAACAGAAAACCCGATTAAAATTACTAACCAACTGCAAGGACTCAAGGAAGTTTTAGCTGCTGAACCGAATATTATCATTAACAGCGAGACCCATTACAAACCCCGTGATCCACTTTATACGCAACAGTGGTACTTAAATCATAGTGGCGGTGAAGAATTAGTATTGGGTTCGCATATTTCGGTAGAAAAAGCTTGGGATATTACTCGCGGGGTGCGTTCTGTAGTTGTGGCGGTAGTAGATGATTCCTTTGATTTAAATCATCCTGATTTTCAAGGTTCAGGTAAAGTTGTCGCCCCCAGAGATTTAAAACAAAATGATTTCTTACCTCTACCCGATGCCAAGGAAACTAGCCACGGGACAGCTTGTGCTGGGGTAGCGGTGGCGGAAGAGAATGGTGCCGGAATTGTGGGAGTTGCCCCTGGTTGTGCATTTATGCCCATCCGTACCACTGGATATTTAGATGATGAATCTGTTGAGCAAATTTTTAACTGGGCAATTGACAAGGGTGCGAGTGTAATTTCTTGTAGTTGGGGAGCCTCGGCTGTTTACTTTCCTTTGTCGTTGCGCCAACGAGCAGCTATTACCCGTGCTGCCACCAAAGGAAGGAATGGCAAAGGCTGTGTGATTTTATTTGCGGCTGGTAATGCCAACCGTCCCATTAATGGTGCTGTGTTGGAGCAAAATTGGCCAGATAAAATTTTACAAGGAAAAACAGATTGGCTCAGTGGTTTTGCGGTACATCCTGATGTGATGGCTGTTGCCGCTTCCACTAGCTTGAATAAAAAAGCTGCTTACAGTAATTGGGGAGATAGTATTGCGGTGTGTGCGCCTAGTAATAATGCACCACCAGGAATGTCATTTCCCGCGAAGGGTTATGTCTACACACAACCGGCGATCGCTTCTTATCTTAGCGGTTTAGGTGTGTTTACTACAGACCAAATAGGTGCAGCAGGCTACGAAAAAGGCGATTTTACCGGGAATTTTGGCGGTACTTCCAGTGCTACGCCTGTAGTTGCTGGGGTGGCGGCTTTAGTTTTATCAGCAAATCCTGAATTAACTGCTCAACAAGTTAAACGCATCTTACAAGAAACTGCTGATAAAATAGTTGACCCTAATGCTGACCCCCAATTAGGTTTAAAAGGCGGCACATACGATGGTAATGGTCATTCTCAATGGTTTGGCTATGGCAAAGTCAACGCTGCTAAGGCAGTGCAAGCAGCCAAGCAAATGCGAGAAACTGCATCACCGATCAGCCAACAGTTACGGGTAAGTAATACCAACCAAGTCGGAATTCCCGACAACGATCGCCAGGGGGTAAAAAGTGCGATCGCTATTAACGAATCTATTGTGGTTAGAGATATTCAGGTGAATGTGAATGTCACTCACGATTTTTTAGGTGATTTAGAAATTTACCTAATCGCCCCAAATAATCAATCAGTGTTGTTACAGAATCGGACTTTGGGGAGACGGACTAACTTGCAGACAAGTTATAGTGTGCGATCGCATCCAGCCCTCAAGCAGCTGCTATCCTTATCTGGTGAAGGGCGCTGGCAATTGTGGCTCATCGATGCTGCACCGCAAGATATTGGCAGATTAAACAGTTGGGAATTAATTATTGGCAATTGAATGAAGGACAAAGAAAATATGGAACTGGCAGTAAAAATCTCTAAACTATTGACCATTAACCATAGACCACTGACCATTAGTCACTTCTGATTCTTGATGATTTAGGTGTTGCAATTCCTTCGCCAATTCTTCGGTTAGGCGTTTAGCATTTTGTTTGATTGAGCCATTGGTAAATTCCGCAACATTAATTGGATTACCAATGTTAATGTTCACATCTGTACCCCAGTTAGGATAGGGTTGGCTGTAATTAATACTCATAGGGACAATTTTTACCCCTAGTCCTGGGTGATTGGTTTCAGCACTCAAAGACAGACGAGCAATTCCTGTTTTTAAAGTATGAACCTTGCCATCACGGAAAATGCCACCTTCAGGAAAAATTACTAAGGTTTTTCTTTGCTGAAGTAACGAAACTCCATGCCTTAAGGTAGAAATGGTGGGATGTTGGGTATCGACAGGAAATCCGCCTAAATGACGCACAAACCAGCCTTGTAGCCCTTGGCATTCGGTGATTGTCACCATGAAGCGTAAATCATTACCAGTGATCAGAGAAGTAGCATAAGGGACAAGTAAGGCATCCCAACGCGCCCGGTGGGTAGGTGCTAAGATAATCGGCCCTGTTGTGGGAATATTGTCTTGTCCGGTGATTGTAATTCTGCCAAAGAACAAAGGTAAAACGAGATGCCGTCCCAAAGTATACGCCATCGGCCCCAATAAAGGAGAAACTTGTGAGGCTGCATCAGCCACCTGATGATTTTCTGAATTCTGTGCTATTGGCTTTGGCTCGTACGTATCTTTGGAGAAATCAAATTTTATCATGTCGGTAGCTGCGAATTGCCCAGTACAAGGTTTTAAAATAGTGATTAGTTAAACCGTAAATTCTCTTTTATAAATTGTGTAGTTGTTATTGGACAGTTTTTCTGCTGTCTGTAGCTCTTTGTTGAAGTCTGCGAGTAGCGAACCACGTTTGTAAATGGTGACGACAAGCTGATTCTAGTATGCCTCCCAAGACTTGTAGACGATGATTAGAAGCAGCGCTATCGGGGATATTGAGGACAGTCCGAATTGCGCCAGTTTTTGTATCGTCCACTCCATAGACAAGTCTTCCTAAACGTGATTGGACGATCGCACCTGCACACATCGGGCAAGGTTCTAACGTTACATATAAGGTGCATTCATGCAACCGCCAGCTATTTAAATTTTGAGATGCGGCTTTAATCGCCACAATTTCCGCGTGGGCGGTGGGGTTTTTGTCCCGTTCTTTGCGGTTTTCACCTTCGGCAATCAAATTTCCACTACTATCAACGATGACAGCACCAACCGGAACTTCACCCACATCTCCTGCGGCTTGGGCGATTTCTAAAGCACGACTCATCCATTTTCGGTGTGTCCAATATTCTGGATATTCAATTGACATATCAAGTCTAATTTAATGGTGGCGTTCGCCCTTGGCCTTGGCGGAGCCATCGCTTTTTGTCTGTGTTTCTGAGTTTTTGACTATAGTTAATATAATGCTGTATGCAACTTTCTCTCAAATTTAATCCTCAACTCCTTGCCTTGAAGGATGTAATGACAACATATTTAATATGCTGCGATCGCCAAAGACGACACTGTTAAAATAAAGCCATACTTGATGCCGCATTCATTCTATGACCATCGCTCAAGAAATAAATCCGCAAACAGGCATCTGCCAGGATGTTATATTTCCTCCTAGTGATATATACAGTGATGAACCACCTTTGGAAAGCGAATTACATTTAGAGCAAATCATGCTCTTATTGCAATGTTTAAAATGGCTGTGGCGAGAGAGAAATGATTTCTATGCGGCGGGAAACTTGACTATTTACTACAGTCCCCATCAACGTAAATCAGAATTTTTCCGAGGCCCAGACTTTTTCGTCGTGTTAGGTTGCGATCGCCGTAGCCGAAAAAGTTGGGTAGTTTGGGAAGAACATGGAAAGTATCCCAATGTCATTGTTGAAATTCTGTCGCCATCAACAGCCAGTACCGACAAAAATTTAAAAAAAACAATTTATCAAGATACTTTCCGCACGCCAGATTATTTTTGGTTCGACCTAGATACGTTAGAACTGGTAGGATTTCATTTATTAGATGGAGAATATCAACCTCTGCAACCAAATGAACAAGGGCATTTGTGGAGTCAACAATTAGGATTGTATCTGGGTGTGTATGAGGGATTATTACGTTATTTTACACCAGATCATCAACTAGTACCCACACTGGAAGAAGCTACACAACAAGCACAACAGCAGGTACAGCAAGCACAGCAACAAGTACAGCAAGCACAACAACAAGCAGAACGTCTTGCTGCAAAACTGCGGGAGTTAAATATCGATCCCGATACTATTTGAATACTTGAGGCATCAGCTATGCAAAATCTCATCAGAATTACCCGTAATCCAGAGGTGATGAGTAGCTAAATTAGACACACACTCTTTTTCTATACTCAAGACTGCTTAGAGCTTAACCGAAGCGTATTGAAAGTGTCGTTGCGATCGCAGTAGCAACAGCAGTCAAGCTCACAATTATCATAAATCTACTACAAATAAAAAAGGGCAGGTAATTTACCCACCCTATCAAATTCAGAGAATATGTTGGCTGTTGCGATTAACCCAACAATTGTTTAGCCTTAGCTAATACATTATCAACACTAAAGCCAAACTTCTCTAAACAAACGCCACCAGGAGCCGAAGCGCCGAAGCGGTCAATAGTTACAGTATCGCCTTCAGAACCAATATACTTGTGCCAGCCGAAACTAGAAGCAGCTTCTACAGCTAAACGCTTGGTGACAGCTTTAGGTAGAACAGATTCTTTGTAAGCTGCATCTTGAGATTCAAACAGATCCCAAGCGGATAAGGATACAACACGAACTTTCTTACCTTCGGCTGCTAGTTTCTCCGCGGCGGTGACAGCGAGGCTCAATTCTGAACCAGTACCAATGATAATTAGCTCTGGTGTACCTTCAGAATCGACAACAGTGTATCCACCTTTAGCGACACCCTCAATGGATGTACCTGCCAAGTTAGGGACATTTTGGCGAGTGAACGCCAATAAAGTAGGAGCATTGTTCTTAGCTCTTTCGATTGCTACTTTATAAGCACCAGAGGTTTCGTTTCCATCGGCGGGACGAATCACTGTCAAGTTAGGAATAGCCCGCAAGGAAGCTACGGTTTCGATTGGTTGGTGGGTGGGGCCATCTTCACCTTGACCGATAGAATCGTGAGTCATTACCCAAATCGACCCAGCTTGAGACAAGGCGGATAAGCGAATGGCAGCCCGCATATAGTCGGTGAAGATGAGGAAGGTAGCACCGTAGGGAATTAATCCCGAACCATGCAAGGCAATACCATTACAGATTGCGCCCATTGCGTGTTCCCGCACACCAAAGTGGATGTTGGGGTTTTGGTAGTGTCCTTTTTGGAAGTCGCCCTTACCCTTGATTTCTGTCAAGTTAGAGTGAGTTAAGTCAGCGGAACCACCAATGAGTTCAGGTAAAACCGCAGCTATTTTGTTAAGGCAGGTTTCTGAGTGCTTACGGGTAGGTAAGCCTTTGTCTTCAGGGGTGTAGGTGGGTAGTACTTTATCCCAACCGTCAGCCACTTTGCCACTCAGATAACGCTCGAATTCAGCTGCTTCTTGGGCATATTTAGCTTTGTAGTCAGAAAATGCCTTATTCCATTCAGTTTCGTAGCCTGCACCGCGTTCTACGGCTTTGCGGGTGTGGTTGAGAACGTCTTGAGGGATATCAAACGGTTCGTGTTCCCAACCCAAATTTTTGCGGGTTAATGCTACTTCATCTCCACCCAAAGCTGCACCGTGAATTCCCGCGGTGTTGGCTTTGTTAGGGGAACCATAACCAATAGTTGTTGTCACCTTAATGAAAGAAGGCTTATCAGTGACAGCTTTTGCTTCTTCAATAGCTTTGTGAATTGCGGTTAAATCAGTGTTGCCATCTTGAACGTGCAAGACGTGCCAGCCATAGGCTTCAAAACGCTTAGAAACATCTTCTGTGAATGCCACATCTGTAGAACCATCGATGGAGATGTGGTTGTCATCATATAGAGCAATGAGTTTACCTAATCCCAAGTGTCCTGCAAAAGAAGCTGCTTCACCAGAAACACCTTCCATGTTGCAACCATCACCAAGAATTACATAAGTGTAATGGTCGACAATTTTGGCATCGGGTTTGTTGAATTTAGCTGCTAAATGAGCTTCCGCTATGGCCAAACCGACTGCGTTGGCAATACCTTGTCCTAAAGGCCCGGTGGTAACTTCTACCCCAGCGGTCATAAAGTTTTCCGGGTGTCCAGGGGTTTTGGATTCCCACTGACGAAATTGCTTGATATCTTCGATGGTTACACTGTCGTAGCCTGTCAGGTAGAGCAGCGCATACTGCAACATAGAACCATGACCAGCAGATAAGACAAAGCGATCGCGGTTAAACCACTTGGGATTTTTGGGGTTATACCGCATAAAGCGATCCCATAGCACAAATGCCATTGGAGCAGCGCCCATCGGCAGCCCTGGGTGTCCCGATTTTGCCTTTTCTATAGCGTCGACAGCCAAGAAGCGGATTGAGTTAATACACAGTTCTTCGAGGGATTGGGTTGCAACAGCCATAATAAGATTGTTTTTAACGACGGGTTAGCACTCTACGAGCTTCTCATTTACCGGGGTTCTTCGATTCCCCTACAATATCCTCATCATCCCATTCCCGATTGGCGATGGACAAGCGGGATCTTCTGAGTTTCTGGTAACTAATCAAGCTAAGAATTTGGTCATGCTGAACCCTTGGTTCAGCTGGGAATGATATCTATAATACTTTTGTCTGGTGCATCTGAGGAAAAGTATAAGTGTGAAGTCTGAATCCTACACTTGTTACTCAGCACTCGTTACTCAGCACTCAGCACTCAGTACTTCTTGAAGACCAGGGTGACATTATGGCCACCAAAGCCAAAAGAATTAGATAAAGCAACTTCAATTTTTTGGGCGCGGCTGGTGTGCGGCACATAATCTAAGTCACACGCAGCATCAGGACTTTCGAGATTGATGGTTGGGGGAATTTGCTCGTTAGCGATCGCCAACACGGTGGCTACGGCTTCAATACCACCAGAACCACCCAACAAGTGACCTGTCATTGATTTCGTTGAGCTAACTGCTGTTTTATAAGCATGGTCGCCCAAGGCTGTTTTAATTGCAGAAGTTTCGTTGGAATCGTTAGCTGGGGTACTAGTGCCATGAGCGTTGATGTAGGTAACTTGTTCTGGGGTAATACCTGCATCTTTGAGCGCTAGTTGAATGGCTCTAGCTGCACCTTCTCCGCCGGGAACTGGAGATGTTATGTGGTAAGCATCACAGGTCATGGCATAGCCAACCATTTCCCCATATATACGTGCGCCACGACTGAGAGCGTGTTGCAGTTCTTCGAGAATTAAAATTCCCGCACCTTCACCCATGACAAATCCATCGCGATCGCGGTCAAAGGGACGGCAAGCATGAGCCGGATCATCATTGCGGAAAGAAAGGGCTTTACAAGCGGCAAATCCAGCTACAGATAAGGGTGTAATTGCTGCTTCACAACCACCGCAAATCATGGCTTGGGCGTACCCTCCTTGAATCAGGCGAAAAGCATCGCCGATGGCGTTGGAACCTGCGGCGCAAGCAGTCACAGTACAATTGTTTGGCCCTTTAGCACCGGTGTGAATTGCTGTGAGTCCAGCTGCCATATTGGCAATCATCATCGGAATCATAAAGGGACTACAACGATCAGCGCCACGGTTCAGGTAGACTGTTTGCTGGTCTTCCAATACCTTAATGCCGCCAATCCCTGAACCAATGATTACTCCTATCTGTTCAGCGTTTAGCTCATTAATTACTAATTTTGCGTCAGCCAGTGCCTGTTTTGCTGCTGAAACCCCAAATTGCGAAAACCGATCCATCCGCTTAACTTCTTTGCGCTCTAGATAATCGTGTGGATCGAAGTTCTTCACTTCACCAGCAATGCGGCAATCATGGCTTGACGCATCAAAATGTGTGATGTAGTCAATGCCATTGCGGCCGCTAATCAATCCTTCCCAATATTCATCTGGTGTGTTGCCAATGGGTGTAATCGCGCCAACACCAGTTACGACAACGCGTTTACGTATATAATCTGTCATGACTCAGTTAAAGGTAGCGAGAAAGCTGCAAATTTAAGTGCTGAGTGCTGAGTTTGTAAGTAGAAAGACTAAGTGAAAAAGATCGAAAAACAAATTCTTGACTCTTGACTACTCAGCACTCACTACTCATCACTCAGAACTTTCTTAGGCGGATGCGGCAACTTGCTTTTCAATGTAATTAACCGCATCTTGGACTGTCAAAATTTTCTCGGCGGCTTCATCAGGAATTTCGATCTCGAATTCTTCTTCAAAAGCCATCACTAGTTCGACGAGATCTAGGGAATCAGCACCTAGGTCATCAATAAAATTAGAGTTTGGAGTAATCTTTTCTGCTTCCACACTCAGTTGATCGGCAACGTTTTTCTTGACCTTTTCAAAAGTTTCGTTTTGGCTCATACAATAAAATTCCTTGACCAGTTGCTATTAGCCGCTCTTGATGAGTGACATGGTTTTTGAGCATATACATCTTATCGGAAAGCGCGATCGCCCGTATACTACCGAAGTGTTTTCTTCTAGAAAACTTGCTCCCTAGCCCCCTAGGGAAGATCTGGTACTATGTTAATTTCAGCGATCGCATACACTGTATAAATGCTTCTACTTATTAATTGTTACTATTTTTTTGGCTAATGTCCAAATAAATTCCTAGTGCTGATTACTGAGGAGCCTGCCGCGTGGGCGGCTCTGCCGACTTGAGCGGACTGGCGTTGCTGAGTAGTAAGTGCTGAGTGCTGAGTAACAATACTAACTCCCTGCCCTTAGTCCCTAGCCCCTATTATTTTATGGTATCTCAAACGCTTAAATATGCTTACTTTCCTGGCTGTGTTGCCCAAGGTGCTTGTCGAGAACTTTATCAGTCTACGCAAGCTCTTACCCAAGCGTTGGGTATTGAATTGATTGAACTCAAAAAAGCTGCTTGCTGTGGTTCTGGCACGTTTAAAGAAGATTCGCAGTTACTAGAAGATACTGTCAACGCCAGAAATATTGCCCTAGCCGAAGCCTTAAATCTACCTTTACTCACTCATTGTAGTACCTGTCAAGGTGTGATTGGTCACGTTAATGAACGTCTAAAAGATTGTCAAAACAGCAACCCAACCTATGTTGAGCAAGTTAATGGCTTACTCAAAAAGGAGAACTGTTCGCCTTACCAAGGTAGTACAGAAGTTCAACATCTGCTTTATGCTTTGGTAAAAGATTATGGCTTGGCAGAAATTACTAACCGCGTTACTCGTAAATTAACTAATTTAAAATGTGCGGCTTTTTACGGGTGTTATCTACTACGCGGTCAAAAGACTATGCTATTAGATGATCCTTTCCAACCTGAAGCAATGGAAAATGTCTTTCTGGCTGTGGGTGCAACACCAATTTATTATCGTGGTCGCACTCAATGTTGTGGCTGGCCATTGGCAAGTTACGCCACTACCGAATCATTTAAAATGGCTGGAATGCACATTCAAGAAGCTTTAGCAAATGGTGCTGATTGTTTAGTTACCCCTTGTCCTTTGTGCCATTTAAATTTAGATTCTCGTCAACCAGAAGTCGAAAAAGTAATTGGGCAGAAGCTAGGTTTGCCAGTGTTACATTTACCGCAGTTGATTGCTTTAGCGTTGGGAATTAGCCCTCAAGAGCTTGGTTTAGATAGGCATATTGTTTCGACAAAACCAGTGTTAGAAAAATTGGGAATATAGATATAAAAAGTAAAAAGGCAAAAGTAAAAAGGTAAAATTTTTTTTACTTTTACCTTTTTATTTTTCACTTTTGATTTTATTGACGTTGCCAGCGTTTGAAGGCTTGATACATCTCTGGCAGACGACTAGTAATAGCACTTACCTTGAGATAGACTTTGTGGGGCATAGCTGGTGTACCGGAAACAATTTCTTTGGCAGGGACATCGCTGTGAATACCAGTTTGGGCAGAAGCGATCGCCCCATCCCCGATTTTAACTTGATTGGCAATTCCCACTTGACCCGCCAGAATTACGCGATTACCAACTTTGACACCGCCAGCCATCCCGGCTTGACCAGCGATCGCACAACCCATCCCAATTTGGCTACCATGACCAATCTGCACTAAGTTATCAATTACTGTGTTGCGTCCAATGCGTGTCTCTCCAACGGCTGGACGGTCAACAGCCGTGTTACAGCCAATTTCTACGCCATCTTCTAAGACTGTGTAGCCTGATTGCTCCATTTTGAACCAACCAGTCCGGGTAGGTACGAAGCCAAAACCTTCTGCACCAATGACAGCACCACTGTGAACAACGCAATTGGCACCAATTTGGCTGCGTTCGTGAATTGTGCAATTTGCGTGTAAGGTAGTGCGATCGCCAATTTTCACATCGGGATAAATCACTACATTGGGATGAATCACTGCATGATTGCCAATCTCTACTCTTTCTTGCACTACAGCATGAGGGCCAATATAAACATCAATGCCAATTTTGGCTGTGGGATGAATTACAGCAGTTGGATGAATTTCTGGATTAGGACGATATGGTTGATAAAAAATAGTCAGGACTTTGGCAAATAAAAGTTTTGGTTCCTTTGTGCTTACCCAAGGAATACCCCGTTCTTGTGCTTGAGTCTGTAAGGTTTGATCTTCTGGCAAAATTAAAGCACTTGCGCCTGTCTGACTAATTAAAGATGTAAATTTGCCGCCTTCTACATAACTTATAGTCCCAGTTGTGGCTTCATCAACAGCCGCTACCCCAGTGATGTCTATGTCTTGGGCTGGGTTAGTTGTCAGACTGTTATTAGTGGTAATGTCCCCAAATTGGCGGATGATTTCGCTGAATTTCATTTTTAGGTTGATTGAAAATTCATCAAAGGCAAGATTATTGTCCCTCTTTATCAACCCAGAATTCAGAAGTCAAACAATTTTAGAGTTTAGATTTTGGACTGATTCTATGGTGAAACATAGGTTTGTATAGCACTAGCCCAGGTAGTGAGGACATTGGCAAAGGATAAAACTACTATTGATCAGCAAAAAAATAGGGGATCTATATCCCCCATTTATTAATTTCGAATTCTGGATTGTGAATTCTGCATTCTTCAATGGCATTCTTCGGCTGATGGTACTTTGCTTTGGAGATTCTGTCGCAGTAAGATTTTTAATCGTTGATTATCTTCAGCAGCGATCGCCTCACCGTAATGATGTAGTTGAAAGAGTTGACAATAACGCTCTTGTTTAGCACACATCAAACAACCGTAAGCATGATTACCATTAGTCCCGCACAGTCGATGTCCCATAACTGGGCCAAGGGAAATCTTTTGTTCACTAGCAACTGTGCTGAGAAGAGAACGTAGTTGAGACTCAAATTTTGCTGATAAAAGTTGTTTGCGTCCTGGTTGTGTCCGATCCCATTGCGGCACAATTAATCCCTGTTTTAATAAACTCTCTTCAATTTCTTCGGACATGACAATCCCAGACAAAATTACATGATGGGCAACGTAGGGCAAAAGTGAGCGTGTCAATTGCCACATTAAAGCTTCATCAAACCACTGTTCAACTAAGGGACGAAGATACCAGCAACAGGGAATCCCAAGGTTGACTAAATCTTGTAGTAGCTTGACTCGTCCTGGAATGGAGGCTTGCTCATATCCTGGTTTCAAGGGTGGGAGGCTAACAAAAACTGTAACTCGCAAGGAGTGTGGTTGGGCTAAGGTAGCTTTGAGACGTTCGAGAAACGCTTGACCAGGATGGACTTTAGTTGTGATGTAGACCATGTTGGCGGCTTGACGGTCAATCAGTGCATTGAGGATTGACAGTACCCGTTCCCGATGGGCTGGAATGAAGGGGTCAGAATAGTCGCAGATGGAAATGGGAAAGCCTTTTTGTCCTTCTGGAGTGGCAAAAATGCGGTCTAATAAACGATCAAGTAGGTCTGATGGAGTAAGATTTTTCTCAAAGTTTTCTGGATGATGATGCCATTCACTGTCTTGATGACAGACGCAATAAGCACATTCAACCGGACAACGATTCTGGGCATCTGGGAGAAATGGATTAAGACTGAAGTATTTAACTGCACGCTCTTGATCGGGCATTCCTAATACGGGAAAGCCATGCAGCATATACTGACTGCCCTGTAAGGTAATTTCAGACAGAGTAGATTGGTAGTTTGACATACACCCTTTGACAAAAAAATACGCGAAAAATCGCCTACTCTAGGGTGACTGCTGTAAATATGGAGTGGCAAGGAGAGAAAGGCTTGAAAGTTAGTATTATTTTTTACTGTTAGCTATTTTTTACTGAAGTAATATTGCTTTGTCTTCATAGTTGTAAAAGGATACAGTACTTCAGTAGATTAAAATTCTGAATACTGTATTTTTTATTAATTTTCTGCCATTGCTGAACCAGCTAAATAAGCAGTTGTCCAAGCACTTTGGAAGTTAAAACCACCAGTAATACCATCAATGTCTAAAATCTCTCCAGCAAAGTAAAGACCAGTAATTATCTTACTTTCCATTGTCTTAAAGTTAACTTCTTTGAGGTTGATACCCCCACAAGTGACAAATTCTTCTTTGAAAGCTCCTTTGCCATTAATTAAGTATTTTCCCTGAGAAATCTCCTGCAATAGCTGATTTAGGGTTTTGTTTGATATTTCTGCCCAACGAACTTCCGTAGTAATACCGATGCGGTTAATAAAGTGTTGCCAAAGACGATGAGGTATATCAACTCCACGATGTAAGGCGATCGCTTTTTTGCCCCATTCATTTTTAACTGCTAAAATTTTTTCCCGTACTTGTTCTTGCTGCAAATCTGGTAGCCAGTTAATTAGTAAGGTGGCTTGATAATGGTTGTTATTTAGGATTCTTGCACCCCAAGCGGAAAGCTTCAACACAGCTGGGCCACTCACTCCCCAGTGAGTAATTAGTAAAGGCCCTATTTGTTCTAAAGCCGGTTGTTCGGGAACTAACAGCCGTAAGCGCACTGGATTCATACTCACGCCACTTAAGGCACGCAAATTGGGGTCAGGAATGTTAAAGGTAAACAATGACGGGACTGGCGGTTCAATTTGATGACCGAATTCTTTGGCGATTTTATAGCCGATGGGATTGCTACCTGTGGCTAAAAGTAAGCGATCGCATTTTAAAGTTTCACCTGATTTCAAATAAACTTCAAACTGAGTGGTGAGTAGCCGTTTAACTGACATAACTGGTGTACCAGTCCACAGTTCTACTCCAGTTTCTTCAGCAGCATTCATCAGACATCTGACGATTGTTTCCGAATTGTCTGTAACTGGAAACATCCGGCCATCAGCTTCTTTTTTCAGTGGTACTCCATGATTTGCAAACCAAGATACCGTATCTTTGGCTTGGAAGCGACTGAACGCACCTCGCAAAGCTTTTCCACCTCTGGGATAATTCGGTACTAAGCCTGCTGCTTCAAAACAAGCATGAGTCACATTACAGCGTCCGCCACCAGAAATTCTGACTTTGGCTAGTGGTTGACGGCTGGCTTCGATTAAAATAACACGGGCGTGGGGGTTGGCATTAGCACAGGCGATCGCACCAAAAAATCCCGCAGCCCCACCCCCAATAACTACAATTGTTAACGGTTGCAAGGTCAAAAAAGTCTCGTTCGTTGATTGGTCAATGGTCAATGGTCATTTCATACTTCTTTCTTCCCACATTACACTTCTGCTGGTTCAAATTGATCTTTTGTCGCGCCGCAAACCGGACACACCCAATCCTCTGGGATATCTTCAAAAGGTGTTCCTGGGGCAATTCCACTATCAGGATCACCTATTTCTGGATCATACACGTAGCCACAAATAGTGCATTCGTAAGTTTCCATTGTTTTATCCCTGAATTTAAATTATTTCTGAATCATGTTTGAGTCTCTAGCTACAATTAGCACATTTTGCTCCTCAAAGAAAACCAAGTTATATGGATGTTTTATCCACAATTACTAAGATCTTAAAAGTTAGCAAAAGTTAAATTTATAGCAACTTAAACAATTTTGATTACGTAATATCACACAATATTGGGCATAGATTAGAAACGCCACCACGTTCTTTGAGCAAAACTGATCATTCCCAGGGCGATCGCACCGAAGACAAATAGCCAAATAATTCCTCCTGGCAGAAATGTGAGAATGCCAAAACCCCTGAGAATCCAAATTGCGATGCCAATGCCAAGTAGAATCCCAAAAGCCTGGGTTAGCATACGGTTTAAAGAAGATTGATTCATTGAATGTGCCTTTGATTCAAAATTTATTACACTTCTATATTAGAAGTGGTGCTATTGTTAAAGCTGCTTAAATTTAGATTTGATTAAATGTAATCATCAATACGAATTTATCAGTGATTTCCCAGAATAATGAGCAGAAATGATATTAGTTCCGGAAAACGGTGCTTGGGAAGTGGAACTAAAATTTGAGTGAGTTGATCTAAAGCTTAGTCGACGGTTGATTAGCGTCAACGCAGGAAGTGTGGCAAAGTGAGGAGTGAGTAAATTAGTATGGCTGCGTCTCATATTTCCGACCCAATTATTGCAGGTTTAGATATGGCTTGGAGCGATGACAAGCGAAGATTATTAATGCAGGGTGAAATTTTGCTAGAAGCGCGATCGCATACAGCATGGGGTGGTGCAGTTACTGCATGGATGTATGTGCCAATAATGCGATCGCAGGTATGGCAGCAACTAACAGATTACCCACGTTGGGTACAGTATTTTCCTGACATTACCAAAAGCGAAGTTGTACAGCGAGGCGAAGTGAAGCGCTTGTATCAAGCCGCACAAAAGGCATTTTTGTTTTTTACTGCTCAAGTGGAAATTTACCTCAACGTTGTTGAAGTGATTGGACAACAAATTCACTTTCGGATGGAAAAAGGCACTTTTGATGACTTTACCGCCTGCGTAGATTTAAAAGATTTTGGTAATGGTACTTTGGTGGCTTATAACGTGCAAGCTACACCAAATATTCCTATCCCTTCAATTTTTGTTCAACAAGCAATGAACTTTGAACTACCTGCGAATATGCGTAAAATGCGTCAGGTATTGTGTAAACAGTAATCAACCAATTGAGAACATAAAATTCAAACTATAGCCCGGACGATTGTATCGTCCGGGCTATATGTTTTTCTAAGTAAAGCCTGGAAAGACTGCTCTGAAATAAATATAAATATTGCCAATTTTTTGATTTAATAAAAAAGATTGTAAAGAAATATTACAAAGTCCGAATTTTTACGTAAATCAAATATTTCACTTTGTGGAATAATTATCAGCAAAAAAATCATTTTAGCTGGAAATTCTAACCCAGATTTTGTGTATTTGCCACCGAAAAAAATGGTATTAATCACCACATTATCTGAGATATAAACTAAATTTCATGGAGAAAATAATTATGCCACTAGTTTCAACATTTGAATTACTTGTTAAGCCAATTGCTCCTACAGACAATTTAGGTAATTTACCCCCAGAAATTGCCCAAAAATTAGGTAAAGTTGCTCGGAGAGTTGTTCAAGGTTACTTTTTAACTATTGCTAATACGACTGATGCACCTGCACGCTTGAGGCTGGAATTTACAGCAACAACGCCTGAATTAAATCTAGTAGATACAGTCACAATTCGTGATGTTTTAGGTAACAATGAATTTTCTGAATTGACACCAGTTCCAGGTAATCCTCAAAGGTTTACTTTTAATGTTGGTATTCCTGCTCATGATACAGCGTTGATTACTCTACTACCCGATCTGCAAAATGTCGACCTGTTTACAGGAACTAAAAATTTAGAGATTCGTGGGTATGTGAGCATTACTAGAGCAGCGATCGCAGGGCCAGCTTATGAACTGTTAGTTACTCCAGAACATCGCGGAACTTTCTTACCCAAAAATATCGATGATTCTGTTCCTGACTTTGATCAAATTGCCTACGCTCTACCTACAGCCAGTGGTGGTAGCTTAGTCAGATTACCATCTCTTGTGCGTCCGCCTATTGTGACATCTCAACCAGGTGAATCTAATGGGGTAGAAGATAGCCAAGAAGTCCTCAGATTAATGGCTCAACGCATTGAGGAGTTAGAGCAACGCCTCGCAAATGTTTAGTTTTTGTAACCTAAAATATCCTGAACTGAACGAAGTTTATGTGTTTTAGATAACTTAGAGTCACCGTAATTCACAAAACAACCCCACAAATTTTAGTGGGGTTTTTATTTTGCGATCGGAATGTCCGCAATGTTAAGAGCGATCGCATTATTCTCAAAATCGTAGGGTGGGCAATGTCCACAACTTTAAAATCTGATGGAAAGCAAATTTTCCACATTGCCCACCTAACTATTCCTAAACTATCCCAAATACAGATCCGACAGTGGATTTAATCGAATCTCTCGCATCTTTCAACGTCTGGGTAATTGGGTGCTTCGATTGCAAAAATACCCGCGCACAATTGCGTCCTGGCATCCCCGAAATTGAACCACCTGGATGAGTACCAGCGCCAGTTAAGAATAAATTGTCAATTGGGGTTTTGTAGTTGGCGATTTCTGGTAAGGGACGGAAAAATACCATCTGATCTAAAGTCATATCAACGTGATAGTAATTTCCTTTATATGCACCTAATCGTTCTCCCAATTCTGCGGGACTTTCCACCCGGCGGGCGATAGTTGCTGTTTTGACATTAGGGGCGTAAGTAGCTAACTTATCAACTACTTTGTCTGCCACTTGATTTTTCAACTCATCAGTCCAACCAGTACCTCTCAAGCCTGTACCTTCTGCACTAGCAATTTGATAGGGGGCGAAAAATTCAATCCAGACAGTATGTTTACCGGGAGGTGCTAATGTGGGGTCAAGGTAACTCGGCATCACTACATACATTGATGGATCAGAGTCCGGGATTTCTCCCAAGGTACACTTACTATGTGCTTGTTCCACATGAGCAACGGAATCGGCAATTAAGATAGAACCAACAAGATACTCATCTCTATGCGCGTGGAAAGGAAAATGCAGAGGTTCATCTAAAGCCAAATCTATTTTGAGGATGGTTTCGTTATTGTTAACAATGCGGCGTTCTAATCTTTCCCACAAATCAGGATCGGCTGAGTCAATATCGCTTTTATCGGTCATTTGTAAAAACAACCGCTTGGCATCGATATTAGAAATTACACCATATTTCGCCCGATATTCTGTACCACCAGCAACGCGTACACCAGCAGCTTTCCCATCATCAATTAAAACTTTTTCAACGTGCTGATCTGTGAGAATTACGCCGCCTTTACTAGTGACTAAACTCACCAAAGCTTTGACTAATGCACCAGTCCCACCACGCGGTCTAGCCATGCCAGGATTATGACGCATTGCCATCATAATTGCACCAATACCAAGGGTTTTTTGTGATGGTGGCGCACCTAGTTCTGCTGCTAATCTGGCTAGTGGTGCTTTTAAAAATTCCGAATCAAACCACTCATTGAGTAAATCTTCCGCACTGGTTAGCATGGTGCGAATAAAATCCAGTGTTTTATTTGGTGAACCAATCACTGAAAATAAATCTTTGAGTTTTGTAATGTCGTAATTACCAACAATATCGATAATTGATTTTGGTGGTGCATTAAACATGGGAATCATTGCACCGATCGCCCGTTGCCAATAGTCAGTAAACTCGGCATATTTTTTAGCATCACGTTCACTATAACGGGCGATTTCTGCACAAGTTTTTTCTAAAGATTTATGTGCTAAGAAATATTTACCATCAGGATGAGGACAGAAAACTACTGGATCACATTCTAAATATTCTAAGCCGTATTTTTTCAGTTCTAATTCTTCAACTACTGGCCCCAAGTGAATAAATTCATGGTCGATCGCACACAAATTAAATTTAAATCCGGGGGCTTCTTTGGGCAAACATTCTTCAGTGGTTGCTGCACCACCAGGGACAGAACGTTTTTCTAAAAGTAGGACGCTATAGCCAGCTTTGAGCAAATATGCTGCACAAACTAGTCCATTATGTCCAGCACCGATAATTACAACATCATATTCTTGCATATTTGTATTTTAGAATAAAGTGGCTTGCTAATATTACAAAGGGTAAAAAGAAATTACAAGATAAGAATTCAGCACCCAGGAGTCAGAAGTCAAATTTTAGAGCTAATTTAGTAGATTAGTAAATTGATTTATCAAGTATTTCTCCTCATTATTTACCTTTCTGAATTCTGAAATTATGACATTACAAGATTGACATAATTTTATTAAATCAAACGATTTGGTGCTGATTTTACTAATTCGTGATTTCTGAGAGAGAAGAGGGTATTTGTTGCATTTGAGTTTCAATTAAAACTATTAAATTATGCTGTTTTATTTCCATGTCGATAATTTTAAATTTGGTTTCCTCCCAGGTTAAATATGTTAAATTAACTAGTTCTTTTACTTTCTGCATAAGTGCTAAAACTATTTCTAATCTAACGCCTTCTCCCTGATGACAATTAAAACTTTCTAGGATGATGGGATTGGCATAAGTTCGAGGTTTAAATCTGGCTGTAAAACCAAGTTGATGGTTATTAGCTTTCTCTTTGATTTGGATTAACCCCTGGAATTCAATTTTGTTATTTCCAGGTAAAGATAGTTGCATATTTTCCAGTTCAAAACTGATAATTTCGCCTTCAACATTCAATGCATAATTTTTTGCGTAATTCTGCACAAAGTCGGAATTTAATGCTTGATTAATGTCTGATTCTGTCATGACAATGCGCGCGATCGCAGTTACGGGTGCATTCAGTTCAATCTGACCAAAAATCGCACTGAAAGGATTTACCGCAATACTATCTGTTTGTAATTTGATTTCTTGGACACGGATATTTTCTTTGATAACTAATCCCTGACCACTCAGCGAAACTCCATCCGCTTGTCCTTGAACTATTTTGAACAAATCGGTTTGCACATCTACGTTAATTTGTTCAGCTTCATCCAGTTGGTTGGATAGCCTGCGTTCGGCTTCCTGTGATATAAACTCTTCTTCCAACCTGCGTTCTTCTGGCATGAATTTTTCATCTCATAGCGTCCCATTATGGTTACTTTAGACCTTACATACCCAAAAAAGGATCTACAGGATGGTATATACAGGTGGGAGTATAGATGATTGAGAGGTGATAGGTTACAGGGAAATTTGGATGTAAATTTTTCTCTAGCAATCATTTAAACTGCTTATCCTTTGGTTGTAAAAATGCAATAAACTGTTACAGCCCTGAAGATGTAAAATTTTTGTTAAATTCCACGGGCATCTACAGTTTCCCTCCATTGTTATAAGGTAGTCAGCATGACAGCAATTACACCAAAGGCATCTTCCGCGCTTCCTGATTTTTGCGAAGGAATTCAATATTTTGGTGAAGCGTTACCAGATTTTGCCACTTATGGTGCTACACCTGCGATAGATTCAGATAAAGTAGCGATCGCATCTCCTACAGATACCGCAGCCGTATATCAAACTTTATTAGCTGCTGATGCCTTGCGTTACCTAACATTGCAAGTTACTGGGAGTAAAGCATCAGGTCATCCAGGCGGGTTTGCCAGCCAAGCGGAAGCGTATGCAGCGTTAGTCATGTTGGGCTACAAAAATATTATTACGGAAGTCGGACACCACGCCCCTGGATTTTATAGTGCCATGTTTTTGGATCGCTCTTTAGAAGACATGGGCATTTTTACAGTACAACAATTGCGCGATCGCTTCCGCGAAAAGCACGGTCTTTTAGGACACCTTTCCGGTTACATTCCCGGCATTCTCGCACCTGCCGGGCCTTTGGGACAAGGGCAACACTTTGCAATGTCGGCTGCACTCCTGCACCGTGACAAACTTTTCCCCTTTACTGTTGGTGATGGTGGACTGGGTGAACCATATATCATGAGTTCAATGGCACACTTCAACACCGCCTATCCCAGCGTCACCAACTTCTTACCCGTGCTGGTATGGAATGGTTACAGCCAAGAACACCACAGTATGGTTTCCCTCAAAACCAACGAACAAATGCAAGCATACTGGCAAGGTAATGGTTTTGCAGAAGTCATTCTCGTCGATGCCAAAGAATTCGACGACCAAAATCAACCAGGAGACTACGTTGATAGTACCGCCTTTTCCTTCCAGCAACGCCTCGCCTTTACCCAAGCCGTATTAGTAGCTGTTGATAAAGCCGCACGTTCCGCACTTGGCGGTAAACTCACGGTATTTATTATCAAACAACTCAAAGGCGCAGGCGTTCACGCCAGAGGTGCAAAATCGCACAACTTATATCCTAAAGACACCCTAGATGCACCGCACATTATCAGTGCATTGCAAACACGCGCCTTATCACAAGAGGCTTGGCAAACAGTTAGAACCAACGCCGAACGCGCTGGTGGTGGCCCTGCTGCGAAAACTGTTGTGACAGAATTTGAATTACCATTGGCAGATTTAGGTGAATTGCCATTAGAAGAATATACAGTTGGTGGCGAACCCAAAGTTTCGACAACCGCAATGGGCAGATTAGTTGGTATCGTCGGACAAAAGGATAAAAATTTCCTCGTCACCAACGCCGACGGTAACGAAGCATCAGGAATTGGCAACATTAACCAAGCATTAAAAATTATTCACCCCACAACCGACGACTTATATAACCAAGCACCAAACGGCCAAGTTTATGAACCATTAAGTGAAGATGCTTGTGCAGGTTTAGCCGTTGGTTTATCACTTATGGGTGCGAGAAGCTTGTGGTGTTCTTACGAATCTTTTGCCATCAACGGTTTACCAATTTGGCAAACAGTCACCCAAGCAATGGCAGAATTACGCCGTCAAACTCCCTCAACAATTACCTTATTTACTGCTGGCGCATTAGAACAAGGTCGTAACGGTTGGACTCACCAACGTCCAGAAATTGAAGCTTACTTTGCATCGATGATGCGGAATGGAAATGTATTTCCTGTATTTCCTCCTGATGCTAATAGTACCCAAGCTTGTTATGACTGGGCTTTAAAAACAAGAAATAAGGGAATTGTCATTACTGCAAGTAAGTCACCTTTGCCAATTCGCACAACATTAAAACAAACTCAGCAAGGCTTAGAAGATGGGGCGATATTATTGCATGAAATTGCTGGTGATAAGCAAGTTGTGTTTGCCGTTATTGGCGATATGACATTAATTCCTGTATTTGAAGCAGCAGCTTTCTTAGAAACAGAAGGTATCGGGGCAAAGATAGTTTCTATTATTAATCCCCGCCGTTTATATCGTCCTAGTGATGTTGCTTGGGATACTTGTTCTGAAGCTGATGGTGGTTTTATTGATGACGCAAAATTTGCTGAATTATTTGGTGGTGATGCACTAATTGGTGTAACTGGTGGTGCTGCGGCGATGCTAGAACCAATTATGCTAAGAAGTAACAGCAAGCGCGATACTTTTGCCTGGAAACGTGGCGAAACTACAGCCAGTGCTGGTGAGTTGATGGCGTTTAATGGTTTGACCGCTGAGGCGTTGACAAAGCGGGCAATTGAGTTAGTACATTAAGACTAGATAGATATAATGTAATGAGACACCCCCATCTAAGTATTTTCCTAGATGGGGTTTAATGTATGAATATTGACTATGAATTGTAAAATATTTTATTCTTGGCAATCAGACTTACCTAATAAAACGAATCGTGGATTTATTGAGGCTGCTCTTGAGGCTGCTACCAAATCCATCCGCAATGATGATTCCATAAAAGTTGAGCCAGTTATCGACCGTGATACAAAAGATGTACCGGGTTCACCAGATATTGCTCATACAATATTTGAAAAAATTGAACAGGCTCAAGTTTTTGTATGTGACGTTTCAATCATTAACCAAAATAGTTCTTCTCGCCTCACTCCCAATCCTAATGTCTTACTTGAACTTGGATATGCAATCAAGGCTCTGGGATGGAACAACATCATCATGGTAATAAATTCCGCTGTTGCAAAACCAGAACAACTGCCATTTGATCTAAGGATGCGACGGGTGATTCCATATTTTATGCCTGAAGAAAGTGAGGATCGTTCCACAGAGCGTAAGCAGCTTCAGTCAAAGTTGGAAGGTGCGCTTCGGAATATCTTAGAAGGAATTGACTTACAAAATGCTGGAGAAATTATTCAACCAATAACCATAGGAGAACAGACAAGAATAGCAGTTGAAAATTTCCAGCCGAATCAACCCATTTTAATCCGTCGATTCATGACACAGCTAAGAGATGAGCTTGATACACTGAAGCCAGATTTTACAAAAGGAGGTATAGCTGATGAATTACTAGTACAATCAATTGAGCAAACAACAGGAACAATAATAGAATTTGCACAACTTGCAGAAGTAATTGCAATATTCAACAACTCAGATGCTGCGCGTGAAATATACAAACAATTTGAACTAATTTTAGAGCGTTATAATCTTCCACGCGTTTTCTCAGGTAGCTATAAAGATATTGATTTCGATTTTTACAAATTTATAGGTCATGAACTTTTTGTATCTTTTTTCTCATTTCTAATTCGAGAAAATCGATGGGAAATAATTGCAGATTTATTGGAAGTAGGTATTTACGTTGATAATTATCCTATATCAAAAGAACCAAGTTTAGTATATTTTACCTATGTTTCTCAGTCTGTTAAGTTATTATCTCATCGAAAAGAGCGGTTAAATCTGAACATAATGTCAGTTCATGCAAATATTTTGAATGAACGCCATAATGAGGGAGAGCTAGCTAAAATTTTGCCAATGCAACAATTTATGAATGCGGACTGCTTTTTGTTTTTACGGTCTGAAGCTCAAGATAGCGAACTAGGTCAATGGCATAATTGGATACCTTGGACTAAGGTATATATGGAACAAGTTCCAAGATACTTATTAGAAGCATATAGTCTTAAATATGCTCAAAAATTATTAGTTGCTCTTGGAATAAAAAATATTGACCCGTTTAAAAAATGCTTAGAAGATGCCAACCAGAAGTTAGAAAAAATGTATTGGGATGGCATTTGGCCTTTTCCTTCTTCTCCATTGAAATATTTGGATATTTCAATGATTGGCAGTAAGTAGTTATGCGTAGGTTGGGTGGAGGCGCAAGCTTGGATATTTGCAGCACAACGATTAATATTTGTGCCGTAACCCAAAACCAAATCATCTTAATTTCAACGTGATCATTGATTATATAAAACCTTTGTTGTGAAGAGTTAGATCATTTGTTGGGTTTCACTTCGTTTCACCCAACCTACAAAAAAGTGCTTTGTTATCTGCTGAAAAATTGCATTCCATGCGTAGATTTACGCTTTTCGTCAGAACTAAAGGATAGATGCGGGTAGATTTACTGAAATTCTTGGAGAATAACAAGTTTACGAGTCGCAAAAGTTAATTTACGAGTCAAAAACTTAGTTTACGAATCGCAAAAGTTAGTTTACGAGTCAGAACTTAAGTTTGCAAGTCGCAAAAGTTAATTTACGAGTCAGAAACTTAGTTTGCAAGTTGCAAAAGTTAATTTACGAGTCAGAAACTTAGTTTGCGAGTTGCAAAAGTTAGTTTGCGAGTCGCAAAACTATAATTGCTACTTTCATAAAGGCGATTGCTTTTCAAAAGGCTTATTAGTTGCAAAGCAATTCCCGATTATAATCAAAATAAAGTCATAAACATCATTTAACTATGACTATCCAAATCTTAGATAAAAATACCACAACTCTAGAACAGCGATTTCTCTTACCTGGTTATTACGCCTGGGAAGAATTCGAGAAAATAGAAACCTTAACCACAGATGCAGCAGGTTTGCGGATAACTTATCTTGATGGGTGCATTGAATTTATGACGCTAGGTGAACAGCACGAAATGATTAAAAGCGTGATTGGGATATTATTAGCATTATACTTTTTTGAAAAAGGTATAAATTTTATCCCAGTAGGTAGTGCCACGCGTCGTGCCAAAGAAAAAAATGCTTCCTTTGAACCTGATGAATCTTATTACATAGGGGAGAAAAAAGAAAATCCAGATTTAGCAATTGAAGTTAATATCACCAGTGGCAGTATTGACAAACTAGAAAAATACAAACGGTTTAATATTCCTGAAGTTTGGTTCTGGGAGAATAATAAATTTTACCTATATAGTCTAAAAAATGATAATTATGAGCAAATTCAACGAAGCGAATTCTTCCTAGATTTAGATATAGCATTATTGGCGAGTTGTGTTTTAATGCCTTCAATTATTGATGCTAGAACACAATTTATGCAAGGTATGAAAAAATAGCTATAACTTGTTTGACGCAAACCCAAAAAGTTATAATTCAACCCTGGATTCCGCCGGTAAGTGAAGAGATTAATGCTATTTTTTATTCATGACAGCATCAGCCTCACAAATAAGAGTACAAGATATTTATCATTGTGGTATGGTCGCAGGAATCGTAGACAAAATGTGTGTCGATTCATCTGCTAACGATCGCCTGTGTTAAACAGATTGCTAATCTTACCGATGAACGACGTTGGATTCTCCAGTTTCTCGGCGCTCCTTACAGAAAATATTATCTATTAACCTGATAGACCTGCGGAATGTAGGTTATGGGGAACCACACCAGCGTGAGCTAGGTGGCTAGTTTGCGAGTCGTGATTTTAACTATGGATTACCTAATCAATCTTAATCCGTGGGCGATGTTCCACTGTTTACCCACAGGTCACAATGTCTGCATAGGCCGATTTATAACCCGCGCAGCCGCCGAAAGTCACATGAGATTTTTACGGCAGTTTATCCCTAATGAGAACCTCCAGGTGCTGTTTGATCTGGAGGTCAGATTATAAAGGCTTGGGCTGCCATCAAGCAATTACCACGCGTAAAATATCTATTATTGAGCGATTCCGCACCTACATACGATGTCTTGGAGTACGTGGTTATTCTCAATCGCAATTCTCAAGAGGTAACGGTTCGGTTTGTTGCGAAGTAGTTTGAAAGCGATCGCTCCGCCAACGCCAAAAGCGATCGCAGCATCAGGAATTGCGATACTCGAACCAACTGCTGAAAGAACCTATCCCACTAATAAAATTCTGTTAATCCAGATGTGAATTGTGGCAAGAGAGAGAAAACCGTTGAAGCAGGCAGCAATTCTTTCCCATCGAACAACAAGCCGGCGATATTTTCTTTGGAACCA
>NZ_JADEWI010000064.1 GCF_015207705.1 Nostoc sp. LEGE 06077
TAGATGAATTGAGGCATTTTATCTGGAAGCGTTTAGAGAAATTCAACACATCAATCGTTGCTTCTATTACAGGTTGGGATTTTATTCTTGATGCTTTATTTGCATCAGATTTTTCGTGAATTGGTATAACACAGAGACTCAAAGGCATAGAAAAATAACCGAGTAGTGAATCGCTAATAATTAGAAAAATTCTGTATCTAAAATGTAATCTAATAACAGATATTTTTCTGATTATAAATTACCGAAAAAACAATATAAAGAAAAAATAAAGATTATTGTATCAATTATTGAAAGTATAGTAAATTAGCAATTAATCTCCTGTACAGAGTCTTTTTGAATCAAAATCAAACAGGTGTGGCGCTACAATTAGAGGCTGAAAAAACTAGTATTTCAGCATTATCAACCAGATAAAAAAGTGTTCTGTAAGACCAATTCGAGCTTTAAATTATAAGCTTGTCAAAAACTATTGAAAGTTGGCTAATTATTTTTAAGGGGAAATGTCTACTATATTTCGTTAGAAAAAAGCAACTAAATTCCCTTTATTCATGATAATTGATGATGAAATCAATAGCAGGTAAAACGGTGCTGTTAACTGGAGCATCTGGTGGCATTGGCACATTTATTACCCGTGCTTTAGTAATAGAAAAAGCTACTGTAGTTGCTGTTTCTCGGTCACAAAGAAAGCTTAATGATATCTGTACAGAAGTAACAGCTTTAGGTGGTAAAGCTATCGGCATTCCATTTGATATTAGCCAAGTAGCAGAATTACCAAACTTAATACAGCAAATTAATCAAGTTGTAGGTCAAATTGACATTTTGATTAATAATGCTGCTATTGAAAAATACCGACCTTTTCACCTCTACACCCTGCAAGATATTCAGTCTACTTTGACGACAAATTTAGTTGCATCTATGGAATTAACCCGCTTGGTTTTACCAAGTATGTTAGCTCACAATAGTGGTCATATTGTGAATATTGCATCTGGTTCAGGCAAAAAAGGAATGCCATACAACAGTATTTATTCAGCCAGTAAAGCAGGTTTGATTATGTGGACTGATGCTTTACGGCAAGAATTGGCTGATACAAATATTGGTGTGTCCGTAGTTTGTCCTGGATATACTGCTGCGGGGATGTTTTCAGCTTTGGGAGTACCTGCGCCTAGTTTAGCGCGTGTTGCGCCACCGGAGGAAGTGGCGATCGCTGTTTTAAATGCCATCAAAAAAAACCAAGCCGAAGTCCTTTTAGATGGATTAATTGCAAAACTTTTATTTTCTAATTTCCAACTTTTTCCACAATTTGGTGATTTTCTATATAAGTTACTTGGTATGACTAAACTCAATAAAATCTCTGCTGAACAGCAAATGCGGAGTTCTGATTAATCACAAATTGTTCAAATTAGATAAAAGATAAATTTCTAGATTCCAGACATTGCAATTAACTCACAATTTAAAACCAAATATGATATTTTCGCATAATCATTATGATGTGATCATCATCGGTACTGGGGCTGGTGGTGGAACTTTAGCCTATAAATTAGCTTCTAGCGGCAAGAAAATTTTAGTTTTAGAACAAGGTACTTTTTTACCCAGAGAAAAAAATAATTGGGACACGAAACAAGTATTGCAAAAAGGCTGTTATCGTACTAGCGATATATGGTACGACCAAGAGGGTAAACCTATCAATCCAGCCGCACATTATTACGTTGGCGGAAATACAAAATTTTATGGTGGTGCGTTGTTTAGATTGCGCGAACAAGACTTTGAAGAAGTGATTCATCAAGGGGGAATTTCGCCTGCATGGCCATTAAAATATCAAGATTTTGCTCCTTATTACGACCAAGCAGAAAAACTTTATGAAGTGCATGGTAAGCGCGGTTTAGATCCGACTGAACCACAGACAAATTGTGATTATCTCTTTCCTGCGGTTAGTCACGAACCTTATATTGAAGAAATTTATTTCAGTCTAAAAAATCAAGGTTTACATCCCTTTAATCTGCCTTTAGCCATCAAACTCAACGAAGTACAGCGTCATTTAAGTGCTTGCATTCGTTGTGATACTTGTGATGGATTTCCTTGTATGATTCATGCTAAAGGCGATGCTGAAGTTAATGGTATTCGTCCAGCGATCGCCTATAATAATCTGACGTTAATTACCCAAGCCAAAGTTGTTCGGCTACACACTAGTGCATCTGGTAAAGAAGTCACGGGAGTAGCAGCAGAAATTCAAGGTCAGCATCATATATTTTCTAGCAATATTGTAGTTGTGGCTGGAGGTGCAATTAATTCCGCCGCATTGTTACTCAAATCTGCTAATGATCAACACCCCTACGGTTTAGCTAATAGTTCACAACTGGTAGGGCGAAATTATATGGTACATAATTGTGCTGTGGTTATGACCTTAAGCACCAAACCAAACCCTACTGTTTTTCCCAAAACTATAGCCGTTACTGATTTCTATTGGGGCGAAAAAGATTTTAACTATCCAATGGGTAGCATACAATCACTGGGCAATATCCATAAAGATAGAATTATTGCCTATGGCCCACCTTTAATGCCTAATATTGTCGCTGAAAAAATAGCCAATCACTCACTTGCTTGGTGGGTAATGAATGAAGATTTACCAGATGAGAATAATCGGGTATCTATTCAAGATGATAAAATTTTTATTAAGTATAAAAATAATAATCAAATAGCTTTTAATCGCTTAATTCAACGCTGGACAGAAATTTTAAAATCTGTTGATCAAATGGCACCAAGTCAGCAATTTTCATTACATATTACTCAAAATCTCGGCTTAGATGCTGTTGGACATCAATGCGGAACTTGTCGTTTTGGTGAAAATCCCAAAACTTCTGTATTAGATATTAATTGTCGTACCCACGATGTAGATAATCTTTATGTTGTTGATGGCAGCTTTTTCCCTTCTAGTGCTGCTGTTAATCCATCTCTGACAATTATGGCTAATGCTTTGCGGGTAGGTGAACATTTATTGGCAAGAATGAAATAAATTCTTTTGATAGGATGGCTTGGTTAATAAAGAGCATATCCTTACTAACCAAGCCATCATGAAGTTAAGTCACCTGCGACTTTTTTAGCTTGCTTGCTGTCGGACATATTGTCCATTCAATCCTGCTTGAATCCAACTCAAGCATTCATATTCAGAATTGAATAATTTTGGGGCTGCAATATTATTCAATATTTCTGGTGGATAATGATCGTAAAAGTATTTACCCTCTTCTTGAAAGATGATAATCAAATTGTCACGGAAAATATAGCGAGACCTAAAACAATCTTGTTGACTAACAAACTCTAAATGTTGGTCAAGATGTTCTTTGGCAATATCAATAATATTCTTAATGCTATTACCGTAAATGCCCGCTGGATTTTCTGTTTTGTGAAATCTACTTTTATTGCCAATTTCTGACAACAGCTTATAGGAGTAGATTTCGTAAGCATCAGCTTTGCCGTAAACAAACGGAATGATGAGATATCCTTGATATGAAACTGAGTTTTCATAAAGAAGACGACTCATCTGAACCTCCTTTGATTAAACTGCTTACACAACGATCGCCCTAATCACAATCCACATTAAAAATCAAGCCATTTCTGTTAGCTATTTTTAAGCATTGTTAATATCCTCTTGGCATATTTACTCAGAGGTATATAATACTCTTGCTAAAAAAGAGAATTGCTTTAGCTTTATTAAAAATGTCTTGCAATAACTATTATTACTCTTTTTGAAGTGGGTATGAGTTGGATCTGTGATGAAAATAAAAAAATTATAAAAATATTCCGGGAAGGCTTACCACAAACTTAGCTGAGTGGGTGACTGTTCTAGTTGGTTCCAAGGTAAAGGCGGAACTTCAACACCACTTTGTTCTAATAGCTTTTGAAAATGACGGGCGTTGTACGGCGATCGCTCTTCTAGAGGACAATGGACAAAGAAGTAGATTTTTTTCCCACCTTGTAACCACTGTTGAATCTGTGTTACCCATTCTGCCATAAACTGCTGATTCTCAGACAATGTGGGATGAGAAATAAAGCGAATCAGGGTAAAGGGTGCTGTAACACTAAATTGTACAGGTAATTTAGGTTTACGCCGTTCTGAGTGTAACTGGGGGTCATCTTCGCCATTGTAAATCGGCCGTGAATCTAAGAGTACCCTGCCTACACCCAGCTTTTCTAGCAACGCTGTTAATTGACTACGATAAGGTTCTTTGAACCAATCAATATGTCTCACTTCTAAAGCTAGAGGTGCAGTTTCCCGCGGCCAAGCTACCAAAAAATTAGTTAAATCATCAATTAATGTAGGCGAATAACTTGGTGGTAACTGGACAAACATTGGCCCCAAACGTTTTCCTAAAGGTTGCATCCCGTCCAAAAATTGTAAAGCGCCGGAAATATTCGGTTGGAGTAAACCGTTATGGGTAATATCTCGCGGTAATTTGAGACAAAATTCAAAACCCGGAGGTGTTTGGGCCACCCAACGGCTGATAGTTTCTTGGTTCGGCACAGCATAAAAGGTAGTATTGCCTTCAACCGTAGTCAAGCGACGACTGTAGAGGTGCAAAAAATCGGTAGCGCGAGTACCTGGGGGATAAAATTCACCCATCCAACCTTTATATGACCAAACTGCACAACCAATAAAAAAGTTCACTGACTAGCCTTGAGTGTTCTTACTTATTCTTACTTAATTGTAGAAGTATATGGATGTGCGATCGCTATTTTTCTCAAGGGTGAATGCGATCATCACTCAAACCCGATTAAAATAAATTACGCGATCGCACTTTCTACAGGAGTATGCAGCAGTGCAGCCGGATTTACTAGGCTTAGAAATTAGCAAGGGAGAATTGAGACGTTTGACTGGGTTTGACCCAGAAGATGTTTTCCGGCCTTCGGTGATGAAAAATCGTGAGAAACGATTCGGCTTTATAATTAATGAACTGCTGGTAGCGTTAGCACTCACACCAATTATTGTTGGTTTTATTTATGCATTTATTATTCTGCCAACTATTGGTTCTTCCATTAAATTAGGCATTATTTTACTAATTTTAGTACCACTTGCGGTATTAGTTGGGCGATCGCTCTGGCGGCGTTTTACTTGTCCCCAAGCCCTAACTATGCTTTTAGATGAAGTTGATCAATATCACTCTGTGATCAACGCTATAGATATTCACGACCAATTAGCAACCTCAGATAATTCCATCAACGATAGAGAACAAGTAATCTCTGCTTTACAACTAATTCGGGAAGATTTAGTACGCGCTTTAAAAACAGAACGAATTTTGCGGGATAATAAAAAGTTGCTGGCGAATAATCAAGAATTATTTGCAAATAATTTGGCAAATCTGCAAGCATTACAAGTCAGTACTCAAGCCGGCGAATATGCTCAACTACTCAATCAATCATTGCAAATTGCCCTTGATGTGCAATCCGAAATTAAAAAATTGCAAAAGCCTCGACCGTAATTGTAAGACAAAAAGTAAAAATTTTTATTTGCTATCACGTAAGTATTCTACAACTTCCAACGGAAATTGTTCATCTGCATACAAACGAGCCATTAATCTTTTTCATTTTCCTGAATAGCTATGTCAATTTCTTCGGGGTAGACGGTGGCATAAACCCAAGCATTAGTTAAGTCAGTTGCCGATAAACTTGGATAATCTTTCAATAATTGAGCTTCACTAATACCCAATCTACGAGCATTGATTAATACCCATACAGGAATACGTGTACCAGCAATACAAGCATCTCCACCGCATACCCCTGGAGTCTTTTCAACACCTCACCAAAAGTTGTCTAAGCTTTGAGCAAGTATTTGAATTGCTTGTGCTTTCTCGTTGGGTAACAAGGCAAGTAGTTCTGATTCTAATTTTTGCAGCTTCATATTATTGCCAAATCCACAAGAGAAAATACTACATATAATATTTTAACTGGAACATAAACATACCATTTTTGCGAGATAATAAAAAATTGCTGATAAATAATCAAGAATTGTTTGCGAATAATTTGGCAAATATGCAAGTTTGATAAGTCCGTACTCAAGCTGGCGAATATGCTTAACTACTCAATCAATCATTGCAAATTGCCCTTGATGTGCAAGCCGAAATTAAAAAATTGCCAAAGCCTTAAATATCCCATACAACAGTTGCGCTGCTGACTCTCATGAGTAATAAACCCAAAATAATTGTTTTAGATGACGACCCTACAGGTTCGCAAACAGTCCACAGTTGCTTGCTGCTAATGCGCTGGGATGTGGATACTTTACGCATCGGGTTGCGCGATGATTCACCGATTTTTTTTGTTCTAACTAACACCCGCGCGTTACCTCCAGAGTCAGCCGCAGCCGTCACAAAAGAAGTGTGTCAAAATTTAAAACAAGCAATAGCGGCTGAAGAAATCAGCGATTTTTTGATTGTGAGTCGTTCTGATTCTACTTTACGTGGGCATTATCCCATTGAAACGGATGCGATCGCTGATGAACTCGGCTCTTTTGATGCTCATTTCCTTGTCCCGGCGTTTTTTGAGGGGGGACGCATCACCCGTGACAGCATCCATTACTTAATTATTGATGGTGTCCCAACCCCAGTAGAGAAAACTGAGTTTGCTCGTGATTCCGTATTTGGTTATCATCACAGTTACTTACCCAAATACGTCGAAGAAAAAACTCAAGGTCGCATCAGTGCTGAGTCTGTCACCAGATTTCTACTGAATGATATTCGTACTGGTAGTTTAGACAGGTTACTCAAACTCACTGGTAATCAGTGTGCCGTAGTTGATGGTGAAACTCAAGCCGACCTCGACATTTTCGCCCAAGACTTATTGGCCGCAGCCAGCCAAGGCAAACGCTTTTTATTTCGTAGCGCCGCCAGCATCTTAACAGCTTTAGCCGCATTACCGCCCCAACCCATTCCAGCCGAAAACATGGCAAAATATGTGCGCCAAGGTAAACCTGGTGCAATTATTGTCGGTTCCCATGTCAAAAAGACAACACAGCAGTTAGCAGCATTGTTGGAAACAGAAGGGACAGAGGGAATTGAAGTCGATGTTCAGCGACTGCTAAATCAGGAAGAGAATTCCGCTACAATACTGCTCACTGAAACATTAGCAAATATTCAGACTGTCCATAACGCTGGGAAAACGCCAGTTATTTATACTAGCCGTCAAGAACTTACTTTTAATGATGTTAAAACGCGGCTGGATTTTGGTATTCAAGTTTCTAGTTTATTGATGGATATTGTTCGGGGTTTACCTGCTGATATTGGCTTTTTAATCAGCAAAGGTGGTATTACCTCAAATGATGTCTTAAGTACAGGTTTAGCTTTAACAACAGCGCGATTGCTAGGGCAAATTTTAGCTGGTTGTTCAATGATCATTACACCTGAGAACCATCCCCAATTTCCCAATTTACCAGTTGTACTGTTTCCCGGCAATGTTGGTGATGCTCATGCTTTGGCAACAGTCTACCAACGATTAACGAAAGAAGTCTGAAAGTTTTAATATTAAATTTTTCAGCCTTTAAACATAACTTGTCACTAGATGTTAATCAAAACTAATGACTATTGACCAATCACTAATGACAATCCGCCAAAAAAAGTGCAATATGTATGCCTAATAGCTGTCTAGATCACTAGTTAAGAATAATAAATCAGGGTTGATACAAAATGTTTGTTCTGAAATACTTCAGAAACATGAGTTCGGTGAAATCCTCAAAAGTTCTGAGCCGCAGTTGTTGGTGCATCCCACGGGAGGTAACAGAAGCGTTTACAGCACTCAGTCCTCATAACTTTCTTGGGTGAGAATGTTGTTCCTTTGTATAACTAATTTAAGATAAGTAATTACCCGGAGTTTCAGTTGTGTTTATGGCTGGTGCTGCATGACTTCTGATTTTGCGATCCCTAATCCAGAGTCAAATTCTGCACTTCCTGATGCAGAGTCTATCTCTCATCTATCTGATGTAGATGTAAATTCCCACGTTTCTCATATTGAGACGAATTCCACCGTTTCTGAACCAGATCCTCATTCTGTCATTCCAGATACGGAGTTATCATCTGTTCTCCTTTATCTAAAATCTAATTCTCCACCTTTAGTGTTAAATCCAGAGTCTGTACCCCAAGAATTAGAGTCAAATTCTCCACTTCAGGATGTAGAGTTAAATTCTGCGCCTAGAGAATTGGAGTTAAATTTGGCTAAGGACTTAGAAACCAATGCTGAAGTACCCATTGCAGATGCGAGTCCTACTCTTTGGGATGTGACAGAAGCCGAAATAGACAATCGACTCAAAAATTTCCAAGTTCAGTTCAAAAATGAAGCAGGAAAACTGTTGGTCATCTTACCGACAGAATCTCAAGTACCAGCCTCCGAACTAGCTTGGTCTGATATTTGGCAACAGTTGAAGTTGCGCTTAAATGCAGGCGATCGCTTAAGGATACCAAATACACCAGTACATTTGATAGCCTATGACCGCTTGTTAGATAGCAGACAACTGCAAGATCTCGCCGACAGCTTTAGCGAAGTCCAACTCCAGCTAAAATCTGTCGCCACGAGTCGACGACAAACTGCGATCGCCGCTGTCACATCAGGATATTCTGTAGAACAACTACAGCCACAAACCTCCCTCAGTTCCGAAGCTCAAGTAACTACAACAACCCAAGCAGATGCACTTTATTTGGAAATGACAGTCCGTTCAGGAGTCGAAATTCGTCATCCCGGAACAGTAATTTTGCTAGGAGATGTCAATCCAGGTGGTATCGTAGTTGCAGAAGGAGATATTTTAGTCTGGGGGCGTTTACGTGGAATTGCTCATGCTGGCGCTGGGGGGAACCGCGAGTGCCTAATTATGGCTTTGCAAATGGAACCAACTCAATTGCGAATCGCCGATGCTGTAGCCAGAGCGCCTGAGAAGCTACCATCGCAATTTTCTCCCGAAGTGGCACATATCACGCCCCAAGGAATTCGCATCGCTAGGGCTACTGATTTTTCTAGAAATCAATTAGCTAGGATAAATCAAGTACCATAAATAACTATTATAATTCCTGAACCCTCATCGCTCGCAACTCTGAACATGACTCGCATTATTGTGATTACCTCCGGTAAAGGAGGGGTGGGTAAAACTACAGTGTCAGCAAACCTAGGTATGGCCCTTGCTAAATTGGGTCGTCAAATTGCCTTGGTTGATGCAGATTTTGGTTTAAGAAATTTAGACTTGCTGTTAGGACTAGAAAACCGCATCGTCTATACAGCTGTAGAAGTTCTCTCTAGAGAGTGTCGGTTAGAACAAGCTTTAGTCAAAGACAAACGCCAAACTAACCTTGTACTTCTACCAGCAGCCCAAAATCGTTCCAAAGATGCAATCACCCCCGAACAAATGAAATTATTGGTGAATGCACTGGCGCAAAAATATCAGTACGTAATTATTGATAGTCCAGCGGGGATCGAAAACGGATTTAAAAATGCGATCGCCCCAGCCAAAGAAGCCTTAATCGTCACTACTCCAGAAATCTCCGCAGTTCGGGATGCAGATCGGGTAGTTGGGTTACTAGAAGCACAAGGGATTAAGCGTGTACACTTAATAATTAACCGCATCAGACCAGCAATGGTACGGGCAAATGATATGATGTCTGTCCAAGATGTTCAGGAACTGCTTGCAATCCCTTTGATTGGCGTGATCCCTGACGATGAGCGTGTAATTGTCTCGACTAATCGCGGCGAACCCTTAGTATTAGGGGATACTCCCTCTTTAGCAGCCGTAGCTGTGGAAAATATTGCTCGGAGGTTGGAAGGAGAAACCGTCGAATTCTTGGATCTCGACGCACCCCCAGATAACATCTTCGCCCGTTTGCGTAAGTTGTTATGGACAAAGATTGTTTAATGTTTCAGTCTCCTGATATCTATTAGCAATGATCATTGAACTTATCGAACGACTTTTTTCTCGACCTCCTGAAAACAGTCGCAATCAAGTTAAACGTCGCCTACAAGTAGTCATAGCCCACGACCGCGCCGATCTAGATGCTCAGACGTTAGAAAAAATGCGTCAAGAAATTCTCGATATAGTCTGTCGCTACGTGGAAATCGAAACTGATGGCTTGGAATTTACTCTCGAAAGCAACCAAAGAACAACAGCTTTGATTGCTAATTTACCCATCCGGCGGGTGAAAGACTCGATGTCTCTCTTGGAAAGTAGTGATAAATCTCAGTAGTTGACAAAATTACATTTTTTAATTAGTTAGTACTGAGATTCATCTCAATTACTGTAAATTTTTAGTGAGCAAAATTTATTTTTTAAATAAATTTATTTGCCATGAGTTGAAGAAGAAGTCAGAATTCAGCAGCCAGAATCAAGAGTGTTGAGAATACAGATTATTATTATGCACTGAAGAGAGACTAGTAACAGATGTGCGCCCCTACTATCTATTTTGGGCAAACTAAACTAGCCAAGTACTCAGATAAGTCATGATATCACTGCCATTTGCCAACAAAATATCTTTGAGCTTGTTAGTTTGCACTACTTTACTCACTACTTGCCAAGTATCTCAAGCATCTCAAGTATCCACGTCTCAAACATCAGGTGTAAAAGAAAGTAAAATTATTGGAGGTGCAATTGATTGCGACAATGATGGACGACAAAATGACTCACGCATTGATGATGGTGGTGATGGTATTCCCGATAGATGTGTGATTGATACTTCTGCAAGTAAAAAACAGGAAATTAAGACAGAAACTCCAAAAGAAATTTTTGATACGCTAATGCAAGCTTTAACAGAAATGACTGAAGGTTGCGATGAAGCAACAAAAATTAAAGCAGGTGTTAGTTATAGAATTTGTACTATTAACAATGAACCTGTCACCGCTTCGGAAGCACTGTTGGAAGTGGGCGATGGTGTAGGTTTCTGGTTTAAAAATAACAAAGTTATAGCCATCAGATATTTTCACTCAGGAGAAACGTTGTTCTTCGACGATGAAGCATTAATTGCCAAATTTTCTAACGACGATGAACTACAAAGTGAATTTTCCCATGAAGAGCGTCGAGAGGCTGAGACTTTAGCAAAAAATGGCTACCAAACGATTTTTAAAGTTTTTGCAGAGAAAGCTAAATAATTTCTCAGGAAAATCAGATTGTGGAGTTTTCCTAGTACAGCACGGCGGAAATAAACAGACCATCGGGAATTGCGAAAAGGCTTGTGGTATCACTATTCTTTCTTTTGCCTTTTGCCTCCTCCAGAGTTCGCCACTTGCTTCAAGTCGGGCAACCCGCCCAACGCAGTGGCTCACTTTTTACTTTTGCCTTGTTGTACTAGTAGGCGTTGCTGATTTTAGAGACGAAAAAATTTCTGAAAGTTAAACTCTCTGATGTTTTTCATCTCACTTTCAGCAACGCTGACTATTTTGCCAACAACAGACGCGATCGCTCGCGCCTCTATTTAGCCTTATACTGCTTCTGTATTCTTTTCTCCAGTCCGAATTCGCACAACTTGTTCAACAGGAGAGATGAAGATTTTACCATCGCCAATTTCCCCTGTGCGGGCAGCAGAAATAATTTTGTCTACTACCATATCAACTTGGTTATCTTCAACGACGATTTCCACTTTCAGTTTTTGCAGAAATTCCACGGTGTACTCAGAACCACGATAGCGTTCTGTTTGTCCCTTCTGCCGTCCAAAACCGCGCACTTCCGAAACTGTCATCCCCACGATACCAGCATTAACTAAAGCAATCTTCACTTCGTCAAGCTTAAATGGGCGAATAATTGCTTCTACTTTTTTCATGTATTGGACTCCTAAATTTTAATAGGTTCGTTTATCTATCTAACCAGATCAACCGTCTGACATTCTTACCAATAACGCGATTACAAAAACATAATGTAATAATTGCAACTTTTTTTAAAGTGTCTGGTTTTTGTCTATGCAGTTTTGGCATCACAGATTGATGACTGAAAGCGGCAAGAGAGAAATATACTTTATTTAACTTAAAAATAGAAAAATTCTACATTTAAGTATATTTTTTAACAATTTACAGCAAAATTAGTTACTTTGATGTGCAAACAAGGGTCGCACAATTAAATATCCAGCACCAAAAGCAGTCAGCATCACTAACAAAATCGTAATTACTAACCCCCAACCATTCATTTCCTTCTTTTTTGCTTCCATTGAAGGATAATAATTAACAGCCTGTTCCTCGATGAAAATTGTTTCTGGAATCTGCGAACTGATTTCTACTACAGGTACAGGAAAATCTTGGCGGCGCTTGGCCTTGGGTGCTTCAGATTGACGCGGACGCGCTGACTGTGGACGCGGACGTGCTTCTTTTTTTGGCTGTTTGGGGATATTTTTAACTTCACCAGTAGGCCGGGGATGAGAGTGACTATCCTTACTCTCTGGACTACGGAAATCTACTAGCTTTTGCAAATTTGAGACAGACTGCAAGACTTTGGTAATTTCTTGGCGGAGAAATTGATTTTCTTGCACTAATTGTTGATTTTTGGCAGTGAGTGCATCTACTTTTGCCTGTGTCGCTTCTAACTCTGCTGCCAATTCCCGATATACATACAGTGGCACAGAGGACGGATGATTTGGAGAAGCGGGCCTTTTTGCAGAGTGGCTATGAACAGCTGCTGTGGTTGTTCGCATCGGTGAATTGGTATCAAAAGTTAAGGTAATGGAATTTTACTAGAGATGCTATGAAAAATGGCTAGATCTGAAACTATGCCCAAGAATAATAGATAAATGCTGAGATAGCAAAGATTTTGTTTGGTCGAGTTAATACCTAAAAATCGCCATAACAAGCAACTAACAACTTACAATATTCCACTAAGCACAGGTCAATTTCGTAACAAAGGAAAAAAGTGTCCTACCGGGCCTTGACCTTTGCCAATACTGAGTGAATAAGCCAGAGCAGTTGTAACATAGTCTTTTGCTTGTTTGACAGATGTTAACAAATCCTTGCCCATTGCCAGATTAGCAGCGATCGCAGCTGATAATGTACAACCTGTACCGTGGGTATTTTGCGTGTCTACTTGCTGTGTTGTCAAGATTTCGCAGCGATCGCCATCAAACCAGATATCCACACCACGAGCATTTCCCTCCATCCCACCACCTTTGACTAAAACAGTCTTTGCCTTTAAGTTGCGATGAATAATTTGGGCTGCCTCCCTCATATCATCCAGAGAATTAATCGGCAAACCACTTAAAATCTGTGCTTCATAGCGGTTAGGGGTGATAATCGCCGCTTGGGAAATTAACTGCTGGCATAGCGTCTTAATGGCATCATCATCAATTAACTGTGCGCCTGTGCGTGATACCATCACCGGATCAACCACTAAATTATTTATTTCTAAAGCCTCAACTTGCTGGGCAACCGCTGCGATAATTTCTCGATTCAGCAACATTCCCGTTTTTGCTGCTTGTACGCCAATATCCTCCACAACCGCTTGTATTTGGGCTGTAACTGCCTCTGATGGCATAGCATCAACTCGGACTACTCCCAAGGTATTTTGTGCCGTCACGCAGGTTACAGCGCTAGTACCGTGGACACAGTGAAAAGCAAAGGTGCGTAAATCAGCTTGTATTCCCGCACCACCGCCACTATCAGAACCAGCAATAGTTAAAGCCACAGGTATTTTCGATGTTGTTTCAGCATTCATAAGGGAGTGGGGAAAATAAAGTATGAAGTTTGAAGTCTGAAGTCTGAAATTTCATCCTTTAGCCTTCGGCCTGTTGACTAATGACTATATGACTTACGCAATAACTCTCTCAAACTCTTATAACTTTGTGTCCTTTGCGTCCTTTGCGGTTTGTTTCTTCATAATTTTGCGTAAGTCCTAGACTATTGACCCTTCAACAAAGGATTTGGTTGAGGGTTTTGAGGTCTTGTTTGCGGCACAACTGTAAGATAAGGTTGCAGTTTTTCGGAGTCAACCCAACCAGAGTAATATTTTACGCTGGTGGACTTGGGAGAAATATCAACTAACTCTAAATCACCGCGCATTGCCTGCCAACTCATCGGTAATTCTGGTTTAAATTCTCCAGAACCGATACCTTGAGGGCCACCACCAACTAGATTTAAGGAAACTTCATCTAAGGTACGGACAAATTTTTGTCCATTCCAATGCCATTCAAAACCAGGCCATTCAATAGGTGGTTTTCCTGTCGGTAAAGAACGTCCAAATTCATACTTACTCGCACCTTCATTGAGTTTCGTGGTGAAGCCTTGAGGATATGTCACCTCATAACGTCCCTTATTGGTTTGGAAATTCACCGGACTCCACCACAGCACTTCTACAGTATTTTTCCCAGGCAAAGATACCGCTGGCTTTTGATTAGTTGATGCACTGTAAAGTGGTAATTTTTCTGGCAGTTTAGCCATTGCCGTAAAGCGCCAACAAGTCCAACTTTCTGGGTTATCAGCTGCTTGCCATTTCACTTGGCACACTCCGTTGGCGCTACTCACCCAAAGTCTGTCATTTTCCAATCTGAGTTTGTCAGGAATTGCCCCAACTAACGGGCTGTTGTGTGTTGTGTAAGTACTTAAAGAACCATCAGGGCGGTAAGCAACTAATCCTTTAGCGGGAATGTAGAGATTTCCTTCACCACCTAAATTAGTACCCATCCAGAAAGTAGGACTATTCACATCGCCTGTAATGGCTAAATCTGTAATTTGTGTAAACCCAAGTGCCTCTGGTTGAATTAGGCTAAATTTAGCAGTTTTGGGGTCATAACTCATGATGGTGGCAATACCATTGTTACCTTCACCTTGTTCAAATGCGATCGCCCACCAAATCTTTTCTCCATAAACTAAGCTAGATGTTACCCTCGGCACACCCAACTGATTTCCTTCAGCGGAAAATCCAGCTTTCACTGCTGCATTCTGTAAATCTTTGAGAGTGTACACCGTTTGCCGCTGAGGATTTTTACTATTAGGTGTAATTAGTTCAAAAACAATTTTATCTTTGGTTGGATCTGGTACTTCTGGTCTGGAGATATTATTATCTGCGCTTAAAGAATACTTTGGCTCTTGTACGACACGATATTGATAGGTTTGACCCTGAAAATTAATATTCTTGAACTTGGGATTTACCCAATCCTGTGCCAAGGCTGTATAGTTAGTTGGTGGCTGTAAATCCTTGGGTAAAGTTCCTGTTTGTACTGTCCAAGTATTATTAGCCCGGCAGAAGACAAAATCCTGTTTTAGAGTTTGAAATCTCAAAGTTTCATCATCCGCTACGATATTGCGAATATGCCAATCAAACCTTTCATAAAAACCTTCGTTTTTATTTGGTAATGGTAAAGTAACAACTGCGGCTTTTGGACAGTTTTCTACCTTTGCTTTTACTGTGTTGCTTGCCTGAGAAATGCCATCAATACTAGAATTACAAGCACTAACAAGTAGCAATACACCCAAAACAGCAATATTTTTTTGCATGATCAATTCTCATCTATTAACAAAAATTTATTGATTTTTCATTTCTGATATTCACTACAGTCTGTAGAGCTAATATTTCTGAATTTTTAGAGTAAATATATATATTGATTTAAATAATATTTATTTGGATAAAGTCTGAGAAAATTAGATTCCCTATTTTTTCCAGAAATAGAGAATCTAATGTTTCTTAACTCCTAAATCTACCTAGCAATTTCCTATAATTGTGGACTGCTTGATGAGGGAGTTTGTTCCCCGTGTAAATTTTGTAATGCACCTTGTAAATACTCAGCCCATTTCACAGCTAAAGGGATTTCTGTACAAGGTACACGGATAGAATTAGCGGATTCAGCAATAACAAACTCTAACTCAATATCACGACCTTTTGTTGGAGGAGTTTCTATATTGACAATTTTGCTATCTACCAAAAGATGAATTTCTCTGACATCAAGCAAAGAAAAAGTTTCTAAGTTAATTATCCCTTTTGGTGTGGGTTTACCCCAAGTAAGATTGTTGTCTTTTTGACCTAATACGGCATAAATATCATATTTGGCGCGTTCAAATTGTCCTGCCCAAATCTTATAAGCCTCGACTTTTTGATATTCTTTTGAGCCTTGCCAAGCCAACCAAAAAAACGCTATCAACAAAGGCAACCATAAAAGACCACGTTCCATCGTTTAAACAATCCTGAGTCGTAAGTGAAAGTTTAACTAACTAAAGTGACAATTACACCAATGAGGGATGCAGATAAGTTATGTTAGTGAGCAAACTGGCAAAAGCGGTGACGAGTTAATATGAGAAGGCTAATATTATTGTGCCTGTTTATTATTGGGTTAGGCGCTGCTGTTTTTGGATTTTTAAATTTTCAGGGACTAGCAGCGAAAGGTGATTTTGAAACGATTGTGCTTGATTTTCGGGAAGATACTGCAAAAGCTGAAATAGACCGAGATTTGCAAGCGATCGCGCAAAAATACAACGTTACACCTCAATTAGATAATACATTTGCCGCACAAGACAATGTGTATATTATCAAAGGCGATCGCCAACGGCTCAAAGAACTGAAAAAATCTCAGTTTGCCAAAGCCACAGAATTTATTGAACCGAATTACATCTATAGAATTCCCCCAGAACCTCAAACCACCGTTCTTGGAGAACTTACACCACCCCAAAATAACGAGGTCAAACCTTCTTTAATCGGCCCCAACGACCCATATTACAGCAAGCAGTGGAACCTTCACAAAATCGGCATTGAAGGCGCATGGGCGGAAACTAAAGGTAGCGGTATCACCGTTGCTGTGATTGATACTGGTATTACCCAAGTCCGCGACTTAAAAGAGACAAAATTTGTTAAAGGCTACGATTTTGTTAACGACAGAGAACAAGCCACAGACGACAACGGACATGGTACACACGTTGCTGGTACAGTCGCCCAAGCCACCAATAATCAATACGGTGTAGCCGGAGTTGCTTACGAAGCCAGCCTTATGCCCCTAAAAGTCTTAAATGATTATGGTGGCGGTACAGTTGCCGATATTGCCGAAGCAATTAAATTTGCGGCTGACAAAGGCGCAGATGTAATTAATATGAGTTTGGGCGGTGGCGGTGAAAGCCAGTTGATGAAAGATGCCATTGATTACGCCTACAGAAAAGGTGTAGTTATCATAGCCGCCGCGGGCAATGAAAGTGCCAATGGCGCAAGCTATCCAGCCCGTTATCCTCATGTTGTCGGCGTTTCCTCTTTCGGCCCAGATGGTGAAAAAGCAGACTACTCTAACTTTGGTGCTGGTGTAGATATCTCGGCTCCTGGTGGAAGTGAAACTGGTAAAATTTTGCAAGAAACCATCAATGAAAATGGCGAAGGCGTATTTTTGGGACTCCAAGGTACAAGTATGGCTGCGCCTCACGTTGCTGGTGTGGCTGCTTTAATTAAAGCTAAAGGCATTGAAAATCCAGATGAGATTTTAAAAGTCCTCAAGCAGTCAGCCAGAGTCATTCAAGATGATGGTTTAAACTATTACGGCGCTGGACAACTCAACGCCGAAGCCGCAGTTAAACTAGCTTCCCACGGACAAATCAGTTTCCCTGATTTCTTTCGCTGGTTGCGAGATAACGGCTATATTAACCCCGGCTTTTGGATTGATGGCGGTGTAGTTGCACTGTTACCAAAGATTTTAATGGTCGTCGGTTCTTATCTGCTGGCTTGGTTTTTACGAGTTTACTTCCCCTTCACCTGGAGTTGGGCTTTATTTAGTGGCTTAACTTTTGGTAGTTCTGGGTTATTCTTCCTCAAAGGTATCTATATATTTGACCTACCGCAGTGGCCTTTCCGTGTTTTAGGCAGTTCTCTGCCAGAATTAGGTAACACCCTACAAGGTACAGATGCTTTCAATCCTGTATTTGCCAGTGTCTTGATTCCGCTTGTTTTAGTTGTATTCCTGCTAGGACATCCTAGTTGGAAATGGTTTGCTGTTGGTTCTACTTTAGGTGTAGCTGCTTGTTTAACAATCAGTGCAGTTTACGACCCAGCTGTTTGGGGCTTGGGTGACGGTAACTTAGCTAGAACATTCCTCATCGTTAATGCCATACTCTGCTATGGATTAGCTCGTTTGGCAGTTAACAACGAAAAGCAAGTGGCATAAAATATCAGGAAATAGTGAGTGGGAGTGAGTAATCACTACTCACTACTCCCACTCAGCACTCAGCACTCAGCACTTAAAATTATGAGCATCACAGTTACAGGCACTATCGAACGTCGTGATATTGGTATGGGCGCTTGGGCTTTAGTTACAAATGAGGGTGTAACCTACGAAATTCTCAAAGGCGCTGATAAAAGCTTACTCAAAGCTGGGCAGCAAGCCAAAGTCACAGGACAGCTGCGTGAAGATATCATGACAATGGCAATGATAGGCCCAGTTTTAGAAGTTAAATCTTTTGATGTAATTAATTCTGACTAGCGGCAGGATTTACAACTGCTTGCAGACGACTTCTAAATTCTCCTTTGGGATGTCCGCCTTTAACTTCACCAATAATCTGAAATTCTCCCTCTGGAGAATCACAAATAATATATGTAGGCCATCCCATATCCGATTTATCAGGATACTGGGTGAGCAAAATTTTCCGATATTTGCGATAAGTAGCTGTGTCTTGCATTTTCACATCAATAAACTGCAAACCCAGTTCCTCAGCTACTTTTTGGTCATAAAAAGCCATTTTATGGCAAATGCCACACTCTTCAGATGAGAATTTAATCACAGCTAAACTCATTATGATTCTGCACCTTCCTGGAAACCGGGAATACATCCTACCATAGTTTCAATCAATAAGCATCTTACTAATGGATGAGCAAGATGCAATTATGCAATTAATGGAAATTTAAGTAAAAAATTTATAATTTCAGCCAGCAATCATATTTTTAATAGACAACGGAATTTAGCCACAACCTAAGCTCTGACTTTGTTACAGATGTAGAAATGAACCCGAAAAAATGAGTTTTTAGCAATCTGTAATCTGGCTTTGACAAATCAGTAGAAATCTGGCTATAAACTATGATAGGATGTACAAACTTACGATTCTCATCCAGGGTAGCTTCTGCAAAGCAACTGAGCGATCGCACAAAATTTCCACAATCCATCTGCTGCTTGTGAATAGTAGAAGGCAAATAAGTGAGTTTAATGTTATAAACACAAAGAGTGTTTGATAAACTCTATCAGTGGTAGGATAACTGCGAAAATTCAGAATTCAGTTAGGTCAATAAATGCTGACACTGATAGTCAAAAAACACCATTTGCACTAGTATATTGTCTGAAAGTTGCGCTAGAATATACGCCTAAGCAACTACCAACATTTCGCAAAAATCTCCGAGTAAGTGTTAGCTAATTCAGGGAGTTAAGTATCAAGGTACATCTACCAATTAATTGTTCCAAGGTCTAGCAAAGTCTTCCGGAACAATTGTTCTAAAGTTAATGTGGTGCTTCAAAATCAAAAAACAGTTGTATCTACCAAGCCAAAAAGTTAGTTATCTTAGTACAACTACCAATAATCTGTTTCCAGGATTTAGAAGTATGTTCCGGATAAAAATTCCAAAAGCTAATATGCTGTTAAAACAGCATAAAAAAATCTACCAGTTGTGGCCAGTGCATAGGGGAGTTAGTTATTAGGGCGCGTCGATTCATAATTTATTTATTCGAGAAGTTATCAACATCTTCCGAATAAGTTTTAAATAATCATGGTTGCTATTTACCAAAGATAAAAAAATCTCCCAGTGGTTGCAGATAACTAGGAGATTTATTTATCAGGGTGCATTTATAACAATTATTTTGTTTGAGTTTCAATTAGCATCTTCCAGATACAATCTATAAATCACTAGCATTACTTCTGCGGAAGTTTTGCTAGGAAAAGATCTCCTAGGCAGCTAGGGAAAAAGTTATCAGGGTGCATCTACCAATTAATTATTCGACAATCAAGCAGCATCTACCGGAACAATTTACAGCGAAAAGCTTTCATCTACCAAAAAAAAATCCCCCAGCTAGTGTTAGCCAGCTAGGGAAGAAGTTATCAGGGTGCATCTACCAATTAATTATTCGACAATCAAGAAGCATCTACCGGAATAATTTGCAGCGAAAAGCTTTCATCTACCAAAAAAAAATCCCCCAGCCAGTGTTAGCCAGCTAGGGAAGAAAGTTATCAGGGTGCATCTACCAATTAATTATTCGACAATCAAGAAGCATCTACCGGAACAATTTGCAGCGAAAAGCTTTCATCTACCAAAAAAAATCCCCCAGCCAGTGTTAGCCAGCTAGGGAAGAAGTTATCAGGGTGCATCTACCAATTAATTCTTCTGTCATCAAAGTGCATCTACCGGAACAATTTGCAGCGAAAAGCATCATCTACCAAAAAAAAATCCCCCAGCCAGTGTTAGTCAGCTAGGGAAGAAAGTTATCAGGGTGCATCTACCAATTAATTCTTCTGTTATCAAAGTGCATCTACCGGAATAATTTGCAGCGAAAAGCATCATCTACCAAAAAAAATCCCCCAGCCAGTGTTAGCCAGCTAGGGAAGAAAGTTATCTGTTAAGTTAAATATACTCAAAGCTGAAGGCGCAAGGCTTTGCGCCTTTATTTATTTATGGCATTTTATGGGAAATTTTTATATTTTTTCGGGTAAATTACATTTCACACCACCGACTTGATTGTAATTAAAGTCAGGTGGGCAATGCTGCAAAATATCTAGTAAGCAATATTGCTTACCCTCTAAGAAAAATACAATAGAAATAAATACTCTAAAATGAACCAGGTAGATTATCTCCGCATTAGTTTAATCGATCGCTGTAATTTTCGCTGTCAATACTGTATGCCGGAGGGTACAGAACTGGAATACGCCCTCAAGCAACAATTACTTACGGACGCAGAACTACTGACTCTGATTCAAGAGGTGTTTATCCCTGTTGGTTTTACCCAGTTTCGCTTAACAGGGGGTGAACCTTTATTGCGTCCTGGGGTGGTAGATTTAGTCAAAGCGATCGCATCATTACCTGAAACTAAAGACTTGTCGATGACAACTAATGGGTTTTTACTTGCACCCATCGCCAAAAACCTTTACGATGCAGGTTTACGCCGAATTAATATCAGCTTAGATTCCCTTGATCCCGATATCTTTGATCAAATTATCGGCAATCACGGACGTTCTCGCTGGCAACAAGTCTGGGATGGTATTCAAGCTGCCTACAAGGTAGGATTTAACCCGCTGAAGCTGAATGTTGTTGTGATCCCCGACGTTAACGACCACGAAGTTCTCGATTTAGCCGCCCTCACCATTGATAAACAGTGGCACGTCCGATTTATTGAATTTATGCCGATTGGCAATTGGCAATTATTTGGCGATCGCGGTTGGGTATCTTCTGCTGATTTACGTCAACGCATCCGCCAGCAATGGGGCTTGACAGAATCGCAAGTGCGTGGTAATGGGCCTGCTGATGTGTTTCAAATTCCGCGAGCAAAGGGGACACTGGGATTTATTAGCCAGATGTCAGAATGTTTTTGCGATCGTTGTAACCGGATGCGTCTGAGCGCTGATGGGTGGTTACGCCCTTGCTTATTAAATGAAACTGGTCAATTAGATTTAAAAACTGCTCTACGCTCTGGTATTAGTATCAATCATCTACGAGAGCAAGTCAGAGACTTATTGGCAATTAAGCCAGAAATTAATTTTAAAGGCCGCGACTCTGGGACTACAGGTACATACAGCCGTACTATGTCGCAAATTGGAGGCTAAAACTTTTTTGAGTAATGAGTTCTGAGCTTTGAGTCTGTTTAACTACTCAGCACTCAGTACTCAGCACTCAGCACTTTTCTATGCTTGTCGTGAATAGTATTCCACAACCAGCAGTTCGTTAACTTGTAGAGCCACCCACTCACGCTCAATGACACTGTTAACTTTACCAACCAGCTTGTTTTTGTCAAATTCCAGATGGCTGGGAAGGTTAGCTAAACCGGGATATTGTAAGTTAGTTTCCACCAACTTCCGTGATTGTTCTTTATCCCTAACAGCAATTACCTCACCAGGACGGCATTGGTAGCTGGCTATGTTGACTACACGACCGTTGACTGTGACATGGCCGTGATTGACCAGCTGACGCGCTGCTGGAATTGTAGGAGCCATCCCCAAGCGGAAAACGGTATTATCTAAACGCATTTCTAGCAATTGCAACAGCACTTGCCCGGTCGAACCAGTAACTCGTCTGGCTTTACGGACATAGCGGAGCAGTTGCTTTTCTGTAAGACCGTAATTAAACCGGAGCTTTTGCTTTTCTTCTAGACGGATAGCATATTCAGAGCGCTTTTTGCGGTTCTGTCCATGCTGACCCGGTGGATAGGCGCGTCTTGCGCTCTTACGAGTTAATCCTGGTAATTCGCCTAAGCGACGTGCAATTCTGAGGCGTGGCCCTCTATATCGGGACATGTGTTTCCTTAATCTAATCCTGTTTAAATTTTACTCAGACATACTATTATAAATATCTGTAAATCAAAAATGCCAAAAATCCGAAATTTAATCATCAAAAATTTATAAATATAAGAATTCAAGAGCCAAGTGTCAGAATCCTGAAGATCAATCAGAGTTATCGTACATTTGAGTTAGCATAACTGAGGGTTTTTGGAAAATGGCAATGGAATCACAAAAGGTTAGTAAAGCTAGGAAACCTCACGGCAAGTATATTTCGGGCATACTTAATACTCAAGCCATTCGTTGGGCTACACCCGTTTTGGCTATAGCAGGACTGTGGGCATCTAGCCTTCCCAGCATGGCTCTGACATTATTTTCTGATGACCACGATAGTTACCGTGTTTGTGCGGCTCAACTTTTGAAAGCAGGTGTAACACAACCAGCCGCAGCCCAAGGTTGTGCCACAGCAATACGCCCCAGAGATTTATCTGCTTGTGTGGCAACAATTAAACAGCAAACCAAAATTGACCCAACAGATGCTCTCGCTTACTGTTCAAAGGCGCGTCGTCCCAAAGAATTAGCTAGTTGTGTTGTAGGTGTCAGCCTCAATACCAAAGAAGAAATTAACCCAGCCGTTTTAAATTACTGTGGTCGCAGTTTACAGCCTGTCACTTTTGGTGATTGTGTGGTTGGCTTGCGTAAAGAAATTTCTTTAACACCAATACAAGCGTTAGACACTTGTATTGACGCTAGTGAAACAGCTAATGGACTCACTGTGTCACCGACATTGCCATAAATTTAAAATTACAGAAATTAGGCGCAAAGCTTAGTTGTTGAGATTGGGTATAAGGGTTTGGGGTGTAATAGTTTTGCTCATTTACACCCTAAATGCCTATACCCATTGATTGTTGCGTTGGTTACACTGCCTAAGTTTTAATATGATTTACTAATTTTTGGTCAACTGACTATAGTGACTTATCTTTTGACGGCAGACGGTTGACTAAAAATAACCCTGTTTATTTATATAAAGCTCAAAAATACTAATCATCCAACTTTTAAAAGTGGATGGCAACGGAAGCATCCTGCTATGGGAGACAAGAAACTCACGGTGTCTCTGATTTTGCAGCAGGAGCATAGCCGTCGTGATGATAATACATTTGATCTGAGATTTACCGGTTGCTGAATTTTAGGATGCTTACTTTTATTAGCCGGAAGTTTTTAGAGAAGTTTTGTTAGTCTTCTTTTCTACCAAAAACCATCTGTAGAATCATGGGAATACCACCACTTTGGTGATATTTATCTGCCCAAGCGCGGATAACTTCATCAAGTTCCTCCATTGCTTGATCCCACTTTTCTGGGGGAATATCTAGTTCTTCTAAAGCACGCATGGAGTTTGGTCTTTTTTCAGCCCAGTTTCTCATCATCCGAAAATATCGAGCTGTATCTTCTAGCATGATATAGGTACGCTCTTGATCGTCGGCGGGTGCGTAAAAAGGACGAGTCAGGGCATAAAAAGGCATTCCCCAAGGCGAATCAATTCTGGTTACGGTACCTGAATATAGCAGGCGACGCTTGATGTGTTCTGCCAAGGCTTCACTCAAGGGCATTTGATGTTCAGGTGGGAGAACTTCTTGCGATCGCTTGTGCAGAAATTCAATCAGTTCCAGAAACTCAAAAGAACTAACTAATTGCGCGTCTGGCAAGTTAGTGGGTAGCTTCTGTTCAATTTGTCTTTTTTCTTCACTTGTCAAACTAGTCCCAGGAACACGGGATCGCCCTGGTTGCCAAGGAAATTTTTCCATCCAGACGTAAGGCAGTTGAATTAAGTAGCGTGGTTCCTGAGAACCCAGCATTTTTAGTAGCTTGCCTTCTGTCAATGCTTGTCGGACTTCTTCGACAATAATCTTGACTCGCTTGGGTTCTAGGTGGTGCAAATGACCTGTCATTCTCAGGTTTTGTCCCTGTTCCAGATAGGTCATGTAAATCGCACACTTAGCTGCCGTGGCTGCTGCATCTAAGAATGCTCCATGCCTGTGACCACTCGTCCGCATGGCACTAAAAGCCAGATAAAGCATGATCTGATCCATCGCACTAGGGCCAAGACGTTTGATCAGATCTATGTCGTTACTCATATTACAGACAGTTAAATAGCACGTTTACAGATTTATAGTCAGAGGAAAGTAAGTAGTATACACCCAACTTTAGGCGATGTCTTTACTTTAGACTTTTTAGGATGCTGTGACTCTTAGTTTACTAGTAGTCGAAACTGCCAATGGCTCCGGATTATATAGCAAACTACTATTAAAAAGAAGCTGATTTATTTGGCTATTGTTATCTTTTCTTGACAGACTCGGAAATAACCATTTATTTTCTCTACTTGTCATACCAATTACAAAATCATCTATTTTCCCGGTTTAATCTATAAAGATTGTCTTCAGGCTCAAGACTTTTGCATCCTTTACTAGTAACAACAGGAAAAGTGCTTCCTAATTGCGGTAACACACCTTATTGCTGAAATAGCAGTAACTAGCTGATGGACTTGATGGTAAGCACCTTTCCCAAGAATGACTAATTTCTTTGGGTTTGTAGAGAATTTTGGTTAACCCTTGATTTCCTGTTTTTGAGGAGTAATCTTCAGAGTCAATCACCTACTGAACTTGCAACAAATTCCAGGTTGAGCAGATACTAGTAGACTACCATAAATGCTCACAGCTTTCGGCAACTTTTGGGCATCTTGAGGCAGTTAATACCTAGGAAAATCAAATTCCTTAAATCAGGCAGATAATTCCTAGTTCTAAATACCTTTTATTGCCTTCAATTATGATATTCTATTCTGTCCACTTTTTTATCAAGTTTGTGTAAATTAACCTAATCTTAATATTATATCAATGTTCGATTTAGCCTAATTTACATACTAGTAATTATTAAGGATTCCTGATATTTCAATGAATATAAGAAAGTTATTTTTAATCATTTAGGATCTCACGAGTTAATTGATACTTTGACTACAAAACTGCCGATTTCCTTGGGGACAAGACAATGAAGCGGTTTAAATATTCACAGCAGTTTCAGGTAAAGTTACTTACACAAATCAAATTCTTTCTATTTGTTTTGTACTAAATATTTGGGTGTTAAACTCTGAGAAAGTCAGTAAAAAAAATTTTGGGTTTTGTTATTTATGAAAAATACAGGTATTTAGTGTCGTAATGCAATTACCACATTGAAGATAATCGTTTAATATTCTTTGCGGAAATTGTTGTGATATTGCTACGACTATTGCGATATTAGGCAAAGCTGATACCTAATTATTAAAATAAAATAAAGAATGGGAAAGTTGAAAATCAAAGTTGAGACAATAACGCGTTTATTTAACAATCGACTTTTAACTTTCCTGGTTGTCATCGCAATTCCAAAAATCATGGACACAGATGGGTTGGCCGCAACTAGATGCAGTAAGCAATTCTCAGCCCAAAATGATATCAGATGGCGACTTTTCGTCATTTAAGTTTCAGCACTAGAAGATTTAACTTGATGACGCATTTTCTCAAAGCTGAAAGCAGCAGCACCAAAAGTGACAAATAAAACGCCTAAAATCTGAATAATCTCTAAAGTTTCTTGAATCAATAAACCTGCAAAAACTACGGTTAAAATGGGTACGCCTGCGCCAATAATGGCCGATCGCAATGCCCCTAATTGGCGAATACCAACATTGTTGAGAACATAGCTCAAAAGTGTCAGCACACCCAAAATAAAAGCACTTAAAATAATTTCTAGTAATTTAGAACCATCAATTGCGAGGCTCAAATTGCTTGGCAGAGGTAACATTAAACCAACAAAGCTCAAAACAAACATGGTGGTGAAACTAATTAAAGTAAAAGACACAGGATGCAGTTTTGCTGCACAGATCCGCGTCAGAATTACATAACAAGCAAAAGCGACACCACCAAAAATTGCCGCTGTGCTACCAACAGAAAAATCACTGATCCCCGCAGTTGCAGCACCGCCTAATATCAATAGTTCACCTAAGAAAATTGCCCCAATTGCTGCAGCGCGGACTCCACTGGGTTTATCGCGGAATAACAACCAAGACAACAAACCGCTAATACTGGGATAGATGAAGAAAAGTGCGATCGCCATACCTGTCGTCACTTGACCGATAGCCATGTAAACTAGCACTTGAGATAAAAACAAAAAGCAACCACTCGCAATTGATAGTTGCAAAACTCTTTGTGCTTTGACTTTCGCGGCTGATGGCTTACCTTGAAATGATTCCATCAAGTTTTTGATATCTTGCCAAACCTGTGGATGCATCATTGGGGCTAATAGTAACGTTAGCGGAACTACCACAGCCAACCGCAGCAATAGAATTAAGAAAATATTCCCCAAAGTTGGAGATAACAATCGTTCTACAGCCAAGCTACCAATCACCGCAGAATTTTGGTGGAACATCATCTTCACGGCGACGTTATAAAGTGAAGACACCACCGTAGATAAGACAATTAGTAAAAACCCAATTTGGACTGGTGATAAACTTTGGGATCTGCCTGATCTTCTAGATTTAGTTTCTGCTGGAGTAGGAGGAGAAAATACTTCATCTTCCACTAAATCTGGCTGGATAACAGAAACTGGCTCACTAGCCTTACTAGATGAAGATTTTATTTGAGTTTCTGGCACATCTAGGCGGAGTGCAGAATTTTGTTCACTCGCTTTAACATTACTGGGAGAAGATGGCGTTTTATTTTCCGCAACATCTTTACTAGGTAAAACAATTGGTTCAGGCGGTTTCTCTTTAGGGGGGAAGTCTTTGGGAGCGATGGAAATTGGCTGGGTGGGACTTTCTTTCGTTGGTGGAATAATAACGGCTGAGGGTGTTACTGGTGCAGAAGATGTAGTCGGGTTTTCATGCGATTTGTTGGTGACTTCTGATAACAGTGGGTAACTTACCGCAGAACTGGGCGATGATGGCTCATCTGGTTGTAAAACCGTGGGTGAAGATACTTTTAAAGAAGTATTAGGCGATCGCTCACTTGATTGTAAAACTGTTGGTGGCGATTGTTTGACAGAACTACCCGACGGTGGATTATCTGGTGGTTGTAAAACCGTCGGCGATGATGGTTTAGTTACTTGGGTATTTTCTTTAATCGCTTTGGTTAATTCCCCGCGCAGGTGATTAACTAATTCCTCAACAATAACTTCTCCTTGCACCTGCTGGCTTTGCATCCGAGACAATTGCTGAGAAAGATTACCTTGATAATTTTTCAGTTCTTGTTGCAGCGAGTTAAAAGTAATGGTGAGAGTATCATCCAAACTACCCAGCATTTGTTTAATCTGCTCATTACTTTCGGCTGATTTGAGTACTGCTTGTTCATCAGCCTCGCTCATCTTCAGTTGAGTGGCTAAATTTTTGAGCGATGATTGCAGTTGCGAAGAAATATGTTTGGCTAAAACTTCTGCCAACTGCCGAATTAACACTTGCTGTTCAGTAATTTGTCGCACTTGCTGTAAGTGTTCTTTTTCTTCTAACAGCTTTTGAATGTCATCATACAGCCGTTCTTTATCTGCTTGTAACCGTTTTATTTCTTCTTGCAATGACCTCAGCACGTTCTGTTGGAGATTTTCTAAATCCTCCACAACAGCCCAAAGTGCTGTTTCGGCTGATCTCGATAGTTCGCCTCTAACTCGCGGGTTGTCTGGCCGTTTCTCAATTCGCCCCATTAGCTTCTAACCTCTAACACCTTGAAGATAAAGCTGTTTCCCGTAAATTTGCTTGGCGCTCATACTAATTTTCAGTATTTTGTCAGATAGACCAAAAAATTTAACAAGATTTGCACGTATCAAAGTAATTTTGTCACGCTGAACATAGCTTGGCAAAGTATATATTTTTTGGCTTTACAGCTTTAGATACTAAGTGCCATGTACCAGCCAGAAAATTCAATCCTTTAAAAATGAGATTTTGAGAGAGAAAATATGTCACTCAATATAAATACTTGTTATTTTGATAGCAACAGTAATTTTTAAATACTTGTAAATAAATGCCTGATGATCCCGCAAAATAGCAACTTTGTAAAATTTAGATGTAAATTAGCCCAAAATGTAACTTTAGTGACAGTTTATATTTCTCTAAAAGACTGATTGATTTGTCGTGGGAATGATCAAAGATTATTCGCTCCTAGAGAATATTTTAACTAATTCCGGTATTTCCCGGCAGTGGGCAAGCGCAAGTCAGAATAATTTAAATATTCATTTGGCGATTTTTACTCCCAATCTTTTTCAAGTTAGTTATTCATCAGCACATTTCCCTCGCAAACACAAACACTTAGCCCTATGTCCACTTAAGTACTTACACAGAATTAATTACACACATTCTCTTGCTGTTCCCTGTTCCCTGTTCCCTACCCCCACAAATGAATTTAATTTTGTCCAACTACTTAGTGCCAAACAAACCGAGCAATACTAAAAATACTGGCGCTGAGAAATGCACTTAAAGGAACTGTAATTAACCATGCAGCAGCGATCGCTTGCAGAGTTTGGAGTTTAATTGAATTCAAGCTTTGCACCATCCCGATTCCGACTACACCCCCAACAAGTGCATGAGAGGTAGAAACAGGTAAACCTAACCGAGAAGCTAGGAGAATGGTAGTAGCGGTTGCTAGTTCTGCACAAAACCCACTACTAGGTTGCAAAGCAATAATGTTTTCGCCAATGGTAGCAATGACGTTTTTCCCCCAAATAGCTAAACCTGTAACAATTCCGGCACCGCCGACAACCAAAATCCACAAAGGAATATCAATACCATTTATGGGTACGCTACCAGTTGTATTGATATAAACGATCGCCGCTAAAGGTGCGATCGCATTACCCACATCATTGGAACCATGTGCAAAAGCCACAAAGCAAGCACTGAGTAGCTGGAATCGACCGAATAATTTTTCGACGGGAGTGTTGAGTGTTGAGTGCTGAGTGCTGAGTGCTGAGTGCTGAGTCATGTATTCTTCCTCTACACCCCTGCACCCCTGCATTTCCAGTTGTCGCCAACTAATTAAAGTGAGTCCAACTGCGGCTAATGCACCTGTGAATAAAGGAATATCGTATGCAGGTATATCAATACCAACCTGTTCAATCAAGTAGTTAGTCAAAGGTTGCATGAGCGAAGGTAGGACAATTACGCCAAACACACCTAATAACACTGCACTCAACCAAGGAATCCACTCTCTTAGCTGGGTAACTTGATTTGGTTGATCTAAAATCCAGTGCTTGATTTGGCTGTAAAACAAAGCAGCAATACTACCACTAATTATTGGTGTGACAATCCAGCCAACAGTAATCATACCAATTGATGACCAATCAATTGCACCTATGCCCATTGCTACCGCACTAAACCCAGCGATCGCCCCCACGACTGCATGAGAAGATGACACAGGTAAACCTTTGGCAGTGGCAATTTGCAACCATACACCGCAGGATATTAAGACTGTCACCATTCCCGTAACCAATAATTGGGGTGTAGCCGCAAATAAGCTAGGATTGGCAACTTTCGTGGCTAAAGTTTCTGAGACTTCATGCCCAAACAAGACAGCGCCAGTAAATTCTAAAACTCCAGCAATGATGATTGCTTGTTTGAGAGTCACAGCTTTGGAACCAACAGAGGTTCCCATTGCGTTGGCAACATCGTTGGCACCAAGATTACAGGCGACATAAAAAGCTAGGATGGCAACTATAACTAAGGTCATGGGCATGAATTGGGGTAGATGTATGAAAGGAACAATTAAGCAATATACGTGTTCATCATGAATATGTCTCCTTGGTTTGACTCCCATTGTGGGAGTCAATGACAAAAGTAGCTATAAGTATTTTCTACGAGTTAGCTTCTTTGCCCGGATCAAGGATAGATTAATATTTTGTATGTATCGGCAGAAGGCGCGATCGCTTGTTCTACGGCAGCTGATAAATCTTTTAGCTGATAGCGATCGCTAATTAAGGCTGGGACATCAATCCGCCGATTAAATACAATATCAGCCGATAACGCCTGAAGACGATAGGAAGAACTGTAACTCCCCATCAAATCAATTTCTCGGCGGTAAAGAATATTTGGATTGATAGGAATTTCTAATTCATCGGGAAACTCAGCGAAAAACAGTATTTTTCCCCCTTTACGGGTGCAGTCTAGTGCTTGAAAAAACGCCTTCTCACTAGGTACAGCCAGCAAAGTCACATCTACACCAAGCCCATTTGTGACAGCGTGAATTTTTGCCGGTAAATCGGGATCACGGGCATCAAAAGCGGCTTCTGCGCCCACATTCAAGGCTTTTTCTATTCTCGAAGGCAGTAAATCAGTGGCGATCGCTTTTGCCCCAAAATACTTCACCAACATCACAAACATTAACCCAATTGGCCCGGCTCCTGTAACTAATACAGTTTGTCCGGGAGCAATTTGAGCTTTTTTCACCGCCTTGAGACAGCAATTCGTCGGTTCTACAAAACTTGCTTCTTCAAAACTAATATCGTCGGGGATGGGAATTAACCCGCCATTCTGCACAATGTGTCCTGGTACTTTCACATACTCTGCAAAACCCCCACCACTAGCATTAAAACCAGCTGTGGTAGAAATATTTTTGTAGACATCGCACATCGAGAAATTTTCATTTAAACAGTAGGCGCAACGCATACATGGAATGTGGTGCATCACCGCTACCCTTTGTCCCTCTTGCCAACCCCTAACTTCCGAACCCACTGCGGCAATTGTTCCCGCCGTTTCATGGCCAAATATGCGCGGTGGTTCATACAGTGGATAACGAATTTTTTTGATATCTGACTGACATAATCCTACAACCTGTACCTGTACCAGCACCTCATCTGTTAAGAGTGTGGGTACGGGGATCTCTTCGTAGGACAGTTGATTTACGCCTCTAAATACCTGTGCTTTCACGTTGATTTTATTTCATTGCTCAACGATCTTAGATGTAACATTTGCGGTCAACGTTGAGCTATAAACTTTCGGATTTATCTGTCGAGACAAGATCAGCGAAATTTTAATTTATACAACTGAAATATCACAATTGTATTTCATCAACGCAATATCCGAAACAAAGTGCGATCGCCTGCCTGCTAAAGTTGGGCAACTTGGCAAATAGATAATAACCACTAAACCTAACGAGAATATTGATTATTTATCCTAAATATCGGTAAGTCGATAGACAAACCGTATAGCATGGATAGAGCAATAAAATAATCAAACTAAAAGGCAAATTTAGCGTAAATCAGCCGATTGTCCGCAATTTTTGGGGTATTTGGCTGCAAATTTTTGCATAGCTGCTCACAGCATATTTGCCAGGAAAGTTAGAAGGAGTGAATGTGAACAACGCCATATTAATCAATGAAAACTTGACAACAACAGGACAAATCTCAGTCAAGCAGCTTGAGCAAGCTATCCAAGAAGGTTATAAGTCCGTGTTAAATTTGCGTAGACGCTTTGCGGCTTGTCGTTAGACATCGCCTGATGAACTAGGATTTTTTCAGGATGAGCAAAAACTAGCTGAAAAATTGGGGTTGTATTACGTCAACGTACCCGTCAAGCTAGAAGTACTGAATGAAGAATTGATTACTAAAACCCTGAAAACACTGGAACAACTACCAAAACCAGTGCTGATAAACTGTGCAGAGAGGATGCGTTCAACGGGAATTGCATTGTTGAGTATAGTTATTCAGGAAGGATTAACAGCAGAACAAACATTAGCTAAAGCTAAAAGTTTAGGCTTTGGTTTCTTAGAAGACTTTAATGGTTTTAGTGTTAGTCCCAGGCTGAAGCAATTATTTGTCAACTACGTTAATCATCATGCAAAAATAGCTGTGCTTGCTCGTTAGAATTCTCTTAATCCCTAATCTCTGTAAGCTTGCACTAAATAATTATTTTTATCTTCCTTGGCGCTATTCTCTACGAGACTCTACGCGAAGGCGTTCTTGGCGGTTCGTAAAAAAATTAAGTGCATCTTTATGGAGAATTGGTATAAATCCGACAACAGATTCAAACTTAATGCTCAATGTTGTCGGAATACCCTAAGAGGTGATTTATAAAGTAAAAATAAAAATTATCGTAGGGTGTTTTAGGCGGATATTGGGAGCTAACTAATCACAAAAACTATATCCGAGCGTCTAACACACCATCATAAACTGGCGGTGCGAACACACTCTATTTAAGATTTACTTTATAAATCGTCTCTTAGTTATTGCTCAATCTAAGTAAACTGAGCCGTAATCCTATAGGAATCATATTTAGTTTCTGAAAAAAATTCAGTACACCTCTGTGACTTCTTTTTCTGTTCCCTATTACCCACCTACACAAGTAATTTCAATAATCAAGTCAGATTCCTATATATTTATCTTCATACCTTTGATAGTTACTGATACTCTTCTATAGATAGAGTTTTTATAAAAACTCACCATTTATTATATTTATTATTGTAAATAGTTTAGGTTAAAAAACAAATTTTACCTTTCAAATAATTAGAAAATATATAAATAAAAATATTTTTTTGTTAAGCCCTATCTTGGATATGAATTATAGAAAATTATTTAGCTTAAGCCCAAACAATCAGAAAAATGTACCTAGGCAGACTTCCAAGACAAGTAAAACATTAGCTCACCAGAAAACAGCATCTCAACAGATATCGTATAGCATTGCCCATGCGATCGCCGGACGAATTCGCTTTCGGATTCCTCGTCTCTCAAAAGATGCTGAATATGCTAATAAACTCCAGGTGACAATAGAATCTCAAATTAAAAATGCAAAAGTCAGGATTAATCCAACAGCTGCATCTGTTGTCATTCAATATCCATCAGGTTTAATGCCAGAGGCACAAATGCGATCGCATCTAGTTGATCTCATTCAAACCGCCCCAACTATAGTTTTACCAAAAAAAGTCAGCACAAAAGCAATTGTCGGAACTATTTTTGATGCCTTGATTAACTTACTAGACAGCTTACGGAACATCAACAAAGCACATACTGCTATTCAGCATCGAGAAATGAGAAGCAACCGTTGGGAGCGATTACTATCAACTGGAGAAAGGATAATCAAAGGTCTCAAATCTGCTATAATATTTGTTCTACCTCACAAGCACTGGCAATCCCAATCTGCACTAAACTCTGCTTGATTAGACAATTTTGCAATTCAGATAGAAGTGATAAATCCAAGTCAGAAAAATACTTCTTTATGTAACAAAAAATTTTCAGATAGTTTACCAAGCACGTAATGTTTTGGTCGGTTTTCACTCTACCAGTCTGATTATTTTTAGCCAGAATATAAGTTAGTAGTGCAGTTTATCGCACTTTTATCTAGCTAAATCCAGAGGCAAAATATGTTTCCTTTTTGGGGTAATGTCTGTTATGGTAGCGAACCTATTTCGCACAAAGCTCATTTAGAACGTAAACTCAAGTTTCTAACTTGGATGCGAGATGATTTAGAATCTAAACTATCTGGTATTAATGCTGCTATTGATACCATTCGGCAACAGATAGAACGGGAAGATAGGGCTGCTTAAACTTTTACGTTTGTCTTGTAAAAGGGTCTAAGTAAATATTCTGACAAGTGTGTATTCTGTTGCCTTTAACTGAACGTACCGCCAAAAAAGGTGGTGCGTTCAGTGCATTAAAGAAAAATTAATCCTAGTAAATTATCTCGAAATTCAGTATGAGAGAGGCTTTACAGCACGTCTCTAAATATTATCTTTGGTGGTGAAGTTAACCCTCTTCATCAGTCCCTTGTAAAATGTTGGCAGCAATCAATAAATCCTACAGAGCCAAAGTAACAAATCATTATGCGCTTACTACACACAATGCTGCGGGTAGGGAACCTAGAAGAATCATTGAAATTCTACTGCGATCTCCTAGGAATGAAATTACTACGTAAAAAAGATTATCCAGGGGGAGAATTTACCTTAGCTTTTGTTGGCTACGGTGATGAAAGTGATCATGCAGTTATTGAATTAACTTATAACTGGGGAGTAGAAAAGTACGAATTAGGTAATGCTTACGGTCACATTGCTTTGGGCGTAGATGACATTTACACTACCTGTGAAGCGATTAAAAATCGTGGTGGTAAGGTTGTGCGGGAACCAGGGCCAATGAAACATGGTTCTACAGTCATTGCTTTTGTGGAAGATCCTGATGGATACAAAATTGAACTGATTCAATTGGGTACTCAAGGATCAGCGGCGAAGCAGACATCACAAGAGCAACTCGTATCCCAATAATTTTGATGACAATGGGGGTGTAAGCCTTATACCCTCATCCTTTTATACTCATTTCCTCAGACCAATTACACCCAACTTGCACCCGCAGATACACGCGGATATAAACTCAATAGTGCTTGGATAATTATTTGGGGAGAAAATACTGGAAAGTATGAAATCTGAAGTATGTACTATGAAGAGACACTGAATGAGAAAAGTGCTGTGTAGAACATACTAGATTATAACCCCTGTTTCATCCTACCCTACTGAAAGGAGATGCCGCGATCGCCGGATAGTGCATCTAAGTCCTCCACCTTTCCCCCACTCCCAATTTCTTAAATAAAATCCGCCATTCAAAATCGTAACGATGCAGCCTACAGATCCTAATAAATTTACAGATAAAGCCTGGGAAGCAATTGTCAAATCTCAGGATATAGTTCGTGCTTATAAACAACAACAATTAGACGTTGAACATTTAATTATTGCTCTTTTAGAAGAACCCACAAGTTTAGCGATTCGCATTTTAGCACGGGCGGAAATCGACCCCATTCGCTTGCAACAGCAACTCGAAGCCTATACCCAACGTCAACCTAAAGTTGCCAATAATGACCAGCTTTACCTCGGTCGCACTTTAGATGTGCTGCTTGACCGCGCCGAGGAAGCCAGGGTGAAAATGAAAGATACCTACATATCTGTAGAACATATCCTCTTAGGCTTTGCAGAAGATGAACGTATTGGTCGGCGGATATTGAAAGGTTTTAATGCTGATAGTGGTACTCTAGAGGCGGCAATTAAAGCTGTGCGTGGTAGCCAAAAAGTGACAGATCAAAATCCAGAATCCCGCTATGAAGCACTGCAAAAATTTGGTAGAGACTTGACAGAACAAGCCAAAGCTGGAAAACTCGACCCAGTGATTGGCCGGGATGATGAAATTCGCCGCGTAATTCAGGTATTATCTCGCCGGAGTAAAAATAACCCCGTGTTGATTGGTGAACCAGGGGTTGGGAAAACTGCGATCGCGGAAGCTCTGGCACAGCGTATCATCAATGGTGATGTCCCGGAATCTCTCAAAAATCGCCAATTAATCTCTTTAGATATTGGTAGTTTAATTGCTGGGGCAAAATATCGGGGTGAATTTGAAGACCGCCTCAAAGCAGTCCTCAAGGAAGTTATCGATTCCAATGGACAAATTGTGCTGTTTATCGATGAATTGCATACCGTTGTGGGGACAGGTTCTAATCAACAAGGGGCGATGGATGCGGGAAATTTACTCAAACCAATGTTGGCTAGGGGCGAACTGCGGTGTATTGGCGCGACAACTTTAGATGAGTACCGCAAATATATTGAAAAAGATGCAGCCTTAGAACGCCGTTTTCAGCAAGTATTTGTCGACCAACCGAACGTAGAAAATACTATTTCGATTCTCCGGGGTTTGAAAGAACGCTACGAAGTCCATCACAACGTCAAAATTTCCGATTCAGCATTAGTGGCGGCGGCTACTTTGTCAGCACGATACATTTCTGACCGCTTCTTACCCGACAAAGCCATTGATTTAGTTGATGAGGCGGCAGCGCAGTTAAAAATGGAGATTACCTCCAAACCTTCAGAATTGGAAACCATCGACCGCCGCTTAATGCAGCTAGAAATGGAAAAGCTGTCACTCGCAGGGGAAGAAAAGGTTCCTACCCAAACACGGGAACGTTTGCAGCGCATTGAACAAGAAATTGATACTTTAAAGGTAAAACAGCAAGAATTTAACGAACAATGGCAAGGTGAAAAGCAACTGTTAGAAGCTATTAGTGTTTTAAAGAAAGAAGAAGAAGCCTTGCGGGTGCAAATTGATCAAGCTGAACGAGCTTACGATTTGAATAAAGCTGCCCAATTGAAGTATGGCAAATTAGAAGGCGTACAGCGCGATCGCGAAGCTAAAGAAGCAAAACTGTTAGAACTGCAAAGCCAAGGTTCAAATTTGTTGCGCGAACAAGTCACCGAAGCCGACATTGCCGAAATCGTCGCCAAGTGGACAGGAATTCCTGTCAACCGGTTGCTGGAATCAGAACGCCAAAAATTACTGCAACTCGAAAGCCATCTCCATAAACGGGTTATTGGTCAACATGAAGCCGTTGAAGCCGTAGCCGCCGCCATTCGTCGCGCCCGTGCGGGAATGAAAGACCCCAGCCGTCCCATTGGTTCATTTTTGTTTATGGGGCCGACTGGGGTAGGAAAAACCGAACTCGCCCGCGCATTGGCACAGTTTCTCTTTGATTCTGATGATGCTTTAGTACGCCTGGATATGTCCGAGTATATGGAAAAACACTCGGTTTCGCGGTTAGTTGGTGCGCCTCCGGGATATGTTGGTTACGAAGAAGGCGGTCAACTTTCGGAAGCCGTGCGCCGTCATCCTTACTCAGTGGTGCTGCTGGATGAAGTGGAAAAAGCCCACCCTGATGTATTTAATATTTTGTTACAAGTACTTGATGATGGCAGAATTACTGATTCTCAAGGTAGAACAGTAGATTTTCGTAACACCGTCATTGTGATGACCAGTAACATTGGTAGCGAACACATTTTAGATGTGTCTGGTGATGATACTAAATATGACATGATGCGGAACCGGGTGACAGATGCTTTGCGATCGCACTTCCGTCCCGAATTTCTCAACCGCGTAGATGATATAATTCTGTTCCATACTCTCAGCCGCTCTGAAATGCGTCATATCATCCGCATTCAACTCAAACGCGTTGAGAATTTACTTAAAGAGCAGAAAATCTCCTTTGAAATTACTCAAGAAGCTTGCGATCATCTAGTAGAAATGGGTTATGATCCCATTTATGGCGCACGTCCTTTAAAACGATCAATTCAACGCGAAGTAGAAAATCCTATCGCTACTAAGTTATTAGAAAATACTTTTGTTGCTGGCGATACGATACTCATTGATAAAGATGAAAACAGTTTGGTTTTCAACAAGAAGGCCACTGCGAAAGTGACAATACCACAGGTGATTACATAACTCTTGAACGGGAGTTCAACAGATTTAAAAACCCCTCTCCATAGCTTGCTTCTCGCAGGGTACCTATCTCCTGCAAGGCTACCATGTACACACAAATAAATGTTCGTTTAGTGCATCTATCCCGCCTCGGAATGAATTCCGAGTCTTATAGCGCAAGTCATCTGAAGATGACTCAAGCAAAAATGTCTTCCAGTCCACGCTTTGTGGACTTTGGCTATGAGCCTGGAACTTTAGTTCTAGGCGGGATATGGTTGAACACGAAAATTTTTGACTTGTGTGTACACCGTAGCCGTGTCGGAGAAGGGTTGGGGAGAGGTTCTTTCAACTCATACAATTTTCTCAACCAAAATGAATAGTCATCTTATATATTTTTCTAGTCAAAAGGAGTCAGAAAATTATTCTGACTCCTTCATTGTTCGTATTTCGTGAGTATATTGAGTATGTTTAGCATTTCAATTTTTATCTGAAGCCGATGTGAATTATTTTATTCTTGACTTGGCATTTCAGCTTCATGAATTGCTTGCTCTAAAAAAATCTTGGCATCCTCAATTTGTCCAGATTCTATGCAACCATGAACAATTTTGCACCATTCTAGTAAAACTGCCAGCTTTTTTGTCCGATTTTCCGGCATCCATGATTTAGAAATTGTGGAGTTAAGACGAACATTCTGCATTTTTATAGCTCCTGAATAATTTACTCGTATCTCCATATTTCACCAACTATTCTATTTATTTACTGACACCTGAGATAGATATATTCAAATACTTAATGCTTTCTTAAGTATTGAGTAATTACCGATTTTTCAAAGCGATCGCCTTTCCTTGATACTGGGATAAGCAGATAAATATATATGTAAATCAATAGACTTGTCCACAAAAGATAAAAAGCTTACTGTGAAAGCGTCACACGAACTATAACTGGGATGAAACACTAATTATGGCTGAACGAAAGAATAAGGTTTTGGGGATGAAAATATCAAACTTATTAAAAGTTTTCAGAAACATAGCTTTCTAAATAATAAAATCTAAAGGCTGATAATTCAAGGTTCATTACTTAGTATAAACGAATAATTTAGATGTAACCTAACTAATCCACATACAGCCATTATCACCTGATTATAACGATGTCGAGCTAAACGAAATCTCTCACTAGCTACTCGAAAAGTTTTAACT
>NZ_JADEWI010000065.1 GCF_015207705.1 Nostoc sp. LEGE 06077
CGCTAGGATAAAAATTTCTGGCGCACAGTGGAATGTTGAGAGTGTTAATCACATCCTCTCTGTTCGTTGTGCTTATCTTAATGGTTTACTTGCTATTTGAGTATTTCTGCCAAAAGTGGATGCTCCCGATACATGGTTAAACCAATCCGGTTTAAATCCTTCCTCAAGTTACTTAATTAATTACAATTAAATGTCTTACTTTAGTTATAAATTCGATTCAATATTTTATTGTTTATGTAAAATTGAACACAAAAAGATAATCATGATAAAAAGGCAGATTAAATAATGAATTTATCTCCCGCTACATCTAAAAATAAGTATTTAGTTTGATTCGGCTTGAGGATATATAGGAATCATATTTGATTTGGAGAAAAAACTCAGTACACCTCTGTTACGTCTTTTCCTATTCCCTGTTCTCTGTTTCCTGTTACCTTCCTACACAAGTAATTTCAATAATCAAGTCAGATTCCTATATTAACCTCGCTTGAGTGCTAAACTAAGTCCATCGCCAATGGGGACAAGTGAGAGTGTAATTCGTTGATCATTGTGTAGCTTTTGATTGATAGCACGGATAGCTTGAGTGTTGTGATCTTGAATTTGATTGAGGGTTGGCTACTTGCCCAGACCATAAAACATTATTGATCGCAATCAAGCCACCAGGACTAATTAATTGCAAACATCGCTCATAATAGTCATCATAATTTTCTTTATCAGCATAAATAAAGGCAAAATCAAAGGTTCCAGCTTGTTCGGTCGCTAATAGTTGATCTAAACTTTCTAGGGCTGGTGCTAATCGTAGGTCAATTTTATCGGCAACCCCAGCTTGCTGCCAATATTGTCGTGCGATTGCTGTATACTCTTCACTAACATCAAAGGCAACGATTTTACCATCAGCGGGTAGTGTTCAAGCGACGGAAAGTGAACTGTAACCTGTAAACACGCCAAATTCTATGGTCTTTTTTGCACCTAATAACTGCACTAGCAATCTCATGAACTGTCATTGTTTTGGCGAAATTTGCATATTTGCCCTAGGATGATTGGCAGTTTCGTAGCGAAATTTTTGTAAAATTTCTGGTTCTTGCAGCGAAACTGATAACAAGTAGTCGTAAACTTGGCTATCAAGTCCAATAGTTGGTTTTGACATGGTAGATGGCAGAATTTAAGGCAGATACCGCTATACTAGCGCTGGAGAGTAGAATATCGAAGATGGTGCGATTCTTGGTCACAATAATTTTGCTGGTGTTGTTAACTGCTTGTGGTACTATTGGGCTGCTGCCAACTAGCGAGTTAGTACGAAAAGCGATCGCACTTGGGCTAGAACAAACCCAACAAGAACTTAGTCAAAAACTAGATCTAGATTTTCAGGGGTTGGAAATTAAGCAGTTAAAAATTGCCGAAGAAAAACCACTGACAATTCAAAATTTACCAGCCTTCCGCGTCAAGGGAAAATACGATTTAATTATCAAGCTACCGCAGCGACAGTTGACGCAACTGCAACAACCTTTTGAACTGTACTTACAAATTCAACAAGAAGGCAAAACTTGGCGATTATTATTGCCAGATAAGACTAGCAAAGATTCTCAAAGAGTTTGGCGTAGTTATCTTATTCAATAATTAATATGTGCAAGTAACCAAACCAGCACAACCATTCCGTAGAAATCCTCAGCCATCGCCATGATTGAGATGATAGTTTCACTGGAGTCATGGCAAAATGTATTTTAACTTTTTTATCAGTTCCATCGTGGGAATTGTCACTATATTACTGTTAGCATTTGGCGTACTGCAATGGTTTCATGTACCCGCAGGTAACTTCTTAGATTGGGTAATTGGCGGTGCAAGTTTTTGGTGGTTATTGGTAGTTGTCACTGTACCTTGGAATGTGCATTTTCAAGCAAAAGAAGTCTTAGCAGAAGCAGCACAATCTACAGAAAAAGGTATTCCTGTAGATGCCAAACAAGTAAAATATGTCCAGTTATTAGCCAAGCGATCGCTTTGGCTGGCTGTTGTTTTACACATATTCTCCGCAGTTGGACTTTACACCCTCGCCGCCACGGGAATTAGTACAGTAGGTTACATCAGTTCTGGTGCAGCTTTATTATTAACAATTCTGCGTCCGGCGATTCGCGCCTACGAATATTTATATGCACGGCTAACAATGATTCGCCAAGAATGGAAATATCCCCGCGAAGATATTTTTGAACTGCGTAATCGTTTCTCTGAATTAGAGAATAAAGTGCAATTTTTAGAAGAACAACTTAATCCAGAACAAGCATATTCTTTACCAGTAACTCAACAACGCTTTGCTGAAGAAACACGCAAAGAACTATCAAGAATTTTAGCTAATTTAGAAGAATTACGCGCCACGAATCAAACAGAACATGAACGTTTAGCCAGAGAAGCTAGAAATGCGATCGCCCAACTTTCTACTGATGGGCAATTTCTCGATCACGTCCGCGAAATTATTAGGTTTTTCAAAACGGCTTAAAGTTATTGAGCGAAATCAAACTAACTAGTGCAATGTTTTTCAAACTGAATAAGTACTGAGTATAATAAAAATTACTCAGTACTTTCACACTTCATCAGTACCGCAACCAGTATGAGGTTATGATTGTTCTAACTTACATTCCAACGCCTTTTTTTGCATAGTTTTAAATATGTTATAAAACCCGTTAGCGCGGGAAGGTGTCAAGCTGACATTTAAACCTGTTTCTTGAATAAAATCGGGTGTGAGTTGGACAATTTCTGTGGGACTTATACCATTTAAACCTTCAATTAACAGCGCGACTAGCCCTTTGGTTAACTGAGAGTCAGAATCTCCTTGAAATGCAACTTTCCCATCATTAAAAATTGCCGTGACATAAACCTGCGAAACACAACCAGGGACTTTATTTTCTGGTATCTTGTCAGCTTCTGGAAACTCTGGAAGCTTCTGTGCGTACCAGATGAGTTGTTCATAGCGCCGCTTAGGATCTGAAGCACGTTGAAAGCGCTGGACGATTTTAGCGAGAGCAGGTGGTAAAGAATCTAAACTGGAAGACATAACAGAAGCTGCAAATAATTCGGTCTCACCTTGAGTGTAAATTATCTAGAGGGCGATCGCGTTCATCATGAGCAAGTCTACGATCTAACTCTAGGAATAAACAATTTAGACGGGAAACAAGCATTTATTCTGGTGATAAATCATGCTCAAAACTAGATGAAGGTATTTAGCAGGATGAGCATAAATGTATAAGTCTGAAATGGCTCAGGTCGGAGTTGAACCAACGACCCCAGGCTTATGAGTCCCGTGCTCTAACCAACTGAGCTACTGAGCCAAACGTTTTTACATCGATTCTTAATATAGCATATACATTTGTTGATGACTAGTCTATTTTACAATTAATTTTCCCTAACAATCGCATCTCAGCATCTGACAAAACTGGGCAAAAGAGGGAGGAAAACTCCCTCTTCTCATAAGGCAATGTCTGGTTTATGCCCAGTCAAGGACTATATGCGGTTTTGTTGTGGTAAAAAGGCAATTGGGTTAACTGCGCCCTTACCTGATGGATGAATTTCAAAGTGAGTGTGCGGCCCAGTACTGAAACCAGTACTACCCATTAAAGCAATGGTTTCGCCTTGACGCACTTGCTGACCTGGACGCACTAGAATCTTGCTGTTATGACCATAGCGGGTCATACTACCATCAGGGTGACGAATATCAACGAGATTACCGTAACCACCTTTGTTCCAGCCTGCTTTTTCAATCACACCATCGGCTGAGGCGTAAACTGGTGTACCAGTGGCGTTAGCAACGTCAATACCTTTGTGCATTCTTCCCCAGCGCCAACCATAACCAGAAGTAAATACACCTTTTGCTGGCCAAATATGAGCTACAGTCGAGGTGGAAGGTGGTGGTATGGTCTCATCAACAGGTTTGGGTAGGTATTGATCTACTGCTGCCAAAGGAGGCAGTTGTGGCGATACCTGAGTTCCCCCCATTCTTCTGAGAGAATCAGAAGCGTTAACCCCAATTGGTGGTGCTGCGACTCCAGTCTGGTTGGGACGAAACTCTGGATTAATTGGTTCGCCGTTGTTAAGGCGAGTAGCACGAAATTCGGGCTTAATCGGTTGAGCGCTGTAGCTTGGTAAGATTGGTGTCGGAACAGGAATAGGTACTGCAAAAGTCTTAGTTCCTGATACAGGCTTAGTTACTGCCAAGTTACTCGGAATAGCTACAGGAATTGGGATAGCAACGCTATTTTTGTCAGTGTCAGTAATTGCTTGTGCAACTACATTACCGGACTCTTGAGCGCGGTATTTCTGCTGTAGTCTTTGAATCTCTGCCTGTAGACTCTGTAGGCGCTCGCTGTTTCTGCTTCTGGCTACCTTTTGAGCAGTTTGGCTTCCTGATTGTAATTCGGCAAAGACTTTGGGTACGGGAGTATCACCACCTACACCGTAAGGATTAGCGTTAGCAGTATTTGTCTGTGTTTGATTGTTTGTTGCTGTTGCGGTTGGCTTTGCAGCATTATTGTTGACAAAAACTGGTGAAACTGGCGCTAAAGATACATTTGGGTTGCTGCTGGCAGTGTTAATAGGTACACCAGCTACTGGGGAATTTTTAGTAAACTGTACAACAGATGGATTAACAGCTACAGGTATTGAAATTGCGCCATTGCGGTTCAGGTTGGCAGATGGTAGAACTAGCTTCTGACTAATTTTCAGCTGGTTAGGATTACTGATATTGTTGAGTTTTGCTAATTCTGCAACAGTGGTGTTGTATCGACTGGCGATCGCTGCTAGAGTATCTCCAGGCTTAACTTCGTAGGCTGTATTAGTATCTGTTGGTGACACCGTTTGTGGTGTGGCAGGTGCAGATGTTGTTGCTATTGGCTGTATCTGCTCGCTGGGAGATTTTGTCTGCTTAGTCTCTGGGAAGAACTTTGTTTTGTCTTCATCGACCAGAGAGGGCAACTGTTGTGCTACCTCTTGATTGATGCTGGTAGGTGGCAACTTCTCTGCTACAGTTGTCTCCTGCGCCGATGCGGTAGTAGTTTTAGCTAAATTTTTTGACTCCCCAGACCGCAACTCCGTCAGACTTGCTCTTAGGCGGTTCGATTTTTCTTGTAAGTGATACAGGGCAAACTCTTGCTGTGCTTTTAATTTAGCGTTGACTTCATCACTAGCAAATGTAGTTTCGCTACCTGTTGTTGGTACTTGGTTGGCTGAAAAAGCGGTTTTAATGCCTGGTACATCATTAGCATTCAGGATTTCCGGCAACTGGTTGGCTGCTGTTTTGGAAATATTCTCGGCTGCTGGAACTTTTACAGACATTCCACTTGCCGCAACTTGCAATTTAGCTTCAAGCCCAGGCAACTGTGAAATTGCTGTTGGTTCCACAATGACAGGATTTTCTGGCATTGTCGCTGGGGAGACTAGTTTGGTCTCCAGCTTCGTGGGAACAAATTTCATTTCAGTATCAGACGCAGCGGGAAGATTTGAGGCTACCTTTTGGCTACCTACAGGTGCTGCGGCTTGGGCTTGATCGCTTTGTCGAGTCACTAAAAGACTGGTTGCTCCGACTGAGATAGCCAAGCCAATCATGGCGGCTTGTGTGCTAACCCGACGATTGATCTTGGGATTGACTACACTTAACTGTTCGTTCGGGACACCATCATTGCTGGGGGTATTTTTCAGCACAGCTTTTACTCTTTTTTTCAATGCTCGTTTCAAAGACGACCTCCTATGATCACTAGCGCTTAACTGACCTCGATTTTGCAGTCGGAATACTAGTCCATGATTTAGATCACATCTAATGATAGACCTGGATCACACTCACCAGAGATACTTACGCAAGATTAACCTGCTTCTCTGATTTAGACAAGTTTACACCTGTTAGCAAAACATAAAGTTGCTGTGCTTACTTGTCCGCTCCACTTCTCACACCCTAGAACTATTGCTCTTGACAGTTGTCAGCGCCTACTTTACTTGCTGGGATTGGAAAAGTTGATATTAGCCGAATCTGCTTTTATTGTCAGCAATTTTTAGTTGCTGTAACTTCTAAAAAAAAATGATGCCTCCTGCTGTAAATATCTTCAAGGTTTTTCTTTCCGATCCGTCTTCCCAACAGGAGACTTTACGTTGATTATTCCCTAAAAGACAACCGTACAAACTCTCCAGTACTTTTGTCCTCCTGAAATATACTTATTCAGACGAAATAGTACAAATGCCTTATCCGTATGGTTTTTCAGCTTTTTCTTTCCTGAGACTCAATGAATGAAATTCATCAAAATCTATCATTCAAATTTGGTATGTTCTCAAATTTAATATATAAATTTCTTATATTAAACCTATCTAGTGAACTAGACTTTTTCGGAATTTATACTGAAAATTCCATTTTTTAAGTATAAAAAGTCAGAATCTTTTTGATGATAACTAAATAACTTGCTCTCGAAAATCCCATTTCCAATTACTTTTAGGAGCTTTATAAGTATAAATACTTATAAAGCTCCTAATCAAAAACTACACTAAATAACCTAGTTGTCGCCGAGCTTCAAACAAGCTGACAGCAACACTAACCGAAAGATTGAGGCTGCGAACCCCTGGTTGAAACATGGGAATGTACAAGGTTGTATCACAAATGGATAACGCCTCTGGTGATAAGCCAGTAGTCTCGCTACCAAACAGTAGCCAATCATTAGCTTCAAACTGAAACTGAGTGTAATTAAAACTGCCCCTCACTGAGAAACCTAGACATCTACCGCCACGCTGTTGATGTAAGCGTTGAAAGGCTGCCAGTGACTCGTGATCATGTAGTTTGACATAAGGCCAGTAATCTAACCCGGCTCTTTTAAGGTAGCGATCGCTAATTTCAAACCCTAAAGGCCCCACCAAATGTAATTCTGTACCTGTAGCAGCGCAAGTACGCGCTATATTGCCTGTATTCGGGGGAATTTGCGGATTTACTAAAACTACCTGGGGCATTGTCTGTAAAACTGAGAGATTGTATAAAAAGTTATATTGACAAGAAAAAATCTATCAAAAGGTAGAGGTTATCTATAGGTTTTATTAATAACCATTTTGTAGTTTACATCGATTAGTTTTTTAAAACAAAAAAATCGTCAATTCTTCCCGAAAATATTCAGAAAATGTGTTTGATTAACTTGCAGACAAAACTATTTTATGTTTTCTGAAGCAGAAATATACCCTGAATTATTTGCCGACTACTTTGAGAAAATCTACCTTATGTATGAAACCATAAATTATGGTATTGGAGTAATAGGAATTTTGAGGTCGGGGATTAGGTAGTGGTAAATCAGCTAAAACGCCTCTCAATTACATAAAAACCTAGAAAAGCCGTAATTAGTCATTTGTCTGTTGTTTTTTACAAAGACTAATGACTAATGACAGCCTTAAACCCAGCTTAATTTCCCATTAAGCCAGCAAGGAAGAACACAATTTGTTTTCTAGTTCCATTTCGCGTTCTTGTGTCGCCACAATAGCTTGGGTAATGACACGCTGACAGTCAAAACCTACGCTATGTAGTTGTAGCCACTGTTGAGCTTCGTTCCCTTCACGCAGGATTTTATGCAATGGGGAAAGGAAACAGCTAAAGCCTTGTTGTTTAGCGATCGCCCAAACTTCTTGATATAATTCCGCAATCCAATCTCTAGCTAAAATAGTTCTGCCATCTTGCCAATGTTGCATTTGAGCATCTAGACTCGCACTAGCGGCTGCTATTTCATTGTTAGTGGTCAGCGCAATTAGTTCTTCCGGGGAGAAGCTACTGTTAGTTAAGGGATCTAAATCGGGATTATTGATTACCTGCAACAAACGCGCTTCTAACAAGGCGGTAATTGCCAGCAAAGCAATGGGATCTGTAACTAAATCGCAAATTCGCAATTCTAAGCGATTGAGATCATAAGGACGGCGATCGCCATTTGGTCGTACCGATACCCATAAATGGCGGACATTTTGCATTGTCCCCGCCACTAACTGCTCTTCTACCCACTGAATATGATGGGCGTGGCTAGTAAATAACGGCACGTAAGCAGGTGTTTGGGGAAAGACACCCCAACGGGTAGAGTGATAGCCAGTGGTTTTGCCATTAAAAAAGGGCGATGAAGCACTGAGAGCGAGAAACAGTGGTGCTTCTAAGCGGATGAGCCGACAAGCCCGCATTAATACTTCTGGGTCGCTAATACCTATATTTATATGCACACTGGCAGTAACTACATTTGTGCCGTAGCTCTGCTCAATATAATCATGATAAGGATTGGTTGGATCAGAACGAAAGAAGCGATCGCCCCCACTCAATGACAAAGTACTTCCGGGTATTAAAGTATAATCCCCCAAACGCTGGAGGTACTTTCTTAACTCCCGGCGGGGATGTAGTAAAGCACATAAGAGATTTTCGTAACTTGTTGATGGCTTCGTTATGTATTCCACGTTGCGGCTGTCTGGTTCCCGCATAAAGCCGTCCAAATCTGCCACAATCTTATCGGAGAGACCAACAATTTCACCTTGAGGTGTGCCAGTATACATCTCGATTTCAAAGCCTTTTGATAGCACCACTTAGTTCTCCTTGGCTCTCCCAGCCTATTAATTGTATCGAATTAGACGTTTTTTTGGTATTGAGTTTGCCGTTATTTAAACGTTAAGAATCTTTTAGCAGAACATTTATCACGACAAACTATTTGTTTTTGCCACTTAGTAATTACTTAAGATAAAAGTATCAATTTTATTTCTGCCTTTGTATGGAGATTTACATACTACATTAGGTTGAAAAAACCGTACTCAAGATTTTGTCTTTTTCAGCAAGTTGAGCCGACTAGCTGTGAAATGCCACAAATTTTGCCGACATCATTACTACCAATGACACATACTACTGGATAAGTGACACTCAAAACTTCTATTTTTCAGCAGAAATTCCCAGTATCTGTTGAGCGCCAATTGTCCAAGCGACGCTTTTAGACGCAAAACTCCTACAGATATTAATTATGACAATTTAAATTAGATATAAAATAATAGTATGGTGCTTTGTGATGCAGCGCTATACACATTGTTTTTAACTAAAAAATGATCGCAAATTTTCCAGCGTGGCATGATTGTAATACTGCTTTGAGAAGAATTAATTGGCGATCGCCTGATGAATATTAGAGGCAATTTATAAAGTAAATATTAAGTAGGGTGTGTTACAGCTATACAAGTATTTTGGAACTTAAGAGATTGAGAATTAGCCGTAACGCACCATCTTTCTCGGTGTGCAAAATCAAATCAATAAATAATCAAATAATTTTAATTAATTTCTGATTTTACTATATCAGGCACTTATTTTCTGCTTTTCAAAAACTTATTACAGTAATAGTTTTGTCATTTTAATTACAAATACATATTTTTTAATTGTATAACATTGCATATACAAATATTTTTATCTATGCAATATCTAAAATTAAAAGGTAGATAAGCTACATCATCATAATTGTTTTTCTGTTAGTGGCTTCATTTCTCAAGCTTTCTATTATTTTTTTGACAACTACTAAAAAAATCCTTAAGCTAATAGATAGATGACCGAGTATTAACCAAATAACTTCGATTTTGTGAGGTAAATTCAAAATCGTTGTGAGAAAGTATCAGTATGAACAAATGAATTGAACTCAATCATTGACGATAAATAGTAACTTCAACCAATTTAGCTAGAAAAAAGCTAATACCTGATTTATTGGATTTCGCTACGCGGTTCTGAACATCATCCAATCAGGTGTAAATGTTTGTATTGATGATCGTGCTTGTCTGTTAATCATGAAACTTTGGCTGAGGTGCAGTAAACTATGTTGGATTTTTTTACATCGTTGAACGACCATAATTTACCCTATCCAGATACGCTACACCCAATCGTTGTTCACTTTGTAATTGCGATGGTAGTGTTTGCCTTTTTCTGTGATGTATTAGGTTATTTTACTGGCAAAGCTCGCCTATTTGAGGTGGGTTGGTGGAATATGTTTGTTGCGACGATCGCCATTTTTGTAGCGATTATTTTTGGACAATTTGAAGCAGGTTTAGCCCAACCCTACGACGTAGCTAAATCAGTTTTAAATATCCATACACTGATTGGTTGGTCACTTTCTGGCATCATCGCTGCAATTACAGCATGGCGCTATGTAATTCGTTCCCACAATCCCCAAAAATTACCAATTCATTATTTAGCAGCCGGATTTATCTTAGTAGCAATTGTCGGTGTACAAGTATATTTCGGTGATCAATTGGTTTGGGTATATGGATTGCACACAGTACCAGTTGTTGAAGCAGTAAAGGATGGAATGCTGCCATGAATTCAGACCTAATTAATCAATTGAACGTAGAATTGGGTGCTAACGGACTGCCTTACACTCTGCCGATTCACCCAAACTTAGTACATCTCACCATTGGTCTATTCATCATTGGAATTACCTTTGATATTGTAGGTGTTCTATTTCCCTTCCAAAAATGGGTATTCAAATTTTTGGCAATTACAGTTGAACGTGCCAACTTCTTTGATGTGGGTTGGTACAACATGTTTGGCTCAACCATCATTACCTTTTTTACTGTAGCCGCTGGCTTTTACGAAATGCTTTTAGCAACCCCACCCACAGAAATCAAAAGTGCTTGGGGCTTGCAAGCAATGCAAACAATGCTTTGGCATGGTATTGGTGGTGTCGTCTTACTCGCCCTATTTGTGGGAATGACCATGTGGAGAGGATGGCAGCGTTTTGTGTGGAGTAAAGATTCCGACACAGAAGTGCATTGGGGCTATTTGTTGGCGGGAGTAGCAATTATGTTTTTGATGTTCCTTCACGGCACATTAGGAGCGCAACTAGCTGCCGAATTTGGTGTTCACAACACCGCAGATAGATTACTGAAATTAGGCGAAGACCTGAACACAATGCTCAAATAACTGTCCAGGGTCAAAAGTCCAAAGTCCAAAGTATTTAATTGTGACTCTTGACCGTTGACTCTTGACTATTGACTCTTGACCAAAACTCATGAAACTCCCCAAGATTTTAAACATATTAACCTTAATTACTGGTGCGATCGCCGTGAGCATCACCAGTATGTGGATAGGTAAACAAGCCTATTCTTGGCTACCGCCGCAAGCTGCGGCCGAATCTCATCTGATTGATGATTTGATTAGTTTTTTGGTGACATTAGGTGCATTTATTTTTCTTGGTGTTACTAGCACCTTAATGTACTCTGTGATTTTCCATCGCGCTGAGAAAGACGACTTCAGCGATGGCCCTCACATCGAAGGTAATGTCACTCTAGAAGTTGTCTGGACAGCTATCCCCATTATGTTAGTACTGTGGATTGCTGGCTATAGCTCCCAAGTTTACGAACAAATGGGAATTCAAGGCCCCACACAGTTAGTGCATTTGCATAATCCCGTGGGAATGGAATCAGCTTATGCAGCCACAAAAGACGCTGTTATGAGCGAACCTGTAGAAAAAATTGATGTCATTGCCAAACAATGGGCGTGGGTATTCCATTACCCTGAGAAAAATGTTACCAGTACCGAACTGCATTTACCAAGCGATCGCCGCGTACGTTTAGCACTGCAATCAGAAGATGTACTGCACGGCTTTTATATCCCGGCATTCCGCCTCAAACAAGACATCATTCCCAACCACACTATCGACTTTGAATTTACCCCCATTCGTCAGGGGCAATATCACCTTACTGACTCTCAATATAGCGGTACTTACTTTGCCACTATGCAGGCAAATGTAGTTGTGGAATCCCCCGAAGAATACCACAAATGGCTGACGAAAATCGCTACACATAAACCCTTCTTTGCTAAGAACCAAGCTGTGAATGAATACGCCGAAACAGCTAGTGAACCAGTGAAAAATGGCTGGGATACAGTTGTCCCCGCTGCTCCTCCTCTGGTGAATTTTTCCGGTTGACGGCAGACACACCCTTACACCCCTGTTTTTTCAAAAGAACAATGACTAACGTCCCTATTGATAGTCTCAACCTCCCGGTTGGGAAACCTCAGCATGAATCTCCAGGAGGCTGGAAACAATACTTCAGCTTTAGTACCGACCACAAAGTAATTGGTATCCAATACCTTGTGACCGCCTTTTTCTTCTTTCTGGTCGGCGGTATCTTTGCCATGATCTTGCGGGGAGAATTAATTACCCCCGAAGCTGATTTAGTTGACCGCACCGTATATAACGGGATGTTCACTATGCACGGCACTGTGATGCTGTTCTTGTGGACATTTCCCTCACTTGTTGGTTTTGCTAACTATCTCGTCCCTTTGATGATTGGGGCGCGAGATATGGCATTTCCCCGCCTCAACGCCGTCGCCTTTTGGATGGTACCTGTAGTCGGTATTTTGTTGATGGGCAGTTTTTTCGTTCCTGGCGGCCCCGCCCAAGCAGGTTGGTGGGCTTATCCACCAGTCAGTCTCCAAAATCCCACAGGTAACTTGATTAACGGTCAAGTTTTATGGCTGTTGGCAGTGGCAATTTCTGGTGTCTCCTCAATTATGGGGGCTGTCAACTTTGTTACTACCATTGTCAAGATGCGTGCGCCCGGTATGGGCTTCTTTCGGATGCCTTTGTTTGTCTGGGCAGTACTCAGCGCTCAAATCATCCAATTGTTTGGCTTACCAGCACTGACAGCAGGTGCGGTAATGTTGTTACTTGACCTCACCGTAGGTACTGGCTTTTTTAACCCAGCCAATGGCGGAAATCCCGTCATGTTCCAGCATTACTTCTGGTTTTACTCCCACCCTGCGGTGTATGTGATCATTTTGCCTGTTTTCGGCATTTTCTCCGAAATTTTCCCTGTCTATTCTCGCAAACCTTTATTCGGCTACAAAGTAGTTGCCATTTCATCACTGTTAATTGCCGTAGTCAGCGCCATTGTCTGGGTACACCATATGTATGTCAGCGGTACTCCTGCTTGGATGCGGTTGATTTTCATGTTGACAACTATGTTTGTCTCTGTACCCACTGGCATTAAGGTATTTGCTTGGGTAGCGACAATTTGGGGCGGTAAGTTGCGGTTGAATACACCCATGTTATTTGCCTTGGGTGGATTAATCATGTTTGTCTTTGCTGGCATCACAGGGATTATGCTGTCTTCTGTACCTGTGGATGTTCACGTTAACAATACCTACTTTGTCGTGGGACACTTCCACTATGTTCTGTTTGGCACAGTAACAATGGGCTTGTACGCTGCCATTTATCACTGGTTCCCCAAAATGACTGGGCGGATGTACTACGAAGGTTGGGGTAAGTTGCATTTCTGGTTGTCATTTATTGGTACTAACCTCAACTTCTTACCCATGCACCCACTGGGTTTACAAGGGATGTTGCGTCGGGTTTCTTCCTATGCGCCAGAGTATGAATTCTGGAATATTATTGCGAGTCTTGGTGCATTTCTGTTAGGTATGTCTACCTTACCTTTCATCTTCAATATGGTAGTTTCTTGGATGCAAGGTGAGAAAGCCCCTGATAACCCTTGGCGGGCAATTGGTTTAGAGTGGTTAGTTTCTTCACCACCACCTGTTGAGAACTTTGAAGAAATTCCTATTGTGATTTCTGAACCTTATGGTTACGGCAAATCAGAACCGTTAGTTGCAGAAGCTAATAGTCATCATTAATGACAAAGCTAATTAGGGGACGCAGTTAAGTAAAACTGGCCAGACATCTGTCTGGTGTGTCCCCACAACTGAAAGTTGATTTTTTAAACGCAAAAGGGCGCTGAGGTAAGCGCAGAGCTACGCAAAGTAGTTCTTAAAGCAAGATTACACAATTTAGAATTTCACCAATGGACAGCTATATCGTTCCTAAAGAGTTAGAAAATCACTCTCATCCGGCTGGTGAGCATGGACATGATGAAGAAGGCAATAAAATGTTTGGTTTTATTGTTTTCTTATTGTCGGAAAGTGTGATTTTCTTGAGTTTTTTCGCTGGTTACATTGTCTACAAACTGACAACTCCTAACTGGTTGCCGCCTGGTGTGGAAGGATTAGAAGTTAGAGAACCTGCCATTAATACTGTTGTGTTGGTTGCTAGTAGTTTTGTGATTTATTTAGCAGAACGCGCTCTCCAACGCCATAATTTATGGGGTTTTCGCCTGTTTCTTTTAGCAACAATGGCGATGGGCAGTTACTTCTTGGTAGGACAGGCGATTGAATGGAGTAACTTGGCTTTTGGGTTCACAACTGGCACCTTTGGCGGAATGTTCTACCTGTTAACAGGTTTCCACGGCTTACACGTTTTGACAGGTATCCTGTTGCAATTGATAATTTTGATCCGTTCTTTCATTCCTGGAAATTACGAATCTGGTCACTTCGGAGTTAATGCTACTTCTCTGTTTTGGCACTTTGTTGATGTGATCTGGATTGTTTTATTTGTTCTGCTCTATATTTGGCAGTAAATATTCAGCTTTGTCCAAAAATTAGAGCAAGTTTTTAGCGGGAGGGTAAGGTAATTCACCTTTTCCTCTGTTTTTCATATTTAGGTATTATAAAAATGATTTTATGATCAGTTATAAAAATATGTCACTCTATCTCTGTATAGATGTGAAAAAATTTATTTTTAAGATACAAATGGGAAGGCTTAATGTTGAAAATTAAATTTTACTGAGCTAAACAAATTCAGCATATACAATTTTCCCTAAAAAAAACTTACTTCACCAATGGCAATTCAATCTTTAGTAGCAAGCCCAATAGTTGCTTTTACTATTCTCCTGACCGTAATTTTTGCGGTACCACCAATATTTGAGAAATTGCGGTTGCCTGGATTAGTGGGTTTGCTAATAGCAGGTGTCATTTTAGGAGAAAATGGCTTAAAATTACTAAATTCAGAATCAGATACAATCAAACTGCTGTCGGATATTGGTAAAATTTATTTGATGTTCGTAGCAGGATTAGAAATTGATTTAGAACAGTTTCGCAAAACTAAAAATCGCTCAATTGGATTTGGTACATTAACTTTTTTAGTTCCATTAATAGCTGGGATTTGTGTCGGTCGTTTATTCAATTTTAGTTGGAATGCTTCTTTTTTAATTGGTTCTTTGTTGGCATCCCATACTTTGTTAGCATATCCAATTGTGAGTCGTTTGGGAGTAGTCACAAATGAAGCTGTGACTGTGACAATTGGGGCAACAATTTTTACCGATACTGGTGCTTTGTTAGTATTAGCAATTTGTGTGGGCATTCATGGGGGAGAATTTTCTGCCCTGAGTTTAGCTACCTTATTGGGTGGATTAGCAATTTATTCTGTTGTTGTTTTATTTGGTTTTGACTGGGCAGGGAAGGAATTTTTTCGGCGTTCTGGAGATGAGCAAAGTAATCAGTTTTTGTTTATTCTATTAGCATTATTTTTGGCTTCAGTGGGAGCGCAAGTTATTGGTGTTGAGAAAATTGTTGGGGCATTTTTAGCAGGTTTAGCAGTTAATGATGTTCTAGGACGTAGCCCAGTTAAAGAAAAAATTGAGTTTATTGGTAGTGTTTTATTTATCCCATGTTTCTTTGTGGATATGGGGTTATTAATTGATATTCCGGCATTTCTGAAAACTCTCAGTTCTGTTTGGTTGACGGTGGTAATTGTCGTAGCTTTGATTGGGAGCAAATTTATTGCGGCATTTTTAGCTAAATTATTTTACCGCTACAATACAGCCGAAATGCTGACAATGTGGTCTTTGTCTTTACCTCAAGTAGCAGCGACACTGGCTGCGGCATTGGTGGCTTATCAAACTGTTAACCCGGCGGGAGAAAGATTAATTAATGAAGGTGTTTTAAATAGTGTGATTGTGCTGATGCTGGTGACGGCAATCTTAGGGCCAGTGATTACTTCTAGATTTGCCACTGCTTTACAAGTGAGCGAAGCAGATTTGTCCACGGATAGTCTCTCAACCTGGTGGGAAAGTCATGAAACTGAGATAGACGAAGAACAACAGCAATTCACTGTAGTTGTACCAATTTATAATCCGCAAACCCAGCGTTATTTAATAGAAATGGCTGCATTATTGGCGCGTCATGAATCGGGAAGAATTGTACCTTTAGCTATTACCAAAGCTCTGATTCAGATGGATGATCCGCAATTAGTGACAGCACTTGAACAGAGTCAAAAAAGATTGAAGTTGGCTAAAGAAATTAGCCAAGAATTTGATGTAGAAGTTGCGCCAGCAATTCGCATTGATGATGATGCAGCTTTAGGAATTAGTCGTGCGAGTCGGGAACGCAACGCTAATTTAGTGGTGATGGGTTGGTCACAGAATACAGGCTTCCGCGCTCGTTTGTTTGGTAGTGTACTGGATAGTGTATTTTGGTCTGCACATTGTCCAGTGGCGGTTACACGTTTATTGAGTAGTCCAACAACCATCCAAAGAATTCTGGTACCGGTGGGTGACTTGACACGACAAACTATAGGTGCTGTTAGGTTCGCCCAAATTTTAGCTGATGTGAATCAGGCAGAGGTAGTATTGTTACATGTGAGCGATCGCAAAACTCCCCCAGCTTTAGTGGAAAAATTTACATCTCAATTGTCGGAAATTGTGACTAAAAGTCAGTTGCAGGTGAAGACAAATATCCAGACAATTAAAGGCGATGATATTGCTAGAGTCATCATTCGAGAAGCTCAAGCTTTTGATTTAGCGGTGTTGCGTTCTGTTCGCTATCGCACAGCAGGCGGTTTAGCCGTTAGCCAAGTCACAACCCAAATTTTAAGAGCATTGAAATGCTCAATTGTGTTGCTAGGAGAACCTCACTCGTAAGCTGTTAAACATATAATTTACGGGCTCAAGGGTGGGCATAATTATGCCCACCCTACTCATTTGGATATTTTAATTTCTATCGCTGGTCATATCTCAGCAGATTCCCCAAACTGAATCTATTTAGATAACCTAGTAAGTATGTTGTCGTAATCAGCAAGCTTAGATATTTGAAACCCGTGTACGCTCCACACCACTAGGAAGTTAAATGTAATGCAGATTTTTAAATTTTGGAATCAATTAACCAACGGGAAATTTAGTAAATTATTCAGTCAGACAGTAGCTTTGGGGTTAGGTGCTAGTGTTTTGCTGTTTCATGCTAGTGCTAATGCGGCTGAACAGGTAATTTTAAAATATGGTAGCTTTCAAGGGCCTGTTTCTGTGGCGGAATTGAATGCGTTTGTGCAAACAGGGAAGACTACCCCGACACTCAGAACTTATTTGCAGGTATCTAAACAAGACCCTGCTGTAGCGCGGAAAGCACTAGTCGCAGGTATAAAAGCTGAACCTGCTTATTTAGATAGTTTGTTATCTGGCTGGACAGGGCCAATTTTACTTTCTCAAATTGGTGATGTAGTTCATCCACCTGCGGCAGATTTAGATGCACAGGCGCTACAAACTTCTTTGAGTAAATCTATTCAAGAAGATGGGGAAATCACACTGCTGGGCGCAATTCGTCATTATCCAGATAATACTGTGGAAATAGAAGGCGATCGCCTGATTCCGGTTTATGAAAGACTCAGTAGTTTGGCGAAAATCCTTTAAGTTCTAAGTTTTCAGGAGATATCTAATTCTAGAAATACAAAAATCTTCAACCCATACAAACGAGTTTTACCTGTATAAACCCAGGTTCCAAGCGCTAATTTCGCTGAAACAATCAAAGCTTATAGACACATGACCTTGGTAATAGTTAGAACCGATTAAGGATGGTCAAGTGATTTGTATACCACTGCGAACATTTACATTCAGTTCTCACGAGCAAATGTCATGACTAAAGAAATAACATACTTAGAGTTATCAGAAGATGGCGGAAGTTCCCACAAGTTTTATGAGGTTATCATTGAAGATACCCAAGTAAGCATTCGCTACGGTCGCATCGGTGACGCAGGACAGACGCAAACAAAAACTTACCCGACACCAGAAAAAGCACAGACGGAAGCGGCCAAAAAAATTAACGAAAAGCTGAAAAAAGGCTATGAAAATGCTGTGATGGGTGTGCGTCAAAAGCGTTCTGTGACTCGCCGCGAAGTTGCAAGTACTGTTTCAACCTCCAAGCAAGCGCCCATTTTGTGGAAATTTGCGGCTAATTCAGCTGCTTTTGGGATTTTCATTGATGCTAACCGCTGCTGGTTAGGTAATCAAGCTGGTCAAGTTTTTGCTTTGAACCATCAAGGTAAAGTCAGCAATCAATTTAAGTTACCTGATGGGGTTAAATGTTTGGTAGCTGATGATATCTGGATTTACGCTGGCTGTGATGATGGCAATGTCTATGATTTAACTGGTAAGTTACCCCGTGTCGCTTACAAAATTGATGAAAATGTGGATATTTTCTGGCTAGATATTAAAGATGGTTTATTGGCTGTCTCAGATGCTAATGGTGGTGTGACAACAATAGATCATGATGATGAATCACAATGGACGCGATTAAGTCAAGGTAGTTCTGGCTGGATGGTTCGCTGTGATGAAGCGGGGATTTATCACGGTCATAGTCAAGGCGTGACTATGTATGATAATCAAGAAGGTCGAATGGTTTGGCATCAAAAAACTGGCGGGAGTGTGCTATTTGGTTGGCAAGAAACATCCGCAGTTTACGCAGGTGCAAGCGATCGCAAAATTTACAGTTTTAGCAAGCAGGGTCAGCCACTCACAATATATAAGTGTGATGCTTCAGTGTATTCTTGCGCCACTGCACAAGATGGTAAATATGTGTTTGCTGGGGACAATAATTCTTCGATTTACTGCTTTAACCAAGCGGGTGAAAGACTGTGGAAGTTAGGGACTGGTTGTGGTTCTGCTTTATCGATGCAGTTTTGCGACTCTCGGATTTATATTGTCACTACCGATGGTGCTTTAGCTTGTATCGATGCTAGTGAAAGTGCGATCGCTTCTGCTCAAGCTGGTACAATTCCCGAAGCAACTATTATTAAAGCACCAAAAACTGAAGGAGCCACACCTTCTACTGTTCTCGAAACCACGACAGATACAAGTACTGGGGTAATTGTCGAGTGTTTTCCAGATGGTGGTCAATTGCGCGTCAGAGTTATTTCCCCAGGATACAATTTTAACTGGAACGTGCAGTTTCCCAAAGATATTCGCCAAGCAGGCGATCGCTATCTTGTTCAAGAAGTCCGAGAGTCAGCGAGAGGTGGCTTTTATCGCGCCTATGGAGATATTAAAAAAATCAATAATTAAGGTTCTGAATTCTTCAACTAATGTCTCTTGCAGGTAAAGCAACTGTGCGAATGGCGATCGCTTGCTTTTTGCCGTTACGATTGATGGTAATTTGCATCATATCGCCGACTTTGGTGGTTTCTACCAGTTGTTGCACTTGGCGGATATCTTGAATAGCGACACCATTAATACTGTCTATAATGTCGCCCGGACGTAACCCCGCACGGGAAGCGGGAGAGTTTGGGGCGACTCCTAAAATAATCACACCTGTATCTTGATTAACTTTTAACCCTGTATCACTCTGATTAATTTTGCTGCGTAAATCAGGCGTTAACTCACCCATTTGGATGCCAACATAAGGATGATCTACTCGTCCTTTAGCAATTAATTCATTGGCGATTCTTTGGGCTGTTTTGATGGGAATTGCAAAGCCTAATCCTTGCGCTCCTTGGATGATAGCAGTATTCATCCCAATTACTTCGCCTTGAGCGTTGAGCAAGGGGCCGCCAGAATTACCAGGGTTAATGGCTGCATCAGTTTGAATAAAATCGACGCGTTCGGTGGGTACTCCTAAATCAGCAACAGAACGCTGAGTAGCACTGATAATTCCCTGGGTGACTGTATTATCTAATCCTAAAGGATTACCGATGGCGATCGCCCATTGCCCCGGTAACAAATTATCTGAGTTACCTAACTTAATTGTCGGCAATCCTGTACCTTTAATTCGCACCACCGCCACATCAGTTACTCTGTCAACGCCTACGACCTTACCTTGCAGGCTACGACCATCTTTTAACACCACTGAAACGTTATCTGCATCTGCTACTACATGGGCGTTAGTCAAAATAATCCCATCAGTACTGATAATAAATCCTGAGCCAATTCCGCGCTGTATTTCTTCTCTACTCTGTTCACCAAAAAAACGCCCTAAATAAGAATCTTGGGGAGATACAGCCACAATTCGCGTTGAATTGATGCGTACCACTGCTGACCCTACTTGTTGCACAACCTGAGTGATGTAATTTACATCTTGATTATTGATTGGTGCTGCTGGATTGAGTGTTGCTGTAGCTAGAGGATTTTTACCATCTCTATTGGCAATACATCCCGTTAATAGCAAAGTTAAATAAAGTGAGCAATAGGGAATCAGTCGTTTCATTATGGGTTGATGGGGCTATTGAGTTGTAGTAATAACCAAGTTAAATAAGTGCCGAAAGGCCCCCACAATGCGTAAGGCAGAAATAGCCATGAAGCAGTTTGTGAAATGGGCTTGACAACAAAGGCCAAAATGTACACCAACGCTGTTGCTAAACCGCCCACAATTATCCCCCCAGTCAAACTGCGAAGTTCTACGACTACGGGACTATAAAGCGATGTGAGTAACGCGATCGCCCCATAAACTACCAGTAAACCCCAAGGACGAGAACCTTTCTTACTGCTTTTCTCCCACACAATGATTGCAGAAATTGTGATACAAACCCAAATGAACGTCCAAATAAAAGGAATGAGAAACTCAAAGGTCAACCAACTAGGACGTTGCAGATTTTGAAACCAAGGGTCGCGTAGCGATGTGAACAAGCTACCACCAAAAAATAGTGCGGCTGAAGCTGCTGTAATAATCCATCTAGCTTTCACAAGAACTTCCCGCCATAATACTACACTTGTAGTTTAGATTGAATTGGCGATCGCTGCACCTATCCAGTGACAGGTGACAGATAAAAGGTGACAGTAGGGTAGAAATTATTGTCGCAAAAATAACTGAGTCATGTAGTATGTATTACCCACTCGCCAGATGCCCACACCTGTTTCTTGGAATACTGGACGCAGAATATTGGCTCGGTGTCCAGGGCTATTCATCCAACCTTTGATGGCGGCTGTTACAGGTTGTGGCACATTCGTAGATGTAAATAAGTTTTCCCCCACCATCCAATAATTGATTCTGCCTGCACTTACTCTGTCTCGTAAGGTACTACCATCTGCGCCAGTGTGACTAAAGAATTTTTTCTGTGCCATCTGACGGCTGTAGTTGCGGGCTACTTGGGTGAGTTTTTCATTATTTTGTAGAGGCTGAAGTCCGTTTTGCTGTCGCACTTGGTTGATACCTTGGCGAACTGAGGCTTCCATGTCTGCAATTTTGGCAGATTCAGCAGAAATTACCGGCGGTGGTGGTTGGTTTGATGGTAATTCAATACTGGGCAACGGTGGTGCGTATTTTAGCATTTCCTCGCAACCACTTACTAATAGTGCGATCGCTGCTGATGCTAACCACATTATTTGAGGTAGTTTATGTTGCATCTACTTGTTTACCGTTGCCTAAACACCCGATTTTTCCAATTGCATGGTTCTCTCTCCAGATAAGAACCATAAATTTAGCTGTCATGATGAATTTGCGATGAAATCTGTCTTTAAGGTAACAAAAATAGCAAAATCCAACTGGGCTAAACTTGAGTGTTGCATTGCTGGAGAAAGAACCAGAATGAGTTTCAGAGTAGGAGATTGATTGAGAATCTCACTTCTGTGTCATCTTGTAATTTATAGACGACCAATATTAGTCAGTCCTAAAACGATGCCGATACCGATGATATGACCAAAAGCCATCGCCGCGATAAAGGTGGGAACACTAACTGGCAACCCTGGTAATTTAGGCCCAACCTGGGGTTTTTCGATTCTGGTAGATAACAAAAGAATAATCACGCTGCTAATGCTAATAATGATTCCCACGGTGGGAGTCCATGCAGGAGTTGCGGGAACAGTAGCGGCTGCTGCCAGTAAATTTGATAACATCAAGGTTCTGTCTCCTAAATGACAAAATTCATAAAACCTTCAAAATTATAGAATTACTGAGTAAGGAACCAGAGATTGTTAGCAAAAATTCGCTCTTTAGAACTATATGCGGGTTAAAATCTGCGGCATCACTCAACCACAACAAGCTAAAGCGATCGCATCTTTAGGCGCAACGGCTTTAGGATTTATTTGTGTACCTACCTCACCGCGTTACGTAACGTCAACACAAATTAGGGCAGCTGTGTCACAGCTACCAGATGGCATTGATACAATTGGCGTGTTTGCTAACGCTCCAATAGAGGAGATTAGTCAGATAGTTAATGATTCTGGTTTAACTGGGGTGCAGTTACACGGAGATGAATCACCAGAATTTTGCCACCAAGTGCGTCAAAAAATCCCCAATGTAGAAATTCTCAAAGCACTGAGGATAAAAAGTTTTGACCATCTCGCACAAGCATCAATTTATGCTGAATATGTAGACACTTTACTACTTGATGCCTATCATCCCCAACAGTTAGGCGGTACAGGCCAAACTTTAGATTGGGCAATGTTAGAAAAATTTACCCCCGGTAGCCCGTGGTTTTTAGCTGGAGGATTAACACCAGAGAATGTCTTAGCAGCTTTAAGCCAAGTCAATCCTGATGGTATAGATTTATCCAGCGGTGTCGAAATTCAACCAGGAGATAAAGATTTACACAAGGTAGCACTCCTATTTGCCAAGCTTAAGCCTTAAAGATGAAGTAGGAAGTATGAAATTTTATTTTTCCTACTTCGTACTTCACACTTCACGCCATGTGCAACTTTATCTCAAACCTAACGCCCAGCCCCTTCCCTACAAGGGAAGCAAGAATCAAAGCCTCTTTTCGTTGCGAGGCTACCGTGTACATACAAGTCGAAAATTTGCAGTCTGAAACCGTATCCCGCCTAGAACTAAATTTCCAAGCTCATGGCCAAAGTCCACAAAACGTGGACTGGAATATATTTTTAGTTGAGTCATCTGAAGATGACTTGCGCTATGAGACTCGGAATGAATTCCGAGGCGGGACAGATGCACTTAACGAACATTTGTGTTTACACCGTAGCCGTTGCGGGGAGAGGAATGGAAGTGGGGTTTTAAAAATAACTCGCACATCGCGTTACTTCTAAAAGAAGCTTGGTTGATGACGAATCAAGTTAAAGAATTCTTCGCGGGTTTTTTGCTCGTCGTGGAATACGCCCAACATGGCACTGGTAACAGTCCATGAACCAGGCTTTTGGACACCTCGCATAACCATACACATATGAGAAGCTTCCATGACTACTGCTACACCTTGAGGTTCCAAAATCGTCTGAATCGCTTCGGCGATTTGGCGAGTTAAGCGTTCTTGAACTTGCAAACGTCGGGAATACATTTCCACAATCCGGGCTAACTTACTTAAACCGACAACTTTTTGATTAGGGATATAAGCCACATGCGCTCTCCCCATAAACGGCAGCATGTGATGTTCGCACAGACTAAAGAAGTTAATATCTCGAACTAATACCATCTCGTTATGACCTTCATCGAAGATGGCACCATTGACAAGTTCATCTAACGATTGGTTGTAGCCGCTGGTAAGATAGCGCATAGCCTCAGCAACGCGCTTGGGAGTCTTGAGCAGTCCTTCACGCTCAGGGTCTTCACCAACGCCAACTATGATGTTCCTAACGGCATCCATCATTTGCTCCATGTGTTCCTCAGAAGGCTGGTGCAAATCCGGTAGTCGTCCGTCGTGGGTGTTGCGATCGGGTCTGGTATTAATGGCATCTGCCAAATCGGGAATCAGCGGAGATTGAAAACGATTAGAACCGTTAGAACTAGCAATAGTCATGATGTAATTTTCAGTTGAATTTTGGATGTTTGCTATGAGTCAAAGAGATACTCAGCAACGTCACTGGCGACAACTTTGGCAACCAAAGCAACGCAGTGGTTCCTCCGTACTTAGTACTCAGCACTCATTACTCAAAATGTGCCTGTATTGGGCATGAGAATCAATTCATCAATCACTGCTTGTGGTGGCAATAAGACAGTGTGGAGAATTGACTGTGCCACAATTTCTGGAGTTAACATTTTTGAACGGTCAAAGTTGGCGTGAACGGTTTCTGTGTCCCAGATTTCTGTGTTAACAGAACCAGGACAAATGGCCGTAACACGAATACCGTGGGCGCGTTCTTCTTGTGCCAGGGTTTGAGAAAGGGCTAGAAGTCCGGCTTTGCTAACACAATAGGCTCCCCATCCAGCAAAGGTCTGCTTGGCAGCTATTGAGGCTACGTTGATAATTGTGCCTGTGCCGCGATCGCGCATTCCCGGCAAAATTCCTTTGATGCACTCAAATACACTGGTGAGATTGATGTTAATAACTTGTTGCCAGTCTTCTAAGCTGGTGTCATTTAAATTAGCTGTATAGCCTATTCCGGCATTGTTTACCAAAATATCTATATTGCCAAAATCTTGAGCGATCGCATTGATTTTTGCTTTTACTTGCGGTAAATCAGCTAAATCCAGGGCGTAAGCTTTGGCTTCTACTCCGGTTTGCTTGGCTGCTGTTGCTACCGCCTCTAATTTATCTAGAGAACGACTGACTAAGGCAACATCTATGCCTGCTTTGGCAAATGCCAACGCGGTTGCTTTGCCAATTCCACTACTTGCCCCAGTAATCAGGGCATGTTGTCTTTGCTTACTACTCATGCTTTCCCTCATTTTTTTGGCAGTGTTCCAAGCCCCTTGCCACCAAATTATTTAAGTCTTTCGGATTGGCTACATTAAAGTAACCTTAAATTCCGATAATTTTTTTTGACAATTGCTATACTGAATTGTCAGTATGGGCATTTTTGCCAATAAGATATGTCCCAGTCATGAAAATTCGTCTTCATCTGGGAATTGGGCTTGTCTACTCGCAGTCAGTTACTAAAAACTCCACAAATCTCTCATTTAATTGAGACGATTCATCATAAATACAAATGCCTATGGTTAAAAAGATTGTTAAAAATCTTTAAGAACCACAGGCAATTATAACATTGCTATTGAGTTAATGACCTAGGTTTGGCTGGCTAGTGGGGAATTTCTGTAAAAACACCGATTTTGCGGAATTTTTCGTAGCGCAGCTGCCGTCTTTCGGGAGATGTTAACTGTTTGAGTTCTTCTAAGTTATCTAAAAGTGCTTGCTTGAGGGTGGTTGCAGCTTCTAGGGGATCAGAATGAGCGCCACCAATTGGTTCAGGTAAAATTTGGTCGATAATTCCTAAGTTTTTTAAGTCATTGGATGTAATTTTTAAGGCAACAGCTGCTTGGGGAGCCTTGGTAGCATCTTTCCAGAGAATTGCCGCACAGCCTTCAGGACTAATCACGGTGTAAACAGCGTGTTCAAACATCAGTAGGCGATCGCAAACGCCAATACCCAGCGCCCCACCAGAACTCGCTTCACCGATGACTGTGCAAATAATTGGTACATCTAAGCCGAACATTTCTCGGAGATTATAAGCAATAGCTTCGCCAGCACCTTGATGTTCTGCGGCGACTGTCGCTAAAGCACCAGGTGTATCGATAAAAGTTAAAATTGGCATCCCAAACTTATTGGCGTGTTCCATCAACCGCATGGCTTTCCGATAACCACCAGGAGCCGCCATACCGAAGTTCCGCGCAATATTGTCTTTAGTGTCACGCCCTTTTTGTTGACCTAACATTACCACTGGCTGCCCACCTAAACGAGCGACACCAGCAATTAAAGCCGGGTCATCAGTACCACAGCGATCGCCATGCAACTCCATCCATTCATCGGTGATTGCCTGAATGTAATCTAGCGTGCTGGGGCGACGGGGATGACGGGCGACTTGCACCCTTTGCGCCGGAGATAAAGTACTAAAAATCTCCTCACGTAGTTTTGTGGCGCGTGCTTCTAGTTTGCGAATTTCACCAGATACATCAACGCCATTTTCTTCTGCAAGTTGCCGAATCTGCTCAATGCGGTTGGAGAGTTCTGCTAACGGCTTTTCAAAATCCAACAGTAGTGGTTTACGCTCGGTAGTAGCCATATAAACTAGGGGTTCGGGAGTGGATATTTAGGAAGTAAAAATTTAAAAGGCAACAGTAAAAAGATCAAGACTTTTTTACCCTTCGGGTTTGCAAGTCGCTCATGGGGAAACCCCTTTGGTGGCGCACCTTTTTACTTTTTACTTTTTCCTGGCAGTTGCTACAACAGCAGCGGTCTAAAGCCATGCTTCACTGATGCTTGACCAATCTGCTCCATTTTGTCTACGGTAATCTGATTACGCCCCCAAGAAAAGTTCGTATGTAACTTCTCAAATTCCAGTAGCATAGCTTCGGCGAAACAAGCAAATAGCTGGCGTTCTGGCACTTCCATATTGACAATTTGCATAATTTTCCAGTCAATATCTAAAGAATGCTCAACAATGCCACCGTTGAGTATATAAACGCCAGGATGTTGAATTTTCGTAGCTAAATTTTTGGGATAGCCACCATCAATCAATAGACAAGGTTGTTTTAATGTCTTGGGGTCAATTTCCACGCCTTTGGGCATACTTGCCACCCAAACTACAATATCAGCTTCGGGTAATGCTTCATCCAAAGCCATAATTTTGCCCCGCCCCAATTCGTCTTGTAAATTTTGCAGGCGTTCTTGGTTACGGGCGATCAGCAAAATTTCTTTAACATCAGTTTTGGCATCTAGCCAGCGTGTCACTGCACTACCAATATCCCCAGTTGCGCCACAGATAGCCACTGTTGCTTTCGACAGTTCGATTCCTACTTGTTTTGCAGCTGCCTCTACTTGCCGACAGATAATGTAGGCAGTATGTGTATTGCCCGTAGTGAAGCGTTCAAACTCTAATTTGATGTTGCGAACTTGGCTGAACTGCTCCAAATTAAAGTTTTCAAAAATAATTGATGAAAAACCGCCTAAAGCTGTGATATCTATATCATGCTTTTGAGCATGAGCCATTGCATTGAGAATTTTCCGGGTTGCCGCCTTAATCCGCCGATTCGCCAGCATTTCTGGTAAAAAGCACGATTCTACGTATTTGCCTTCGATTGTCTCTCCAGTCAGGCTAGTAACTTTAATGTGATCAACAATTTGGGGCGGGGCGCTGCACCAAAAATCTAGACCTTGATCGGCATATTCTGGGTATCCCAATTGTTGAGCTACCGCTTGAGCGTGTTCTAAACTAGTCAGATGTCCAATTAGACCAAACATGTATTGTATTAGGCGTTTGCTGCGTCGAAAGCGTGGAATTTAGTGGGTAAGTGACAATACCTAACCTTAAAAATACAACAAAGTGTGAAGTCTGAAGTGTGAAGTGTGTTCGCCTTACAGCCTTTTGGGCATCATAGGGCGGGTGTTTCCGCAGGGTAGTCTAAATTTTTGACGAAATAGGGTTGAGGAGTCAGAATTCATTCTGAATTCTTGACTAATAAAGCTCACACTAATTGATTCTGTCTCTTAAATTCTGACTTCTGGATGCTTGTTTAACCTTCATACTTCATAACTTCATCCTTCATACTTTTTTAAGCAGCGGAAAGTCCGTAGGCTGACAAGCGCATGATATCTCTGGTTGTGAAGCCAATATTACTTAAAGCTTCACCGTATTGGATCATGAAGTCTTCTACTAAAGCATCTTTTTCCATTGCTAAGACTTGGGCATCGTCTGCCACTTGATTAAGCATTTTCCAAACTATAGGTAGGTTTTGGCGATTTGCTTCTTCTAGCTCCATTTTGGATGCTTCAAAGTTATCTTTCAGCCAAACTTCACCAAAGTTTAAATGGGTATATTCTTCTTTGACTACTCCCTCAGTGATTTTACGGGCAAAATCATCGGCAACGGGAATGTAAATGTTGTATGCAGCGATCGCAAAACATTCAATAATCAAAGATTGAATCAGTAAACAGGTGACAATGTTACCTTTAGCTGCGGCTACTTTAAAGTTATCGTGCAGGGGTGCAAAAAACTTCTGAGCAAATTCCAAATCTGGCGTAACTTTTAAATTGCGCCCGCAAGCTTCAAAGCCTTTTTTGTGGCGGCTTTCCATTTTTGACAAGCGAATCAAATCATCATGATGATTAGGCAGCAGTTCAGCTAGTTTGATGTAATTCTCGTATGCTTCTTGTTCCCCTTCAATCACGATCGCATTAATGCGACTATAGGCATCTTTATATTTTTCGCTGTGGAAATCTATTTCTAATCCATCTGCCAACTGCTGCATGGTATCTTCACTCCTGTAAAATGAATCATTTGATACTAACGCTTAATTTACCCTGACATTTCAAGGCAATCTTCACTGTTGTTTAATTTAACTTAACAAGTCACTATGTAATAGATTAGCTTTTGCTGGGGGCGATGCTCTAGTACTAAAGAAACAAATGCAGAGTGTTGAGCTAATAGTCAAGAGTCAATGGTAACTTTCGCTCTAGCCTCTGCTATTTAAATACCTATGATGAAATCAAGTTGGAATCAGAAATCTGGCGATATTGTTAGTCTAGCGGTGCTGCTACTAGGCGCATTGATTGTCTTGCTACCGCTATTGGTCGTATTTTTCACATCTTTTGCTCCCTCTGGCGCGACTCCAGATATGATGCCTAAAAGTTGGTCTTTAGGTAATTACCAGGATGCGTGGGCGCGGGGAAAGTTCCTGTTGGCTTTTGCTAATTCTACTTTAGTAGCGATCGCAGTTACAGCATTTCAATTGATTACCTCGGCTTTGGCTGGTTACGCCCTGGCGAGATTGAAATTTCGTGGTAGACAAGCCATACTTTTAGTCGTTTTAGCAACTTTGGTCATCCCTTTTCAGCTTTTGGTTATACCAATATTCTTGGTGTTGAAATGGGGACACTTAATTAATACTTATGGGGCGCTAATTTTACCAACTGCTGTCAATGGCTTTGGCATATTTCTTTTACGTCAATATTTCCAAACAATTCCAGTGGAATTGGAAGAAGCCGCAACTATTGATGGGGCGAACAGGTTGCAGATTTTGTGGCGGGTATTGCTACCTTTAGCCCGTCCAGCTTTGGTGACTTTGTTTTTGTTCACCTTTATTGCTGAATGGAATGATTTGTTTAAGCCTTTAGTATTTACCACCCGCCCAGAATTAAGAACGGTACAGTTAGCCTTGGCGGAATTTCAAGAGCAATTTACTAATAACTGGCCTTTAATGATGGCAGCAGTAACTATTGCAACAGTGCCAGTCATGATACTGTTTTTGATTGGTCAGCGTCAATTTATTCGTGGCATTGCCACCACAGGGATGAAGAATTGATTCAATCAAGATTGAGATAGACAGGGACAAGGGAGATAAGGTAGTCAAAATTCAATAGCGAAGAACCCAGGAGTTAGGAGTTGGAATCAATACTGAGACTACGCCCTTCTCTAGAAGAGGCTGCGCTAACTAATTGGGATTCTGAGCAAATACACAATTTTTTTAGACCACTAAATTTTCAATTTAGCGGGAGTATTCAACACCCCATTCAATTCTATTAGCAAAGCATGGCATAGCTTATTCTGGCGACTAACTCGGAATTCTGTTTTGATAATTTTATCTGATATAAAATTTGAATTAAAAAAGCAATTGTCAAAAAACCATGAATTATTAGAGAACTCAGTTAGAGAGAAAAGGGTTTTTTCGCTTTATTCATCAATAGTTTTTTGTTTTTACTTTTGCGTAATTCTATAAAAATAAATTACTTTAAATTTACATTTTTTAATGGATTTAACTGCTGAGACATCAAAAATATTTGAGAAAGATTGATAATGAATGACTTAGGTATCTCATTTCGACAGAATATTTGAATAATTAAATAATTCATAAGTATGTTTAACATTGCCAGTAAATTGAATAACATGGAGGAAATATACTGACGAGGGTATTAGATGGAGCCATTACAAAACCAGATCCTGAACTTGAGCCATAAACTGGATGCCCTCTACCAGGTAATTGAGCAGCTTGATTGTAAAGTGGCTCAGGTGTTCTCAGAATGCTCCTTAGTTAAAACACAAGCAAAAGATAACTATCAAGAAAATAGTGATACTTTTCCTTATCAGTTAAAAGGACAAATTAGTTTTAATCCAGAATTGGAACATAAGGATGTTCTGACAGATGGCCTTTATTTAGATATGAATCGTCAAGGCGGGGATAAGGTTTTAACACCAGAAATTCAGATACAACGACTAACAGCGCAGTTAACCGCAGCCTACAATCGGATTGCGGCATTAGAAGAACAATTACTCCGAGAAAGAATTCATCAATAGTTCAATAGTCAATATTCCTAAGAATTTACCGGGGCTTTTTCAGTCCGGTATTTTTGCTTTGAGATAATACTATTTTGGATTTTAGATTTTGAATTGACTAAGCCGCTGGAATTGGTCTTCAATAGCTGCTAAAAGTTGAGATTGTGGCCAATTTTGGTAGAGATGGGCTGTAATGCACGCGGCTCCAGCGCCTACACCTTCTTTAACAAAACCTTGCTCGTAAACTTGGAGTTGTGGATAAAGGGAATTAGCAAAACTTAGCTGCGTTGATAGTAAGGGTGGGACTATACCTTGATTTTTGCTGCTTTGATCCAAGCTTAAGGCTAAATCAACAGTCCCACCGCTGGAATCTTCTATTACCCAGCGGGTTGTACCAACAATAACTTCTGTGGGTTGCCAAAATAAGTTAGGTGCTTGCGAAATTGCCGTAGTTAAAGCGTAAACTGCTAACATTTGTGTTCCACCTGCCAGTATTACTCCACAACGACGACTAGCGGCGATCGCCATTCCCGCTACTACCACTTGCATGGGATCGCCCACGGCTGCCACAATTTCTAGAGGATGGGAATGAGGTGGGATTTTTTGTAAACCAGCTTGAACGATTTCCCATTTTTGCTGATGGTTACAAATCGGGTGACTGCTGTTAACTTTGCCGATCGCATCTATTCCTAAAGCCGTAAGTACAGCTAAAGCGGTTGTCGTACCGCCAACTACGCATTCACTCAAAATTACATAACTCTGCGGAACTTCAGCCGCCAAGCGATCGCCCCAAATCAGCCCTTGTTCTAGCAAATGTTGAACTGTTGCTAGATCCATCGCCTTACCTGTACTTAAACATCTAGCTGGCAAACCGCCTAAATCAATTGCTGGTACAGCCGGAAACTGCGGTAATCCAGCATTAAACAAATAAACTGGGATTTGCAGTGCTTCAACCACAGCACGAGAAATCAACACAGGTGATGCTCCCGCAGTCAGTGGTGGTAGAGAATACTGGGGTTGATGTTCTGCACCATAGTATAAAAACTCCGCATCCGCACAAGCCGTGTATTTGCGATCTTCTGGCGTGAGTCCAGCCGCTGAAATTCCAGGAATCAAAGCAGTTTCCGTAAAACCTAAAACACAGGCAAACACAGGTAAACTACCACGATATTTAGCAATCCAGGCTTTACCTTGTTCTACTTGAGTATAAATACTAATCATAAATTAAGAGTCAAGTGTCAAAAGTCAATAGTTAATAGTTAAAAAACTCTAGACTTCTGCCTCCTGCCTTCTCTACCCTTCATAATCCATCATGACTTGTACCCACCGGGGCGGACGGGGAATAGGATTACCCAAACGATCTAGTAGTAGCCATGCAGCTAGGTGTACCACAAATAGATAAATAAAGTTATTAATGACAACCAAGGCAAACGCCCCGATTTGAATCAAAAATACACTGGGACTGTTTAATAATCCGAGCTTGAGAAATATCCACTCGGTAATTTCTGTAACTTGGTTAATTAAATAAATCCATAAGTCTTCTCCGGACAATATAGACAGTAACCACATCCGAAAAAAGAAACCCAACGAACCTAACAGCGTCGCTAAAGTGATAGACACAATCCAGGGAACACGACGATGCCAAGTTGCGCCCAAGAGTACGCCCATGAAAGCATAAGGCATAACAAATAAGAGACTGCGTACAGGCCCCATAAGTACAGACAACAACAAGCCAGAGGTAACGGCTGCCATCCATGCGGCTCTTTGTCCCCAGCGCAGGTAAACTAGAGCGATCGGCACTGGAAAGAAGATTCGCAAAACTGGCCCCAAAGGAAAATAAAAATTAATAAACCAAATTAAGCTGGCAGTACTGGCTAAAAATGCCGTTTCTACCATCCGTAAAGGTGCTGCGGCTTTTAGTTGGGGAGGTTGTAAATTGCTATGGTTTCCTGGTAATTTCTCTTGGATAGGTGGTGGAGATTCAGAAGATGGGCTTTCCTCTGGCTCTTCGGGCAGAGAATCGACAATACTCATTTTGAAAATTTTTTATACAATCAATCTTTCCAGGGCTAACACATCGGGAATGGAAATAGTGTCTTGCTCCCGTTGAATTAACCCTTTCTTTTCTAACCTAGTCAAGACTCTTGTCACGGTTTCCCGCGCCAACCCACTTAGACTACTCAATTCCCGGTGAGGTAAATTAGGAATTTCCGTTCCTGTTTGCGATCGCTTTCCCTGTCCTTCTGCTAAGAATAATAAAGTGTCTGCTACCCGCGATTGACTATCAGATTCTCGCAACCGCAGACGACGGTTAACTTGCCGCAAGCGCCGAGCCATCAACTTAGATAATCTCACACCTGCCAAGGGTTCTATTTGGAGTAACTTGACAAAATCTTGAGATGGCAGACTGCCAATGACTGTAGTCGTGAGAGTAATTACATCGGTAGAACGAGGCACTTCATCTAAAGCTGCCATTTCACCAAATAATTCGCCTTTACCTAGAATATTGAGAGTTACTTCTTTTCCCTCCAAATTATAGGTACGAATTTTTACCCAGCCTTCAAAAATAAAATATACAGAACCACCCCAGTCATTTTCCAACAAAATCACTTGATTGGCTGGGTGTGTTCGAGTCACAAGATGGATCAGGGCTGGTTCTACAACAGATTCTGGCAACCCTTGAAAAAAGGGAGCCGTTCTAATCCACGGATGAATAGGTTCTTCTTGCAAGCTATATCGGTCTCCCATTACGGCATCTTCATTAAAGGTATTACACACAAAACAAACAACAGTGATAATTGCAGCCTAAGCCATCAATGCCAAGACTTTTACCAATACAGACTTCAACCAGGTAAACAAAATCACAATAAAAGCATTTTTCAGAACAATCTCACTGACGTAGTTTAAATAAAGTAAAACTTGTGTAAGTAATGTCTAAGTGCCTCTGGAAGAATTTTGAAAACTCTAGCTGCATTGCAAAAATATTTACTTAAAAATATAGGTAAACCACATTAATGATACTCAAACTAGTTAATTTTTGCTAACGCAAAATTTTGGGCTAGAGCAAGTTTTGCTGCGCTTGGCTGGGTATATAAGGTTAGGGGTGTAAGTAAAAGATTGAATGCGTGCGATGAAGTCCGAACTAGCTAACTATATTATTGTTTGGGTTTTCTATACACCCATACACCCTTATTCCCTTATCCCCTCACCCCCTCTAAGCTTGATGCGTAAGTCATGGGGATCATTTTTTGTGTCCTAGCTAACTTGCCATTCCTGGACTCCTTCGCTAGATTAATGGCGCGTGTGGATGTAAAGTGGAGGGAATTTGCCTTGTCGATGTGGTGTCTGTGATCAGATGCCAGTTATTTCCAGACTCCTGGGCGATTTGTTGCATTTTTTTATGTTTTTGATTGTGAAGTCCCAGAGCCTGTAACATCGCCTGTATGGTAAAAGTTCAAAGTGCATAGTTACAAAAAAGCAAAAGTAAAAAGCGCAAAGTAGGCGGTGTCGGTTTCCGTCCCGCCTAACTTTGTCAGAAGGCACAAGTAATAAAAAGAAAGAGTGCTTGTTTTCTGAGCTTTTAGCCTGCTGAAAATGGTGGTTTTATTTCCGCCATGAAGTACTAGTTAGCCAAGTTGGCTGACAATTAAGGAATATTTTTGTATCCTTGTACTTCAATTAGCACTCTGGCTAATGACGATGAGGCCTAGTTATCATAAATTGCCGTCAGAAGTCTGAGGGGCAGTTGCTACCGTTCTTAACTTTGATAAGCGTCAATTTCTCACCCAAGTTAAAATCCAGTTCTAGCTAAGGTAATTCAAAGTGACTTCTCGCGCTGATGAAATTCAAAAACTGATCGCAGATATTGATAACTTACTAACTAACAATGGTAAGCGACTGCCGAAGTTGCTGTCTGGTCAAGCGCCAGAAGCCAGAGAGGTTTTAGAACGAGTTCGCAACTTCCTGGTTAATTTAAAAGAAACAGAGGATTTACAAGGCAATATTCCTCAGCCAACAGGACAGATGCAGCCATCACCTTTGTTGGCAAAATTTGCTGAACAAGTTAATCAGCCATCTTCAGTAGAGTCATATCAATCTGAACCAGCAGAAAATAGCGTTCTGGGTAGCCAATTCAAAAGTGAATTGGCGATATTAATCCAGCCACTCCAAGCAGAGTTAACAGCACTGTTGCAAGAACGCTCGACACTGATGCAGGAAATTAGACAGTTAGAGCAAAAGCGGCTACAAAATTACTCTTTAAGTCAACAGTTAGCGAATCAAGAGCAAATTATTGGGGAATTTTTACAGGTGCTGATGAGTCGCCTGGTTCCCACGGTTGCACCACATATCAACGCGAATGTGGCGAATGATTTTCATGCTGTTAGTTCCAGTCATCACAATAATATAGAGCTAACAGCCTCCGGGAAGGTATCTGCATTAGAATCATCAGGACAGGTAGAACGGTTAAGTCAGTTTGCCAAGGAATTAGACCAACGTTTACTGTCGCTAGATGGGACGGTGAATGTTGTTTTTGAAGCACTACAGCGCAATATCAATACTTATCACGAATCCTTGGCGCAAGCGCTGGCGAGAATGCACAGTACAGGCTTGCAAGGGGAACAGTTGCTAGTGAGTTTCCTGAATAATTGGACTCAGCAATTGCAGCAACTTCCCACGACAATTCCCCAGGCGGTGGTGAAGGAAACATCAGCGCGATCGCCTTTTCCCAGTCAACCAAATGCTGTTACTGTAGAAACTGCCCCACCACAAGCTATTACCACTCCAGAAACTATAGATCCAGCGTTAGAATTGCCACAGCCAGAAGTCGAATTTGCATCAGATATGGCGGCTAATGATTTAGATGCCATGTTATTAGAACTGACCGGTATTGTGACTCAAGCTGCGGATAATTCTCCGGCTTCTCTGGAACTGGAAGGATTTGAAGACTGGGACAAATTGGCGGATGATCCCCAACCACTATTAAATTTGCAACCACTCATACCTACTTCCAGCAGAGAACAGGGAACAGGTGACAGGGAACAGGTAACAGGTAACAGGGAACAGGTAACAGGTGACAGGGAACAGGTGATAGGTAACAGGGAACAGGTAACAGGTGACAGGGAACAACCTACTCCTGAAGTTGTCACTCCTCCCCCAGAAGCTTTCGGGATTTTCAATGACTCAACACCACAAAGTCTGGAGTTAACTGATACTGATGAGGTAGATCAACTTTACGCCAGTTTATTTAATATCAGTGCTGTGACTCAACTGAGTGTTGAGCCGACTCCAGAGAAAGCAACGCCGGATTTTTCGGCAAACAGTGCTGACACTACACCTCCCAGTACTCCTGTAGAAGAACCAAAAACATCTCCAGGTGTCACAGAAGATTTAGCCGAATTAAATCATAGTGAGAATCCTGCACTGACACCATTATTTGAGGGGAATGTTGGCTTACCAGAGTCAATATTTACTCACTCAGATGCGGGGTTGTTTGAACCAATTCATAGTCAACCGCCAAACATCCCAACTGATTCGCAGCAATTTATAGATTTATCCTCAGATTTTCAACAAAAGTTATTTTTTGAGGAAGAGCCGGAATTATCCAGCGCTACACTCAGCTATTCTCCCGCCCTTCGGGAAAGTAATCCAGTTCAGCCAGAGCAGACTGACACAATTACTTCTTTGAGTGAACTGTTCGCGGAGGCCAGTAGTGAAGAGCATTTATGGCCTGGTTTGTCTCCCGCAGAAATTGCTATGACTTTAGATGAACCAGAACCCACTCCAGAAGTTGCAGTGACTGATGAGGTGCAGGAGAATTTATCAGATAATTTATCAGATATATATATTGCTGCTTCCCCCCAGGAGAATTTGCTTGCGTCAGAGGTGATGCAATCGGCAAATTTACCAGAGATTTCTTTAAATGAATCGCAGTTGCAGCAATTAAATCAAGATTTAGCTAATTTTGATGAGTTACTTAACTACCAGTCAGGGGATGTCTACAGTTTGGCGGATAGTCAACCACCTGATGTTGCTTTTCCTCATCCGCAAACCCTAGACCATACGCCAAATGTGGCTTTTTCGCGTCCGGCTGTACCACCAGTTGCACCGATATCCTTGCCACAAACGCAAGCTGATTTAAACTTTAGTCCCGTCAACGAAAAAAAAAAGGAAGTCACAACTGGTTCCAGTTTCCCAAATCAGATAGAAATGACCGTCGATGTGCATAACTCGGTTTGGTATTTAGGGATTGATTTGGGAACAACAGGAATTTCTGCGGCTTTGTTAAATCGCTCCCAGTCGGTGGTGTATCCTATCTACTGGTCAGCAGAAAATATCCCAGGAAGCACGTCTTTTCAACATTCATTTCGCTTACCTGCGGAAGTTTATTTACCGAATGCTTCCGTTTCCAATGGTGGAACTCAAGCTAAAAAGAGTAGCCATTGTTCCGCACAGTTAAAGCCTTATTTACAGGTAGCTATTCCCTACCAAAGTGAACCGCAAAAATGGGAACCGGTACTGCAATTTAATGAATTTTCGGCGGGGCCATTAATTTGGGTAGTCCGATCGCTCTCGAAGTTACTTTTAACGTTAAAATCTGATCGCCAAAGTACCACGCAAGGTTTAGTCGCTACAGCCGTGGGAATTAATCAGCCGACTTTCCACACAATTGTGAGTCAAATAGCGGGTGTGATTTGCAATTGCCCTTCTAGCTGGTCAGAACAATATAGATTTAATGTGCGGGAAGCTTTGCTGACGAGCAAAATTATCCAACATCCCCAGCAAGTATTTTTTGTAGAAGAAGCGATCGCCAGTTTAATTAGTTTATTTGATAAAAGTGACAGTGAAGTCATTCAAGTGAGCGATCGCCAAGGTTTGCAGCCTGTCCAAACCGCAGAACCATTGCTCGGCAATACTTTGGTGATTAATATTGGCGCAACCGCAACGGAAATGGCGTTAGTTGATGTCCCAGAAAATTTGTTGCAATTAGCGCATCAAGATTTTATGCTGCACAGTTTTCCTTATGCCAGTAAGGGAATAGAACAAGATATTATTTGTCAGTTGCTAATTCCCCCTAAATATCGGCAATCACGCAAAGATATTCCAGACAATGCTCAAAATAATACTAGTAGTCCTTGGCATTGGCAACCAGCTTTCCCCGATATCGACAAAATGCAATGGCAAAGTTTGGGGTTAGACAAATTTGATTTACCGCGAGCCGGAGAGCCAGATATTGGTGTGCGGATTCGGTTGCATCAGCGGTTAGAAAGTTCGGTGTTGGGACAGGCTGCTCTAGAATCGGCCCTCGCCTTGAAGTTAATTTTGCAACACCAGGAAAACTTTACCCTGGATTTGGCAGACCAAAGATGGGAATTGCAGCGCCGGGACTTAGAAAGTCAAGTGTTTGTCCCCTTTGTCCGCCGACTAAACCGGGAACTGAATAAATTGTTAGTCGCGCGGGGTATCCCCACCGAAGCCATTAATCAAGCCATCTTAACTGGTGGAGTTGCATCATTGGGAGTTGTTTATCATTGGCTCAAGCAAAAACTCCCCAACGCCAAGATTATGCAAGATGCGTATTTAGGGGAAAATGGCGCACCAAATTGCAGCCGAGTTGCATTGGGTTTGGCGATGTTACCCTTGCATCCCCAAATTTTAGAAGAACCAAGACAACAGTATACCGACTATTTTCTGTTTACAGAATTGCTGCGCCTCTTACCAGAACGGAGTTTATCGTTTAACGAAGTACTGCAATTGTTTGAAGGAAGGGGAATTAATACCAGTATTTGTCAGCAGCGATTATTGGCATTTTTAGAAGGAGAATTACCAGCAGGTTTGATTCCATCGCCACCAGAATCAGCATGGCTGACACTGAATTCATCCCAGAATCTAGATTATCAGGCGATCGCATCTGCACCTTTATTTGAAAAGCAAGGTAATCTCAGCTATCGTCCCAACTCCCAACAATTGTCCGCCTTGCGTCGCTATTTAGCAGCCGTGAAAACTAGTACCCAACAATCTTTAGAGGAACCATACACAGTGAATTTTGTTAATGTCCCTTTGTAATTTCTATTCCTCTTTGCGTCTTAGCGCCTTTGCGTGAGATAAAATCATACCCCACAACACCCAACGCAGAAAATTTCTTGACACTTCTACCTCAAAGGCTCAACATTCACCCTTTGAACCTCAACGTTCAACCAAAAAGGCTGAAACTCCACCCTTAAAGGCTCAACATTCACCCTCTGATACCAATTCACGAAAAATCTGATGCAAATAAAGCATCAAGAATAAAATCCCAACCTGTAATAGAAGCAACGATTGATGTGTTGAATTTCTCTAAACGCTTCCAGATAAAATGCCTCAATTCATCTA
>NZ_JADEWI010000116.1 GCF_015207705.1 Nostoc sp. LEGE 06077
CCGGATGCACACCACACAGCCGTTTGAATTCTTCTGGTTTGAGGTTCTTTACCTTTTCGTAGCTCATAGATGTCAAGAAAGCTCTCAGCTACTTTTCCCACGCTCATGGGACTTTTGCAAGAGGTCTATTTCATACTTCATACTTCACACTTCTATAATGGTCAGCGTATCTTGCTTGATGCAGGCGATCGCACATGGCCATAACAAAACGTCAGCTGCCAACATTTTTACGGTTTGCTAAAAGTTCTAACCTTTCTCAAAAGTTAATGATGATTGGGTTAGCCATCACCCTGTTTTTTATCTTTTTGGCATTTTTTGCCCCTGTATTACAGGCTTGGGGATGGCTGCAAAACCCCAAAGATTTTCTTGCTAACCCCATTCAAGAAGCACCATCAGCTAAACATTGGTTTGGTACTAGCCGCTTGGGTCATGATGTCTTTTCCCGTACCTTGTTTGGCGCTCAAGCTGCGTTGCAAGTGGTGATTTTAGCCACAGCGCTGAGTATGATTATTGGCGTGCCATTGGGGATGGTGAGTGGTTATCTTGGCGGCAAATTAGATAAGGTATTGCTGTTCCTCATGGATAGCATTTACACCTTACCGGGATTATTACTTTCTGTAACTTTGGCGTTTGTGGTTGGACGAGGTATATTTAATGCCGCGATCGCAATTAGTATTGCTTACATTCCCCAATATTATCGGGTGGTTCGCAACCATACTGTGAGTGTCAAAACAGAAGTATTCATTGAAGCCGCCCAAGCAATGGGGGCTTCTACTTGGATTGTGCTATCTCGCTATTTATTTTTCAACGTCATTCAAAGCGTACCTGTATTATTTACCCTCAACGCCGCCGATGCAATTTTAGTGTTGGGCGGTTTAGGCTTTTTGGGTCTGGGATTACCTGAAGAAGTTCCAGAATGGGGACATGATTTAAAACAGGCTCTTGAAGCACTCCCCACAGGCGTTTGGTGGACAACCTTGTTTCCTGGTTTAGCCATGACATTCATGGTGGTAGGGTTATCCCTACTTGGTGAGGGGTTAAATGAATTTGTCAATCCCCGTTTGCGGGGAGAAAATGGGATTCGGAAATAGTCAGTTACTAGTGAACAGTAAATAGACTGATAACTGATAACTGATAACTGATAACTGGAGAGATTTGTGTGAAAGATAACCTTACTTTAATTGCTGCCGCTGCTGGTGGGTTTATGCTATCTATGGCTTTGACTGGGATTCTGCGCGGTACACCAATCACAGCTTTACAAGGGCAATCACAGGCGAATAATTACTCAGTTGTGAATTTGCAGGTTGCTTCTGCGCGTTCTGATGAAAAAGTTGATTACAACTTAAAAGAACATAAGTAAGCTGTAGCTGTAAGTAATGAATAGTATTTCTGACAGTTTAGCGATCGCCATCCTTCATCAACAAGCAGGTCGCTCATTCCAGGCTGAACAAATATATTTGCAAATTCTCCAAGAGCAACCAAATCAGATTGATGCCTTATATTTGTTGGGTACACTTGCCCATCAGTTAGGAGAAACAGCAAAAGCGATCGCATTTTACCGCCAAGCTTTGGCAATTAATCCAGCTTTGGCCTCAGTTCACAGCAATCTCGGTATTGCTTTGAAACAGCAGGGTTTGTTAACAGAAGCGATGCAACATTATCAACAAGCGATCGCCCTACAGCCTAACTCTGCTCAATTTCATTACAACTTGGGTCTAGTTTTTCAAGAACTAGGTAACTTAGAGTCCGCCAAAGATTCCTATCGCCAAGCAACTATTCTTCAGCCAAATTATCCCTTAGCCTACAATAACTTAGGTCTAGTGCTGCTCCAAATAGGAGAGGTTGAAGCAGCTATTACCTGCTATAAAACAGCGATTGAATTACAGCCAGATTTTGCCGAAGCCCACCAGAATTTAGCAGAAGCACTATTATTAATTGGAGATTTTGACCTTGGCTTTGCCGAATATGAATGGCGCTGGCAAATGTTTGCACCTGAACAATTACCCAACTTTGCCACACCGCAGTGGGATGGCGCTCCCTTAGATGATAAAACTATCTTGCTGTATGCAGAACAAGGACTAGGTGATACATTTCAGTTTATTCGCTATGCTGACTTAGTGCGCGATCGCGGTGGTCGAGTGATCGTAGCTTGTCTATCTGCTCAAGTGGAATTACTCAAAACTGTTCCTGGTGTAGCACAAGTTTTGGCTCTGGATGAAGAATTACCAGAGTTCCATACTCAAGCACCGCTGATGAGTTTACCTTATCTGTTGGGGACAACTGTGGAAACTATTCCGGCGAAAATACCTTATATATTTGCGCCGTCATCTCATAATTTCCAGTTAGTAGCCTCACTAGAAACTAAACTCAAAGTCGGCATTGTCTGGGCGGGTAATCCTGGGAACCGCAATGATAGTAAACGCACCTGTGGACTACAGCCATTTTTACCATTGTTCAAAATCCCAGCAGTTGAATTTTATAGTCTCCAGGTGGGTAAAAGTTCTCAAGAATTAGCACAACTACCTGCCGATATTAAAATTCAGGATTTAAGCAGTTATTTACATAACTTTAATGATACGGCTGCGGCGATCGCGCAGTTAGATTTAGTCTTAACAATAGATACTTCAGTTGCCCACTTAGCCGGCGCACTGGGTAAACCAACCTGGGTAGTTCTGCCCTTTGTTCCTGATTGGCGATGGTTATTACAGCGAGAAGATAGCCCTTGGTATCCGACAATGCGACTGTTTCGTCAAGAATTAGTTGGTGATTGGGCTGGAGTATTTGCCAAGGTTGGGCGGGAAATTATGAAGTATGAAGTGTAAAATATAGAGTTTTAGACTTCGTGCTTGCCCTGTTTTGGATGTGCAATTGTGGATCAACCGGAAGTAATTGGTATTGATATTGGGGGAACAGCGATTAAGTTGGGGCGGTTTAGCCAAGATGGTACGTGCTTAAAGTGCTTAACTGTGGCGACTCCCCAACCAGCTACACCAGAAGCAGTTTTAGCGGTAATAGTAGATGCGATCGCCCAAATTGACCCAGATAATCAAACTATAGCTATTGGTGTGGGTATGCCTGGCCCGGCGGATGCGGCTGGACGTATTGCCAAAATAGCGATTAACTTACCTGGATGGCTAGATGTACCTTTAGCTGAATGGTTAGAAATTAAAACAGGCAAACCCACGGTTATTGCTAATGATGCTAACTGTGCGGGAGTGGGAGAAGCTTGGTTAGGTGCTGGGCGCAACTTGAAAAATTTTATTCTGCTGACCTTGGGAACAGGAGTTGGTGGCGCAATTATCCTCGATGGTAAGCTGTTCATTGGGCATCAAGGAGCAGCTGGAGAATTAGGTTTAATTAGCTTCAACCCTGAAGGGCCGATGTGTAATAGTGGCAACCAAGGCTCGTTAGAACAATATGCCTCAATTATTGCTATTCGTCGCCGTACCGGAAAAGAACCTGACCAATTAGGTGCTTTAGCCCAAGCTGGAGATGCTGAGGCTTTAGCCTTTTGGCAAGAATATGGCAGAGATTTAGGTATTGGTTTAGTTAGTTTAGTTTATGTCCTCACACCACAAGCGATCGTCATTGGTGGCGGGGTTAGTGCTAGTTTTGAATTTTTCTTACCAGCAGCCAAGGTAGAAATTGAGCGGCGAGTTATGTATACTTCCCGCACAGGGTTACAAATTTTGCCAGCCCAATTGGGTAATTCTGCGGGAATGGTAGGGGCTGCCAAATTAGCATGGCAGAAAATTGCTGCTGAGTAACAGACCTTGAAGTTGATTAATCACTGACTCAGGAGAAAGATATGCCATACAAGGATGATTATCTAATAAACACTCTTTATTTTTAAAAGAATTCTCCTGGCATAAAGTACATTTAAAATCTGAAATAGTTAGTTTTACGTGTGGTTGCCGAGATGCCCAAAGCCTAATAGGGCTTGCACCATCACCATCAACATCATTCCCAAAAACTGCCAATGTTGGGCAACCTACAGCAGCTGCAATATGCAGAGGCCCAGAATCTACAGAAATACATACTCTCGTGCGGCGAAAAGCACCTGCTAGTTCAATTAAAGAAGTCTTTCCACGCATATCAATAATACTTGTTGTCTCCAAGAAATATTCTTCAGTATGACCAGCATTATACAAAGTTTGCTGCTCTTGGGGATGGCTACCAATTAAGCCAATTGTTAATCCTTGAGATTCACACCAGTTGATAACTTGTTGCCAATAATATACAGACCACATTTTGGCCGGACGTGTAGCTGTCACATGAATTAATACATCAGGTACTAAAAAATGAGGTTCTTTACTGGGTAATTCTAGTTGATAAAAATCAGTTTCTATATATGCAATTCGACAGAATATTTCGCTGATATAGTTGCTTTGCAATATATCTTGATGTCTTTGCAAAAACTCTCGACTATTCCAATCTTTATCTAGTAATATTTTGTGTATTGGATGCTCTGCTACTTTGAGTTTGTCTCGGAAATCTAAAGATAAAGCAATGCCAGCGATATAAGTAGGACGGATAGCACTAATCATGACTAAATTGATTTCACTAAATCCATCACAATTAATTGCTAAATCATAAATTCCGGCGAGTTGTTGACGTTGATTTACTGCTTGTGATAACGCATCTAAAAAATCTAGTCGCTGTGTATAAAGTGAAAAACGCCAATCAATATAGGGACAATGAATTTCAAAATCTTTGGTAGTTTCACTGCCAAAAAAATCTAGTGTGCAATCAGGATATTTCTCTTTCAGCCCTCTCAATAGCGGTGTAGTAACAACAAAGTTTCCCACTTTAGTAGAAGAAAACACAGCAATATGAGGTTTAGCTCGTAGAGATTGATTTGTGAAAATCTGCATCTCGTGGATACTAGCTCAATTTATACCAAGAATGAAATTTTTCTCCAACACCTTGGCAGTTGTTTGAGAGATTGTCAAGAGCCAGGAAATGCCTTCCTCAAAACGACATATAGCGTTTCTTGTTTGAGTGAGGTATAGCCATAGCCATAAAGATTAGGACGTAAACTATAAGAGTTAGCATTGCATCTACCCCATCCCGATGGCAAAAGCTTATAGTGATGATTTCCGGCGAAAAGTTATGCAAGCGATTGAATTAGAT
>NZ_JADEWI010000066.1 GCF_015207705.1 Nostoc sp. LEGE 06077
GGTTGATGAGAAATAGAATCACTAGTTTGGAGTTTTGTTTGAATAACTTTTGAATCTAAATTAGTATTTGATGTGTCGTTTTCTGCTGGTGGTGATGTCGTTGATAGACTCTCTATTTTTGGATTTGCAATAGAATCATTGCTATCTTGTTTTGTTTGAATAACTTTTGATTCTGTAACAGTAGATGCTATGGCTGGTTGATGAGAAATAGAATCACTAGTTTGGAGTTTTGTTTGAATAACTTTTGAATCTAAATCAGAATTTGATGTGGCGTTTTTTCCTGGTGATGTTGTTGATAGACTCTCTATTTTTGGATTTGCAATAGAATTATTATTATCTCTTTGTGCTTGGATAACTGTTGGGTCTATGCTACTAGTTGACGGTATACTAATATCTACGAGCGCTTCAAGTTGAGCTAAATTTATATCTATACTATTTTTATTTTTTGATAAAATATTGCTGTTTACAACAGAATTATTGGTTTCTAATTTTTGCTGAATAGTTGTTGAGTTTGAAGTTGTTTTTGCTGCTTTATTTGCAGTTGCTAGAGTTGAATCGGTGAAATTTGGTAAGTTAGATTCAGAAAAAAAAGGTGAATTTTCAAATGTACTATCTAGTAGATTAGTATCTATAGTTCCTGAATTTAGAAAGACTGAGGGGTCAAAATTAGAGAGTGGTTTTGCTCCTAATAGTGATAAAAATTTGGGACTGATTAATTTTTGAACAAAAGGCTTATGAGGTAGTAAAGGTCGCTTTACACCTAGATTTAAGTTGGGTGCTGAAGGTTCTGAGGCAAAACCTGTGGTCAGATTTTCTGTCATATACTATTAATTACTAGAAAAGGAACCTGAGCTATCGCGACCAGAAAGAATTGATGCACCGCCAGACCTTGTTTTATCAACTTTCAAGCCTTCGTAAGTTAAAGTTAGTTCTTCAATAGCGACTGTGCTAGAATCTGCACTTAAACTTGGTGCTTTCCATGAGATAGGTACAGCACCAATTAAAGTCCAACATTGCATTGTTTCGCCTGCTTGATTAAAAACTAAAATATTTACATTACGCCGTTCTATTGCACCCGTTAAAATTTTCTCGATCCAATTCCAAAACGTTAAGTCATTAGTAATACCACGTTTGAGGGTAACATCTGAAAAATCTGCTGGATTTAACAATACTCTTTGTTGATTATTGACTCCACCTTCCGCAAATTTTTCAGTTTTGATATTAACTCCCAAACCTTGGCATTCTGTAAAACACGCGGTAATATTACTCTCAATTTCTACATAAAATCTATTGGCGGTAACGTAGTTTAATTCTCGGCTAGTATTAGCCATTACTCACTCCTATAAAAGTTTTAAATTCGTTCTTTTTGTTGCTTTAAGTCGTCTTTCATTAGTTTATAAACTTTATCAGTCAGCTTCCATAAGAGTTGACGATCGCGCATTACCTTACCTGCTAACTTGGCAAGTTTTTTTTGCTGATCACTATCATCGTTCATATCTCAAAAAATTGGATAAATAGATTTATTTATATCAATAAAGTTTACATCTCAACTATTAGCCAATAGTCTACTCTTCTCTAATGATCATGTAGCGGTACTAAACCAGCTTTCTCTAATATTTGCTGTACTTCTGCGGTTCTCAGCATTTCCACGAATTTTTGACCAATAGGCGGACGGCTGTTATCCCCTGGATACAATACAACTAATGGATAACTAAGTGGATATTTGCCTGTTTTGAAGACTAAGATATTGGGCTTATAACTGCCTTTATCATCACACAAATCAGTACTTGGATCTATTGATTTACCATTATCTTGTATTAAAGTTTGAACTGCGGGCTTATTACCATCTGTTATTGCTAAAGGATACGCAGAACACTGACCAAATACTTGACTGAGTGGAGCAAAACCAATACTACCAATAGGTTTATCTCTTTCAAAGTCATTCAATATATTTTGCAGCATTTCTAAAGTAGATAAAGGTGTAAAATTGATTGTATAATTTGTGAATGATGTATTTAATGTTTGCTGTTTTTGGAGACTGCGAAAAGCGCTGATCGCATTTTCACTTTTGAGGACTCTCTGTTCAAATATTCTAATTTGTTCTTTATCTTTTGGTATGTAAAGGCTGACTGGTAAATCAGGGAATTTTTTACCCTTTAATTGGTTCCAGTTAGTAATTTTTCCTGTATATAACTCTTGTAATTGCTCAATACTAATTTGACCATTCAGTGCTTTTGGTAGACTGCTATCACGTTTTGAGTAACTAAAAGCTACAAATACCACTAAACCATCATAAGCAAATTCTTGATGTTTTAGTTCTGGACTAAATTGTTTAATCATATTCGCGATCGCAAAGTCTGTTTTGCTTGATTGTACGTTAGCGATCGCTTGGTCTATACTATCCTCTGGCTGGTAATTTAACTGCAATTTAGGCTGACTTGCTTTTAACTTTTCTTCCAGGGTTTGATTTTGTAATATCAAATTGCTTTGTCGTCGGATAAAACTCCAAGTACTTTCTTTTTCTCCAGTATAGTTAAATTTCCCCGCAGGTACACCAGTCACACTTTTTAAACAGCAAACTACTGGTTCTTCGACTAGGGTTTCTTGATATTTAAATTTTTGGACTAGCCAGCTAATTAATCCTATGATAAGCGCTGCACCCAGGATACTTAATAGTAATACTGAAGGGCGATAAAATTTATTTTTGTTATTTTCGGATTTTTCGTTAATTATTAATACTTGTCTAGGTAAAGCTTGATAAATTTTCAATAATGATTGCCGTGCTTCTTCTGCATGAATAAAGGGTTTATCTAATTCTAAAAGTCTAAATAAAAAAGCTTTAAAATCTGGAGTGATTGATTGCCAATATTGCTCTTTTTTTGGATCAATATCTGCATCTAATGTATGACCTACTAACAAATAAAAAGCCACATAGCCTAAATCAACTAAGTCTTGAGTAACAGTAGGAATAATAGTTTTATTAGTTGATAAATCAAATAACTTTTCCCAGAGTGCTAAATCAGTTAAATGGATAAAAAACTCTTCAGTATCTGCCATAATCAGCAGACTATCAAGATTAATATTACCGTGGGCGATTCCTTGTTGTATTTGCCCAGTTGGAAGACTAAATTTTTGACCGTGGAGAAATTGCAGAGTTTGTAATGCTTGGTCAAGAACACGGTACACATCCCTCTCTGACATAGGTTGATTAGTAGTTGTCAGATATTTTCTGAGGGTGGGATAAGTATCGACATTGCCACTAGTAACAAGATAGCAGCGTTCAGCAACAGGATCGGCTAACGCATCCCAAGGGAAATTTAAGCGAATATCTTGAATTCTTCCATCGGCTAAACTTAACCCCGCTAGGCGTTCAAAGGCTTGTTTTCTGTCTCTAGTTTCCTCAGCGTTAAAAGCCAGTTGAGGTAATAAATATTCTTTAATAATTGCTGGTTGTTGGTCTGTTAACTGAATTCCCTGATATAAACGCCCCAGACCACGATTTCCGATATATTTATCTATGCGATATCGCCCTTTATATCCCCTAAATTCGGTCTTTGGCGGTATAATTGCCGGAAAACCACAGTTTTGGCAGGTTTTAGCTGTGGGGTTTTGTTCTATCGTTGTTTTTGTCCATTCGCAGCCTAAAGGATTTCCCATACAGCAGCGATATTTGTGGTAGATGATATCTACACCCATAGTAGTGAGTGGTTGCACAATTGCTGGAGTTACAATCGGTTCTGGTTCTACAACTGGTGGGTTTTCTGCTTTGGGGAAAAACCTCTGAGGTAATTTGGCTTTGATTTGTTCATAAACCACGACGGAAACCCTTAGTGATCGCTCTTATCTGCCGCATCCTACACTCAATTTTTGTTCAAAGACATTAGACTTTCCGCTAAAATTTATCAAATCCCTGTAATAATGAATCCTGCCCAATAATAAGGATGATTATAAGGCTTTCTATCAGGGATAATTTTGCTAATTCTATATAAATGTGTTGCTAAATAAGTTCTAATTCTCAATTCATCAGGATGCAGAGTTTTGATTAAATTTTCATACCATATCGTCAATTCTCCGGCGGTGACTTCTTGTAACCATGTAGTTGCTTCTGTTAAAGCAGTGGTTGGTGATTGATTTATCTGGAGCCGACGATAAAATTCTATAATTAATAATGCGCTGGCAGATGACTCTACATTCCAAACAGTACTAATAACTTGGGGAACTCCACCACAAAGGAAACTATTAACTAAAGATACATATTCGGTAGTCACATTCTGGTTGAGGTTACTCGCAAATTTACAGGACGAGAGAAATACTAAGTTGTAATTACTCAGATTTTTTTGATATATTTCTTCAAGGATCAGTTTATCTTCTCCTGCCAATATCAATTCTGATTTCCTTGGTTCAACAAAATTGTTGATAGCTTGACTTGTAAAATGAACAATATTGTAATTCTCAGCTAAAGCCTTTTCTATATTAATTTTATTAGCTTCTTCCTCCTGGATACGGTGAGGTTCATCAAACATTTGGCTGATAACTTCTGATTCCAACTTAGCAAATTTTGGTGGAGAATAATTTGCCCTAGTTGGAGATTCAATACTCAGTAATTTTTGCTTTTTCAATTGTCCAATATTGCTAGGTGGTAAGTTTAAACCTACTTGGATATTAGGTAAATAAGTAGTAATCAATCTTGATGAGATATTTTCTAGTTCTAAGTCAGAATTAGAGAGATTAAACAGTACATGTAAAGGTAATCTAGCTAAATCTCGGTGAGGTACTAAAATCAGATTTGTGATGCCTTCAAGTTCTTGAGTAATTGTGGAAATTTCGAGGATTTTTTGCAGATGTAAGAGTTTTTCTTCCATCTGCGATCGCCAGGGATGGTTGCTTTTGGTTTGGGGATCTTGGGCTTGATCACAATAATCTTGATATGTTTGATGCCAATCTTCTAACCAATGTTCAAAAGCAATCAGTCTTCGAGTTGCTTCCGGTAAAGGTAACTCTTGCAGTGGCTTATTAATTTCTGATGATATATTTCCTAGTTCTTGGACGGGGATAAATACCAAAATAGGTGAGGGAGCGCCATCTTTTATAATAAATGTATGCAGAGCCGCTGGGCTAATATGCCAGTAAATAATTGCGGTGGTGGGATTAAGTAAATCTTGGACTGAACGATAATTAAGGGAATAAATTTCATCTTGCCAGCTAAACAATAACCACTGTAAACAAGCATTTTTGATCTGTTCGGCTAGTTCCCACGCTTCTACCAAATCACCAGATTCTACTAAGAAATCAACTCCTAATTGTCCAATTCCGGCAAATTTGAGCGCCAACTGTTTTTTACTTTCATCAGAACGCCCAGGGTCACTAAACAATTCTTGCAATAAATTAGCGGCACGTTGTTGTAATTCTTGTGCTTGTGTAGTTTGCCCTAAACCTAACAAAACTTTAATTAAAGATTGCAGTATTTCTAAATGTAATTGGGGAAATCCTTCCCAACTGAGAGTTAATAATGCTTGATTATATTCAAATACAGATTTGCGCCAATGTTGCCGGGGTGCTGGTTGTTTTTTACCTTGCTCATAATGAGTGTTACCAATAGCTAAATGCAACCTCCCCCAACCCTCTGGGTGGGTATCTGGGCGAATATATTTTAACCCTTGTTCGTAGCTGGCGAGTTTACCTGCATAACCGCCTTGTCTGAGGGCGGGGTTAATGGCGGCGACGTTAGTTAATAAATGCTCCAGTGTTTCGGTATCAGGTATATGACCGATCGCTGTACCTCGACCAATCCACGCTTCCCAATAATCGAGTTTGATTTGTAAGGCGTTGTCGTAAGCCACGATCGCTTCGGGATAGCGTTCCAAATAAAACAGGGCGACCGCTTGATTGTACCAAGCGAGATGAAAGTCCGGTTTGATGGCGATCGCTTTGTTATATGAGGCGATCGCTTCTTCTCTTCTAACTAAGTTATCTAGCGCCACGCCTCGGTTATACCAAGCTAAATAGAAATCAGGTTGCGCCGCCAAGGCTTTGTCCCAAGAAGCGATCGCTTCTGACCACTGTTTTAAATTAAACAGCACCACACCCCGGTCAATCCAAACTTCGTAATAGTCTGGTTGCAGTTCTAAAGCTTGATTGTAAGAGGCGATCGCTTCTGCATATTGCTCACTGACAGCAAAAGCAATACCCCGGTAATACCATGTTTCTGGGTCTTGGGGTTGCAATTCCAAAGCTTGATCGTAACTGGTAATGGCCTCCCACACCTGACCCAACTTCAGTAGAGCTAAAGCCTTACTCGCCCAAGCTTCTGGGTAATTAGGATGAATTTCGATGGCTTGACTAAAAGAAGCGATCGCTTCGGCAAATAATCCCAATTCGCCTAATGTTCCGCCGCGATTGTACCAAGCTTTGTAATGGTCTGGTTTCAGGTCAATTGCTGTGTCATAGGCCGCCACGGCTTCGGCAAAACGTTCTAAATGGAACAAAGTCAAGCCGCGATTAAACCAATATTCATAAGATTCCGGTTGCAATTCAATGGCGCGATCATAAGAAGCGATCGCACTTGCCAAATCTCCAGTTTTGGCTTGTTGCAAACCTTGATAAAACCAAGCTTGTGCTTGAATGGCTGTATTTGCTGGATTAGTGGTTGTAGTCGGAGGTGGGCTAGATTGTGCTGTCAGATTCATCGCCAACTGCTGTACTAAATGTGCGCTTTGATCTAACCTCCCCAACAATTCATCTAGGGTATAGGCAACATTTGGATCTAAATTTGCTAAATACTGATCCCAAGAATTTCCTGAATATCCGGTTCTCACAAGTCTGGTCTGTTCTGCTGGATATTCCAACGACAATTCACTTAAATTACCAATGACATCTTCCGCCGCCGGAGCCAGAAAAGCTACTGTTGCGTTAGGTGCAAATTCATCTCCTGTATATTCCCAGGTGATTTTTTCCTGATTTTCTGCTGCCATTTCCTGGGGTTGTGTTGTGGTGAATTCTTCTCCTGAATACTCCCAAACCGATACATCTGTGTTCTCTATTGGATATTCTTGGGGTGATGTAGTATCTGCTAATTCTGCTTCTGTGTATTCCCAACGAATTTCTTCTAGATTTTCCGTTGCCGTTTGTTGGGGTTGTGTAGTGATGAATTCTTCCCCTGTATATTCCCAAACTGGTACATCAGTGTTCTCTATGGGAGATTCTTGAGGTATCGTCCGAACTACAAATTCTTCCCCTGTATATTCCCAGATAATTTCTTCGACATTTTCTGTAGAAACTTCGGAGGGTTGTGTTTCATTCACTGCGTTTGCTGGCGGTTGTGCAGTCGCTGGCGGTGCTAATTCGTCATATTCCCACAACGATTCACCCAAGTTACGAAGTAAACTCTGTCCCGGAGTGTTTATGCCTTCGCTGCTTGTAGATGCAGCAGGTTGCGCCTCCACATCGTCATCCCATTCATCAGTATCCCGCCTCATTAATCTGATACCAATGTCATAGGAAAGTTCACCCACTTTACCGATGTTGAGTTCCCCAAGTTGTACCATCTGCGTTCCTAACTGCTGATTAGGTGCAGGTGAGATTAACAATCTTTCACCAAAGCTGAGTAACCAATCAATCCAACGCTCTGTACTAATACGGTCTTCCATGCGTTGGAGGTATCTGATTGCCCATTGTTGTCCTCGTCCTTGATGTACCCCTTCTAGCAGTTGGGTAAACAGAAGTTCCAAATCAGCATTAGTTAATTCAGGAGGTGGTTCTACCATCTCCTGTTCCCTAAAGGTTTTTAACGTCTGTTTACTACCAGTGGGCTGGTTTGAATGTGTTTTAAGCCACTGCCATAGCTGCGTGAGCATCTGCACATACTCTGAAGGTTTTGTTTATCCTAGATTGTAGCGATCGTTATGTCAAAAAAGCCTAGATTTGCGTGAAACCCACTGCCATTAACGGGTTTATCTGGTAGATGTTTATCAAAAATATACAAAACTTTGTTAGTTGTTATCCATTTAGCGCAAAGTGTTGAGTATAAACCCAGTAATTAACCTACAGGAAGCCGCTTTGCGTCTACAAGGCTTTGAGCTATTAACATTGTCCTAACCTCAGTGGCTACGGTTCAGTAGAACGACTTAGAAAGACCAAACTATGTAAAGAAAAATTAACTATGCTCAAGTCTTCTTCACTCCAGCCTTGTCCTAGCGATAAATATTCATACCGACTTACTTATACAATCCAAATTGATGAATTTACTCAAGCTGGCGCTTCATCTGAAGTTGAGTTATTGGGCATATAGTATTGATTGACCAACTCCTTGATAATCACTTCTGGATCGTCGGACTCAATTCCCAATTGTTGAGAAATTTGCTGACGTAAGTTGTGATCTTCCTGCATCATGCCAAACAACTGCTCTAAGGTGACAGTTTGGTAATCTCCTTCTGAGGCATTATCGGCTGTTGCTGTGTCTTCTGGTTCTACGTAGTTTTCTGCTGAGAGGAATGTGCTGAAAGTATCTGGCCCGTCATATTCCCAGATTGGTTCACTAGAATTACAAGAATTGCGTGTTAATAACTGCATCCCAATTTCGTAAGCCTCATCGCCGATTTCGCCTACGCCTAAATCACCCAGTTGTACTAACCGCGCGGCTAACTCATTATTTGGTGTCGGTGCTGCTAGTAATCTTTCGCCAAAGCGACGTAACCACTCTATCCAACGTTCTGAAGAAACACGATGCTCAATATTGTGCAGCCATTTGAGCGCCCAAGCCTGTCCTCGCGCCTGATTGACTCCCTCTAAAAGTTCGGTGAACAGAAATTCTAAATCCGTATCACTCAGAGGCGGTGCTGACTCTTGTTGGACATTCACCTCGGCTTTTTTAGGAGTCGATTTTCTGCCAAATAAACTTTGGAAGAGGTTTTTGAGCCATTGAAATAACCGCTTGAGCATTTGTCGCACCATAAAGTGTATTGTCTACCCTAAGATTGTAGCGATCGCTCTTCCAGATAGCGTTGGTGCAGTTAAGAAAATGTACATTCTGAAGTCTGAAGTGTGTAGACGCGCAGCGGCTTGCCGCAGGCTAGTCTGAAATCTTAACTTCATACTTTATATGGTTCAAATGTACTATAGTAAAAAACAGACACGCTACGTTTAAAATATGTGAACGCCAAGTTGGGCGTTTATTAGCAAATTTATTCTGAAAATGTACTGACATTTTCCTTCCATGCCTTACGAACCCCTGCACCACAAGTATCGTCCAAAAAGTTTTGCTGAACTAGTGGGGCAAGAGGCGATCGCTATTACCCTAATTAATGCTATCCGTACAGCTAAAATTGCCCCTGCTTATTTATTCACCGGGCCAAGAGGTACGGGTAAAACGTCTAGTGCCAGAATTCTGGCAAAATCCCTCAATTGTCTCAAAAGTGACAAGCCGACAGCCGAACCTTGTGGTGTCTGTGATGTTTGTCAGGGAATCACCAAAGGCTATTCTTTAGACGTGATTGAAATCGATGCGGCCAGCAACACTGGTGTCGATAATATCCGCGAACTCATCGAAAAAGCACAGTTTGCCCCAGTACAGTGTCGGTATAAAGTGTATGTGGTCGATGAATGTCATATGCTCAGTACCCAGGCATTCAATGCGTTACTAAAAACACTAGAAGAACCACCAAGACACGTAGTTTTTGTTCTCGCCACCACAGATCCCCAGCGAGTTTTACCAACAATTATTTCTCGTTGTCAGCGGTTTGATTTTAGACGCATTCAACTAGAGGCGATGGTGAAGCATTTAAATGCGATCGCCATGAAAGAAAGTATTGATATTTCCGAAGCTGCTGTCACCTTAGTCGCGCAAGTTTCCCAAGGTGGATTACGGGATGCGGAGAGTTTACTTGACCAATTAGCTTTATTATCGGGGCAAGTCACACCGGAAAGAGTCTGGGATTTAGTCGGTTCCGTCAGCGAACGAGATTTGTTAGCCTTATTGAGTGCGATCGCTCAAGATAATCCCGAAGCAATTTTAGACTGTAGCCGTTACATCCTCGACCGAGGTAGAGAACCCCTAACTATTCTGCAAAATCTCGCTAACCTTTACCGCGATTTACTCATTGCCAAAACCGCCCCCAACCGCCAAGATTTAGTAGCTTGTACTCCACAAACTTGGACAGCCTTAATTGAGTTGGCGCAAAATCTACACATCAGTGCAATTTTGGCAGGACAACAACACCTGCGAACAGCGGAAGTTCAAATTAAAAATACTACCCAGCCGCGCTTGTGGTTAGAGGTGACATTCTTAGGATTGTTACCGAGCGCCAGTATTCAGCCAGTCGCCACAGTTGTTTCCTCAAAAGTCAGTATACCTGCACCTCAAAATAACCATCACCCATCACCAACAACTGAAAAAGCTGCTCCTGCACCTTCACACCAGCAATCTATCTCTCCACCTCCCTCTACTCCAAACCAAGAAACTGTCTCGCCACCGCCACCTGTCGCTTCATCCGCACCCACACAGCCAGTTAGCCCTGTGTCAGTTGCCGCAGAATTAGATTTAACCGAAATTTGGCAGCAAGTACTCAGCAATATCCAGCAAATTCCCCGCAGAGCATTGTTAGGGCAAATGTGCCATCTGATTGAGTTTGATGGTAATAGTGCGCGTGTAGGTGTAAAAGCTGCATGGTACGACAAAGTTAAATCTGATCTACCTATGATTACAGCTGCTTTCCAGCAGACTGTGAATCGCAACGTTGAAGTTAGTTTAGAAAAAGCTACTGCTGCAACAGCTTCTGCAAATAGAAAAGAACAGTCAGCCAATGGTTCCAACCGTGTTCAGCAACCATCTGCGCCTCAACACAATAACCATCATCAAGCACCAGTACCGCAGGCCTTTACACCGCCACCTGTACAAATACAGCAACCACCTGCTACACCTCCACCCGTCAAACCTGAATTTTCCCCAAATGGTAATGGTAATGGTGCTGCTCATATCCAACCTTTACCACCAGAACCTACGCAAAATTCTTCTGAGGAGTGGGAAGAAGTGACTAGAGCCGCGCAACATTTAGCACAATTTTTCGATGGGCAAATTGTCCGCTTTGCCGATGGTGGCTCAGAATTTTCTGGTTCTACGACTCCATCTGACTGGGTAGATGAAGTTGAGATCGATGATTAAGAGAATAAGCTAAAAAATAATATTTTCTGGTGTTGGTAAATCCTAGGATGAATTTAGCTCCCATAAACAGTGGAAAGAATATCCTTTTGTGTTAACCTGCGGCGTTACCCAGGCTTATGTGCTGCCAGAATCAAAAATAGCGGAATACGCTTTCGTCGCTGATAAGTTTCCATGTCTTGGAAATATTCAGGTTGCGGATGTGCCTCACGCAAATCCGTAATGATAAATCCAGCTTTCTGGAGGAGATAAAAATATTCTTCAACCGTGCGGTGATATTTCTGCACTGTACCACCAAGCCAATTTGTCACTCGCAGTCCAGTCGTGAAATAATTATCGACGAGCCAATCTTGGCGGAGTTTGCCAGCTGTCCAACCACTGTCACAAGAAGTAATCACGGGATGCTCAACTGAAAAAATAAACTTTCCCGTTGGAGTGATCGCATCAAAGACTTTGGTGCAAATTGATGCGAGATCAGCAATATAATGTAGGGCAAGTCTTGATATAACTAGATCAAACGCTACTGGCGGATAAGCCCAATCCTCAATTCTCTGGCAAACAATTTCACCAGATGTGTTTGCAAGTGTTTGACGCGCAACGGTAGCCATCTTGTGTGAGCCTTCGATGCCAATGTAGCTCGTCGCTCCCTGCTGAAGAAGTTCCCGCCCAATTGCAGCATTGCCACACCCAAGATCAAGGATACGTTGGTCAGTAATGGGATTAATGAGATCCATCAGCACTGGCTTTTCCAGCGTATCATTGACCGTATCTACACGTTGACGATGTTGCATATAGGTTGCAAAAACCACCTCATCATCAAAAAAGTTTGGGCCTGACTTTTCCATGTGAATGTATTAAGTCCTATTATTTTTAACCTTACTTGTTTAATCCAAAATAAAAAAGGCAAAAGAAAAAATTCTTTTGCCTTTTACTTTTTAATTTTTGCCTTTTTAATCTCCACTACCAGAATGTACTGTTTTCACCCATTTCAGGCGCTTTGGCCTAAAGGACATCCGGGCAGTGGTACTACTCATCACTATTAACCAGTGCAACATATATAATGTGCCGCGCAGGGTTTGTAGTAGTAACACAGGATAAGTAGCAACGGTGAATTTTTGCTCTTGGCGTATCCGCCGCAGTCCGGCAAACATACCCACAACAGACATAGATACTGATAGGGTAGTAATTGGGCTGAACAGTGGTAGGCGATGCCGTGTAACTGCCATTAATAAATCTGGGATGGCAGCTGTTGGCAAGATGTACATGGTGATCATAAACATGAGCATATCCCAGGTTTTGCGGGTTCCCATGCGGTTTTGCAGAATCAGATCCCAGTAATCTAAATAACGCTGATAGCCACCTTCTGCCCAACGGTTGCGCTGATGCCAAAGGGCGATCGCAGTTGTCACACCTTCTTCTTGCACGGCTGGGGAGAATACGCACTCAATATCCCAGTTGTCCAAATGCAAGCGTAAGGTCATATCTAGGTCATCGGTGATGGTTTCTTCATTCCATCCACCACAACTGTCTAAGGCTGTGCGTCGCACAAATTGACCGTTACCGCGCAATTCGCCAAGTCCACCCAAAGCAATGCGCTGCTGCTGGAACCAAGTGTCCAGAGCCATCTCTGCCATCTGTCCCTTAGTCCAAAAATTTTCTTTGGCATTGGCGATCGCTTTCCGCACCTGCACCGCGCCGACTTTTTCTCTTTGGAACAAAGGTACTATCTGGAGTAGTAAGTCTGATGGCACTTGAGCATCAGCATCAAACACGGCGATAATTTCGCCTTTAGTCTGTGGCAAAACCTGATTTAATGCTCCCGATTTACCACCACCAGCTTGGGGTGAACGCCGCAGTACTTTGAGTTTTTTGTACTCTTGTGCCAGTTCTGCTAAGATTTGCGGTGTTTTATCGGTACTGTTATCGTCAATTATCCACACTTCATATTGCCCATCTGGATATTCCAGACTGCAAAGATTCTTGACTAATTTACCAATTACCGCTTCCTCATTTTTTGCAGCTACCAACAAAGAGACAGAGGGTAATTCGCCCTGCATTTCTTTTTGATAACGGCGGGGTTTAGAAAATACCACTACTAGGGCATGAAGTCCCATAATTGTGGTCAATCCTAAGACAAATATATAAGCCCAAGAAGCTAAGTGTAGAGCGATCGTCCCACTCCAAACTATTGACAATACCAGAGCGGCTTTACGTCTACGTCCTTGAAACCGGGATGGTTGAGACAAATCGCTTGTCTCAACTAATGACTCTTCCGTAGCTGATAGGTCAGCCAACAGAGAATCAAGCCCTTCAAGCTCTTTGTATGAATCGTTTTCAGGCCAGGAGTTCGCTGGCATAGTTTATTTAATGCAATACCAGTATTTTTCTACACCCATAAATAAGCTGGGAATTACTTAACGTCAAACTTCAACTATGCTATCTGCGGTTACTTGCTGCATCGGCGATCTGTTGTCTTTATTGGGCAACTGTAGATTAAGCAAAGTAATCACAAGATAGGCACAGCTTACAGTTGGGAGACATTGCAATCAGCGCGTTTACTGCCTAATATTAGGTTTTTTTGCCGCTAATGCCCCAGCTTTCATAAGAGCTAATGCAGCCTTATTGTAACCGAAATTTTAATATTTCTTAGTAGTAACTTTAATAGCACTATCACAAAGTCAAAACTAAAAAGACGAAATGCAAAGAATTACTTATTGATTGTTTACATTTCATCAAGATTTTTACAATTACTTTTCACACTTATACCGTTTCTCGATGAAGAGGTAGAAGGGAATACTGACTCAGTGCCAAAGCCCATGACCAAAGGAAGGGTCTAAAACCCCGCATTCTGTGCGAATTCCATTCGTTGGGACTTGCTGCAAGATGTGTGTAGTGTGTATTACAGAGTTTTTTTGGGAATACTATTGACAACGGCTAATATCCCCAGTTTCAACTAACTTGAGGAATATTCAACAATGTCTATTGAGCAACTACAACCGGCAACTCAGCAGCAAGCAAGCGTCTACTTGCCATACATTCAAGGTACAAAGCGTAATTTCTTGCCTTATGCTATCAGTCTCTATCAAAAAGGTATTGTCGAAGGGCATCGCAAAATAGAAGCTAGTGATCATATTCCCTTTGTAGCTTCTTGGAATGTGGCCAGCCTGCCTTCTGACTTGACGCGGTGCCGAATACAGTTTGATGGTAATGCTGAACTCAATTATGAAGTGATGATGGCTAGCTTTGAGTTTATTGGTTTTTTAATTGAATTAATGGACAACTATAAACGTTATCGTGTAACAGACTTTTCACAATCTTTTTACCGCAAGTTGCTGCGTATAGATGACTAAATCAATTCCCTAAAAGTTTAGGACAATACGGTTCAGTTAAGAAGGTTTTCTTGTGGAGATAAGGTAACGGGGAACGGGGAACAGTAAAGGATGAAAAAGCTTATCTGAACCGTATTCTGGTATAGGATAGCAAGGGAAAATAATTTCCCTTGAACCTATCTCAGACAGTGATGATTTCCAGCATTCAGGTATAATCTAGTTTATGGATTTAGCCTCAAGCTAAAAACAGTTAAAACATTAATTTAAATACCCAGTAATTACTCACTTTATAGAAGAAAGACTGTCAATAAAAGCTAATTTTTTACCCAAAAAAATGTTAATTCTCAAAAACTATGCTCACTAAGAGCGTAAGTCTTCTGCTGGAACAAACTAAAATTAGGAAACACCTAGCTAGGTTCTACTTCCTTTTGAAATTAGGAGTGCATGTGTGCCAAAATCTGCTAAATATCTGCTGATTGGCTCAACCGAAACTTACAGTGGAAAATCTGCAACAGTTTTGGGTTTGTCTTATCAGCTACAGCAAAAAGGACTGGATATAGCCTACGGTAAACCGCTGGGAACTTGTTTGAAAACATCTAGCGGCACCATAGTTGAAGAAGATGTCCAGTTTATTGCTTCTAGCCTTAACCTAGCAGCAAACCGCATTGCGCCTACCATGCTGGCTTTAGATGAAGTCAGTGTCCAGAAACGTTTAAGCGGCGAAGATAACACTAATTATCGGCAGTCGTTAGTACAGCAATATTTGCAAGTTTCTCGCGGAGATTTAGTCTTACTGGAGGGGCCTGGCAATTTAACAGAAGGGAATTTGTTTAATTTGTCAACGTTGCAAGTAGCGCAAGTATTAGACGCGGCTGTATTGTTAGTAACTCGTTACAACTCCCTACTGTCGATAGATGCTTTATTAGCAGCTAAACAGGATATAGGCGATCGCTTAGTAGGTGTTGTCTTGAATGATATTCCTATCCAGGAATTAGAAATAGTAGAAAATATTGTCCGTCCGTTTTTAGAACAGCAGGGTATTGCCGTACTCGGAACACTACCAAAAAATGATCTACTGCGGAGTGTCAGCGTGGGTGAACTGGTAAACCAGTTAAATGCTGAAGTTCTCTGTCGCAGCGATCGCTTAGATTTGATGGTAGAAAGTCTGGCTATTGGCGCGATGAACGTCAATGCAGCCGTCAAGTATTTCCGCAAACGGCGTAACATGGCAGTAGTCACAGGAGGCGATCGGGTAGAAATTCAACAAGCAGCTTTAGAAACCTCAACCCAATGTCTGATCCTCACAGGACAATTACCACCCCCGCAATTTATTCTCAGCCGTGCTGAAGAACTAGAAATTCCGATTTTGTCCGTTGATTTAGATACCCTCACTACGGTAGAAATTGTTGATCGGACTTTTGGTCAAGTCCGCGTCCACGAACCAATTAAAGTACAGTGCATCCGCCAGTTGATGAATGAGCATTTTGACATTGAGCGTTTATTATCTAAACTGGGCTTAAGTCCAGCAACAGCCTTGTCCTAGCCCGAAAAATTACCCAAGATGCCAGTTAGCTATGCAGCTAAATGTTGTATTTTTGTTTCAAAACTAGCATTCGTCATGGTACTCAGTGTCTTTCTTCAGCCAGCTTGCGGAGTTTATCCATGACTTCTGGTAACACTTTTTGAAATTTTCGACCTAATAGGTTGCTGAATAAAAAAGACAAAAGTCCAGTGAACGAAATCTCATGTGTAAAGAATGTACCGCTGTGGTTTACGGTGAGATAACGTTTAACGTTGAGCTTGCATAAAGGCAACTGAGTGGTGAATGTATAGCTCTTTTTTGACTCGAATTCCGAGATAAAAAATACAGACACAGGGGCATTCTTGGGTTTTAGCTTTCCTTTGGTATAGAGGGTGAAATCTCCTTCAATATATGCAGATTCTAGTTCTGTGTCCCATATAGGCCAGTTCTTGACATCAACCCATATCTCCCAGATCTGTTCTGGTATGGCGCTGGTTTTTACTGTATGACTGAATTTCATATTTCCCAAACATCCGTAAATGTCATAAATTTCGCATTAAGGCTGCCTCAACCCGAAGGGATCAATAGTCCAGAGTCCAAAAAAAGGCTGATTTTGACCATTGATCGTTGACTATTTATACAAGTATCCAGCTACTTAGTTAAATAATTAAAAAATTGTAGCAATGTCTAACTTCATCTAGCTTCCTACCTACACTCTGTTTGGTAAAATATCTAGGTCGTTCAATTCTAATTAATTTTATCTTTGAGCCAGTCAATAGACCTAATTAACCTCGATACATTAGCGCAAGAACTGGCGACAATTCAGCAAACAGGTTCTAAACGAATCGCTTTGCTGGGTTCTCGCCATGTGCCGATTACGCATCAAAATCTGATTGAAATGATGACCTATGCCTTAGTTCTATCGGGCAATCGGATCATCACTTCTGGAGCTACTGGGACTAATTCAGCCGCCATCCGAGGTGCAATGCGGGCTGATGCCAATTTGCTGACTGTGATTCTTCCCCAAAGCTTGGAACGTCAGCCATTAGAATCTCGGCAGCAGTTAGAACAGGTAATGCATCTGGTCGAAAATCCCAGTAACGATAACCTGTCTCTGGCTGAAGCTAGTTACATCTGTAACAAAGAGATTGTCTCGCGTTGTCAGCAATTAATTTGTTTTGCTTTTCATGACAGTCGCACTCTGCTACAAACCTGTGGAGATGCGGAAGAACAAAGAAAAGTAGTAACTTTGTTTTACTTTGATTAGTCAACAGGAGCCAGTGCGTTGGGCGGCTCTGCCGACTTGAAGCAACTGGCGTTCAATAGTAACAGGAGCCAGTGCGTTGGGCGGCTCTGCCGACTTGTTCGCGTAGCGTCTCCGATGAGGAGAAGCAACTGGCGTTCAATAGTCAACGGTCAAACAACTTACTGACTATGGGCTATAGACAATCGACTATGGACTATAGACAATCGACTATGGACTATGGACTATTAACTAATGACTATTTTTTTGTACTGTATTGCAGCGGCGGCTGTATTGATTTATCTGCCGTTTTTGGTGGTGGGTTATGCCCGTGTCAGTGTGGGATATGATATTTCCGCACCTCGCGCTATGTTTGATAAATTGCCACCTTATGCTCAAAGGGCTACTTGGGCGCATCAAAATTCTTTTGAAACATTTATGATTTTTGCTGTCGCAGCAATGATGGCCTACATAACTCAGGTTAATTCTCCTGTGGCTGTGGTGGCGGCGATCGCTTTTGTCGTGGCGCGGTTGCTATACTCGATTTTTTATATTTTGAATATACCGCTTTTGCGATCGCTGATGTTTGCTATTGGTTCTTTGAGTTCTGCAACTCTCTTCTTCTTTAGCATTCTGCAAGCAAATAATTAAAATCAGGGAAGAGGAGAGATAATACCAATTACCAATTGACTCATCCACAATCCCAAATTCAACATTTTCTATGGCTTCAACTTACTCCTTTGACATTGTGAGCGATTTTGATCGACAAGAACTAGTTAACGCTGTTGATCAAGTTGTGCGAGATATTAGCAGTCGATACGACCTAAAAGATACTAAAACTACAGTTGAGTTAGGTGAAACAACTATTACTGTGAATACAGATAGTGAATTTACCCTAGATGCTGTACACAACATTTTGCGAGAAAAAGCTGCCAAGCGGAATCTCTCTCAAAAGATTTTTGATTTTGGTAAAGTTGAATCTGCTAGTGGTAATCGTGTACGTCAAGAAATCACCCTCAAAAAAGGTATCAGTCAGGATATTGCCAAGCAAATTTCTAAATTGATTCGTGATGAATTTAAAAAGGTACAAGCTTCAATTCAAGGTGACGCTGTACGCGTTTCGGCAAAATCAAAAGATGATTTACAAGTTGTGATGCAACGCTTAAAACAAGAAGATTACCCGGTGGCGTTACAATTTACAAATTATCGTTAGAAAATGTTTCAGTTGAATTAAAGTCTTTCCAGGAAACTGCCAGCGGATTTTTGTTCGTTGGCTTTTTAAATGCAAAGGTAGACGGAGTTTAGCGCCAAGTTACGCAGAGTTTTTCTCTAAAATAATAGGTACATATTCATAGAGAATGAGTATAAGTATCTTTAATTATTTGAGAGCAAGCAAATGCGTGACCCACAGAAGAATGTGATTAAAATTGAGCCAGGAACTGTTGTTTTAATTGTGTCTATATTAATACTTTTGCCGCTTGTACTCACTGGGTTGTTCTGGCAGTGAGGATATTGATAAAATAGCGATCGCCAACTTCAGAATTAATTTTCCCTGGGGCGATCGCATCTGTTTGACTATTCTGTAACTGTTGGTTGCGGTGCAAACTGAACTCTGGGATCGGGCATGAAGGTGTATCTGAGGTAAAGTCCACCCCAAACGAACAAGATAATTAACAAAGCCCCAATACCGAGAGGACTAGGAAGCCAGAAGACTACTTCTATATGGTTGAGTTCACCGGGCTGGAGTCGCCATAGCAATTGATTACCTTGTTTTTCTGGTTCAACTGCATTTTCGGTGAGTTGAATATTTTTCGCACCCCAGGGAGTGTTTAAGCTAAATTCTAAATCGAGGATTGCACCGGCATCAGCGAGGACGTTACCTTTGCTGGCAATTAACGCAAGCGATCGCAAGTCTAAATCATAAATTAACCGATTTCGGACTAACAGTAAAAAATTATTCTGAAATAGCAGTAAATTTGATTCAATCTTGGGTAATTCAGAATCAGCTTCGCTGGTTGTAGCTGCTACTTTTTGATTGTTATGAGTGTTGAAAAACTCATTAAACTTAGTTTGTAATTCCTGACCATTACTAAAAGGAATTGTGACTATAATCTCTTCTTGAGAAATTCTGCTGACTTTACCTTCCAATTTACGGGTACGGCTTTCTATACTATCTAACCACGCATATATATAGTCGCCACTAAAACTAGTTAGTCTTTCGCCCAATTTAATATGCTGCACTAGTTGGCCGCTATTGGAGTGGTTAAAGTTTACGCTGACATCATACTTAACACAACCAGATAACAGCAGCGATGTTAACACCACCAGCCACAGCAGGGACTTTCGCGGGGAAAAGACACGCTTAATACTGCGTCCCATTGTTACTCCCAACAAGTCCAATGGGCGCTTTAACCACATAAACATCTTTCCCAACTTAGAAAAATTCATCACTGTATTTCTCCTCAAAAAGCTGATTAAGGATGAAGTTTCAAAGAGGAAATTGTGATTTCCTTCTTTATTTTTCCCCTTCTCCATCCTTTATCTTTATTGATGTGATTTAGTCAAATAACTTAATTAATCTTGACTTTTTATTTTTACGAGAACTACTTTAAAAAGCCAGCCAAGTTAAGTACGAGAAAATTAATCCAATAGCAGCGATCGCTACCCAAATAAAGCGATTATCTTTGGTATTCACTTGACTAAGATCAACAAATTCGGGTTCAGCAGGTTTTTTCTTAGCAGAAGATTTGGAGGGATTAGCCGCAATCCGCACTTTGGATTCATTATCTGACAATGCACCTAAATCTGGAATTTCGGTCATCCATTCGCTGGGACGTTTCAGTTTCGGTGCTTGTAAGATGTAAAGCAATCGTCGAGCTTGTTTGTTAGTTTCTGAGTGGGGATGTCGTTGGAGTTGTTGGCAAAGGGCGATCGCTTCTTCATTTCGTCCGGCGGCTTCATAAGCTGTTACTAGCAATATTTGCACTTCGCCCCCTAGGCGGGAATTACGAACTAACAAGGCGCTGGCCTTTTCCAGATTTTCTACGGCTTCTCGATATTGCCCATTTTCCAAGGCAAGTCTCCCGGCTTGGTAACGCTTGCTGGCAATTTCTAAACTTTGTTCACTCACGTTTTGCATACTAAATCAGCACTGCTTTAATTTTGCCAATGCCAGTAATCTTTTTGTAATCTTTTTAAAAGCTGGCTCTCTTCAAGTAAATAAACTTTTAAAATTTTAACTAGTAGTCATCTGTAAAAACCCCTAATTATTCAATGCAGGTGAGCAAAATATGGCAAATATCAAGCTTTCTCAACTCCATTGGCTAGGCGCAGGAATTACTCTGGCATTGATGAGTACCGCAATTACCCCAGCTTCAGCCCAACAAGTGATTCTGATTGAGCGCAACAATCCTTATGGTGTCAGCCAGCCACCTGCTGTTGGTTCTTTTATTTATGGTAGTCCGATCGCCACTCCCATGCCTGTAGATCCCACAACAGGGCTTTTACCTAGCCGTAATGTCTACCCCGATTATTATCCTCAAGTCAGGCATAACAGGTTTAATAATTCCACACTGGTGAACCCGACTTTAATCAATCCCACAATTAGAGATTCGACAATAGTCAATCCAGTGATTATCAATAATTCCTGGCGGCGGACACCATTTAGAGGGCGATCGCGGGTAATTATCACTCATCCTTGGTAATTAGTGTTTGAGATTGGGTGTAAGGAGATAGGGGTGTAAGGGTTTTGATACTCCCATCATCCCGAATCCTTGATTTTTTTGATCACTGCTGAGTCCTAAAAAAGTAATTCTTTCCCTTACACCCTCACACCCAGTTGTATGAAATTACATAAACTGCGAACCCAAAATCATCGTCCCAATCCCCACATCAGTAAAGATTTCGAGTAATAGGGCGTGGGGAATGCGACCATCAATAATGTGTGAAGCCCGGACTCCTTGCGCGAGCGATCGCACGCAACAATTAACTTTGGGAATCATCCCCCCACTGACTACACCACTAGTAATCAGTTCTCGTGCTTCCCGAATATCTACTTTTGGAATCAACGTAGACGGGTCTTGATAATCTTTTAAAATCCCTCTCGTATCGGTCAGCAAAATCAACTTTTCTGCCCCCAGCGCCGCAGCGATTTCCCCAGCAACCGTATCTGCGTTAATGTTATAAGCCTGTCCCGACTCGTCAGCGGCGACACTCGACACAACGGGAATATAGCCATTAGTCGAAAGGGTTTCTAAAATTTTGATATTAACACCGCTGACTTCGCCCACAAAGCCGATGCCTTCTTGACCTTGGGGACGGGCGGTAATTAGATTACCATCTTTGCCACATAGTCCCACAGCCAACCCACCAGCTTGGTTAATCAAAGAAACAATTTCTTTATTAACTCGACCGACTAAAACCATTTCCACAACATCCATTGTGGGCGCGTCGGTAACTCGCAAACCATTTTTAAATTGCGGTTCGATGCCTAATTTATCTAACCAACTGTTGATTTCGGGGCCGCCACCATGCACCAGAATTGGCCTCAAGCCAACACAAGATAAAAAAACAATATCGCGGATTACCTTGTCTTTGAGGGTGCTGTCTTTCATCGCCGCACCACCATATTTAACAACTACAGTGCGTCCTGCAAATTGTTGAATGTAAGGTAGTGCTTCGCTGAGTACCCGCACACGAGTAGCTTCAGCTTGCCTGATATACTCAATATCGTTGACCATCGTGGTTGATATTTAAAACTTATGCAGTCAGTGTAAAAGACTTTCACACTAGTCACAATCTCTGCCTTGAAAGTGTTGTTAGCGGTAGCGAGGCGTTGAGCAGCGTGCTGAGTGCTGAGTATCAACAGTGGCGATCGCTCAATTGTTGACTTGCGGGTGAGATCTATTGGTTTTCAGTACGCTGGGGATTGTTTGTATGATTCTGTTGGCGATTTGCTCTGGTGTTTCGCCTTCATGTACCATGATGTGCAAATCTGCTTGGGAATAAAGTGGTTGGCGTTGTTCGAGGAGCGATCGCAATTTACCTTGAGGATCAGGATCTTGCAGCAGTGGTCTTGTGGTATCCTCAGCCAAACGGGTGTAGAGTAGCTCCACTGGCACATCTAGCCAGACAATCAAACCGTGGCGCAAGTAACCCCAATTTTCTCGCCGCATCACAATTCCGCCACCTGTAGCTACTGTCAAATTGATATGAGCGCTAACTTGTCCCAAAACATCACTTTCCAACTGGCGGAATGCTGCTTCTCCTTCTTCAGCAAATAGCTGAGTAATGGATCTACCTGTGGCTTTAGTAATCACATCATCCGTATCCACAAATCCATAACCCAACTGCTGTGCTAGTAACCGCCCTACCGTTGTTTTCCCAGCGCCCATCATCCCAATTAAGTACAGGCTGACTCCTTGCAATAAGCTGCTCACCAGTCGCTTTACTCCAGTAAATTCTCAACTCTTCACTTTACTTTAAATCTCGGCATTCAGACGACTCTGTTTGATATGGTTTTTTAAGTGGGCGGCAAAAATTGTCTGACTCATTAAGAAATAGCTTTCTTGTTCTTCACTTAATGTCAGGTTTTCTTCAATTAAACGCTCAATCATATACTCCTTTAACACTGGAGTTTGCAAAAAGCTAGAAGCTTGTTGTTCTATGAGAGAACGCTTATGTAACAAATCTACCGCTTCTAAAATTAACCTTTGCGACAATCTAGGTGATAAACCTGGTATGGTGTTTTTCTGTAATTGCTGCACAGACACAGCATTTTGATTCATTGCTAACCAGTACATGAGATGCTTTTCTAATTGCGACAAACGATGAAACTGGTGGTCTAATATGGCGCGAATCTCTCCAAAAACTACAGTTCCCTGAGCAATGAACTCATCAATATTGCCATTAAATAACTCTTGAATCGTTGTGGCTACTAATTTGAGAAATAGCGGGTTCCCTGCATATTGTTCTGACAAAACGCGGAATTTGTCTTCTGAGATGTTAAATAACCCTTTATATTTGAGAATTGACAAACTTTCTGATTGATTTAAGCCAGTTAATCGAAAAGTGCGAACAGGTAGTGTATTGCCTTCTAAGGCTGCTATTTCTGGAGTTTTTTCTCGACTGGTTAATATTAAGCAACTTTGATGTTGAGATTCTCCTATCCGCCTGATTAATTCCCCATATAGTTCATATCCTGGACGATATTGAATTTTTGGGAGGAGAAAGGGAGGAATGGCATTTTTGATTGTTTGATGGCTGGCTGTTAATGTAGCGTAATTATCACTACCCGCTAAAATTGCATCAAAATTATCTAAAACAATTAAACATCGATTATGCCGAAAGAAATCTATCAATTGGGAGATGCGCCCTTCTATATTTTCTGAAATTACTGTGTCTGATGTTGGCAAAAAAGTCTGAATTAGCTGTTCGATTATCTGCTCTGGGGAAGGGGAAAGACGTAGCGATCGCCAGATAACATAATCAAACTGATCTTGAATTTCTTGGGCTAACTTCACCGAAAAAGCAGTTTTGCCAATCCCACCCATACCTAACAACAGAAGTAAGCGACAGCCTTCTTGCAAAATCCATTGCTGAGTTTTTGCCAGTTCTGTTGTTCGTCCCTGAAAAACACTCACATCAATTGCTTCACCCCAATCTTGAATTGAGGTTGATGGCATTTTTACTAACTCTGTCTCTTGGTTTTTTTGTACTTCTTTGGGAATGATTGCTGCTGGTAAGGGAAATCTATATTTTTTATACCCAGCTTTCTCAAGTAAATAAGTTACACGGCTCCAATTTTTTACTTTCACTGAGTAGCCAGCTGCATTACTCAGCATTTCTTCTATATACTTGTATAACCCATTAGACAAATAGACTCTAACGGTACTGCTACTCCGACTTTGATAAACTATACTGGCAATTTCCGCCGGACTACAGCCACACAGTAACCCGCGGAGAAATTTCTTTTCTACAGGTGTTAAAGCTTTACCTTTTGTTGAGGCTAAATCTACGTATAACTTTTCTAACTCCCAATTACTTTTAGCCTCAACAAATTCCTCTTCTACTTGATTTGAATCTAATGTTGCCATTACTATTATTTATGTATTTAATATAACCACGGCAATATCCTAACTATTATTCGATGAAGTCAGAATAAATAAAAAGTAAATTTATAACGAATTTACTAACTGTTGTTAGGTGACTTAGAAGTTATTGCTTAGATATCTTTAGACTTAACGGAAATTTTATAAAGCTTGTTTGAAACTTTAAGCAAACAAATTCAGTCAATATAGATCTACTTAGCTTTTGGTCTGTGCTGTGAGAATTTTAGATTGGCATCACACTGTGTTTTTAACATCACATTACTGGAATTCTAAAATTCATTGAAATTAGTCTCTCATCAATAATTTTTGCCAAGCAAGGTGTAAAAAATGACTGCATTTTTGAGTTTGTAAGAATCAAGCTTTGCAAAATTAAAGGTTTCAACACAAAAACCGATGCGTATTCTACCTGACTAAGCCCAATTTAATGTGGTGTGTTAAGAGGCATCAACCATGACTCGAATTCGTGACGTTGTACAACAAGCTTTAGCAACTGGCTATCTAACGGTTGAAGCAGAAAACCAATTACGGCATTTATTAAGTAGCCGCTATGACTTGGAAGATTTTAATGCTTTTATGACTTTGCAAGAAGCTGCGATGAACGGCAAAGTCAAACAAGAATCCCGTGAAAGACGTGTGAAGTGTGAAGTGTGAAGTGTGTAGACGTGCAGCGGTGAGGCAGCGAGGTCTTGGGGGTTTCCCCCATGAGCGACTGGTGAACCCGAAGGGCTTGCCGCAGGCTAGTATGAAGTATGAAATTTCATGCTTTAGTCTTCTGGCTGTTGACGAATGACAAATGACTAATTGAGTAGAATGGTGCAAATAAACCGAAATATGTAACAAAAAATAAACTCGCTTAAAACCTCTGCCCTCTGCCTTCTGCCTTGTCATAACGACAATTTTTAACACCAACCTACTTACTTACGTGGCTGATTGTCATCATCCCCCAATTCATCGTCCTCAAAAAATGACCAGTCATCGTCATCATTAGTATTTGCGGGTTCGTCGTCAGGCTGTTTGTACGGAGGAATAATCACGCGGTAGTCAGCATCATAAACTGATTCTGTCTTCCCTACAGCCGTATTTTTTGGTTCACGGTAGCTGTAAGAGTATGTCGAGCCAGACTTGGAAGCAGTTTTAGGCTCTGGTTGGCGTTCTTCTGGTTCAAAATCGCGTTCTGGCTGAGTTTTCGCTCTGGGAGGCGGTGTTTGTTCTGGTTGTTCCTCAAAGTCCCAATCATCGTTGGTATTATTGGTTTCCCAATCATCAAATTCTTCAGTTGCAGCGCCCTTATTTGCAGTAGCAGATGATGGAGGAGTAAAAGGTGGCGATGTTGGTTCTTCTCGGCGCGGTGTTCTGACACGCTTGGAGCTTGGGGCTGATTTTATCGGGGTTTGGCGTGGTTGCCCTTCAAAATAATTCGATAATTTAAATAAAGTAGTTATCAATACAGATGTCAATGCGCCCGCAGTGGTAATGAATAAAATCCACATCGCTAGGGGCAATGGTTGAGTACGCATCCCCAAAAATACTAACGATATAGCAGGCGACCAGTTCTGCACTAACAACAGTGTTAGTCCTCCTAGTATTGCCACCAATAAAATTAAGCGAATTACAGCCATAAATAAGGCAAAAGTTAAAAGGCAAAAGTCAAAAGTTATTTAGGTCAGTGAAAACACAAGGTAAGAGTAAAAAAGTAAAAGACAGTTTATTTTACTTTTACCCTTTTACTTTTACCCTTTTACTTCCTTCCTTGCCAGCGTTGAATGGGGATGCAGTCAATCTCTAATTGATCTAAAGTTCGGGCGACGACAAAATCTACTAAGTCCTCGATAGTTTGGGGGTTGTGATACCAAGCGGGAATGGCTGGGACAACTCTTACACCTGTTTCTGCCAAGGTTGTTAAGTTACGCAGATGAATCAGGCTAAAAGGAGTTTCGCGGGGAACGATAACTAGCTTACGTCCTTCTTTGAGTTGGACATCGGCTGCCCGTTCGAGTAAGTCGGAACTTAAGCCACCAGCGAGCTTGGCAACTGTACTCATACTACATGGGATGATGATCATGCCTAAAGTGCGAAAGGAGCCACTGGCTATATTGGCTCCCACATCACTCCAAGGATGACAGCGTAGTTTACCTGCAACGGCTACTCCTGCTTGTTCGCGCCAGAATTGCTCTTGTTGAGTTGGTTCAGCTGGCATTTTAATTTCCTGTTCTGCTTGCCAAACCATGTAACTTGATTTAGAGGCAACTAATTCAATTTCATAGTCAGCAGCAAGCAAGTATTTGAGAGCGCGAACGGCATAAATTAGCCCGGAGGCTCCTGATACGCCAATGATTAGAGGCTTGGTGTGATGTGACACGCGGTTTTCTTAACAAAACTTATTCATCATCATCAGTGTATGGCTCTAAATCATTAGGTTCAAGTTCACGGGAGAGATAAATATCGTCTCTGTCATCGTTAATCCCAGAATTACCTAATCCTTTAGGTAAGCCATCGCTACCAACGGTGACTAAATCAATTTGTTGGCGGTAGTAATCAACACTTTTCACTTGGACGGCGACGCGATCGCCTAATCTGTAAGAAGCACGATTTTTCCGCCCAAACAAGGCTTGTTGTCTGGCGCGATATTCATACCAGTCATCTTTGAGGGAACTGACATGAACTAATCCCTCCACGCGTAAGGGGGCGCTGGGATGTTTTTGTTTGGGGGTGTCTGTGGTTGGGACTTCAATTTCCACAAAGAACCCGTAGGATTGCACGCCAGTAATTACCCCTTGGAACACCTGACCGATGCGCTGTTTCATCAATTGGGCTTTTTGCAACCCGGCTAAGTCGGCTTCGGCTTCTTGGACTTCTTTTTCGCGGTCGTTGAGTTGAATAATTACCCTTGTCAAATCGCTTTGCAGTTCTTGTTGCAATTCTGGGGGTAAGACGTTCCAGTTTACTTCCAGGTGGGAAGAAGAGTGACGCAGGTTAATGCGGTCTTTGACACGGGTATTGCGGCGATCGCGTCCGTGTTCTAACAGTCTGTAGTAAACTCGTTGCAACAACAAATCGGGATAGCGGCGCAAGGGGGAAGTGCAGTGGGTATATTGTGCTAGTGCTAAACCAAAGTGATTGCTTTTGGTGGTGGTATATCCTGCTGGTTTGAGGGTATCTTGCAACAGATAAGTTAACACCTGTTCTGATGGCGATTCTGCAAACGCTTTGGTTAATAGCTGGTAATCTAAGGGCTGAATATCCGTTTCGGGGTCTAAGCTGAGTTCTACGCCTAAATTGATGGCTAATTTCAGCATTTCTTGGACATCTTCGGGATCAGGTGCGCCTTGAACTCGCCAAATTGCGGGAATGCCTAAAGCACTCAAATGTTCTGCCATTAGTTGGTTGACTAATAGCACAAACTCTGTCATGAGCGATCGCACTGTTAAATCATTGACTATCACCGCGCCTAACATCCCTTCATCAAAGTAAGGGTTTTGATTAGGTGGCAGATTTAACTGCAAACTCCCACGCCCTAAGCGCACTTGTTTGATAATTTGGTGTAGGCTTTCGAGGTCTTGGAGTAGTTGTACTACTTCCTCGGATTCCTTAGAGGGTTGACCACTGAGAATTGCTTCTGCTTTGTCTTTATTAATGGCTGTATCTACACTAATCACACTCGACTGAATTTCCCATTCCACCAATTCACCGGATGTGGGATCAACAGTAATTAAAAATGAGAGGGTGAGGCGATCGCTGCCAGCGACTAAAGAACAGCGATCGGCAACTGTTTCTGGTAACATGGGCAATACTAAGTCTCCCAAGTAAACAGAACGCCCCCGCTTCAAAGCTTCCCGGTCTAAGATTTCGTCTGGGTGGATAAAGTGAGAAACATCGGTAATGTGAAAGCCCAAACGCCAGCCTTTGTTGGTTTTTTCTAAACTCAAGGCATTTTCTACCAGCTTGGCATCAGCATTGACACCAGTAATTGCTAAGGTAAATAAACCGCGTAAATCTAATCTATTTTTCAGGTCAGCTTTGAGTATCCTTTTCGGTAACTTAGATGCTGCTTCTTGAACTGGTTCTGAGAAATTACGGGATAAATCGTGTTTACAAGTAACTAAATCAATATCAGCGGCGGCTTCGGCATCGCTACCCAAAATTTGCACTACTCTACCGACTGGCGGATATTGGGCTAACGGATAACGCAGAACTTCCACATGGGCGAGATGGTCGATGGCTTCAGCAAAAGTCATGCCATTTGTTTGCAGCTTGAGTTCAAACAACAGCCGATCATCTAAAGGTACTGCCCGAAAACCACTTTCTACCTGTTTAATCCGCGCCAGTAAAGTGTGATTAGAACGTTCTAAAATTAACTTAACTTCGCCTTCAGGAGAACGGCGACGACTGCCTTCTTTGAGAACTCTGACCAAAACACGATCGCCATTCCAAGCATTACTTAAGTGACTTTCGCGGATGTAGATATCTTCGGCACCTTCTACATCTTGAATCGCAAAACAAAAGCCTTTACTAGAACAACGGAGTTTGGCTTCGATCATACCCTCTTCAAATACGCGGCGATATTTGCCCCGTTCTTTGACCAAAATCCCGATTTTTTCGAGTATTTCTAAGGCAATATGCAGCTTTTCTAAACTATCTTCATCTTCGCAGCCAAGTTTCTTTTCTAAAACTTTTCGAGCTACCAATTTATCATCGGTGAAATTGGCAAGGAGTGTAGCGATTGAAAATTCCATGCAGTGAACCGACCTTTGGTCAAAACATCATGTTGGTTTAACAATGAAGAATCCAGGAGACAGGAGACAGAATTCAGAATTTACCTTTTGGCGACTGGTGGATGAATCACGGGTTTAAGTCTCACACTCAATCTATGATTTGGTGGTTCTAACTCTTGGCGTTGCTTCATCACACTTTCTTGTTCTGACTCCTGAATTCTGACTTCTGAATTCTTCTTGAATCTGGTTCTGTTCTGTATACCCTCACGGCCTACAGATACTAACTAACTGGAAACGAATTGCCTTGAGGCATGGTTCTGTGAAGTTCCGCGCCAAGGAAGTCAACCCACTTTGAGATAAAGTCGCTCCCCCAATCTTGGAACTTCTCACTGCACAAACATTTCAGAGTTAGTTTGCGCTTTTTGCCCCTTCACTTAACCAAACTGATAAAGTACGCCTGATAAGGGGGTTTTATCTACTAAGTAATTACGCGAAGGGTTTTTGAGAGGCTGGCTTTAAGATTACTCTCCACACTGCCCAAAAGCGCTAAGTAGAAAAAACCACAGGTGTTTGATTGTCTAGCTTGAAGGTGCTTTTACGCCATCAGACTCTGATTTTTAACTAGGAGAAACTGCCGATAAACCTAATTTTCCCATCTGTAGAATCGGTGACAATCAGGACAGCAGTCATACAAGCAGTGAGGGCGAACCTTATCTCCATTATTGTAGATTTAGAGCGTACTTCTAGGAAATAGTTCTAAATAGAGAATTAGGTAAATAGTATAGCATTGAAGGTGAGATCACCTACCTAATAGGGGCAGTAGTCAAGAATTTCGCCAAAAAAATAGCTACTGCTGCAATTACAACACACAAACACAGCAAAAACATTACCTTGAATTTTAAGATACCAGAAAAATTGCCGTGAGGGTGCTGTAGGAGTTTTCGTAGGCGATCGCATTTATGGGGTGGTCAATCAATCTGCCAAAAACTTAAATTTAATTAAAATTTTCTCTGCCGACAAAGGAATTTGGGACTTAAAATTAAAATATTTCCATAGATTCACTGTAGACAAACTCAGTTATCTCCCATTACAGTTGCAAATTTCTCAAACTTGGGTGTTGAGGAGATACCTCTGAGTAAGCAAAAGTAACTAGGGGAATTAATTAGATAGCATTAACCCCGTAATTTAGCAGACATTAGATTTTGGTGGCAGTATTATGTTGGCTCAATTTCAGAGCTTGTATCCTAACGGTAGTTTGATTTCCGAATTAGTAGACATTTTTCAAGGCAAATATATTGTTAAAGCCAGTGTGCAAATTGATGGTGTCATCCGCGCTACTGGTTTGTCAGCAGCCGATACCGTAGAAGCCGCAGAAGACCAAGCAAGGAATAGGGCGCTAATGGTTTTAGGCGTAACAAGTTTGCCACAAACTCAGGCTGAAGCATCTCCTAAACCAACAATTCCCGTGCAGCCTACTCCTGTCATCAACACAACAGTTGCTGTACATGAATCCACTTATTCATCTCCCAAAAATCAGGATTTGGAATTAGCTACTAATAAGACAGAAATATCTCTACCATCTTCTAGTAGTAAAAATATCGAACCAGATTTATTTGTAACAGAAGCACTCAGCACTAATACTTATACCCCGGAGTTGAGTCCTAGCTTACCTGTAACCACTAGCAGAGAAGCAGCATTTATTCCCCCTGCGGATAATTTGGAAATCGAAGTGAGTCATCAGCCAGAAACGCCAACTTTTTCGGGGATGACTGCTAGTAATGTCACACCATTTACTCCCCGCAATTATAGTTCTTCCGAAACTATAACTACTCCCAGCGGAACTAGTAAGAGAAAAAAGAAAGCCGAACCCGTTGATTTATCTGATGTGATTGCTAAAACAGATGTTGAACTGCAACGTTTAGGTTGGACACCAGAACAAGGAAGGGAACATCTGATTAAAACCTACAATAAACGAGGCCGCACTTTATTAACAGAAGACGAATTGTACAGTTTTTTACAATACCTGCAATCTCAACCTGATCCCATTGCGGGATTTTAATTAGTTATTTGTCATTAGTCATTTGTCCTTAACAAGGACAAATGACTAATAGCTACTAAAAAATTAAGACAGTTATGGAACCAGTGAATTTATCTGAGATAGTGGCTAAAACTGATATTGAAATGTATCGTTTAACCTGGAATTCAGATGATTTAAAAGATTATTTGATTAAAACATATAGCAAGCGATCGTGCGTTTTATTAACCGAAGAAGAGTTACTGGACTTCCTCAGATACTTGAAAGATCAACCTACTCCACCAATAGAGCAAATTCTGATTGCTAAAATCAACACTGAACTCGAACGTTTATGCTGGGCAGGAAAGAAAGAAAAAGAATATCTTATAACAACCTATAACAAGCAAAGTCTTACTGAGCTTAACCGAGCAGAGTTAAGAGATTTTTTCATATATTTGGAATTACAAGTAGTAATAACAAGCTCCTATGATTTTTACAGTGAGTATGAAGAGTTCCAAGATGACTATACATACCCAGAGGAATTAGGAAACGTAGTAAATAAACCATCGCCTGAAGACTTAGCTAAAACTGATCAAGAAATTCAGAGATTAGGGTTGAGTGTAGAGTGGGGACGAGATTATCTAATTAAAACTTATGGCAAGCGATCGCGCGTTTTATTAACTGAAGAAGAATTACTCGATTTTCTTGCTTTTTTAGAATCTCAACCATCACATACAGAGGAATTCATTGAAGCTCAAGTAGCAGACAAATTGCTGACTGATTTAGTAGCTAAAACTGATGAAGAAATTCAGCGATTAGGTTTAAACGACGAGTGGTTAAGAAATTATCTAATGAAGACTTATGGCAAGAGAGGACGCTATTTATTAACCGAAGAAGAGTTACTCGATTTTCTTAAATACTTGGAATCTCTAGCCACACCTTTAATTTAGTAGGGTGGGCATCATAATGCCCACCCTACAATCACAAACATAGCAGTAGTCAGATATGTTAGGACAATTTAAAAGCTGGAATGCCAGGAATCATAAGACTTTTCCTCCTGCCTCCTGCTTTCTGCTATGACTACACAACCATCATCGGACGGCTACCAGCAGCGTGACGGTCAATTACTTGGTCAATCAAGCCGTATTCTCTGGCTTCATCGGGTGACATGAAAAAGTCACGTTCGGTATCTTCGGCGATGCGCTCAATTGGCTGACCTGTGTGGTCGGCGAGAAATTCGTTGAGTCGCCGCTTGTGATACAAAATTTCCCGCGCTTGAATTTCAATGTCAGTTGCTTGGCCTTGTGCGCCGCCTAAAGGTTGGTGAATCATAATCCGCGAATGGGGTAGACTCATCCGCTTACCTTTAGCACCCGCGCTGAGGAGAAAAGCTCCCATACTTGCTGCTAATCCGGTACAAATGGTACAGACATTAGGACGGATATGCTTCATAGTGTCAAAAATACCCATACCAGCAGTTACCGAACCGCCTGGGGAATTGATGTACATATAAATGTCTTTTTCTGGGTCTTCTGCATCCAAGAACAGCATTTGGGCAACGATTAAGTTAGCTAAGTTGCTGTCAATCTGTTGTCCCAAGAAGATGATCCGCTCACGCAAGAGCCGTGAGTAGATATCAAAGGCGCGTTCGCCCCGACCCGATTGTTCAATAACGATAGGAATCATGCAGCGTTCTTATAGCTAATTTACATCTATTTTATCGATGAGAACGGCGAATGGCTGTCATCACCTGCAAGAGAGCTAATTTTCTCTTCTATCTGACAGATGTAAATCATAACTCAGGCACTTTTTATAGGGAAAAGCGTCTTGAGAATATGACATCACTTGCGCCAGAGAGGATCAACTACAAAATATCTAGCGATCGCTCTGACAAGAAAACTGCCATACAAATATATAAACTGGCACTTTGTCAAGATTTATTTACTAATTTTTCAGGCAATTTTCCAGAAAATCCCGGCAAATTAGGAAATGTATGAGTACGGGGTGTATTTAGAAAAACGGATTTTACTTGCAGTGCTATCACTTGAGGGAGACCTGCCATGCTCGAAAAACTTGTGCAAGCCGCCATCATTACTTTCTTGCTCCATCTGATAGCAGGAATTAATTACAATACAAAAATTCAAGCCAGCGTTAAACCACCAGCACCAGAAATATCTACAACCATTATCAGTTTTCTGTGGCGCTCTTTGCCCTAGTACAACAAGGCAAAAGTAAGAAGGTAAAAGGCAAAAGCAAGAATTTTTGCTTGATTTAGCTATTTGACTCTTCTCACACGCTTTACTAACCTGACTGTTAAAAACCTTTGGTCTAAGTTTTATTTTTTTATGTAAGGAGTAGTTCTACTCTCGCTTTCAGAAGGTAGACTGGGCAAAGAAGGCATCTATCCTCACACAACAAGATCATGACTAATCGCCTTGCCCAAGCTAAAAGCCTCTACCTACGTAAACACGCCGAAAATCCGATTGATTGGTGGCCTTGGTGTGATGAAGCCCTGGCGACTGCAAAGGCAGAAAATAAACCTATCTTTCTCTCGATTGGGTACTCTAGTTGCCACTGGTGTACGGTGATGGAAGGTGAGGCTTTTTCTGATGCGGCGATCGCAGATTATATGAATACCAATTTTCTGCCTATTAAGGTAGACAGAGAAGAAAGGCCAGACATCGATAGCATTTATATGCAGGCGTTGCAGATGATGAGTGGTCAAGGTGGTTGGCCTTTAAATACCTTTCTCTCTCCTGAAGATTTGGTTCCTTTTTATGCTGGGACTTATTTTCCTATCGATCCCCGCTACGGTCGTCCTGGTTTTTTACAAGTGCTACAAGCTCTCCGGCGCTACTATGACACGGGAAAAGAAGACTTACGCCAACGCAAAGCGGTAATTTTAGACTCGTTACTCACCTCTGCGGTATTGCAAAATAGCGATCCCCAGTCAGTTGCAGAAAATGAATTATTTGGCAAAGGTTGGCAAACTAGTACGGGGATCATTACTTCTAATCAATATGGTAATAGCTTCCCGATGATGCCTTATGCAGAGTTAGCACTGCGGGGAACTCGGTTTAATTTACCCTCTCAGTATGATGGTAAACAAATTTGCACTCAGCGAGGACTCGATTTAGCGTTGGGTGGGATTTATGACCATGTGGGTGGGGGCTTTCATCGCTACACTGTTGATCCCACTTGGACAGTACCTCACTTTGAAAAGATGCTTTATGACAATGGGCAAATTGTCGAGTATCTGGCGAATTTATGGAGTGCAGATATCCAAGAGCCGGCTTTTGCTACGGCGATCGCGGGAACTGTACAATGGCTGCAACGCGAAATGATTGCCCCGGAAGGCTATTTTTACGCGGCTCAAGATGCGGATAGTTTCATTAATGCTGAAGCAGTTGAGCCAGAAGAAGGCGCTTTTTATGTGTGGAGTTACAGCGAACTAGAACAGCTATTAACACCAGAAGAACTGACGCAATTACAACAAGAATTTACAGTTAGTTCTCAGGGTAACTTTGAAGGGCTGAATGTACTGCAAAGGCGCAATGGCGGGCAATTAAGTGCAGAAATAGAAACGGTATTAGCTAAATTATTTACGGCTCGTTATGGTAATACACCAGAATCATTAAAAATATTTCCGCCAGCACGGAACAACCAAGAAGCCAAAACCCATAATTGGCCAGGCCGCATCCCTTCGGTGACGGATACAAAAATGATTGTGGCTTGGAATAGCTTGATGATTTCTGGGTTAGCTAGAGCCTACGGAGTATTTCAAGAGCCTTTGTATTTAGAATTAGCAGCACAAGCAGCTAACTTTATTTTGGAAAATCAGTTTGTTGACGGGCGTTTCCACAGGCTGAATTATCAAGGTGAGGCGACAGTATTAGCGCAGTCGGAAGATTACGCCTTTTTTATTAAAGCGTTACTGGATTTGCAAGCTTGTAGCCCAGATGATCAACAATGGTTAGAAAAAGCGATCGCTATCCAAGCAGAATTCGACGAATTTCTTTGGAGTGTAGAACTAGGTGGATACTTTAACACATCCAGCGATGCCAGTCAGGATTTAATTATCCGCGAACGCAGCTATACAGATAACGCGACACCTTCAGCAAATGGAGTGGCGATCGCAAATCTTGTACGATTGTCTCTACTCACTGATAATCTGCATTATCTTGATTTAGCCGAGCAAGGCTTAACAGCTTTTAAAAGTGTGATGAGTAGTCATCCTCAAGCTTGCCCCAGCTTATTCACTGCTTTAGATTGGTATCGCAACTCTACCTTAATTCGCAGCACCACCGAGCAAATTCAATCTCTCATTCCTCAATATTTGCCAGTAGCAGCGTTTTCTGTAGTCTCTAACCTCCCAGAAGGAAGTATCGCCTTAGTTTGCCAAGGTTTAAAATGTCTTGCACCAGCGACAAGTGTCGAGCAAATGTTACAGCAAGTGCAGCAAAGTCAAACTAGAGGATGATTCCTTTTTAGGAAGCAGAAAACTGATAAGGTCTATCTACTAAATCAAGCAAAATAGCAATGAAAACTGAACAAGAAAGAAAAGCAATAATTGAATCTATCAATGTGTTGTTAAACCAAGCTTATGACAGTGTGTTAGATGAAATACTCGCTTATTTACAAAGAATAGATGATATGGAAGATGAGGAAGATTTACAAGCTATTAAGGAAGCAAGAGAAGATAGACGTATAAATGGTACTGTTTCTTGGAATGAATATCAAGGGTATAACAAAGAAACGGCTTAATGTATCAAGTTGAACTAACTAATGGTGCGATAAAACAACTAAATAAACTACCCAATAATATTAAAGAACGTATCGATGCCAAAATTCTAGATTTGGCTATAGAACCGCGTCCAAATGGAGTTAAAAAAATCAAAGGTGATGAAAATTCTTATCGTATTCGAGTAGGAGATTACCGCATCATCTATGGAATATATGATGATATTTTACTAATAACTGTAGTGAGAATCGGTCATAGAAGTAAAATTTATCAAGACGAAACCTGGCAAATAAAAAAAATTTCAGGTCTAGGGAGAAAATTCAGGTGCGGTGAAAAATAGGGACATAGAAGCACAAATGACTCAGCACTCAGCACTCACAGCCATTGTCTTAGCTGGCGGTCAAAGTTCGCGGATGGGACAGGATAAGGCTTTGCTGACTGTTCAAGGAGAGGCTTTATTACAGCGAGTTTGTTATGTTGCTGCGGCTTGTGCTGATACTGTTTATATCGTCACTCCCTGGCCGGAACGTTATCAACATTTACAGTTACCTCGTTGTCAGTTTATTTTAGAAGCGCCTGTAAATCACGGGCCTTTGCTAGGGTTTACTCAAGGACTTGCACAGGTGCAAACTGATTGGGTGCTGTTACTTGCTTGCGATTTACCGAACTTGCAGGTTGAGGTGTTGCAAGAATGGACGGCACAACTGGATAATGTGGGGGAAGATGCGATCGCCGCTTTGGCACATCATACTAAAGGCTGGGAACCTCTGTGTGGTTTTTATCGCCGTCAGTGTTTACCGCAGCTTCTAGATTTTATCAACCAAGGTGGGCGATCGTTTCAGCAGTGGCTTAAGCAACATCCTATACAAGTGTTATCCCTACCTACTACTGATATGCTACTTAACTGTAACACCCCTGAAGATTGGGCATTAATGCCGTAAAAACACCATTTCAACCAGCAATTAATCAAGTTTTCATGAATGATTTTAGATGGTAAAAATTTTTACTATGAATTTTTTCCTAAACCAGATATTTGTTGTTTAATTAACAATAGTTTTTTAACACACTACTGTATAGTATTTAAAGCTTTTCTCAATAAACCTTGTATACTTAATGGCGAAGTGGCATAGCTATAAATTCTTGGGGAATTTTGGTATTGTCTACATTCGCCTTTTTTATCAGCAACTCTCATAGTTACTATAGGTTGATTTCTATATGTATCGTCGTTGGATATCCTCAGCATTAGCAATTCTAGTAAGTATATTTTTAATTGCTTGTAGCAGTGCTACAACTCAACAGCCGCAACCACAAACACCTGCTATTACAGCAACCCCTAATAATCAACAAATAGCCAAACGAGTAGTTAGTCTTTCATCTCTAGCAACAGATATTATTTATCAACTTGATAAGACTAAGCTAGTGGGTATCGCTGGAAATTCGTTATTTAAAAATGACCCTGGTTTTAAGGATATTCCTCGCGTTAGTGAAGGTCAAACCCCTCCTAGTTTAGAAAAAATTGTGGCTCTAAAACCAGATTTAGTCATTGGTATCGAAGGTTTTTCTACCCAAGTAATACAAAGATTGCAAGAATTAAAAATTCCTACTTTACTGACTCAACTCAAAACATGGGATTCCTTAGAAAATCTGACTCAAAAAATTGGTGATTCAATCGGTGCAAACCCCGAACCTTTATTAACTCGCTACAAAAGTTTTTTGCCAGAGAAACAAAAACAAAATATCTCTACTTTGGTGTTAGTGAGTAATCAACCAATTCTCACACCAAATAAAAGCAGTTGGGCGGGAAACTTGTTAGAAAAATTTCAACTCAAGAATGTCGCCGCAGATTTACAAGGTAAAAGTCCTTTTGGTGGTTATGTCACTTTATCAGCAGAGAAAGTTTTAGAAGTTAATCCAGAGACGATAATTGTCATCAACCCTCCCCAAGCAAAATCAAATAAAGAGATTCTGGAATCCTTTAGTCAAGAACCTTTTTGGCAAAAACTCAAAGCAACTCAAAATAATCGAGTTTATATTTTTGACTATTATGGATTAGTAAATCCAGGTAGTATCAATGCGATTGAGAAAGCTTCTCAGCAGCTTAAAAAAGATTTACAGCAGTTCCGGCTGTTATGAGGTACAGTAGCAGCAAGTAGCAAACCAGTTTCTTAAATGTTGAGGATTTATTAAGTCGAGTGCAACTGATATTAGTTTATCAACCATTTCTGTTGTAGTTGGAG
>NZ_JADEWI010000067.1 GCF_015207705.1 Nostoc sp. LEGE 06077
CAAGGCTGACTGGCTTCCTGTTTGTAAATTGCTGCGATCGCAAATGTTAGAGATAGCAAAGTCAACAGGAGAATTAACAGTTGGTTCATTCCCCCTCCTGATCAAGAATTACATTGAAGTTGTAAATAGAATTTTCGGGTGATTGGGGTACAGCTTCCGGCATGGGTTCTAGGCTGGAAGTAATACTATCCTTAATTTCTGATTCGCAAGTGTCGAGATTATCCATCACCCAACCTCTTGTACATAAAGGAGTTGGAGCTAAAACCATCACGCACTACCAGTTCTTCTTCTGGGGTGTCTGCAATGATGTCAGCCCAACCGGTTACATGATTGTTGCGGATGTTGCTTTCGGCGATCGCTCCCAAACCAGGGCGGGCGGTTTCAAATTCATCAACAACTTTTTGTTCTTTGGGTGTTAACGGTCGATGTTCTGTCATGGTAAAGTTCTTTGTTAGGTAGAAATTCAATTCAAGGCAAGCTCTAGGCTCTAACTAGGGCTTGTTTTGTTTGGATGGTTAGACAAGGAAACTCGAAAGCAGCGGCCGGAACCGACCATCATCACTTCGCGGTCAGCCAGCCGCACAGCTTTCGAGCGACTAACTTTCATCATTGGGAATGAACCGTCAGGGCTGAGACTGAACATCTCGTAATTTTTGAGAGATGACCATTCCACCGCTGTTCTGTCAGCCAGTCCCGAATATTCGACATTGTTCATGTCTGCGGCCGAAACGGCACTTGGTAAAGCTGGTAAGTGTCGTTTCGGCTTGTCTTTTTCTTTGGTGGTTTTCTTGTCGGTGTTTAGTGTGGCTTTACTGCCATTAACAGCGGGTTCTAGTGCTTCCATAATGGGTGCATAAGGATATGATGCACAGCGTTAAGTCCGTGCATAGTGCGGTTTGAGTGTGTGCATGGTGGGGTTTAAGTGCCACTATGCAGCGTGTTTACAGGGGTTAAATGCCAGTGTCGATTAGTGATTAAGGAAATAAATCCTTTTACAGCAAGGCTTTGACCGTTTTCAACTCCACAGCAGGTCTTTGTTTTTATGCACTACGGGCTACAGGCTGCTATCTCTGTTTGGTTTTGGAGTTGGGGCGCAGTTGTATTATGCAAATTAATTGTACCCCTGTACAACTTTAAATATAATAGTACCAGGGTTATATGTAAAGATAGTGCCAGGGTACAATTAAGGAGTAGTGCATGGGTATAGCTAATGAGGAAACCGCTACACGGTCAACGCAAGAAAGACTTGACGTTAACACTGACACCCGAAGGGGTAGAGATGTTAGACGCGAAGGCCAAAGCGATGGGCATCAGCAAGAGCGAGATGATAGAACGAATAGCAAGAGAGCAAGTATCCTCTCCCCAGGAATATCAATTACTGGGGGAATGCTGCGCCAACTGATTGGCGACTATCGTGATCAGCTGGCATCAAAAAAAGAGGAAATCAAAAAGCTTTACGAAGAAATTCATCAGCTTGATGCAGAGGCAGAAAAAATTGAATCTAGAATCCAAGAGTTTGAATCACTTCAGTCTCAACTAGAAAACGATTCCGAGCATTTAGAATAAAACCGTCCTACCTATATGGGTAAGGACGGTTTTTTTAATGCGATCGCATTCACTACACCAGTGCGAACCAAGCTTTTAAAGATGCAAATAGCCGCCTAAAACACTACTTCCGGGCGGCTAAATATCTAATTACTACTAACATCATAATGACAGAAAATAACATTAAAATCAATCTTCCGTGGACGGAAGAACACGAGGCATACTGCTTTCAACATCACATACCACCAGCAGCCAAATTAATTTGGCAGTGCCTGATGAGAGAAGGCGAAATAGGTACAGAAATAGAGCCAGATTTAGCACAAATAAATTCATGGGTAGCAAAGGTGAGGGGCAAGCCATACGCTCACAACTACCTTAAAAAGATGTTTGATTTACTTGTTGAAGTGCGAGTAGTGCAAGTAGTTAAACAGTACTCATGGAAGATATTTAAGTTACTTGTAAGACCCTTGGAGTGGTTGAAGCCACCTAAAAAGGTGCGAGAAAAAAAGTTACACAATAGTAACTCTAGTTACGATTTACCCACTTCAAATGATAAATCTGTCGTCGGGGGTAGTTCTCAGCAGCAGCAATCTTCTATTGACACCAACTCGGAACTCTTGAATGAAGTTGGTATACATTTTGACTCAGATGTTAAAGAGGTTTTAGAACGTCCTGAAAACGAAATCAAACTAGCAATTATCATGTTCAATCTTCGTGGTGGATTTGAGAAGATTGAAAACCCAGAAGGATTTATTAGAGGTTGTATTCGTGGTCAGTGGTGGATACATCCGCGAAACTATAACGCTCTACTTCAAAAATATGGGAACTCTACAGAGTGGAATGAATTATTCCCCTCTGGTTGATTCCTATGTATAAAAAAACCTGCCAATTTGGCAGGCATCTACTAAAGCAAATTAATTATGACTGAACAATTAACACTGTTTAACCTTGCCCCAACGCAAACGATTAAAACAGTCCATGATCCATATTGGGATGAGATTGTCCTTTCACCTGGAACGGTTGAGAATAACGGACAAATTAGCTTGCTGTATGACGACAGCACCGAACCACCAGACCCGGACGACTACTCAACGCATCAGCAATATGAAAGGGCATGGAATGAATGGGAAAAGAAATATCCTGACTTGGTAGCCGAAACCCAAGTAATGAGTGTTCGGGAGCAAGTAACACAAACTACTCTGAACACTGACACTGTTCGGGAGCAACAACTAAATAATCAAGTTGCTCCCGAACACACCCATTGGATTGAAGAATACTGGGTGAAACGCTGCGGTAAGAAACATTATTATTACCGTTACTGCTGGATGGAAGGCAGAAAGATAAACAGATGCCACCTTGGTAGTTTGCGATCACAGCAGGGACGTGAGAAAAAACAGGCCGTAGAATTTGCGATCGCAGATGGACAGACCCCAGTTGAAATTAAGCAGATGTTGAGAGGTAGCAATGGGTAGACCAAGAACTAATCATGTTCGCCTGACTTTGAGTGAAGATGAGATGACTGTAGAGTTGACAGTCCGGACTTCATCTCGTGAAAGGGCAATCGAATTTTACGAGAAAATCGAGCAAGCTTTAATTGAATTGATGCGTCTTGACCTTGAAGTTGACTGGCAGCAAGATAACCCAGACCAATCATAAAAATGCGATCGCGCCAAAAGGCAGGAGAGCGATCGCAAAAAATGAATATTTCAGCTTGATTGTAGTGGATGAAAAATGCGATCGCAGTTCTACGCGCCAGAATTGCGATCGCAAAAGTGTTACTCAGTAGAGTTATTGATATTTAGATATTCTAAATGCTCATCCACTGCATCCCAAGCTATATTTGCTATTTCTTCAATTGCCTTGGCCAAATCATAGGGGTGTTTGTAGTCCGCAAGAGTAGCGCGAACGTAAAGTTCTTCAATTTTTAAAAATAGTTCACGGCTCATAGTGTAGCGATCGCTCCTTTGACCTCATCAATATCAATATCTATGTAGGGGTCTAAACCCTTATCATCACGGTGTCCTGTGATTTTGCGAATCACAGATTTAGCCGTACCATTCTTCCGCAGTCGATTAACCAAGCTCCGGCGGGTAGTGTGAGTTGAAATTCCTTTGGCACTCATACCAGCGCATTCGGTCGCCCGTTTGAGAATGTCATAGGCATTGCGTAAAGTAATTGGCTTAGTCCCGCACCGCGAAGGAAACAACCATTCACTATCCCCAGGCTCAAAGCGTTCCAGCGACTCGTGTAAATTGTCATGCACTGGAATTTCCACAGTTTCGGCTGTACCGTCTGGCCTGTGTTTTCTGATAATTCCTGGGAAAATGAGTATCTGCCTGGGTTTACCGTGGCGATCGTAAACATCACTCACCTTAAGTTTGAGCAAAGCCCCCCAACGTTCGCCCGTGTACCAAGCTAGGTCAAGAAGCAGCTTGTACTTTTGAGTCTTAATGTGTTTACGCAACTTTGAAAATTCATCGTTAGAAATGACGGCGGCCTTACCTTTTCTGTTAACCTTGGGCATATCAAAAACAAAATTTTGGATATTCCGCTTTTACCCAAAAAAGAGGTAAAAGCGGAATTTTGTAAATATTCACTACTCATAAATATTTGCTCAATCCTATTATTCGCAAGCATTACACGCCATCAGCGTATATACCACTTCTACATAAAACTGGAAGATATGCCCGATTGATAATTGTCATGATGTCAACCCAGTAAAACTAAATTTACTTTCTGGGAACAATCAAATATGACCTTAAAAAAACATCATGGCGATATCTACTATCAATGAAGCCAAACCAATTGTTTTGAAGTTGGATGCTAATAGCACTTCCAATGTTTACCCTATTTTTACTGATAATGATTTCACTATCGATACTGGGTCAGTTGTCAGTGAAAACATTTTTGTAAAAAATCTCAAGGCTTATGTAAAAATCGCCAGCCTACCAGAAGCGAATCTACCAGACATAACGCTAGAGGATAGCAACACACAAGCTTTGTACAAATCACTAAATACAGAGTGGAGTTCAGCCAGAAAACAACTAGATTTATTAGTATCGGAAGATTCTATTAATTGGCATCCTGTAGGATCAATTAGCTTACTTAACCCTGCGGGCTACCCTTACCGGGTGTACAACATCATGGACTTGTACACCCAAAATTTAGCCATTGAATTAGGTAAAAACGGCAGATTAGGAGTTCAGCTAAAAGATGCAGGATGGGGGCTGCTTCAGTCTGGGGATACCGTGACAATTCACGGGAGCTATGTCAAAGAAATTTGTATTGACGATAGTCCCACACCAATTAATAATTCTGTTCCCTTTAACAAAACTGTGAATAATGAAATTTCTACAATACTGAATGCAAACCCAAACAGAAAAAATGTAATTATTTCTAACGAATCAGACATCAATATTTATTTAGACTTAGGAACATTACCATTTCTCGGTAAAGGAATTGTATTAAAACCATACGGAATTTTTCAATACTCAACCCAAGAAATTAATTACAAAGGTGTAATTACTGCAATTTCAAGTTCAAACTCAGTTGTCTCTGGAATTGAATTATTTTAAATATGAATGATGAAGCTGATTTTAAAATGCCTTATCGCATTGTAGGTAAAACTGATTTAGAAGTAATGCGCGATAAATATCAACGCTTACACAATGACTCTTATGGTTTGATTGTGAGATTTACCAATGGTTCGCCAACAGAAACAACCGCGCCAGCGTAGACCCCCAGAGAATGACGGCTGGCAACCGCCACAGGAAGCAGAACCGCCAACGCCGGGATTATTCCCCGTAGGCGGTGGATTTTATGCAACTCCTGGGGGTTCAGTTAGTCCATTTGACTGCGGTCGCTGGCCTGACAGTCCATTCTGTGGCGGTAATCCGTTCACTAGAGATTTTGTAGATTTTGGATTATCAAAAGTTCAAGATGATTGCAATATTGGTATTCAATTTGCACCATCATTTGGATTCATCAAATTACCTCTTTATCAGTTTGTTTATCGCAAGCCAGGTGATTGTAGGTTGCCACCACCGCCACCACCACATAATCCCGATTTAGAAAATTATGATGATAATACTACTCTTGATTCGGGGGTTTATATTACTTATAAATCTTTGCAATATGGTTATAACGATGGCGTTGGTAGCCAGTTTACTTTACCCATTGGATTAGTAGAAGAGGTCTATCAAGTTGATGTTATTAATATTCAGTATCCCATTCAAACTGATATTTATTTAGATACAGATGTTATTGCTAATTGTTCGATAACATTTAATTTCCAATATAGCTTTAAAATGAATGTTGCATACGCTCAAGGTGTATGGAGCATTCCTATAATTGAAACTCACGTTAATAATTTAGATGGAATACTGCCGGGCGATTATGAAGATGCAACGGCAGAATTTATCGCTAATGCGTCAGGTAGTTTTAAAGTTTATTACGCGGTTGGGGCTTCTGTTTATCCACATATAGATATAGAAAGCAGTAGCTATTATTTTGCTGCTATGGCTTCTCAATATATTAATCAATACGCCAGAATAATTAATGCTACAGATAATCTAATTTTAGAAAGTAAACGAAATACGATTAAAACTGAGTATTCATTTTTTAGTTATGATAGCTCTCTGTTTCCTGTAGAAGTGCCATCCTACTTTGAAGGTAGGCAAATTTCTATTGATGGTTACTCTGAAGATTTTTCTGGTATTTCTTACTATGGAAGTGGGTATTCTATAGAAGTAGATGAATATCAAACTAGTGCCAAAAAACTAGAAAATTACGACCCACCACCACCGCCGCCGCCGAAAGATTGTGAATGTATGTGTCAATGCAACAATGATTCTAATAATGACCAACTACTAAGACTTATATTAAAAAGAATTGGCCCGTTACCCGCTTCTGTGCCAAATAGTTTAGTCAAGAAAAACAGTGGAACAAGACAAATAGACAGTCTGGCGCAATACATTGCTTATTCTGTTATTCAAACTAATGCCCAGTTTGGGCAGTTTCCACAAGAGATAAAAATCAAAGATGCAGACCTTACCCAACAAGGTGATCAGCAACAAACAGTCACTATGCCAAATCTAGCTGAAGCAGTCGCTGAAATAGTGGGATTACTATTAGTATTACGAAGCGAATCAGCAGCTAATTTAGTAGCAACTGTAAACGCCATGATTGAGGCGGGAAGTGCTAAACAATCAGCTATTTTAGCAAGAGATTATGGTGCGGCAAATGCAGAATTTCTTGGATATAAAGGTAAACAAATCGATAGAAAAATACCTTTTACTTTTGTTCCTGGTGAAAAACAACTTGATAAAATGCTTAAGCCTGGAGAAATTAGCGTAAAAGGTTGGGATAACGATGACAAGAACGACCTGAATGATTTAATTGCACCAATATTAGAAATGGCTGCTATGTACAGGGCTGCAAATTTTCGGAATATTGGCACAAGTAGCCCATTAACCAAAATCAAAGACATTCTTGAAGGTGCGGTAAAACTTTCAAGTGCGGTTGATACTTTGGCTAAAACTCCGCCACCGCCAGACCCAAACAACCCAGACGCGCCACCGCCACCACCTAAAAAGAGCGACTGGGACGAATTCGTAGAAAGTGCCGAATCAGGGTTTATCGCTAAACCAGGGATAACTGATAATTTACATCCTTATAGTCGCCCTCTGAATCAAAGACCAAAAATTCGAGAAATTGGTGCAGACACAAGTGAAAGCACTTAAATTACACATCAGCTTTTGTAATTTCATTCTGTCCCCAATCTTCACGTAACAGCCAAAGTCTTTCGTTAAATATTTGTTGGCGCACTTGTACCTCGGTATATCCCAATTCTTGCATCAAGCGTTTGATAAGTCTGTATTGGGGTACGTAGCGATACGGTTGTTTAACACCATAATTCTTTTTTCGCCAACGCCTACGCATAGTGCGTTTGCTCGTTGTACAGAGTAATGGATAAACAATTAATTCCATCGTTGATAATCGCTTTTTGCAGCGTTTTTTTCTCGCTAATTAAGGTGTCGTCTTTTTTTAGACCCCTAGGGGTCTAAATGCCATTTTTGAAAATTAGTTGTTAAATCATAACTGGTAATTAAACTTTTATCGGTTGGTTAAAAGTGTCTATTGTGACTTAGGTTTTTCTAGTCTCTGTCTATGTGTTCTTGCTGTTGCTACTAGCAAACAGAGCCGAATAACGTTGATTAAACAAGCAGAGATTCAACTATTTATGTCTTCTTATACTCGTGGTAAAAAACGGTCAAACCTCGTTTTTGTAACCATTAACGACTTGATGTACTTTGGTTTTAAACCCAAAGATTTAACTTCCCTTCCAGGTGTCACAGCGGCAGATATCACAGCTTTAGGTCACGTACAGCCAAACGCCGTTGCAGCTGGGAGACTAAAAATAATTGGTGCTTCAGCACCTAACCCCCCCAGAGTTTTGAAAAAAACTGGTGCTGCTGCTGGACAACAGCAATCTGTTAGCACGTTCTGTGGATATAACAATATTGGATTGGCTCAAGCAGCAGGCTGGACTTTATCAAAAAGTCGCACGGGAGTAAGTTTACGCGCGCCGAATTCACCCAGACAAAGTTTGACTGCTATTGCTGAATTAAGTGATGGGAGCTTGTATTGCTTCCCCATGAATAAAACTGATTTCGAGTCTTACGGTGCTGCTTTAGGGTTGAAAAACTCAACAACCATTACTACTGAGGCTGAACGTAACAAGCTTGTAAGTGGTGCTTCAATTCCTTACCCTGGACGTGCTGCAATACTGTTACCTAATGGGTCTACATTCTCCAGTTTCTTTTCTACAGACAGTCAAGGTGACGCATCTGAAGCAGGCTATGACATTCTGTCTGAGGAGAAGATTTTAGCTAGTGCGCCAGCTAACAACGGCTAATGATGCTGCCAATTGAAACAGAATCTGGGTTAATTCTGCCTGGACATCCTTGGTTTTACAACTATCTGCATGGAACCCTCCCGATCGGCTGGCAAAATTTCGCGGATCGTAATCCTGATTTTGCGTTTGTAGCCCGTGCGGGGAGTGGCATTTTAGAAGTTGTGACCGAGGATGAACTAGAAGAATACTGTGAGGGTGGGGAGTACGACCAGTTAATAGAGGAACGCAGCAACGATGACGACTGTTACGGATGATATTGGCGTTTGGAATAACCTTGGCACAGTGGAAGCAGTTAAAAAACAGTGGATTAAATTGCCCGTGACTGCAACTGGTGCAAACGCCACCATTCGAGCATCGTTTATTTGCAGCGATTGGACTAAACTTTCTAGCTACGTTCTAATTCGTCCCCGATACAAGACTGCAAACAGTGACCAAACTGGGAATGCTATAAGGGTCTATCCTTCCCCTACTCCCGTGATTTTTGAAGTACCAATTCCCCAAGACTTACAAGAGCGTTCAGTTTATTTTCGAGATTTTGAAGTTTACAAAACCAGTCGCCGTCGTCAACGTTATATCGGTGTGACTCCAGATGCTAATTTGCAAGTCAAATTGGAGGAACTATGGGGTTAGCAGATATTATCGAATCAACTTTAGAATCTCGTCAAACTCGCTCTTCTATTGGGGAAAGAGTTTTCAAAAACTCATTTGAGGATAAACAGCAAGACGACAACGGCAACATTTTAGGTTGGCTTTGGAATGCTGGCAGTAGATTAGTTGGTTTTTTAATTGCAAATGTTGGCGGTCTAATTAGTTTTACCCTGACTGGCTTGTGGAGCCTGTTTACTAGTACACTCCAGTTCATTTGGACATTTGACTGGAATATGTCTGACAAGACAATTGACCAGCAAATTCAGCAATCCTGGGATGCCTTAGGCGGAATGCTGGGTGGAACGTTGGGAAATTTAATTGGTTATTTGGGGTGCGGAGTTCTACCAGGGGCTACCATCATGGCTTTTAACGAGCCATTAGGTGCTTACGTTTTAGAAAATGTAGTAGAAGAATTGGCTGAAGAATTTCTGTCTAATTTGGCTAACTTAGTGCGGTACACCTTCATTAGTGGAGTTCAATCACTACTACTTTGGGGTTTTAAAAATCTTCGCAAGTTTGTTAAATCAAACGTTAGTTTGGTTAACCGATTATTTGGTGACAAGGCGGCTAAAGCAGTTAAAGCTTGGGGGGCAGAGGACAGTAAACCCTGGTCGTTTGCGATCGCAATGGATAATGCTGTTGAATCTATCCCCAATACTTTCTTACGAAATTTTGTAGAAGAATTTTTGGAGGAAGCTTGGGATGGCTGCGTGGAAGCTGGCTATGTTGTTGCAAATTCTGTTGAGTCTTACCTAGCAGCCGAAAAACTCAAACAACAGCAGCTACCCCCAATGGGTAAAACGAAATACGTTGAGATTCAGCCAGATCGCAGTATTGATGATCAGCGAATTATTTTGGCAGGGCCTCAAGAAGCACTCAAGCCAGTGATTGTGCAAACGCTGACCAATTATCAGTTAATGGAATCCAAGGATATTGGAACTTTCGTGGGTTCTCCTGTTGATGAATATCTACGGGCTAAACCCAGAAGCCTAACGCTGATCGTGCAATTTTTCAGTGTTCAAACTCCGCCTTGGACAAAACGAAACGGGCAAGACCGACTGGTTAGCGGAACCTATGTAGTACCTGAAATTGACCCTGCCAAGCTTGATTGGGAACGGATAAAACTGGCCTGTGGCGGTGCTAATGGCTATATGTATGGGCGGTATCGAGCGTTTACCGTACTGGACAACGGGCGAGGCATGGCCTGTTTTGGTCAAACTGGGGATGAGGCGGAAGATAGACTACGCGCACTTGCCGCATTAGGCAAAGGAAATATCACAAAAAAACCAACAATTTCTGAAGACAGAACCGAGGATGTTAGCGGGACTTACGTTAAGCAACCAGTGAGAATCTACCCCGCTTACTTCACGATCATGAATCAATATCGTGTTCCTGGTGCGGCTGGTTCCGGTATACCTATCAACGGTAAAAGGTACATCCGTAAGGATGAACGAATAGATTTATGGACTGATACCAAGCCGATTAATTTTGAGGAAATCATTTTAGAACTCCTCAAGAAACCCGGTGCAGATAACTCAACCAATTAACAGAGAAATATGGAAATTATTTTACCTCAATTCAACATTGAAGAAGCCATTAATTCAGCGTGGCAAGCTAATCAAGCTAAAGCGGAAATTATTAATGGTGACAGACAAAAAGCTGAAGAAACGGCTATTAATGCGCTGACTGGGCAGTTCAAAAAAGAACTTGATACTTATTTAGACAGTGGTATTCAATCATCTTTAAAAATCAAGATTGTTCCACCAACAGAAATATTAGTTTTCAGCGTTTATGCTGTTTTTGACTATTCTGGGCAAGAGATAAAACTCAAACGTGATAGTCAAAATTGGGAAATTGGTATTAATGAAAAAAGCATGGTTATGCCTGCTGATTTATTGAGACAAACTTTGCTTTTAGAGCTAGGAAAGCTCAAGAATGAAATTTAAGTTAACAAAATAAAAGATAGGAGTGTATTTAATAAATGCCTTTATCTAATCCTGCAAGTGTAACCGTAACCACGCCAACTAGTAGCAGCAGCACACCCAGTAGCGTCAACGCATCAGTTACAAGCATTACTTTACTGGCTACAAATAATAGCCGAAAAGGCGGAACGATTTGGAATAATAGTACAGCCAAACTTTATATTGAGTTTGGTGCTACTGCGTCTACAAGTGCTTTTGTCGCCATACTTGAAGCGGGCGGATATTACGAAATTCCCTTTAGTTACACTGGGGCAATTTCTGGTATTTGGACAGCAGCAAATGGTAGTGCTTTAGTCAGAGAACTAACCTAATATGCCTTTGACGAATCCAAATACTACAGCACTACAGAAAAATAATAACCTGAGTGACTTGGCTGATGCTGCTATTGCTTGGGCTAATCTAGGCGCGAGTCAATCATTAGCAGTTAATGCTGGGTGGATAAAATTACCCAATGGGCTAATCTTGCAGTGGCAAACATACACCGCTGCAAGCCAAAGTTTTACTGGCGGTACTCCATACACTTTTAATATTACTTTTCCAATTGCATTTAACACTGTATACAACGTTGTTGGGTGCTTATTAAGTGGTGCTAATAATAGCGCCAACGGAGTGCAATTTGAATCGCTGATCAACACTAGGGTGACAGCGAGAATACTAATGAATACTACGAATACAACAATTGTCAGCTTTAGAGTTTTTGCAATAGGAATTTAATATGGCTTATTTTGTGAATTTTGATTCCAACAATAAAATTGATGGCTTTTTCAATAACGCTATAAATAGCTTGATTCCTGATACTGCAATTCAAATCACTGATGAGAAATGGCAGGAGTTAAGCTCAAATCCTGAAAAATATAGATTACAGGCTGGGCAGATTATTTTAGTATCTGAAATCCTGCAATCTGAACCCATTCCCCTAATTAATTGGGCTGAATTTAATAGAAGTATGCAGAGTAATGCTGCATACAATCAATTTATTTCTGATGCAGTTGATAAAGACGCTGTACGTAGACTTGAAACTTTAGCTATTACTTTAGGTGTTACTAATCGCCAAGATTTCAATCTTGATGATTTGAAATTGCTGTGGAATTTTGTTTTACAGTCGATTCCTACAGAAAGTTTACCTTTGTCCTCTGCTGTTAGCGAATGGAATGAAATCGCCAACAACTGTTATATGAATTTTGAGTTTATGCCAGATGGCTCTATGACAAGCCGAGTACCACCAGAATAAGTATGAAAATTGATATTAATAATGCTTTGACTGTTTTTTCTCTTTTGTTTATGTTGTTTGGCGCTGTTTATCGGCTTGCTCAGGTTGAGTCTAATATCAATGCCAGGATTACAAGAGTTGAGACAAATGTTTTATCTGCGGTTGATCAACTCAAGGACAGCGTTAATGGACGGCTGTACACGATTGAGAAAAATCTTGATGTTCACCTAACTGAGTACGCTGGCAAGAAAGAACATTACGACTACCGAATACATTCTTTTGATACGCAATTAGAACATAAATTTAATCGGCTTAGGGGTTTAATCAAACAGCTTTCCGGGTTTCTCAACAGAGAATCTGGCTTTGTTCTCAGGGATGATGAATATTAACCCTCTGGGGATTCTGAGCAGTTGTCGATAGAATCTTGATCAACAACAGCATTACCTTCGGCAACTAAGCGGAGATTGATCGACTGATTATCTACAAATATTTCGCCAAGAATGCGATCGCCTTCATCTTCGGCTACTCTTCTAATAACAACAGGATTACCTGTTGGTAAGAGTTGTTGGAGTTTCTGCGTTGCGGCTGAACTATAAGGTTTTTGTCTTGCATTTGGTAAATTAATACAGGTAAGTTTGACTGTCTGAATCTGTCCTGTATCGCTTTTGACGGTAATTATATTGCTATCTCCGACATTCAGCACCGTAGCCAAAACTAAAAGTAACTCTACAAAATTCATATTTTTTAAGATAAGTATTTTTTTACACCGCAACTTTGAGTCTATTTCAGTAATCTGGTAGTTCCGGTGATTTATCTCACACACATAAATTTGGCAAAATAGTTGTTACATAAATTGCAACAATTCCAACTTCAAAACTTTCCTCGGCAATACTGAGATTAATTCCATCCATCCAAGGTGAGATTATGAATTTTTCTCTGCCCTTACCACGCAAATCTGCCTTATTTATGAGTGCTTTACTGGGAGGAGTTGTTCTCACCAGTTGCGCTTCTGCGCCGCAAAATTTATCTAGCAGATCATTACCGCCAAGTTCCGCAGAAAGTCAACTAGCAAATCAACCAGCCGCTGATATAGCTGGAAATGTTGCCCAAAAAGCCGAAGCCGCGCCAGTACCCCGTGCGCGTCCCCAATTAATCAAAAAGGCAGCAATGAAGGTAGTTGTGAACTCTGTTGAGCAAAGCATTGATGCAGTTTCACAAATTATTGCCAAACAACAAGGTGATTTAATTGGGTTAAATGAACGCCAACCAACCAAAGAAAATTCCCGTCACACTGCATCTATACAACTGCGTGTGCCGCAGAACTTGTTGGAACCGACATTAGAAGAACTAGCTAAATTAGGTACAATAGAAAGTCGTAATATTACAGCCGAAGATGTCGGCGATCGCTTGGTGGATTTCCAAGCTAGATTAACTAATCTGCGGAAAACTGAAGCTAATTTACAAAAAATTATGGACAGGGCTGGTTCTGTGCGTGATGTGTTAAGTGTGGCGCAAGAACTTAGTCAAGTCAGACAATCTATCGAGCAAATTGACGCGCAACTCAAAAACATCCAAAATCAAGTCGCCTATTCCACCATTACGCTAAATCTAGAAGCAGCTGTATCTAGTACCAGTCCCCAACGCGCAGTAGGTTCCCAAATTCAAGAAACTTGGAACAATTCGACCCAATCTCTAGGCCGCTTTACTGTTGGGCTATTAAAGTTGGGTATATGGTTAATGGTTTACACTCCTTATTTATTGATTTTAACTGCGAGTGTCTACGGTTTTCTACGTTGGCGGCGCACCCATACACCAGGAGAAACTAGAAATTAAGAACTTGACTATTGACCATTGACTCTTTCATGGGATTGTACCGCTTAACACGAAATAATGAGCCAGATGAATGCCAAGATCAAAAAAGCAAGCCCTAGGGTATTGAAAGTACTATGCCAGAAATCCACCAATCTATTGCACAGCACTACCACGAACGTACTAAATATGACCCTGAAACCCTAGCCTCGAAGAACCAAAGGCTAGACTGGGCTAAACAGCCAGTACCTTTTAAGGAGTATAAAATTGGCTCGGCTTTTGATCTCAAACCTTACCTGCAAGAATCGTTAGAACCCCTGGCTATTCAAGCAGAAGATGTTCAATGGTGGCAAAGGCTATCTCGGTTACTGTTTCGCAGCTACGGATTAACGGCGAGAATGCCTTCTATGGGCAGTGCGGTGTATTTGCGTTCTGCGCCCAGTGCTGGCGGGTTGTATCCAGCAGAGGTGTATATAGTGTCTCGCGGTACACCATTCCTCCCCGCAGGGCTTTATAACTATCAGTGTCGCACTCATTCACTAATGATGTATTGGGAAAATGATGTGTGGCAAGCTTTGCAAGATGCTTGTTTTTGGCACTCGGCGTTAGACAGTACCCAATTGGCAATTGTGGTGACTGCGGTTTTTTATCGTTCAGCTTGGCGTTATGAAGATCGGGCTTATCGGCGAATTTTTCTCGATACAGGACATTTGTTGGGAAATATTGAGTTAGCTGGCGCTATTACTGATTATCGTCCCCACTTGATTGGTGGTTTTGTCGATGATGCTGTCAATGACTTGTTATATATTGATCCAGAACAAGAAGGTGCGATCGCAGTCTTGGCTATGGCAGACTTATTAGATATCAAACAAAATTTGTCTACAGGATGTACTGCTTTACCTTCAGCTACAGAAACTAACTATCCCCACATCCCTGACGGCGAATTACTCAAATATTTTCATCATCACACCCAAATTCAATCAGGTGTCACCGGTAAGCTGAATTTACCAGCTGTCAAACAAGAAAAGTCTTTGGAAGATAAATATAATTTTCCCTTCTGTCTGAAAATTCCCACAGCTACCACACCCATGAACTGGGGCGATAATCTTTCTGGCTTGGAATTAACTATCCATAAGCGCCGTTCTACCCGTGCTTACAGTGGTGATGATTTAACCTTTGATGAACTCAAGGTTTTACTTGATTTCACTTACCAACCCCAAAATTACATTGAGCAAAATCTTGACCGGACTCCCGATTACTTTGACCTCAACTTAATTGAAACGTTTATTGCTGTAAGTGGTGTCAAAGGTTTGGAATCTGGCTGTTATTATTACGCACCCAAAGCCCAAGAATTACGCCAGATTCGGTTTAAAAACTTCCGCAGAGAGTTACACTTTCTGTGTTTGGGTCAAGATTTAGGCAGAGATGCCGCCGCTGTTGTTTTTCATACCGCAGACCTCAAAGCTGCCATTGCCCAATACGGCGATCGCGTTTATCGTTATTTACACATGGATGCAGGGCATTTGGGTCAACGCTTAAATTTAGCCGCAGTGAATCTTAATTTGGGTGTCAGCGGTATCGGTGGCTTTTTTGATGACCAAGTAAACGAAGTTTTGGGTATCCCTACTGATGAGGCAGTCATCTACATCACCACATTGGGAAGACCAAGATAAAACACACTAGACACAGAGGTTGCAGAAAATCTCTGTGTTCTCTGCTGTAGTTTAAAAAAATCAAAAATAGAATTAATTTTCATTTCCTGCTTAGTTTAACATCCAGTAATTTAGTCTAAAAAGATATTAATAATTATATGAATGATGACTTCCTATTTACTAATAATCCTTCTCCAATTTGGATATACGATAGAGAAAATCTCCAATTTTTAAATGTCAATGAAGCAGCAATTAGTAAATATGGTTATTCAAAAGTACAATTTCTGCAAATGCAGATTACTGACTTTTACAATGTAGAATACCAGCCTACTTTATTAAAAAAAATAGCCAATCATCAGCAAAATTTAACTTTTTATGATCAATGTCAACATTACTGCAAAGATGGCAAATATATTGATGTTGAAACAGTTACTCATGCCATAGAATATGAGCAGAAAAACTCTCATTTAGTTTATATTCAAGACATTACAGAGCGTAAAGTAATAGAGCGCAATCTCCTAGCGAGTGAAGCAATATTTCGAGCAGTTGCCGAAATAATTCCTGTTCCCTTAATGATTTACAGATTATCTGATGGTTTAATTTTAAATGCTAATCAAGAGTTTTTCCAAGCATTTTGTTGCGCGTCAGAGGATGTAATCAATTGTCCAGTTGCAGATATCTATCATGATTTAGCTGATTCCCAAACCCTATTAAGAGAACTAGAGCAAAAAGGCTCTCTACATAATTACGAAATCCTGCTCAAAAGAGCAGATGAAACTAGTTTTTGGGCTATTGTTTCACTTCAGTCTTTAATATTTAATGGGGAGTCAGTCATCTTAGCTGTATTATCTGACATCACCGAACGCAAAAATACAGAAACACAACTGAAAGAACAAAATGAATTTCTCCAGAGTATTTTTGAGCGCATTCCCTTGATGATTGCCTTAATTAATTCAGCAGGTAAATTACAATGGGTAAATCAAGAATGGGAAAAAACTCTTGGTTGGAAATTTAAAGATTTACCAACTTGTGAGCTACTAGCAGCAGTATATCCTCATCCTGAAGATCGTCAATATGTGATGAATTTTGTTCTGTCAGCAGATCACACTTGGGATGATTTTAGAACTCAAGTGCGAGATGGCCGAATCGTCGATACATCTTGGACTAATATTCGACTACCTAATAATCAAATTATGGGTATCGGGCAGGATATCACAAATCGTAAGCAAACTGAGCGGGCGTTAAAGACTCAGTTAGAACGAGAACAATTAATGCGATCTGTGGTACAGCGAATTCATCAATCTTTAAATTTGCAAGATATTCTCAACGCGACAGTTCAAGAAGTCCGACATTTGCTGCAAGTAGAACGAGTAATTGTTTATCAATTTGCCCCTGATATGAGTGGTAAAGTCGTAGCAGAATCAGTCGAGTCGGGGTGGAGAAAATCGTTAAGTGTAGAAATAAAAGATACTTGTTTTCAGACAGGTGCAGGAGTAGAGTATCATCAAGGGCGGAAACGTGCGATCGCTAATATTTACCAAGCTGGACTTACAGATTGTCATATTCAGTTGTTAGAACAATTTGAAGTCAAAGCTAATTTAGTTGTACCTATTTTATTAGAATTAGGTGGCGAAAATATTAGCTCTCGCCTTTGGGGTTTACTGGTAGCGCATCAATGTTCTAGTCCACGAGAATGGGAAGAAAATCAATTAGACTTGCTTGATCAACTTTCAGTCACAATTGCGATCGCTATTCAAAAGTCTAGTATATTTCAGCAAGCCCAAACCGAATTACTCGAACGACAAAAAGCCGAAAAGCAACTCAAAAGTGCCTTAGCTGAAAAAGAAATTCTCTTGAAAGAAGTACATCATCGCGTCAAAAATAACTTGCAAATTGTCTCAAGTTTACTACAACTCCAATCTCACACTCTCAAAGACCCAGAAGTAATGAGAGTTTTTCAAGATAGTCAAAATCGGATTGATTCTATCTCATTAATTCACAAAAATTTATACACTTCACCGAATATTGGCCAACTAGATGTAGTTGACTATATCCAGACTTTAGCCACTAGTATTTTAATCTCTTACCAAATAGGTCTGGAAAGAATTGAATTAAAAACTAATATTGCCGCAGTTAGCCTGAATATTGATCAAGCGATCGCTTGTGGGTTGATTATTAACGAATTAATTTCTAACTGTCTAAAACACGCTTTTCCCAATGAGAAAAAGGGAACTATCACTATTACACTACAAAATATTAATGATCATATCGAAATGTCTATTCAAGATAATGGTGTTGGCATACCAAATGATTTAGATTGGAATAACAGTAGCTCTTTAGGTTTATCTTTAGTTTATGACTTAGTTACAGAACAGCTTGAAGGCAGCATGACTTTAGAACGTAATCATGGTACAAAATTTACAATCCAATTTCCCCAGTTAATTTTGCAGTAATATTTCCAATGGAGCAAGTGAGAATTTTAGTCGTTGAAGATGAAGTCATAGTTGCCAGAACCATTGCCAACCAACTGAATCAGCTAGGATATACAGTAATTGGTACAGCTTCTTCCGGACAAATTGCCATCGCTAAAGCTTTAGAAAGCAGACCTGAATTAGTTTTAATGGATGTCATCTTAAAAGGTGAGATGGATGGCATCACAGCAGCATCTCAGATTCGTGAGCAGTTAGATATCCCAGTAATATTTCTAACTGCTTACGGCGATAGTAATACAGTACAAAGGGCAAAAACTACTCAACCATTTGGCTACGTCATTAAACCTTTCACCCCAAAAGATTTGCATATCGCCATTGAAATGGGGTTATTAAAGCACGAATTAGAACGAGACTTACGAGAACATCGAGACCGATTAGCTACGCTATTAAACTCAATGAGTGATGCAGTCATTGCCACCAATGAAAAAGGAATTGTGACATTTGTCAACCCGGCCGCCGAGTTAATAACTGGTTGGCAGCAAGTAGATGCTTTGGGGAAAGATATATCTAAAATTTTTCAACTAGTGGATGAAGTTACAGAAACTTCTTTAGAAAACCCAGTGGCAAAAGTTCTCCGAGAGCAACAGGTTGTATATTTAGATGACTTTACATCACTGATTACAAAAAACGGCTCCAGAGTTCCCATTGGTGATAGTGCTTCTCCGATTATGCGGCAGTCTGGACAGATAAATGGTGTAGTAGTTGTTTTTTGGGATCTCAGTGAACGGCGACAAGCACAATTACTCGAACAAGCATTGCATAAAGAGCGAGAAGTTAATCAACTTAAATCCTTATTTATTTCAACTGTTTCTCATGAATTTCGTAATCCCTTAAGTGTAATTCAATCCTCAGTTGAGTTGATTGAACTGCAAGGAGAAAACCTCAAACCAGAAAAAAGAAAGACCTATTTAAAACGAATTAATAGTGCAGTGCAATCCATGAAAACACTCATGGAAGATGTGTTGTTTATGGGGAAATCGGATGCAGGTAAATTAGAGTGTCAGCCTGCTTTGCTAGATTTAGCAGAATTTTGTCAAGAATTAATCGCTGAATTTACCACAATTCATCCTAGAAGCGCCGAAATTATTTTTAACTGTCATAGCGATCGCACAGAAGCGTGTATGGATGAACAATTATTGCGTTACATATTTACGAATTTACTCAATAACGCTGTTAAATACTCTCCCACAGGTGGTAATATCTTATTTGATTTAACTTGCGACCTAATTGACGGAGTAGCTATTTTCCGCATTCAAGACCACGGAATTGGTATCCCGGAAGCCGATCAAGCCCGACTTTTTGAATCATTTTACCGAGCTTCCAATGTACAATCCATTCCCGGTACAGGGCTAGGATTGGTTATTGTGAAAAAGTGTGTAGAAGCGCATCAAGGCCAAATTAGCATTCACAGTCAAGCTGGTATTGGTAGCACATTGACCATTACTTTGCCATTAAACTATCAAAATAGAATTCAGTAGTTAGAATTTAGAAGTCAGAATTGAATTTCGTCTAACTTTTTGTTCCCTATTAACTTGTCTGCACCGAAGAACTTTTTTAACTGAAAGATATTACCTTAAAATCACCAAATCTTCATGTAGTTGAAGAGCAATTTATCTTTTACTTTCAGACTATTGGGAACATTAAAATAAGTCGGATCAGCAAAGTATTACCTATGAGCAAGAAATCTCCTACTTCCAAGACTTGTGCTTGTCGCCATCTTGCACGCTGCCAGACGAAGGAAGCAGGCAGACTTTTTCTCTGGTTTCCCATTCACCATACCCTCATCAAAGTTACTGCTTACCTACAAAAATTTTCCCTAGATTATGAACTGATGCAAGAGCGTCCAGGGCTAAGTTTAGACTGTAAACCCGGACAAGCCCAAGAAATTGCCTATAATTTAGCTCAACTTTTAGCACCCAGAGAATTAAAAGAAACGCAAGTCCTGTTTATTCGTGGCGCACTTCAACCACAACTCCAGGATTTTAGTGACATTGCCTCATTGCAACGCTTCATTACATTCAATCAATCTGAGTGGCTAGTAAATATGCTGGCACAGGAACGATTTACTACACACTTTCAACCCATCGTCTCAATTCAAAATACATCCGAAATTTACGGTTATGAATCATTATTACGAGGGCTGGATAAAGAAGGTAATTTATTATCACCAGGGCCAATCTTAGAATTAGCTACGGAAGCCGGACTGCTACCACAACTCGACCAACTCGCTCGCCTCAAAACTATCGCTCAATTTAGCCGCCATCAAGTTAACGGGAAAATCTTCGTCAATTTTACACCAACAGCGCTTTATGACCCCGCTTCTTGCCTACGTAGTACAGTCGAAGCAATTGATCAAGCCGGTATTTCCCATGATCGGGTTGTCTTTGAAGTTGTAGAGTCAGACAATCCTCAAGATTTAGCCCATCTCAAGGCGGTGCTGCAATACTATCGAGATACGGGGTTTTTAGTCGCGCTGGATGACCTTGGCTCTGGCTATTCCGGTTTAAACTTATTGCACCAGTTACGTCCCGACTTTATCAAGTTAGATATAGAGTTAATTCGAGATGTGCATCAAGATTTGTACAAAGCCTCAATTACCGAGAAAATTATCGAGATTGCCCACAAGTTAAACATCCTGACAGTTGCGGAAGGAATTGAGTGCATTGAAGAACTGAACTGGCTACGAGAAAAAGGTGCAACCTTTGCTCAAGGCTATTTAATCGCTCAACCTGATCCTGTACCTGTGACTCATACTCCTCATTTTGATGCGATCGCCTTAAGTTCAGCATTGGTAAATGATCAGCCAATCCAGCAGCAAGCACAACACCAAAGTGACTCCGAACGGATTGTTGCTGCTGTTACCCAGCGTATCCGACAATCTTTAGAATTAGACGAGATTTTGCAAACCACAGCAGATGAAGTTCGACAACTGTTTGCTGTAGACCGAGTGGTAATTTATCGGTTTGAGCCTGACTGGAGTGGATTAGTAGCTGTAGAGTCTTTAGCACCGGGGTGTATATCCATTCTCGGATTTAATGTTATGGATACATGCTTTCAGTCTACCCGCGCAGATTACTACCAACAGGGCAATACAAGAGCAATTGAAAATATTGAAACCGAAGGACTATCACCTTGTCATATTGAACTATTGCAGAGGTTACAAATTCGGGCAAACTTGGTCGTACCGATTTTGCAACAAGAGCGTTTATGGGGATTATTAATTGCTCATCAATGTAGCAATAGCAGACAATGGCAGCAATCAGAAATTAACTTATTTAACCAGTTAGCCGGACAAGCTGCGATCGCTATTCACCAGTCGGAACTATACCATAAATTACAACAAGCAAACCAAGAATTACAGCGCCTTGCTGCTTCCGATGGTTTAACCCAAGTGGCAAATCGGCGCTGCTTTGACGACACACTCAACACCGAGTGGCAAAGATTAGCCAGGGAACAAGCCTGTTTATCTTTAATTTTGTGTGATGTCGATTGTTTTAAGTTGTATAACGATACTTATGGACACCTAGCAGGAGATGATGTTCTTAGACAGGTAGCCCAGGCAATTTCCATGACTGTTAAACGCCCTGCTGATTTAGTCGCTCGATATGGTGGCGAAGAATTTGCCGTCATTTTGCCCAATACAGATGCTGAAGGTGCGATCGCAGTTGCTACAGAAATTCAAACTAATGTCCGTGTATTGCAATTACTACACCCAAATTCGCAGATCAATCAAATCATTACCCTCAGTTTGGGTGTAGCAACCATCATTCCTAATAGTCAATCCTCCCCTGCAACTTTGATAGCTGCTGCTGATCAAGGACTCTATCAGGCAAAAGCCCAAGGCAGAAATTGTCTAGTACAAATGAACTGTGAAGCATAACTAGGACTTACGCAAGTGTCAGATTTTTTTCGTTGACTCTTGTACCAAAAAATAGGTGTGCCAGTTGCGTAATTCCTGATAACTTTTTAGTCTACTCAAGTTCCACAATCACTGGTGTGTGGTCGCTGGGTTGGGTTAATTTTCTGGGGTTCACGTCAATGATGCAACTTTTGGCACGCTCATACAAAACTGGTGTGAGATAGTGATGATCAATTCGCCAACCTAAGTTGCGGCGAAAGGCAGCTGTGCGATAATCCCACCAACTGTAATGACCACCTTCAGATGTAAATTTGCGAAAAGCATCGGCAAAGCCTAATTCCAGAACATCTCGTAAGGCTTGGCGTTCTGCCTGGGATGCCATGATGTGGTTTTCTGGATTTACTTTGTCGTGAATATCTATAGACTCCAAGGCAATATTAAAGTCACCACAGATGCAAATAGCTGATTGGGATTTCAGCAGAAATTGTAAATACTCCCGTAAGACAGTCAACCAGCGTAACTTAAATTCATATTTTTCACTGCCAATTGCAGAACCGTTAGGCACATATAAATTTACAATCCGAATGCCGTCAATCACACCTGTAATTACGCGTTTTTGCTCATCCCATTCTGGTTCTAAGTGAGGCAATATGGCAGTGAAACCAGCAGAAACATCTGTTAGTGGTTGACGGGAGATGAGGGCTACACCGTTATAAGCTTTTTGTCCTGATATATAGACGTGATAACCTAATTCTGTAAAAGGCGATCGCGGAAAGTCGGCATCTATGACTTTTGTCTCTTGCAAGCAAAGCACATCTACAGGATTTTGACTTAACCAATTGCTCACCTGTTCTAAACGAGTACGGATTGAATTAACATTCCAAGTAACTATTTTCATTTAGTTATATATCGAATTAATGCGTGATATTCTCAATTATAAAAATTTTAGTATTATTTAATCTTTATGTTAATGATCCTCGCAATTGCCTATTTTTGCACAGGTTGACATTTTTTGAAAATTGATCCCGGCTAGGATTTTTAGTATTTACAGCTACAAAATCTGCCTTTTTGTAAGTTCTGCTACAAAATAGCCTAACTAATTCTGATCCCCAAGGTAGATGAAATTCAAGGAAGGTGAGCTATATTTTATAGGGGTAAGCACCTAGTGTCTACAACATAGTAGATGGTTTTAAATGTATTGGTAGACTTGGACGTTACTGTTAACTAATGTTGCACTCTTCAGAGTCAGTTAAGTTAATTGAAATCTTAAAAGAGTCAGTAAAAATGCTTTGTCTTCTCGAAAAGATTTTATTAATCTTTACAAAAAGACTTACTTACAGTCCAAACCAAAACAAATTATGAAAATCGCTCAGGTAGCCCCCTTGTGGGAACGAGTTCCGCCTCCAAACTATGGAGGAATTGAACTGGTAGTGAGTCGCTTGACCGATGAATTAGTGCGTCGAGGCCATGAAGTAACTTTATTTGCTTCTGGTGATTCACAAACTCTGGCTCGTTTAGCTGCAATTTATCCACGCGCCTTACGTTTAGACAGTGATGTCAAAGAGTATGCAGTGTATGAAATGTTAGAACTGAGCCAAGCTTATCAACAAGCTGCGGAATTCGATATCATTCATTCTCATGTAGGAATTGCGGCATTACCCTTGGCGAGTTTGGTTTCAACTCCCACAGTGCATACTTTACACGGCAATTTTACAAAAGATAACATTAACGTATATAGTCACCACCAAAAGCAAGCGTACGTCAGCATTAGTAACGCCCAACGGCAAATTAATTTAAATTATGTTGCCACAGTCTATAACGGAATTCAGCTGGCAGATTATCCGTTTATAGCCCAACCAAAAGAACCGCCATATTTGGCATTCTTAGGGCGATTTTCTCCCGAAAAAGGGCCAAACCAAGCGATCGCAATTGCGAAACAAACTGGTTGGCGCTTAAAAATGGCTGGAAAAGTTGATGTTGCAGACTTGAAATTTTTTGAACAAGAGATTGCCCCCCAAATAGATGGTCAGCAAATTGAATATCTCGGTGAAATTAACCACACCGCAAAAGCTGAACTTCTTGGCAATGCTGCAATTACTCTTTTTCCGATTTCTTGGCAGGAACCCTTTGGTTTGGTGATGATCGAATCTATGGCCACTGGTACACCAGTAATTGCCATGAATTTAGGTTCTGTACCGGAGGTTATTGTTCAAGGTCAAACAGGTTTTATCTGCCAAAACTCTGAAGAAATGGCAGCTATGATTCCCGCAGCTTTGAAACTAAATCGTCAAACTTGTAGAGAACACGTCAAAAACAAATTTAGCGTTACTCAAATGGTAGATGGCTACGAAGCAGTCTACAAAGAAATTATAAAAAATCGCATCAACCTCAACGGTTACATCTATGCCGCTAAAGTTCGGCAATAATTTACAACCTTTTTACCTGCGTTTTAACATCAATCTTATTTTAAGGAGGACATTGGAATGAGTATGCGAGCCAACAATTGCCCATGTTGCGGTGGTTCCCTACTGCGTCATGTCCGTCATGGTGAACTATATTGGTTTTGCCTGTCGTGCCGACAAGAAGTACCGCTGTTAACAGTTAATCGCTTAAATAATGGAGAAACCCGGAATACAGGAGTGCTGACTCAGCCAAAGATCAATACTTAAGTCTCTTCGTAAAGTGCTGAGTGCTGAGTATAAAATAAGTGCTTTAGGAATTTAAGTAATCAAAACTATCCTCACCTCAGTGACTACAGCTATAAACAAAGCTGGGCTATTTTAGTATGCAAGTCTCTACCTGATAAAATCAGGTGGAGCTTTTGAATTGGGTCACAAGCCTTGTTAGCAGCATTACTTTATGGCCAGGAAGATTTACGGTTAGAGCAAGTAGCTGATCCCACGCCAGCAGCTGGTGAAGTTGTCATACAAGTGGGTGCAGCGACAACTTGCGGTACAGATTTGAAAGTGTGGCGGCGTGGTGGTCATGCCAAGATGTTGAAACCACCCACATTGTTTGGTCATGAAGCCGCCGGTGTAATTGTGGCGGTGGGTGCAGGTGTCAGCGATTGGCAAGTAGGCGATCGCGTCGTAGCGAATAACTCCGCCCCATGCATGGAATGCTTTTTTTGTCAACGTCAAGAGTATTCCCTATGTCCGAATTTAACTTGGAATAATGGCACATTTGCCGAATATCTCAAAATTCCCGCAACCATAGTCAAGCATAATTTATTGCGTCTTCCTGATGAATTGCCCTTTGAGTTGGCGGCGATGACTGAACCATTAGCTTGTGTATTGCATGGTGTCGCCCGTTCCAATATCAAACCCAAAGATAGAGTAGTTGTCTTGGGAGATGGGGCGATTGGCTTAATGTTTGTTGCTGCATTAGCTGATACAGCTGAAGTAATACTCTGGGGTGGAAATGACCACAGACTAGAAATTGGTCAAAAACTCGGCGCAACCCAGACATTTAACTATCATCAAATGACTGATATTCCCGGTGTGGTGAAAGAACTGACTCAAGGTTGGGGTGCAGATGTCGTGATTGAAGCCACTGGTGTACCTAGTGTATGGGAAACTGCGATCGCCTGCGCCCGTCCTGGAGCAACAGTCAACTTATTCGGTGGCTGTCCCAGAGATACGACAATTACCGTGAATACAGAACAATTGCACTACAGTGAACTCACATTAAAAGGCGTATTTCACAACACACCGGAATATGTGCGATCGGCACTTGCGATGATAGCCAGTCGTAAAAAACCTTTAGAATTACTTATCAGTGAAAAGCGACCTTTAAAGGATCTAGAACAGGTGTTTCAGGAGATGAAAGCGCGTCAAGTAATTAAAGTAGCAATGGTTTGTAATTAGGACTGAAATTCTTGATGATTGACCACGATCGTTTATTTAAAGAACTTCTTTCTAACTTCTTCCCTGAGTTTATCGAATTATTTTTTCCCGATGTCAGTGCTTATTGGGAGCGAGACTCTATCGAGTTTTTACCACAAGAAGTATTTACAGATGTGACTGAGGGAGAACGCAAAATACTCGATGTAGCGGCTAAAGTTGCATTTAGAAATCAAAATACTTTATTTATTATCCACACTGAACATCAATCTTATTCACAAACTAATTTCAATCAGCGAATGTTTACCTACTTCGCTCGACTCCATGAAAAATATGCGCTACCCATATATCCTATAGTCATTTATTCCCATGACACGCCACTGACACCAGAACCGAACTCATATCGCATTGATTTTCCCAACAAAAAGGTGCTGGAATTTAATTATGACGTTGTGCAATTAAATCAATTCAGATGGCAGGACTTTCTCAATCAAAGAAATCCTGTCGCAAGTGCTTTGATTGCTAAAATGCGGATGAATGTTCAAGAACGTCCGACAGTCAAGCTAATGTCCCTGCAATCGTTAGTGAACTTAGACCTCAACCCAGCACAAGTACAATTAATATCAGGGTTTATTGATACATATCTCGATTTAAACGCTCAAGAAGAAAAAATATTTCAAGAGCAACTTGCTAGTATTGAACCACAGCAGGAGGAAAGAGTTATGCAAATCGTTACCAGTTGGATGAGACAAGGAATACAGCAAGGAATACAGCAAGGAGAAGCAAAGCTGATTCTACGCTTACTTAACCGCCGTTTAGGTGAAGTGAATCCGCAATTGCAAGCACAAATCCAAAGCTTATCAACTGCGGAGTTAGACGATTTAGGTGAAGCTTTGCTAGATTTTACAACCACTGCTGATTTAGAAGCTTGGTTTGAAAATAGATAGTTAAGTAGTTATGCAAATCGTTACCAGTTGGATGAGACAAGGAATACAACAAGGAGAAGCAAAGCTGATTCTACGCTTACTTAACCGCCGTCTAGGTGAAGTGAATCCACAATTGCAAGCACAAATTCAAAGTTTATCAACTGCTGAGTTAGACGATTTAGGTGAAGCTTTGCTAGATTTTACAACCACTGCTGATTTAGAAGCTTGGTTTGAAAATAGATAGTTAAAATAACTGGATTAGAACGGAGTACCTTTTTCTTTTCGTTGGTTTTGTAATGCTTCTTCGTACCACTCCAATTCTTTTAAAAATTGACCAACTCTCTTCGTCAAACTTGCTTCTCGTGGAGTACCTGATTCATCCAAAGAGTCGCCAATTTTGGAGATAGCAAACATGGTTGAAATAGTAACCATTCCCATCTCTCCTAGAAAAGAGCGTAACTGTATAGCTGCGCGGACTCCGCCAAAGCCGCCAGCTGAGTAGGAAACAATCCCAGCCGGGCGGAAAAAGTATTCTTCAAGATAATGATCCATCAGATTACTCAATCCTGGCTGAATAGAATGATTGTATTCTCCGGTAATCACAACAAAACCGTCTGCGGTGCGGATATGTTCTGCTAATTCTGCCATTTTTGCCGGAGCCTGACCTTGATCATACTCCTTATACATTCGGTCTAAAATGCCAAAATCATACTCCTTAGCATCAACAAAAATTACCTCATGGTTTCTTTGCTGGAGTTGATCAATAATAAATCTAGCAGCTTTGATACCTTGGCGATCGCTTCTGTAGGAACCGTAGAAAACTAATGTTTTAAACATAGTAAGTAGGGAATGGGGTGTAGGGATTAAAAGACTTTCATAAATTCATTGTGAAATTTACTTAAAAATACTACTTTATCGTCCCTAGCCTCTAGCCCCTAGCCCCTGTTTTATTGCAACAATCCAATCATGTGTAACAAACCATGACCAGTAACTAACTCAATAATTAAAGCAATAAAGCCTAACATTGCAATTCGACCATTCCAAACTTCTGCACTCGTAGTCATACCCCATTCCCAACTTTCTGGGGGATACATCTTCACCCTTTTTTTTATTTGGGCTGCTTGTGATAGCTTGAAATTGGGTTGTTCCAGTGCTTCAATGACTAAATCAGCCAAGGCTCGAATAAATACTGGATGAGTATTTGGCGCAGGTGCGCGCCGGAAATTGTGAATTCCAGCTTCTTCAGCAATTTCACGATACTCAATGTCAATTTCTTGTAATGTCTCAATGTGTTCGGAGACAAAACTGATGGGTACAACCACGATATCTTTAACGCCTTGTGCGCCTAATTCTTTTAGCGCATCTTCAGTATAGGGTTGTAGCCATTCTACGGGGCCGACACGGCTTTGATAAGCCAAAGTGTGAGCATTGGGACGATTGAGGGTCTGCATAATTAAGTATGTGCATTCCTCAATTTCTTGCTGATAGGGGTCGCCTGCTTCTTCAACGTAGCTTTTGGGGACACCGTGGGCGCTAAAGAAGATATGCACATCATCAGGATGAGGACATTGGTCTATTTCCTGGGCGATAAGTTGTGCCATCGCTTGCAGGTAGTTTGGTTGTTTATACCAGGAAGGAATAACAGTGTATTCCAGCGGTTGTAGTTTTGGGTCTTCTCGCCAAAGTTTTTCTAATAGCCGGAAACTAGAACCACTAGTACTAATGGAAAATTGTGGGTAAAGCGGCAGAATGACCAATTTTTCAATATCATCTTGAGTCAGGAGAGCGATCGCTTCTTCTGTATAAGGATGCCAGTAACGCATACCTACGTAGATGTTAGCTTCTTGCCCTAAATGACTCAACTGTTCTTTTAAGGCTTCTCCTTGCGCTTCTGTAATTCGTCGTAAGGGAGAACCACCACCAATTTGCTTATAATTTGCTTGAGATGTTTTCACGCGCCGCGAGGCAATGAACCACGCTAGGGGTCTTTGCAACCAGCGAAATGGTAGGCGAATGATTTCGGGATCAGAAAATAAGTTGTACAAAAATGGCCCGACATCTTCTAACTTATCGGGGCCACCGAGATTGAGTAATAAAACGCCTACACGACCCATAGCAGTTATTTTCCCCCAACCTTTTCAGATTTTTTACTAATGTTAACAATATATCTTTATTAAATATAAAGCTTAACAGTCAGGAAAGATGCAATGGCCACAATTTTACGTGATTTAAGTTATCGGTATCAATGGTTGTATGATGCTATTTCCCGCGTAGCAGCTATCAGCGTCGGTGGTGAAACCCGCTTTCGCCAACTTGCCTTACAAGGCTTAACAATTCATTCAGATACTCAGGTATTAGATTTATGTTGTGGTAGTGGGCAATCTACACAGTTTTTAGTGAAATCTTCACAAAATGTAACAGGATTAGATGCCTCACCAAAATCATTGCAAAGAGCAAAACAAAATGTCCCAGAAGCCTCATATATAGAAGCTTTTGCTGAAAATATGCCCCTTGCAGACAATTCTTTTGATTTGGTGCATACCAGCGCCGCTTTACATGAAATGGAACCTGAACAATTACGACAAATTCTTCAAGAAGTATATCGAGTTTTAAAACCAGGAGGAGTTTTTACATTAGTAGATTTTCATGCGCCTAATAATCCCATATTTTGGCCAGGGGTATCATTGTTTTTACTATTATTTGAAACAGAAACAGCTTGGCAGTTAATCAAAACTGATTTGCCAGGATTATTAAAGGAAATTGGCTTCAATGTAGAGAAGACACAACTATATGCAGGTGGGAGCTTACAAGTAATTCAGGCAAAAAAATAATTGCCTATGAAACAAGCAAACTGTCTACAACTCTTTGCGCCTCTGCGTCTTTGCGTGAGACAAAAAATTCTTATAATTAACCGCAGATGGATGCATATGACAATCAAGTAGAGACGCGAAATTTCGCGTCTCTACCCATCACAAAATCAAATAGATGATGCGCCATTTCTAATTTAGAACAATGGGCAATTTCTAATTGATGATTTTGCCCATCTAAAAAAATAGCTTGATTATTGTTACTCCCAAAACCACTATCTGGTTGATCGATGGGATTAGCAACAATTACATCTAATTTTTTCGTCTGCAATTTTTCCTTTGCAGGGATGATGATATCTCCCGTCTGTGCAGCAAAACCGATTAATAATTGATGTGGTTGTTTGAGTTGCGCTAATTGGGCAACAATATCAGGTACAGGTTCTAGAGGTAAAGCTTGAGGGAGCGATCGCTTGGGCAATTTCTCGCTACTATAGTCTCTAGGCTTGACATCAGCCACAGCCGCTGACATCACAATCACATCAGCATTCGGTAAGTATTCCAACATTACCTGTTGCATTTCCTCGGCTGAAATTACAGGAATAGCTTGCACACCTAAAGGTACATCCCAACTAGCTACGCCATGTACTAAAGTGACACTTGCACCACGATGCAATGCGGCTTCTGCCAAAGCCAAACCCATTTTACCTGTAGATGGATTACCAATAAATCTTACTGGGTCGAGATACTCTCGCGTTCCCCCAGCGCTAATTAAAATGCGTTTACCGACTAAATCTCGCTTACCGCCAGTATGTAACAAAGATTGGATACGAGTGACAATTTCGGATGGTTCCGCCATTCTCCCAGCACCGATGCGATCGCACGCTAGTAACCCTGATGCTGTACTCATCCCATGATAGCGGCTATCTGTTAACAACTGCTGCCAATTGCGCTGCACTGTTAGCTGTTCCCACATATCGGTATTCATCGCGGGTGCTAACAACACAGGACAAGTAGAAGCTAACACTGTATTTGTCAGCAAATTATCAGCCATTCCGTAGGTTAACTTAGCTAATGTATTTGCTGTTAAAGGTGCAATTACGATTAAATCTGCCCATTCTCCCAACTCAATATGCAACGGACGAGAGTGAGTTGGTTGCCAAAAATCATCATCTGTATAAGCTGGATGACGGGAGAGAGTAGCTAAAGTCAGAGGCGTGATGAATTCTTGCGCTGAACCGGTGAGAATCACGCGAACTTCCACCCCACTTTTAAATAGAGTGGAAACCACCTCACAAACTTTATAGGCGGCGATACCGCCGCCTACACAAATAAGAACCCTGTTGTTGCGTTTTTCGCTGGAAGACTGAAGATTAGACATCAGAAAAAAAAGATGAAGCCTGAAATTATTTTCACACTTCATACTTTATACTTCAGACTTTATCTAAGCTTCATCGTAAGGTTCTAAATCTAAGAGGTAGATATAGGGTTCCACTAATTCTGGACGCTGAAAGGCGATCGCTCGGAGTAGATGCCAATCGTTCAAACCTTCAAAAGCATTGCTATAATTATCAAGTTCCAGACGATTAGCTAAGTCTTCCACATCTGCTGCGGTCATGGCAGCAATTTCTGTCTTGGAAATGCCTAGAGTCTTCATAATGCTTGCCCCTCCCTTATGCAGCATTTGCATCCAGCTTGGGTAAAGTTGCGCTTGACGTAACCACCCAATCTATATTACTCATTAGACGGCATTTGTTTCGTAAAAATTTGCATGATTTTTACCATAATTGTAAAAAAATTGTATTTAAGGCTACGCAATTGTCTTTAAAACAAAATTTCGTAACGCTTCTAACATTTGCAGATTAATTTCATGTCCGGCATCAAATTCTAGGTAATCTACTGTAAATCCCATAGACTGCAAAGCTTCCCGCGTTTTGATAGCTGCTGACAATGGCACAACTTCATCTTGAGTACCGTGCATAACCAAAGTTGGCGGAATTTGACTTTGACCTTTCGGTAATGCATCTGGATGTAAATAACCACTCATCACAGTTAAACCAGCCAGAGGTAACTTTAATCCCACTTCTAAAGTCATCGCCCCACCTTGAGAAAAGCCACACAAAATCGTCCGTGATAAAGGTACCCCAGTGCTGCTTTCTAAAGATTGCAAAAAATCTGTGAGTAATTGCCGACTTTCCGCTAAACCCTGATACATATTTTCCATTCTTAGCTCATACCACGCCTTACCAACAGCAGAATAAGGATGCGGATATGGTGCATTTGGAAAAACAAACTGGTAATTCGGTAATTGGAAATAAGGTAATAAAGATGCCACATCCTCAGCATTTGCACCCCAACCGTGCAAAGCTACAATTAAGCCAACGGGAGGTTGAGAATTAGCCGGGGGGACATTGATAAATTGTAAAGACAGAGGTTTGCTCCTAAAATTCAACTCTTCTCAATTGTCTAAGAATTTTACTCTGCTTCATCTTCTAACAGAATGGTATTGAGAAGATTGAGTTCATGATAGCTACTTGTATAAATAATTTCTTTCTTCTCTACTTTGGAGACTGGTAAATTTATCTAGCAAGCCTCTATCAGTTGAGAGAGAAAAAATGGCTGAAAATCTGATAAATAGCTGGTTTTTATCTTTGTATTCTCTCACCTTTCAATTAGGATTGCTATAGCTAATTACCTAGTTAACTAAACTTAATACTTTTTTAAGCTTCCCTAGCAAACATGGGTGATGTATGTGTCATAATGTCACGAGTTAAGAGCAGAAAAACTATTTTGATGCTCTAACACATCCAGTGCTGAAGGTAACAGTATTGCTGCGAAAAAATACAATGCTAGTTACTATAACCGAGCAATAAATGATCGGGTAAAAACTAATTCTATATCTGGCAATCCGATATTTTGCTCTAAATCTAACCTATAGCAAGGATTTATTCATTTTATAGATAAGGAGGAAATCTGATGAGATTGTTAGATATGAAAAATGGTGAAGTTGAATTACATTCTAAAGCTGATAGTAATTCTTGGGATTCAAAAACAGTAATACATCCACGACCACTGTTAAAACGTTCACACTGGCAAAGTCTAGATGGGCTTTGGAAGTTTGCATTTGATGACGAGGGAAAATGCGTCCAACCCAGCGACCTTAGACAATGGTGTGATTATATAGAAGTTCCCTTTGCCCCGGAATCTACCAAAAGTGGGATTAATGATCAGGGTTTTCATGCAAATTGTTGGTATGAGAGGGAATTTGCCACGCCAACTGGAGATGGCCGGCTACTATTACATTTTGGGGCTGTAGACTATCGCGCTCGTGTGTGGGTTAACGATCAATATATAGCCGAGCATGAAGGCGGACACACCTCTTTCAGTCTCGATATTACCCATGCTTTAAATGACAGTGGCACAACGAAGGTGACAGTGTGGGCGCAAGACGACCCCCACGACCTGGCTAAACCTCGTGGTAAGCAGGATTGGCAGTTAAGACCCCATAGTATTTGGTATCCCCGCACTACTGGAATTTGGCAAACTGTTTGGTTGGAACGTGTAGGTAAGACTTATCTTGGTCATTTACGTTGGATGCCTGACTGTGAACGCTGGGAAATTGGCTTTGAAGTTGGGCTTGCGGGTGATGTCCCGACAACGGGTGTACAAATCAAAGTGAAATTAAGTGTGGATGGTTTGGTATTAGCCAGTGATACATACGAGGTATTTAGTGGGGAAATTAGCCGCAGGATTGCTTTAGGTGATCCGGGTATTGATGACTGTCGGAATGAATTGCTGTGGAGTCCAGAAAAGCCCACGCTGATTGATGCAGAAATTCAGCTATGGCACCAAGACCAGCTGCTAGATGAAGTGCAATCTTATACAGCCATGCGAACTGTGACCATCCAGCGCGATCGCTTTATGCTCAATGGTCGCCCTTATTATCTCCGGCTAGTTCTTGACCAAGGTTATTGGCCTGATACCTTAATGACTCCACCCGATGGTGAGGCATTACGACGTGATGTAGAACTCGTCAAAGCTATGGGTTTTAACGGAGTTCGTAAACATCAAAAAATTGAAGACCCCCGCTTTTTATATTGGGCAGACGTTTTGGGGCTGTTAGTATGGGAGGAGATGCCCAGCGCTTACCGTTTCACCCCGAAAGCTGTGGAACGTATGACCCGTGAATGGACGGAAATCATCAAGCGAGATATCAGTCATCCATGTATTGTGGCCTGGGTTCCTTTTAATGAATCCTGGGGAGTGCCAAATTTAGTAGAGACGGCGGCTCATCGCAACTACGTCTTAGCAATGTATCACTTGACCAAAACTCTCGACCCAACTCGCCCAGTCATTGGTAATGATGGTTGGGAAAGTACAGATACAGATATTCTGGCTATTCATGACTATGACAAGAAGCCTGAACGATTAGCCCATCGTTATCGACCTGATATCAAAATATCGGATCTATTTGAGCGTAGCCGTCCAGGTGGACGCATCCTCACCCTCGATAATTATCCCCATCAAGGGCAACCAGTGATGTTAACTGAGTTTGGTGGGATTGCTTATGTACCACTAGACAAGCCTGATGCACATCAAGCTTGGGGATATGAAACCTGCTCGAATATCTCTGAATTACAAATGAAATACGCTGCTTTATTGGAAACAGTGAATGACATTGAGCTATTTAGCGGTTTCTGTTACACCCAATTCACAGATACTTTCCAAGAAGCTAACGGTTTATTGTACGGCGATCGCACGCCAAAATTTCCCCTTGAGGCCATCCGCGCTGCCACCCTTTCAGGACAAGGATTATGTACTCCCACAAGCTGTTAAAACCAGATGGTCGAAAGTTGACTTTATACAGTCGCCATCCCATCAATAGTCAGCTAGAAGCTACTAGCCCTAGTAACGAGCCAGTGCAAGCTAACCCGCATCTGCGCTGGCATCCCTTACGGGGTGAATGGGTAGCTTATGCTAGTCACCGTCAAGGGCGGACTTTCATGCCGCCTCCAGAATATAACCCCCTCGCGCCAACCATTGACCCCACCTTTCCTACAGAACTACCCCAAGGTAAGTATGATGTAGCGGTGTTTGATAATCGCTTTCCCTCGATGATTCCTACAGCGAAGAATCCACCTGATGCGATCGTGGAGACTTTACCCGCCAATGGGGCTTGTGAGGTAGTAGTTTTTACTCAAGATGCTAGTGCTTCCCTCAGTTCTCTAGAATTGTCGCACCTGGATTTACTATTGGAAGTTTGGGGCGATCGCACCTGTGAATTGGGAGAAAATCCCCAAATACAGTACGTTCTGCCCTTTGAGAATAAAGGTGTAGAAGTGGGTGTAACCTTGCACCATCCCCACGGGCAAATTTACGCTTATCCGTTTATACCACCTGTTCCAGCACGGATGTTAGCCATGCAGCAGGAGTATTATCAAGAACATCAGCGTGGGTTACTACAAGATTTGATTCAACGAGAGATTACTGATAACCAGAGAATTATATATCAGGATGAAGATGCGATCGCCTTTGTCCCCGTATGTGCGCGTTATCCCTATGAAGTCTGGGTTGCACCAATTCAGCCAGTAAACAGTTTTACAGAACTGACACCAGAACAACGCTGGGGACTGGCTAAGGCATTGAAAACCGTCACCCTCAAATATGATGGCTTGTGGAATCGTCCATTTCCTTACTTAATGGCTTGGTTTCAAGCACCCACGGACGGTTTAGCTCATCCTGAAGCACATTTACACGCTCAGTTTTACCCCCCATATCGCACCAGTGACAAGCTGAAGTATTTGGCGGGAACGGAACTTGCAGCCGGGATGTTTGCTAATGATGCTTTACCAGAGGAGAAGGCGAAAGAGTTACAGGCGGTGAACGTCAATTTACAAATGCCGATTTCTGCATAAAGGAAAGACAGGCGCATTCGTTATAAAATGCGCCTCACAATAAATTATTTAGAGATTGATATATAACGTCTCTGTATTCAGGAATAAAGCGTAGGTTCATCAAGAAACCGTATGAAGTGAAACTTGAACAGAAGAATCTTGTACATATTGAAGGATGCAACGAGCTACATATTCAGCTAACTTGACAGGAACAGCATTACCAATCATCTGCTCTAAATCTGATTTATTACCCTGAAACTTAAACGTTTTTGGAAATGTTTGAATATAACTTCTTTCGATTGTAGAAAGAGGTCTTAATTTCTCATTAATATCACAAACATCTCCTTCATGCTTCTTATATGTTTTGGGAATAGGACGGTTGACTCCCCTAACTGTTGGACTAGGTTCATATATGCTGAATATAGCCCTTCTCTTATAACTTCTGGGATGACGATAAAAATACTCAATACCTAAATCATGACCTAGATAATCAAAAACAGTCATAGACTTCTTAGATAGATGTTTTATTAGATAATTGCTGAGAGCATTATCTTCTCCATGAAGCTGACCAATTAAAAAGTAACGTTTTCTAGCTTGTGGAACTCCACAATAGCTTGCATTTAACGTTGAACAGGCGATTTCCCTTCTGTTTTCCAGATAGGTTGCATTAAAAAAGGTTTTTGTTCATCTATAAGTGAAAGTGCTATCGCATCTATACAGTCAATCATATCTGGAATGTAAGGTATTACAGAAATTGCTTCTGTCCAGTCAGTAATGTTTGCAAGCTTTCCCGTAATCACACTGCCAAGAGCAGATGGATTTGGTCTAAAGTTTTCTACAATACTACAAGCTAAATAAACTATAGTATCTGGTCTGACTACAATTTCACAACCATAATAATCTTCTGCAAATTCACAACTTGTATTATCCGGTAAAGCTGTTAATTTAATCTCAATTGGCTGTAAGCAAGAGCCTGAATCTCTCGCTTGGGTAACTAGGTCAACACCCGGAAGACTACCAATTAGATATTAGACCTCTTGCAAAAGTCTTTCTTTTCATCTTTTTCTTTGCGCCTTTGCGCCTTTGCGTGAGACAAAAATATTTATGCAAGAGGTCTAATGTACAGCGGTAGTCAGATATGTTACGACCATTTGAAAGCTTGAATGCCAGGAATAGTAAGACTTTTTCTCCTGCCTCCTGCTATACTTCAATTTCTCGCCGACAAAAATATCTGATCATGTCCTGCGGCTTTAGATTGATACAAAGCTGCATCAGCAGCGCGGTAAAGTGTTTGCACATTATGGCCATATTTGGGGAACTCCGCCACTCCACCACTAATAGTTACACTAAAAATTTCTTGATTGCTAGTAGTCACTTCTAGGCGACGCAAAGTATCTAGCTTCTGCAAAATGTTAGCCCCCGACTAGCTCAGTGACACACTTGCAAAATATCCAACAAACACTTTTTGTTCTCCTATCGCCCAACACCCTTATACCCATGTTTCTTATACCCATGTTTCTTAGGAGTTTAGCTATTTGCCACAATGTTGGAGAACTATACGAGAGATAAATTTGGATTGAAAGTAGCGTAAACATAAGTAGCATTTTTTACCTGGTACTATCCCTATAAAAGCTAAATTTTCCCAAAGCTCTTATAGAATCTAGTTTCCGTGTTTTATTTAGACAATCGTCTTGCTTTTCTAGCTAATTTGTGGGAAATTCTATTTTAATCACTATCTACGGTAAATCGATAGATTTTTAGTAGTTAATGGGCGTATATATAAAAAACGGCGGGCAGAGTAAGTATGCCTGAATACTGACATATAGATTTTGTCTATCTCAGGTCAGGAAATGGGTAACTTTCTAAACCTCCAAACAGAACTTTTCTAACGCATCGTGTTGTCGATGATGCGCCATAGGTCAGCAACGTCTACAAGTAATTTCCTGTAGCGCTATATCATATTGACTTTTTTTAATTGAGGAGCAAATTTGATGCAATTTGAATCTGAGTCAGCAAACCCAGCTGAAAACGAAAGCCAACATTCCCCAACTCGCCGCTCATTTATTAAACGCTTCAGCCGACGTTCATTTCTCAATCGCACCACCATGTTAACTGCCACTGGCGTAGTTGTCGGTGTCATGGGTTCCACATTTTCGTCTTTCAGAAAAGAAGAGACCTCTTGCAAAAGTCCCATGAGCGTGGGAAAAGTAGCTGAGAGCTTTCTTGACATCTATGAGCTACGAAAAGGTAAAGAACCTCAAACCAGAAGAATTCAAACGGCTGTGTGGTGTGCATCCGG
>NZ_JADEWI010000068.1 GCF_015207705.1 Nostoc sp. LEGE 06077
CCGGATGCACACCACACAGCCGTTTGAATTCTTCTGGTTTGAGGTTCTTTACCTTTTCGTAGCTCATAGATGTCAAGAAAGCTCTCAGCTACTTTTCCCACGCTCATGGGACTTTTGCAAGAGGTCTAGGGTGTATGTATTCAAAATCCTTACACTCCCCCTATGTTCCTACCATATACACACAAGTCAAAAACTTTCGTGTTCAACCACATCCCGCCTAGAACTAAAGTTCCAGGCTCATAGCCAAAGTCCACAAAGCGTGGACTGGAAGACATTTTTGGTTGAGTCATCTTCAGATGACTTGCGCTATGAGACTCGGAATTCATTCCGAGGCGGGACAGATGCACTCAACGAAGATTTATTTGTGTGTACACGGTAGCCTATACCCTCACACCCTTACATCCCTACACCCATTCTCAACAGACAAACTTTTTGCGTAAATCCTCATGGGTAAACTTCATCACATCGAGTATAAAGGGTGATTACGAATTACTTTTTTGATGTTGGGGTAATGTGTGTTCAAATTTTTCACGAAACTTGACTATTTGCTTAAAGAAACCTTTTTGGGGTTATTGCGTGGCGGGTGGATGAATTGGGCTGCTGTTAGCACTGTGGCGGTATTATTATTTTTGTTTGGCTTGAGTCTACAAACTTCTTGGCAAGTCGAAAAACTTCTAAATCAATTTGGTAGCCAATTGGAGGTTTCCGTATATTTAGAACCGGGAATAGACGCTAAAAGCATCGAACATTTGGTAGTGAAAATACCAGAAGTTGTGGCGATGCAAACGGTTACTAAAGAAGAAGCTTGGACAAAATTAGTCAAGGATTTGGGAATTGCGGATATTGACGGTGCGACTCAGCAGCTAGGGGAAAATCCTTTAGTGGATGAGATGAAGGTAAAAGCGCGTAACTCTCAAGCTGTGCCAGTTTTGGCTACAAGTTTGGCGAAATTGCGGGGAGTTGATACGGTGCAGTATGTGGATGAAGCGGTTAAGCGCATTGCTCAGTTGCATCGAGGGTTGAACTGGTTTACTTTGACAATTACTAGTATCCTGACTTTAACTGCGATCGCTGTTACTACTACCACCATTCGCCTCATTGTCTTGGCGCGAAGGCGGGAAATTGAAATTATGCAGCTAGTCGGCGCAACTTCCGCCTGGATTTACCTACCGTTTATTTTACAAGGAATTTCCTTTGGTTTAGTTGGTGGTGCGATCGCGTGGAGTTTCATTTCCGTAATTGAACAATTTTTGGGCAAATTACTCGCTAATCAACCAGAGTTTATCAAATTCCTGGCCAATGGTTTGCAACTTGCGCCCACACAAATCTTATTATTACCTTTGATTCTCTTAAGTTTCGGCGCAACGGTAGGATTAATAGGAAGCTTATTTGCTGTACATCGATTTGCTAAGGCTTAGTCGTATGTTAATGGTTATCGATTATTTTGAGTCAGTGACCATTGACTATTGACCATTGACTATTGATTATTGACTAAATAACATGACAACTCAATGGGAATGTTTATTAAAAAATCTCGGTGAATGGCAAGGTTCATTCACGCGATTTTCACCCCAAGGTACACTTTTAGAAGATATTAAAAGTGTTGTTTCTTTTGAGGGATTAAACGAAAATAAAACTATGCGTCAAGTTGTCCGCCGAGAAGGACAAGAAGATTTAGTTTTAGAATATAGTTCTTTAGCTAAGAGTATACTTTTCTTTGAAAATGGCGCTTTTTCCCAAGGTTCTATTCAATTAGCACCATTTACAGAATTTGGTGCAGAACTCGGTTTAATTTACGAAAATCGCCGCATTCGGTTAGTGCAGTTATTTGATAAAAACGGTCAATTAGATAAAATAACTTTAATTCGAGAACATTTAGCCGGAACCGCACCAGTAGAAAATCCTCCCTTATCGGTAAATGATTTATTGGGAGAATGGCACGGTGAAGCAATTACAATATATCCTGACTGGCGATCGCCTGATACTTTCTCTTCAACTTTAAAATTACATCTAGATGACACTGGACGATTAGTGCAGAGTTTGACTTTTGGACAAAGAACCATCACTTCAACAGCAACTATCAAAGGTTCTCTCATTCACTTTGACCAAAATCCCCAAAATCAGGTGCAAGTTTTACTATTACCTAACGGTGCTTCCGCAACTTCACCCTTGCAAGTAAAGTTACGTCAGCCCTTATTTTTAGAAGTTTGTTGGTTAATTCAGCCTAACTTACGCCAGCGTATGATTCGCACCTATAACGATAAAGGTGAATGGGTAAGCCTAACTTTAGTGACTGAACAAAAGGTGTAAAAGTGGTTGTAAAAGTAAGTCCTGATTAATAATTCCATTGATTAAGAATCATAAATTGATTCTCCAGACAATAGCTTGCGGCTTCTAGATTGGCAATTGCCTTGACAATTGTTTGATAGGTCATATTCTTAGATACTACAAAATCTTGATAAACCGCCAAAATGCCTGGATTAGATGGATTTGCTTGATGTAACCCTTGAAAATCATTACAGTTACGGGTAAGCAGCACACGTCCATCTTGTCTCGCATAATCTAAAACAACTACATTGGATAGAATATCAGCCTCTATATCCAAGTATGACTACAAAAAATAATTATGAATTGCCCTTTGTGTTCCAACTAAATGAGCGCCCCAATGAATTTCAAAATGAAACTTCCATTCCCATACTGTTTCCATAAAATAACTCTGCTCGTAAAGTATAAGACCTCTTTTTAGGTCTTGATAAATGTCATTTAAATCATCGATGAAACTGTTGAGTACAGGTTGATTATCTTCTATATTCAGTGGTTCAAATACATCCCAATAATTATCAATAGGTAATATCTGAAAACGCCTATAAATACTACTTATTTTGTAAGATGAGCGAATATTGTCTACTTCTTTGCCACAATTAATATCAGGTAAATCAATTTCTAGTAAATCAATTATACCTAGATGAAGTTCAGCCAAAAGCTTTCGAGCCGTTATCATGTCCTGCTCTGGATTGCTGCTAGAAGTTTCTGCCCAATCACAATACTTACGAACAGTCTCAGCAAATTTTTTAATTTTTGTTTTTGTATCTAAATTAGACAGTTCCATGTGGAAATTTTTGCCTATTACAAAATACATTTTATTTTTATTCAAAAGAAGAGATAAACTATGAATATCTATTTGTTTCTCTTGAATGTTTGCCAAACTTCTCCTAACTTTGACCTTACTGCTATCCAACCTAATGGTAGATTAGCCAGTTGAGTCACAGAAGGGTCAAGTTCAACAATTCTTCTGAGCGACATAACTTTAGCATCAGAGTCTCTAACTGTCTCATTTGTATGGAATTGCCAAGCACCATCCTCTTCATCATGACTGACATATAAGATTGGTTTGCCTTCTATGACTTGAAGAGTCGTAATCACAGCTACATTTGGTGGATCATCAAATAGCCAGTCACTCATAGCTTATATCTGTCTCATCAACAGTTGGTAAGTAGAAATCTAGTAATATAGCAATCCTAAATCATTTGTGAAATTCTCTTTCTTCTCTTTTCTCTCTTTCTTTGTGTCCTTTGCGTCCTTTGCGGTACCCTTCGGGAAGCCGCTTCGCGTCTACGTTAAAAAGAATATTTTTTACAAATCCGATAGGATTGCTATAACAATAACTCAATTGACAGGAATGCTTGGTAAGTAGAAATCTAGTAATATAGCAATCCTAAATCATTTGTGAAATTCTCTTTCTTCTCTTTTCTCTCTTTCTTTGTGTCCTTTGCGTCCTTTGCGGTACCCTTCGGGAAGCCGCTTCGCGTCTACGTTAAAAAGAATATTTTTTACAAATCCGATAGGATTGCTATAACAATAACTCAATTGACAGGAATGCTCCACCTTAAATCAATCTTGTAAATGAATACTATCAATCAAAAGAATAACCAGCAAAGAAAATCTCACGCGGCTGGTTGTCTGCATAAACAATAATGTATCTTGCTGAACCTCTATCAATACTGTCCCAAAATTGATTTCTGCCATTAGGATTAGTATTACCAAGAAGTACGGACTGAATCATGTCATGAGTGGGTTTCTCAGTACCGAATAAAGTCATGAGTTCTGCTGGAGGTAGTAGAAAAGCAGTGTTAAAAACTTCGCCAAGTATTTGATAAAATTCTTCTCCTCCTCCTAACGCCTCTTCAAACTCATCTCTTGAAAGTGGACATGGCCTATCATCAACTCGTAGAATATCAAGAATTGAACGTGTTCCATCTACATCAGAGGCTTCTAGTGCTGCTTCAATGGATATATGCTGCGCTCCAGGAGCAGGAGAATTTTCTGTAATCGGAAAATCAAGCAATGGTATTGCAGGATTATATCGACCCGCTTGAAATTCTCTTTGGCGGAGTGTTTGTAATGCTGCATTCAGATCAGGTTGATAATCTGTGTAGTACCAGTAAACTTCTGCACCCATAGAAATTGGTCACTAAATTTCAAGAATGAGCCACATCATGCCCTACATTCTTACACCAAAGAACAGCGACGCTGCAATGCTTTTTGGAGTAAAGTTTGATATTCTTCATCGTCAATACCGTAAGCGCCAAAGCGTTCTAAATGTGGGTTCATCATTTGAGCATCAAACAGGACAAATTGTTTTTGACGCAATCTTTCTACTAACTTAACCATCGCTACTTTTGAGCCTTCGGGAATGCGGTAAAACATTGATTCGCCAATAAAAGCACCGCCAATCACAATTCCTAAAATACCGCCTGCGAGTTCATCACCTTGCCAAGTTTCAAAACTGTGAGCAAAACCGGTTTCATGTAGTAAAAAGTAAATTTCTTTTAATTCATCTGATATCCAAGTTGTTTCTCGGTTCGCACATCCATCCACAACAGCCGGAAAATCGCGGTTAATCGCTACTGTAAACCGTTCTTGATTCAAAACACGCTGCAAAGACTTAGGATAGCGGAATCGCTGATCTAAAGGAATCAAAGTACGATCGCGGCTACCATACCAACCCAAGCCATGATCGTCATCAGCCATGAGAAAATAACCTTGAGCATAGCCTTGAATAACAGCAGCGATATCATATTGCATAGATCAAACTAAAAATAAAAAATATCAGAGGAACGCAATTTGATGCGATCGCCATCCTCTGCGCTCCTCTGGGATATATTAAGCGTCCCTCTGCGTTTACCAAAATGACACAACCAATCCCATCCATCACCCTACCACCAGCTAACAACCCTCTCCTTGAAGGTGAGTGGTTACAAGAGCGTTTGTTGCGGTGGTTAGATACAGAATTTATCCCCGAAGCAATCAACCAAAAAATTGCCCAACGCGCCGCGCAAATCTTTGTGCGTCAACGTATGGAAGGAGAAAACGACTTAGGATCTCTGGTAATTGCCATTGTCACAGAGATGCAGGCGTTTGATTTTTCCAAAAGCTTTTATGGAGAGTTTGCGATCGCTAACGCTGTCAGCGATCTACTCTTAGAAAGTCTGGGTATAGACCGTTGCTGTGGTCAATAATTTTGTCATTTGTCATTTGTCCTTAGCAAATAACCAATGACTTATGACAATGACTAATAACTACCAGCTAGACTTAACCACTCCAGGTAACAAACCTTCGTGCGCCCATTCCCGTAGAACGTTCCGAGACAGTCCAAAGTCACGGTAAACACCTCTGGGGCGACCAGTTACCCAGCAGCGATTGCGGCGACGGGTTGGCGCACTGTTACGGGGTAGTTGTTGAATTTTGCGGTGAGCGTCTAGTTTATCTTCTAGAGATTCTGCCTGTTTGAACTCTTCCAACAGAGTTTCACGCTTTTCGGCATACTTTGTAACTAACTTGGCGCGTTTTTTCTCGCGCTCAATCATACTTTTTTTCGCCATACATTCTAAATAAAGACAGCATTTTCCATTCTACAGTGTCCGAATCAATTCTAGGGATACTCTTGATATTGCCTAGCCTATCGTGATCACTTTGTCAGATGTAGGACATAAATCAGCCAACTGACAAGCGGCACAAGCGGGAGAACGGGCTTTACAAATAGCACGACCATGATAAATTAGCCGAATTGACCAATTTTCCCAGTCTGCTTGGGGTAATAACTTCATTAAATCTTGTTCAATTTTAATGGGTTCAGCATATTTAGTTAAACCCAAGCGCTGACTCAAACGCTTAACGTGAGTATCTACAGTTACTCCAGCATTGATACCATAAGCATGGGCTAAAACTACATTTGCCGTTTTCCGTGCTACACCAGGTAATTTTAATAATTGCTCCATTTGGTTAGGCACAATCGAATCAAACTCAGTCACAATCATCCGACAGGCGGCTTGAATATTTTTAGCTTTATTGCGATAAAAGCCTGTAGAACGCACCAAGTTTTCTAACTCTTCTAAATCAGCGTTGGCTAAACTGGCTGCATCGGGAAAACGACCAAATAAATCTGGTGTAACTTTATTGACTCGCTCATCTGTACATTGAGCCGAAAGAATCGTTGCAACGAGTAGTTGTACAGTTGTTGAGTAATTTAATGAACAAGTTGCATCTGGATAAAGATGCTTGAGGCGGTGGAGAATTTCTAACGCCCGTTGTTTTTTTGAGGGAGATTTGCGGGTAGTTGTCATAAAAAAGGCAAAAATAAAAAGGCAAAAGTAAAAAAAGCATTGCTGAATATGAGGATGAAAATTAAAAATTCAATCTCTCAAACTCTTATTCTCCGCGCCTCTGCGTCTCTGCGTGAGATCAAAATCATCCAACTAATCAGCAACGCCTAAAAAAATAATTGCCTATTTACTCAGAAATTAGTAAGTAAAAAATAAATTAGCCTGCACAAGCAGGCTTTGTGGGGGTAGCGTCAGACTTGAGTCTGAAAGGATGTCTAAAAACTTTTTGATGTTGATTTGAGACTTGTAGATCCCCTTAAATCCCACTTTTTAAAGGCTACGGCGTACACACAGATAAATGTTCGTTGAGTGCATGTGTCCCGCCTCGGAATGAATTCCGATTCTCATAGCGCAAGTCATCTCAATATGACTGAACGAGAAATATATTGCAGTCCACGCTTTGTGGACTTTAGCTATGAGCCTGGAACTTCAGTTCTAGGCGGGATGTGGTTGAACAAGAAAGTTTTTGACTTGTGTGTACAGGGTAGCTTTTTAAGGGGGCTAGGGGGGATCAGGCAAAATATTTAATACTTCTCAGACATCCTCTGAGCGCCTGAATTTTGCACCATTACTACTGGGTAGTTAACTGGATGGTTTCTTTGACAATTAAGAAAATGCCTAAGCCAAGAAGTAGCACCAAGCCTGTTTGCATTACACCTTCTTGAATGCGGCTAGGTAAAGGTTTACCACGCAAACCTTCAATTAACAGAAAAGCTAATTGTCCACCGTCTAATGCGGGTAAAGGCAAGATGTTGATAATGGCTAAGTTAATGCTGATAATTGCGGCAAAAGATAACAAATTTGTGCTGTCATCTGCGGCTAATTTTGCCCCAACTTTGACGATATTAACTGGCCCTGAAACTTGACCGATGGTTTGTTGAAAGTTAGTAATTAACTGCCCAAAACCGTTCAGCGTACCAATAAATAGTTGTTGAAAGCGGTTAGCAGCAATCCCAAAAATCTCGAAAGGACTATTAGGTTTACGAAAAATTGGTTTACCATTTGGCCCTAATTGAATCCCCACCAAGCCTTTACCATCAGCGCCTTGTGCTGGGGTTAATTTTAGGGAAACTTGTTGATTTTGCTGCTGAACTTTGAGGGCAATTTCCTGATTGGGATGAGTTTGAATTTCTTTGGTCAAGATAGCCGTGGCTTTGTCAGAAGCTGGGAGTTCTTGACCATTAACAGCTAGAACAATATCACCTTCTCTAATTCCGGCTTGATAGGCAATAGATTGTTCGTTAACTGGTTGAACAAGTACACCGGGTTGATAATTAAATTTTTCTGGTATGCCAACAATACCCAATTGGATAACTAGCACTAAATAAGCAAATATTAAATTTGCTATTACACCCGCACTGATGACGATCGCCCGATCTAAAACGGGACGGTTACGCAGCAGATTCGGGTCGTTGGGGGGAATTTCACTATCTGGGTCATCATCGGGAAAGCCGACAAAGCCACCCAAGGGAAAAGCACGGACAGCATATTCGGTTTCCGTTCCTTGGTATTTCCACAAAACCGGGCCGAAACCCAAAGAAAAGCGGTTAACATAAATGCCTTGAGACCTTGCTGCTACAAAGTGTCCCAGTTCATGTACCAAAATTAAAACAGCCAAGACTGCGATCGCTGCTAAAACTGACATAAAGCAAATTAGTCAAAATATTCGGATATATATGTTTATTGTAGTAGTTGGGGATGGTGTACACAGATAAATCCTCCAATTGCTGTTGAGCTTGATTAATTAGAATCAATATCCACAAATTGGATTGAAGATGTATTCTCGTCAAATTTTCTGCCGCCATCACCATTCAATCTTGCGTTTATCTGCATTCTATATTGAAGGAAAATTAGTATACTAAACTACTTTTGAATGAGTGCAATTACACAAACGAGCCGGATCGTTACCACAAACCGTAACTAATATTAAATTTTAAATACTCTTGACAGAAACTTTAAAAAGTAACTAAAAAATTGTAGTGAATAAACAGAGTAAATCTAGATAGATGTATTGAGACTAAATAAAATATTGCCAAATTGCTCACAATCTCATTGTCAAATAGTTCACTCTTATAGCAGAATTCGGGAGCCAGAAGTAAAACATTATGTCTCTCTATCTTGAGACATAGATTACGTACTTTAAGTAGAAATCCGCAATATATCTAAAATAATTAGCTGGCGAGTATTAAGTTAAACTGAGCGCAAAATAAATGGGACAAGGTTTTTTACAAATCGGCTTGACGCTGTGTCTTGTCATAGCGATCGCCCCAATTTTGGGAAGATACATAGGGCGTGTGTTTATGGGAGCGAGAACGTTGCTTGATCCCCTCATGAACCCAATCGAACACAGCATTTATCTAATAGCTGGTGTGAATAGAAAAGATGACATGACAGCCTGGCAGTATATCCGGGCGATTTTGTTCAGCAATATTGTCATGGCTATTTTAGTTTTCGGGTTGATCCATTATCAAAGATTTTTACCTTGGAATCCCAGTGGCTTTTTTTCCCCACATTGGCATACATTACTACACACTGTAATTTCCTTTGTCACCAACACCGATCAGCAACACTATACCCCCGAAACAACCCTGAGTTACTTCAGCCAAGTCGCAGCTTTAGGCTTTTTGATGTTCACCTCGGCTGGTACAGGTTTAGCTGTGGGGATCGCCTTTATTCGTGGGTTGACTAGCAAAAGGCTAGGAAACTTTTATGTTGACCTAATTCGTGGCATTACCAGGATATTACTGCCGATTTCTGTGATTGGGGCGATCGCCCTCGTGTTATTAGGCGTACCGCAAACCCTAGATAAACCATTGATTGTGGAAACTCTAGAGGGCAGCACACAATATCTAGCCAGAGGCCCTGTCGCGTCCTTTGAGATGATTAAAATGCTGGGTGAGAACGGCGGTGGTTTCTTTGCAGCGAATTCCGCCCATCCCTTTGAAAATCCCAATGGCGCGTCTAATTTAATCGAACTCATCGCTATGATTGCCATTCCCGCAGCCTTGATATTCACCTACGGGATGTTTGCCAAAAATCTCAAACAAGCTTGGCTGTTATTTTGGATGGTGTTTGCCGCTTTTGTGATTTTAGTTTGGGTGGCTGTCAGTGGCGAACTGCAAGGGAATCCCCTAGTTAACAGCACATTGGGCGTAGAACTGCCGAATTTAGAAGGCAAAGAAGTGAGATTTGGCGCAATTCAAACAGCACTCTGGGCAGTGACTACCACCGCCACCATGACTGGTGCAGTCAACGGAATGCATGATTCCTTAATGCCTCAAGGATTATTTGTGACGTTATTTAATTTATTTGTGCAAATAATCTGGGGAGGACAAGGAACAGGTATAGCTTACTTGCTGATTTACTTAATTCTCACCGTGTTCTTAACCGGATTGATGGTGGGACGCACACCGGAATTTTTGGGACGCAAAATTGAAAAGCGCGAAATCATCCTTGCCAGTGTGGTGCTGTTGATTCACCCCATCATGATTTTAATTCCCAGCGCGATCGCCCTAGCTTATCCCTTTTCCCTCTCAGGAATTACAAACCCAGGCTTTCATGGTATTTCTCAAGTAGTTTATGAATATGCCTCAGCCGCAGCTAATAACGGTTCCGGCTTAGAGAAACTAACTGATAATACCCTGTGGTGGAATTTAAGCACGGGTTTGAGTATGTTGGCTGGGCGCTATATCCCAATTATTGCCATCTTGCTATTAGCTGAGAATATGTCGCGCAAACCCATCACACCAGAAACAGCGGGAACACTCAAAACCGATTCATTAATGTTCACCACAGTTACAGCGGGTATAGTACTGATTTTAGGAGTATTAACATTCTTTCCCGTTTTAGCCCTAGGCCCCATCGCCGAAGGATTTAAACTAGCATCTGGCAGTTAGAAAAGTGCTGAGTTGAAAGTGCTGAGTTGAAGAATTTTCTTCTACCTCCTGCCTCCTGCCTTATACCTCCTCCCTTGCATTACTGAAGATATGAACCCAGTTGCACCTACCCCCAAATCAAAAACACCAAGAGCGCGTCCGAGCGATCGCCGTCAAGCCCGAAAAAAAGCCAAGATAAATAATCAAGTAATTTACATCAGGGCAATTAGGGATGCTTTTATCAAGCTGAATCCCAAAGCTGCGATCAAAAATCCGGTGATGTTTATAGTTTGGATTGGCACACTTGTTACCCTGGCTGTCACCATTGATCCCAACTTATTCGGCCCCACCCAACAGCGAAATCCTCAACTGTTCAACGGTATCCTCACCGGAATTTTGTTTTTTACAGTCTGGTTTGCTAACTTTGCCGAAGCTGTAGCCGAAGGACGTGGTAAAGCCCAAGCCGATGCGTTGCGATCGACACAATCAGAAACCATCGCCAAAAAACTCGCCGCCGATGGCTCAATTAGCGAGGTTCCTTCCACTAGTCTCCAACAAGGCGACAACATATATATCGTCGCTGGCGATATCATCCCCGCTGATGGGGAAGTGATTATGGGTGTCGCCTCGGTGGATGAATCCGCAATTACGGGCGAATCTGCACCAGTTCTCAAAGAATCAGGTTCAGATGTCGCTAGTTCCGTTACAGGTGGAACACGTATCATCTCTGACGAGTTAATCATCCGCGTCACAGCTGATCCCGGCAAAGGCTTTATTGATCGGATGATTACTTTAGTAGAAGGTGCAGAACGCAGCAAAACACCCAACGAAATTGCCCTCACAGTCTTACTAGCAGTATTAAGCTTAATATTTCTGTTTGTTGTCGCTACCTTGCCAGCATTCGCCTACTACGTTCAAAGTCCTGTCAGCATCCCAGTGTTAATTGCGTTATTAGTAGCATTGATTCCTACAACCATTGGCGGCTTACTCAGTGCGATTGGGATTGCAGGGATGGATCGAGTCGCTCAATTTAACGTTATTGCTACCTCTGGACGATCAGTGGAAGCCTGCGGCGATATCAACACTTTAGTTCTCGATAAAACCGGCACAATTACCCTCGGCAACCGTTTAGCCGAAGAATTTATCCCCATTAATGGTCATTCTATGCAGGAAGTGGCTTATATTGCCCTAATAGCCAGCATATTTGACGATACACCAGAAGGTAAATCCATTACTCGACTCGCAGAAAGATTAGGCGCACGACTAGATTTTGATCCCCACCAAGCCGCAGGAGTGGAATTTTCAGCCAAAACCCGGATGAGTGGGACAAATTTAGCCAATGGAAGAGAAGTCCGCAAAGGTGCAGTCGGTGCGATTAAAGGATTTGTGCTTTCCCGCAACGGCCGAGATACTCCAGAACTAGATGCTGCATATCAACGAGTTTCCCAACAAGGCGGTACACCTCTAGCAGTTTGCTTAGATCAAGAAATTTATGGTGTGATCTATCTCAAAGATATTGTCAAACCCGGCATTCGTGAACGTTTTTCCCAGTTACGCCGGATGGGTGTGCGGACTGTCATGCTCACAGGAGACAACCACATTACCGCATCTGTCATTGCCAAAGAAGCTGGTGTAGATGATTTTATTGCCGAAGCCACACCAGAAGATAAAATCAGCGTCATTCAACGAGAACAGGCTGAAGGCAAACTGGTAGCTATGACAGGGGACGGAACTAACGATGCTCCCGCATTGGCACAGGCAAATGTTGGTGTCGCCATGAATACTGGTACTCAAGCCGCTAAAGAAGCAGCCAATATGGTAGATTTAGACTCTGACCCTACCAAACTCATCGATATTATCAGTATTGGCAAACAACTGCTGATTACGCGGGGGGCATTAACAACATTTTCTCTTGCTAATGATATTGCTAAGTATTTTGCAATTATTCCGGTAATTTTTGCAGCTACTAACCTGCAAAGTCTGAATATTATGAATTTGACTAGCACAAATTCCGCTGTGCTATCGGCCTTAATTTACAATGCGTTGATTATTCCCGCTTTAATTCCTTTGGCTTTAAAAGGTGTGAAATTTAGACCCCTGACAGCAAATCAATTACTACAACGGAATATTTTAATTTATGGCTTAGGTGGTGTGATTACACCGTTTATTGCGATTAAGCTATTAGATTTGTTGATTACAGCAGTAGGTCTGGCTTAGAAAGGCAAAAGGTAAAAGGCAAAAGGCAAAAGAAGAAAAAAATTATTTTTTGCCCTGTTAGTCAGGGAAATTAGCAGATAAATATGAATAACGAGCCGATAAATTTAATGCGGGCGATCGCCTATATTTTGTCACAATGGCGTAAACAAAAACTGGTATTAGGAATTCTGATTGGACTCGTCCTGAATTTAGGAATTTCTCGCGGAGTTTATGCAGCTACTAATAACACATTACAAATTCAATTTACTTGGGCTTATGGTGTTTTGGGAGCGATTCTTTTAGGACTGATTTTTTACTTATTGGTTGTAGTTTTTCAACCAGAACGCTTTTAAAAATTTAATACTCAACACTCACACTCAGTAATTTTTATGATAATTATTCGAGAAACTCTCAGAGCCATTCGTATAACTTTGATATTGTGGTTGATCACGGCACTCATTTATCCTTTAGCAATCCTGGTTATTGGTCAAGGTTTATTCCCTTTTCAAGCTAATGGTAGTGTGATGTTGAATATAGATGATAAGCCCATTGGGTCGGCTTTAATTGGGCAAATATTCACTGACGATCGCTATTTTCAAGGTCGTCCTAGCACAGTACGATATAGCCAAGGCAGAAAAGCGAAACCAAATGGGATATCTGGAGCTAGTAATCTTGCTCCCAGTAACCCAGAGTTGCTCAACCGTGTGATTGAGCAAGCAAACCAATACCAAGAACAAAGTATTCTCCCAGTTGAAGATTTAATTTATACCTCTGGTTCAGGTATAGATCCACATATTTCTTTGAAAGCAGCTAGACAGCAGATAGCACGGGTGGCGAATGCGCGAGGGATTAAGGAAGATGACATCTTACCTTTACTGAATAAGTACACTGATGGCAGATTTTTATGGATTTTCGGTGAACCGGGAATTAATTTTCTCCGGTTGAATTATGCACTTGATTTGCAAGATATTAATCGTAAACTGAATCAATAAACTATGTTTTTCAACGCAGAGTAACGCTGAGGTAAACGCAAAGCTACTCGGAGTGTTTGTTCAACTTTTTGCTATCAACTCACGCCATCATGTTAGATAACACTAATTCAGGTGCAGCTATCAATTCTTCTTACCCAGTACGCCGAGGGAAACATAAAATCTTCATTGGGATGGCTCCCGGTGTGGGTAAAACCTATCGGATGTTAGAAGAAGGAAATGCACTCAAACAAGAAGGAATTGACGTAGTTATTGGACTGTTGGAAACCCACGGACGTAAAGAGACGGCAGAAAAAGCAGCAGGGTTAGAAATTATACCGCGTAAGGAAATTTCTAGAGGTGGCTTGACGCTGACGGAAATGGATACAGAGGCAATTTTACAGCGATGTCTCCCAACAAGCAGCTATGGCTCTAAGTCTCAATTGGTTTTAGTTGATGAACTCGCCCATACCAATGTCCCTGGTTCCCAGCGCGAAAAACGCTATCAAGATGTAGAAGTAATTTTGGCTGCGGGTATTGATGTCTACTCCACAATGAATGTGCAGCATTTAGAAAGTCTCAATGACTTGGTAGCCAGAATTACTGGGGTAGTTGTCCGAGAACGGGTTCCAGATAGAATTTTAGAAGCAGCCGACGAAGTGGTGGTGGTAGATGTTACACCGGAAACTCTGCAAGAACGGTTGTTAGAAGGAAAAATTTACGCGCAGTCAAAAATTCAACAAGCTTTAGATAACTTTTTTCAGCGCCGCAACTTAATTGCTTTACGAGAATTAGCTTTGCGCGAGGTAGCAGACAACATCGAAGAAGATGCGATCGCCTCTACACCCAATGGACAATTTTGTAACATTCATGAACGGGTTTTGGTATGTATATCTACTTACCCAAATTCATTACAATTACTGCGGCGTGGTGCGAGACTGGCTAATTACATGAATGCGCCACTGTATGTTGTGTTTGTCGCTGATCCTGAGCGCTTCTTAAGTAAAGATGAAAGTTTACACATCCACAACTGTGAAAAGCTGTGTCAAGAATTTGAGGGGACTTTTCTGCGTGTCACCAATGGTAATATAGCCCAAGCGATCGCCGAAGTTGCCGAGAAATACCGCATCACTCAAATTGTAATTGGAGAAAGTCAGCGATCTCGCTGGCAAATCCTCCTCAAAGGTTCCTTAACCCAAAAATTAGTCCGCTTATTAAAAAATATCGATATCCATATTATCGCTAGTGATAAACAATCTTCAGTTAAAATCTGAACATTATCCATTACACAGTATCTCATGAAAGTTGAGACTATCAGCATCAAGAATATCAAAGTTCAACAAAATCATATTTTAAAAAATATTTTTCATTTAGCATCTACTCCCACTCCCAACAATGCCCAATATCAACAACTAACTCACACTTTAAACAACACAGTATCAACAATTGAACATATTTGTGATAATCTGCAAATCACACCAGCAAATCTAACTAATTCATCTCGCAAAATCTATTCCTGGTGCAAGTTTCTCACAGAAGAACAAAACTTAAAGCTTCATCTGATTAGTACTTACTATCTGCGACAAATGACTCAACAAATCCTTGCATTAGAGGAACAAAATGCAGTTGCAGTCATGATTGAATTCACTAATTTAGCAGGATTATACCAAGGTAAAAGGTCTAGTAAAATTGTTTCACTGAAGGTTAATGAAGGTTTTATTAATGCGCCTGAAGAAGTCTTGCAAGCATTAGTAAAATGTATGCTATTAGGTAAAAATCCAGAAAGCACTAGACTGATTAGAGAATATGCTAGTTCGGAAGAATATAGTTCAATTCTCCTAGATTTGGATTTAATTGCTGATGTAATTGCTGAAAATCCTCAAGGTGATTTTTATAATTTAAATGACTTGTTTGACAAACTCAACTCTGAATATTTTGCGGCTAATCTTGTCAAACCACGCTTGACATGGAGTCAAATCAAAACCTATCGTAAATTTGGACATTATGAACCAGCGAGAGATCGAGTAGTTATTAGTACAACCCTTGATAATGCTAATGTCCCCAAGTTTGTTGCTGAGTTCGTTTTATATCACGAATTACTCCATAAACACCACGGCACAAAATGGGTAAATGGTAAACGAATGGTTCATACTACCCAATTTCGCACTGATGAGAGGCAGTTTAAATTATACGCAGAAGCAGATAGATGGTTAAAAAAGTTAACATCCCATCAAGGTTGATCAAAAACTTTCGGCTGGAAAATCTCACCCCATCAAGGTTCCACATCTTCACTCCAAAATTAAGTATGTTTGGGGTTTTTTATTGAGATTTTGATAGTACAATTGTTCTAGTGATAGACCTCTGAGCGATGCGTTGCCGACGCGAAGAAAAAACATATCAATACTATGATGACACCATTACAGGGTATAGTTGCAACCCAAGTAAATTCTCAAACCGTCACTAAATCGAAGTTTGAGCAATCTTCTGAACACAAAGCTAATCGCCCAAAGAACGTTAAAATCGACAGTTTAGCTTTTCAAAGACTCACTGATGTAACTAAGGCAATTTTGCATCATGCCTTTTGGTTAGCGGAACAAAAAAAACAGTTGTCTTTACGAGACTACAAACAGCTACTTTTAGATCATGGTTGGCAAGGTGAAGAAAAGCGCTATCTCAAGATTGCAGCAGCATTTGCGAAGTTTTCACCTCAAGATGTCGCCCAAGTCGAGCCGAGAACTATCTATCAGTTGGCAGAAAATAGTAAAAAGTACCAACAAGTCATCAATCGGCTATTAGACTTAAGCATTATCAATCAAGAGAGTGTACGTTCTTTAATTAAAAAGCAGCGTACACCCAAAACAACTCAGCCGGAAAAACCTAGTATTTGGCGACGCACAAAAAATGGTGGGAGATATTGTCAAATTCCGCCAATTCATGAACCCACAGAACAAACTGGTGTTACCTTGCAACGAATGATGGATGAGGAAGGATTGAGCGCCCAGCATATTGTGGCAGAAGCGATCGCTTTACGACAAGCATATAAACAAGGGCAATTAGTCCGCGCCGAAGATAACAATTAAATTTTCCGCGACAATAGAGTTGTAATTGAGCATAAGTGCGTAGACGTACACCCTCAACTATGACTGATACCAAAATTAAGAAAAAAGGCAAATCTTTGCCGCCAAAGCTGATTATCGGTTTGGGCAAGTTTGTTTGGACGACTCTTTGGCATATTATGATGTCCCGACTCGCCCCCCGCAATCAATCAGGAGAATATATTCGTCCCGACAGCCAGTTTAGAAATGTTGTTAGTTCAGCTGAAGGAAATATTTATCAACCAGCTGCGGGGCGTTACAAACTTTATGTTGGTTTAGGCTGTCCTTGGGCGCACCGCACATTAGTTGTCAGGGCGCTCAAAGGGCTAGAAGATGTCATCTCAGTCACAACTGTTGAACCTTCTGCGGAGTCTGGGGGTTGGGTATTCACTAGCGAAGACGAAGGTTGTCAAACTTTAGCTGAATTGTATCAGCTTGCCCAACCTGGTTACACTGGGCGCAGTACAGTTCCGGTGTTATGGGACAAACAAACTAAAACCATTGTCAATAACGAAAGTGCGGAAATTATTGTTATCCTGAACTCAGAATTTAATGAGTTTGCGACAAATCCCATATTGAACCTCTACCCAACGGAACTAAAAGAGAAAATCGACTGGTGGAACCAAAAGATTTACACAAGTGTGAACAATGGTGTGTATCGTTGCGGCTTTGCCCAAACTCAAGAAGCATACAACAAAGTGTGTGATGAACTGTTCGCCACCCTGGATGAAATTGATACAGCCTTAAATACAAGCCGATATCTTTGCGGTAACAATGTCACCTTAGCAGATGTGCGATTATTCACAACACTGTTTCGGTTTGACATTGTGTATTACGGGTTGTTCAAGTGTAACCGCCACCGCATTCAAGATTATCCCAATTTAGGAGCCTACCTGCGCGACTTGTATCAGTTACCGAGTGTTGCTGGCACTTGTGATTTAGAAAGTGTCAAGCAAGATTATTATGGGAATCTTTTCCCTCTGAATCCTGGTGGGATTGTGCCGAGTGGCCCAGATATGGCATTTATGTTAAAACCACATCAGCGTGAAACCATAGGAGTGCGTTAGCCAGCACTTAAATTAGCAATAGTTATTTGCTTGTCTCCTAGCGTTTCTTCGTTGGCATCATCCAAAGGCTGCGGCATTGGATTATCAGCGTTTTCATGATCAGGAACAGAATCGTTCAAGTCATTCATATTTTCCGGGATTTGTTGATTCTGATCAATATCTAGCAGACTAGGAACCGAGGATTCATGAACTGATAAGTTAATCAGTTTATCTTTCTCCTGAGTCATTTTTACCTCTGGATTATAAGTTAACTATGTATACAGGCTAGGATTTAATGCTGATACTTTTCCTCTAACAATTGATGTATTTATCGAAATCACAGGTAGTAGTCAGGAAGCTAAGAATGTGAGGTTTTTAGCTTTGTGGATGTAGCAAACTACTAAACTTGTGGTCATGATTTGATTCATCACCTAGGATAGCTGATTGGTTGAATACCTGGAAACTAAGTTATCTTTTAGTCAATTTCTAGGTAAAAGTACAGTACTACTTAAATGTTACAAAAGTTATAATAACTATACAAAATAGAAGTGTATATGGCTCAACCATTAGTAACCCTTGGTGTCTCTACATACAACAGATCTACCAGTTTGTATCAGCACTGCCTGACGGCACTAGAAAAAGTTACATATTCAAACTATGAAGTTATTGTTATTGATGATTGCTCATCTGATGAAACTCAAGATATATTGCATGAATACAAAACAAAAATAAATAGATTACGTTTTTTTCGCAATGAGAAAAACCGAGGTCTTTGTTATTCGAGAAATCGAATTCTAGAAGAATCAAAAGGAGATATTATTGTATTTTGTGATGATGATGTGAGTATTTTCCCTGACTGTTTAGATGAAATTGTTAAAGCGTATATACAAGATCAGGAAGTTTTATTTATTTGGGGAGGAGTGTATCAATGCCACGGTTCATGCGATATGAGTAAACTAACGTTTGGATCTGGTAGCCTATTTTCTATAAGACGTATAGTTGCAAATCATTTTCGGTTTGATACCAATATTCAATATTTCAAAACCTATGTTTGTGAGGAGCATGAATTTGCTCGACGAGTGCAACGAGAACAAGGAAAAATTATCAAAATCTCGACAGCGAAGGCAAATCATTATCAAGCTCCTGCTAAAGATAGAGCTTGGCGAGGTTTAGGAGGAGATCTGAATTATCTTTATGAACAAGCTAAACACGGTTCTATATTAAAATATTATCAGTCTCTTTTAATTGGGATTCACTATACAATTGATCGGATTATCTTCAAGCATCATTTTGAAGAATATTACTATCAATCTTATTACAAAGAAGCAGTTTATTCATTTTATAAACTACTGCTTCTTATTAGAGCGAGTAAGTTTTTAATTGCTAGTAAATACTTATTTAATATCATAGTAGATATTCCTATCAAGGCATTTATTAAGCGCAGGGTAGAAGCAAAACAGGCAGAGAAATTTAAGCAAGCATTGCAAGGTGTTGATAATATAAATTTGCAAGATGAGTTTGTGTATTATAACGATTCCCAAGCAACGGATAGTCGAGAATTACTTGTAGATCGGGAGAGAGGATGTTAATAAAATAATTTAAACCTAGATAACTGAACTTCTAAAGCTCTGATGAGAATTTTATTGAGTTCGGTACTATTTTTAAATTGCAGAATTTGTTGCGTAGGTAAGTCAAAAGGAATTTTACCTTCTAATTCTGGGCGTTGCATCTGTGCCAACAAAATTTGTTCGGAGCGTTTACTTTGAATTGCATACCCAATCTCTATGCAAACATTGGGGCTAGGAATTAATTGCTGATTTTCTTTACCGTCGATGCTGGCTATAGGTGTAGTATCGGCAATAAACAACAGACTCTTGCGGATTTTCCGCATCATAGTCCGATTTAACCGCAGAGTTCCATCGCTCGGTCGATAGGATTCTACCACTGTTAAAGGAAGACGCGATCGCACATTCAAAATTTCCAAACTTTTTTGCAGTCCCTCTCGCAAGGCCTCACTAGCTTCGCCATACTCAGTTTGATAGCATAAAAAAATCGTTGGGTCTAATTGTGCTAATAATGCTTGTTTAGTGAAATAAATTTCATGACTGATCAAGTCAATGTTAGCTACGCAATAACCACCACTACCTTCAACATAAAATTCAATATTTTCCCCTTCCAGATAACGCTCAAACCAAACTGACTTTTTCACGTCATCGCTATCTTCTAAAAAATCTGCACGCAACCCCGATCGCAATAGACTTTTCTTACTCAGACGAATGTCAGGTGGGCGTTTTTCTAATTGGGCGATCGGTTCATAATCCTGGATATACCATGCTCTGAGCGCAATAATTGACATAAGGCGCTATTTTCAAGATTTCTGATTATTTAACTGTTTATTTAAATAGAACTCAGGAGTCAGAATTCAGGAGTCCGAATGAGCGATAAATCCCACTAAATCCGATGATTCAGTAGTCTACCCTGCGATAAGGCTAAACCTACAATGAATGGCGGGTTTCTCCACTCATTAATTCTGAATTCTGGCTTCTAGATTCTACGGCAATTAACTTGATACAAGCTTACACTGATTTCCCTAAACACAACAACACCTAAGCATCTACTAGTTATGATTATTTCCGACTGTTGTCTCTTCTAGCTAGGGATGTAAAGTGGTTTTCACCACTCAAAACAAGCAATGAAAAACAGTTTACAGCCCCCCCTGTTTTTCTCCAGCATTAACTTGACGTAACAATTTAATCGGAATCTCCATCCAAAATTCTGTACCTTTACCTAGCTCGGAGATACAGTCCATCATGCCACCATGTTTATCTACAATAATCTGGTAACTAATTGCTAGTCCTAACCCTGTACCCTTACCCACAGATTTGGTGGTAAAAAACGGATCAAAAATCCGCCTTCTCACGTCTTCTGTCATACCTTTTCCATTATCAGCGATGCGAATTAATACGCGTGATGTGTCTGTAGCTAATCTCGTAGAAATCCAAATCTTAGGCTTAGGAAGCTGAGATTTTCTCTGTTCTAAGTTACCTTGATCTTCCAAAGCATCAATAGCATTGGTGAGAATGTTCATAAAGACTTGATTTATTTGTCCTGCATAACATTCTATTAATGGTAAATCACCATAATCTTTGATTATCTCAATACCAGTAAAATATACATTTGACTTCAGGCGATGTTGCAAAATTAATAAAGTATTATCTATACCTTCATGTAAATCAACTGGCTTATTCTCTGCCTCATCTAAGCGGGAAAAATTCCGTAAAGATAAGACAATTGATCGGATGCGATCGGCTCCTACTTGCATGGAAGAAATCATTTTTGGTAAATCTTCGGCTAAGAATTCTAACTCGATATCCTTGGCTTTAGCTCTAATTTCATCATGCGGTTGAGGATAGTGTAATTGGTAAAGCTGAATGATTTTTAACAGGTCTTGAGTATAGTTATTTGTATAGTGTAAGTTACCGTAGATAAAGTTAACTGGGTTATTAATTTCGTGGGCGACACCTGCAACTAACTGTCCCAAGCTGGACATTTTTTCCGTTTGAATTAATTGGGTTTGTGCTGCTTGAAGTTCTAATAAAGCTTGTTCTAATTGTGTAGCTTTAGCTCTAGCTTCAGTTTCCGCTATACAACTTTGTTCATAAAGTTGAGCTTGCTGAATAGCGATCGCAGCTTGATCTGCTAACTGTTGGATTAAATTAATTTCTGTATCTTGCCAATCTCTGGGAGCATCACACTGATGCACAATTAGTAAACCCCAAAGTTGTAACCCTATATTTATCGGCACTGTTAAGTTAGCTTGGACTTGCAGACTCTGTAAAAATTCTTGGTGACAAGCACTTAAAGAATATGTAGAGACATTATTAATTGGTTTAACTTGACCCTGAGAAAGAAAACGAGCAGATTCATCAGGGAGACAGCCTTCTGGTGTTTTAATTCCCAAAGTTGATAACCAATTACCATTGATTTCTTCAACAATGACTTCACCCTCAGATTCACCAATTCTTTGATAAATTAGGACTCTATCAGACTTCAGCAGCGAACGCACTTCATAAACGATAGTTTGTAAGGTAGTTTTTAAGTCTAATGAACGGCGAATTTGCTCGGAAACTTGTTTGATGACCTTAGTAAATAATAATGATTTTTCTAGTTCTGTGGTTTGCTCTTTTACACGCAGTTCTAAGTTAGCATTCAACATCTGTACTTCTTGGTACATTTGTTGCTGCTGAATAGCAATAGAAAAGCTATAAGACAAAGCCTGGGCTAAAGAAATTTCTTCATTTGTCCAAGCAACAGCTTGTCCGTTTCTTTCTTCTCGCCAGACATCAAAGGAAATTTGTGGTGACTGTTGTTGGGGATTTTGGTTACGTCGTCCAGCCCACAATATTTCGGTGTTGAATTCTGGGCGAAAAATACTCAACACTCCAATAAATTTTTGTCGCTGGTGCAGAGGTATGACTAACATACCCCGAATTTGGGTTAAGCGAAATGCGAATGCTAAGACACGCAAATGTGCTTCATGATAAAGGTTCGTCGTCGCCCAAATATGACCTTGTTTGCATTCATCCATCCATTTTTGCCAAACAGGATGTTGTTCAATGATGGTAGTTTCTAACTCGAATGGGATTTTTGGTTGATCTCCATAGGTATAAACTTCTGCTGTTTGTTCAATGTAAAGTCTGCCACCTATTCCATCTAAAGCTGTGATAGTTTCTTCTAAAGCGGCCTGTAATTCCAGTTTTGGTAATTGATGTAGTAGGGTAGTCACGCGATTAATCGTTTCTTCGCGTTTTTGCCTTGTCAGAGTTTGAGTATAGAGATTACTTTGGGCAATAGCGATCGCTACTTGATCAACAACTTGCTGCACTAATGTCAGTTCTGCTGGTAAAATCTCTCGTGGTTGACTGTGGTGAACAGCCAATAATCCCCACAATGAAGGTTTGAGTGATTCCCCTTGCACTTCGCTATGTAAAATTGGCACCACTAGCGAAAACTGTACCCCCATTGCTGTGAGATATTGAATGTGGCAAGGATCTACTTGTCGATAGTAGCTATTTTCACTTTCTAGGAGTTCCTCGGTGTCGTTTGGCTGTGGCAAAGATAACCCTAATTTGCCATTCGCTACATCTACAATTAAACGTTGCCTTCCCAAGAAAAGCATTTTTCTACTTTCCGGGGGAATATCTGTAGCCGGAAAATGCAACCCTAGTAGGGATGGTAAAATCTCATCATGAATAGATTCAGCAATAACTTCCCCACTACCATCAGCCTCAAACCGATACACCATCACTCGGTCTGTAGCCAAAAACAAACGCATTTCGGCAACGGTGGCTGTTAAAATATCTGGCAGTTCCAGCGATCGCCTAATCCGGTTAATTATCCGGTGCAATAAGCCTTCTTGCTCAAAAGCAGGCTGCGAACCGCTTGGGTTATCAGTATATTCCATTGCCTGGTAAACCTATAAAAAATATTTAAACTATCTTAAAAAGTTTCGCCAAATCCGAGCCGCCATTTCTATCTTTGACTTTTAATAACTAAAAGAAAATAGTAATTGTCAATTAATTTTATACTTCTTACCAAATGATGTATTCGGTAATATTCGGTAATATTATGTAAATCACCAAAGTCTAAAATTTTTCTATGATTTTAAAATATCTTTATGATTTTTTGATTTTTTAGCGAATTTATTCCGTAAATTTAATGAAGTAATGTCTAATTTTTTTGGTTTAGGGAATGTCATCATGCCCCTCGTCAGTATAGCTATCTTTTTATATGTAGCTATTCTGTGAGACAATCACTAGTAATTACTGAATAAAGGCGTAATCGACGAATTTCTTCGCGCACACTCATCAAAATTTTGCCAAGATGATTATTACCAGTTTTATCTGTACCACAACCCCAAAAATAATCAGTGGGGGAATTCTCGATAATCATCTCATCACCTGTAGCCAGGAGAATTTCTCGAATATCCGTATGGGTAAGAAATTTTTTGAGTACAGCCTCATGCATAATTTGAGTTTTGACTACATCCCAATCTAAACGGAGTGTGCGTGAATTACAGCGCCCTAAAGCGGCGGCTTCTTCGGGTGTAGGAGCAGCATGAATCACAGGTATAATTCCGGCATCTTTGCTACCGACAAACTTTTGTGCTTGATAATAATGCTCAACTGTTGACCAATAAGTACCGTGGATGTGGATGGGATGGGAAGAAAAGTTAGAAAAACAACCGTAAGGCTGCCAAACTTTGTAAAAGTAAATGGTCATTTGAAAACTTATATTTATATATTATTCACTGTAGCTGAGACCCTACAGCCTTTACCAATTCCCGCAGAAGTAATACAAATGACTGATGTATACAAGTTAATTTTTGAGGTTGGGTGTGTAGATGCGCTGTCATTAGTCATTTGTCCTTTGTAAATATAAATGACTAATGACAAAGGCCTAATTTTGCGCTTGGTTATGTAATTTAGATGTGTTTTTGCTTACTCTTCTACCCCTACACCCATCTAAAATGTTGATTTTCCCTCGTACTCTGTAAGTCTGGTGTAGTCCCAAGATATTAAATACTTGTTAAAAAAATAGGTTGTCCGCCTTGATTGAGAGATGTGGTTAAAGCCGCCAGAATTTTGACTAACTCTGTACCCACCCAACCCGATGATACAACGGGAGGCTGATGATGGAGTATAGATTGAATAAAGCGATCGCACACTTGTTGTAATGGTTCCCCTGGCTGTAATTCCACTACTTCGCGGCTTTGATTTACAGGGATAAAATGATTCTCCTGGCGTTCAAACTCACCATGTAATAAAGTTAACGGCGCAGTAGGAGACATTTCATCAAAAATCAAACTACCAAGACTACCGACAACGGCTAATCGCCTTTGTTTATCTGAGTTAAGCCAGCACAGATGAATATATGCTTGAAAGTTATTTGGATATGTCAGCGTTACCCAGACTAAATCAGCTAAACCAGATGGTGAGTTTTCTGCTGTTTGCAACCAAACTGTTCCCGTTGCTTGTACCTTTACAGGTACTTGACCCAACCAGTTGTTAAAAATCGCAATATCATGAATCGCTAAGTCCCATAGTGCATCCACATCTTGACGGACTGGCCCTAAATGGGTGCGCGAAGCATAGCCATAACGTAATTCACCTAATTTATTAGCCTTAATTACTGCGTTTCCGGCTGTCACCGCTGGGTGAAATAAATAGGTATGGTCAACCATCAAAATTAACTGCTGTAACTCTGCTAATAGACAAAGTTCCTCACATTCTTTGGGGTCTAGAGTTAAAGGCTTTTCGGCTAAAACATGGTATCCCTGCTGGAGAGCATCTTTAATTAAAGGATAGTGAGTAGTGGCTGGTGTGGCGATCGCCACTGCGGTCAAATCTGGGATTTCCTTTAAATCTTGCCATTGAGTTGTTAATAATACACTTTCATCCAAATTAAATTGCTGCTTAACGGCTGTTAATCTTTCTGCATGGGGATCTACCACCGCCACCACATTAACTTGGGGATGCGCTAAAAAATTCCGCAGTAAATGTACGCCCCAACGCCCAACCCCAATAACTGCGATTTTAATCATTGGTTAATCGTCAAAAGTCAATAGTCAATAGTCAGCGCTAAAACTGCGATCGTCAACAGTAAAGATGCCAAGTTTGAATTACTATTGAGTTCACCTATTTATACATCAGCTTTCAGTACTTTTTAGTGAGTGCAAATTCTGAGATTATTTTTGGGAACACTTAGATTTAGCTGACTGCTGAATACCAGGTCTTACTAAATTCCTGGAACAGGCTCGTACGTAAAAATTTATCAGTTTTGGTAAATCTAAAACCAAGGCACTATCATCAATATGAAATGGATTAAATCATCTGTAAGTTTTGCAGTCTTTTCAATACTGTGTTTATATGTTCTGCCAATTTCTGGTCTTACAGCACAGGTAAAAGCTGAATCTTCCCCCAAATCACAAGTATGGCAAATTAGCCAAGCATTTAAGCCACCAAAAAGAGGAGACCCACCTGCAAGTGCAGGAGGCTCAACTCGTGGTTCTGCTTGTTTGAAAGGGAATAAAAAACTTGTTCCTTTCTTACCTCCCAATAAATTAGGGTTGACATTAGCTGAACGCCCGACATTTTTTTGGTTTGTTCCCCAATCTTTAGTCAAAACAGCCAAGTTTATTCTCTTAACTGATAAAGATGAGAACTCTCTATATGAAACAACTTTGACACTACCAAATCAATCTGGAATTATTAGTTTTACACTCCCTAATACTGCACCAGAACTGAAAGTTGGTAAAACTTACCATTGGTATTTGACAATTGTTTGCAATTCTCAAGATTCCAGTACAAATCCTTGGGTAGATGGTTGGGTAGAACGCACGGAAGCAGAAGCCTCGTTGTCAGAAGATTTAGCAAAAGCGCAACCTCACAAGTTACCTAGTCTTTATGCAGAAGCTGGAATTTGGTATGAAGCATTGGCTACTTCAGCGCAGTTACGCCGCACTGATCCGAAAAATTTGCGAGTCAGAATGAATTGGTGGACATTATTGAAATCAGTGAAGCTGACTCCACTAGCTTCTGAAAAATTTATTGACTGCTGTACCAGTGAAAAAGTGAGTAGGGAGTAGAAGTCAAAAGACAAAAGGCAAAAGTTAAAATTCCTATTTTGCCTTTTAACTTTTAACTTTTTTAAATTTATGATTTGGTCAAAGCTTAAACCGCAAATTTGGCAATGGCGTGGTGTTTTATTTGCTGTTCCTAGTGTGACAGCTTTAGTAATTGGACTGCGGTTAACAGGATGGCTGCAATTGGTGGAATTAGCCGCATTAGATCATTTTTTTCAGATGCGTCCATTAGAATCAGTTGATAGCCGGATTGTGATAGTTGAAGTTAATGAAGCAGATATCCGCCAGCAAACGCAGTGGCCGATGACCGATGCAGCTTTAGCGAGTGTATTAGAGAAAATTAACCAACAAAAACCTAGAGCGATCGGTTTAGATATTTATCGTGATTTACCTGTCAATCCTGGTCATCAAGCTTTAGTTAAAATATTTGCATCTACGCCTAATATAATTGGGGTGGAAAAAATTTCTGATACTGCTGATAGTTCTGCCGTGAATGCGTCTCCAGTGTTGAAGCAACGCGGTCAAATTGGATCAAATGACTTGCCCATAGATGGGGATGGCAGAATTAGAAGAGGATTGCTTTACGTTAATTTAAAAAATGACGAAGTTCTCGCAAGCTTTGCACTGAAGTTGGCTTTGCTGTATTTAAAACCGGAAGGTATTACAGACAAGCCATCAGCTAATAACCCTAATTATTTGCAGTTAGGTAAAGGTATTTTCCCAACTTTTGAAGCTAATGATGGCAGTTATATTCAAGCTAATGCTGGTAGTTATCAAGTGCTGCTCAACTATCGAGGAAGAATACAACAGTTTCAAAAAATCTCTTTGACACAAGTCCAACAAAATCGCATTCCGCCAGATTTAATGCGGGATAAGGTGGTACTAATTGGGGCAACTGCTGAAAGTTTAAAAGATTTATTTTATACGCCATATAGTAGTAATGTTTTTGCTGAACCAGAACGCATGGCTGGTGTAACTATTCATGCAAATTTGATTAGTCAAATTTTGAGTGCAGCTATAGATGGCCGTCAACAAATTCAGAGTTTTCCTGACTCTTTAGAATATCTGTGGATTTTGAGTTGGTCGATCGCAGGTGCAACTTTATGTTGGATACAACGCCACAATAGTTATCAAAAAATCCGCTTGCCGATCAATGTAGTATTAACCAGTGGGACTTTAGTTGGTAGTAGTTTCGTCGCTTTTTTAGCTGGTTGGTGGATTCCAGTTGTACCATCATTCTTGGCTTTAGCAGGTTCCGCGATCGCCGTTACCCAATACATTGCGGAAAGTGCAACGGGTATGCGGAAAACTTTTGGCCGCTACCTCACAGACGAAGTAGTCTCTAATTTACTCGAAAATCCTGCTGGCTTAAAAATTGGTGGCGATCGCCGCAAAGTTACGCTGCTATTTTCTGATTTACGTGGATTCTCGGCCATGTCGGAACAATTGTCACCAGAAGAAGTTGTGACAATTCTCAATTTTTACTTGGGAACGATGACCGAAGTCATTAATCAGTACAAAGGTACGATTAATGAATTTATGGGTGATGGTATCTTTGTCATATTTGGTGCGCCGATTAACCGTCCTGATGATTCCGAAAGAGCGATCGCTTGTGCTGTGGCGATGCAGTTAGCAATGCAGCAAGTCAATGAACACAATAAAAAAATGAATCTCCCCATCCTGGAAATGGGAATCGGAATTAATACAGGTGAGGTGGTTGCTGGTAATATTGGTTCCCAAAAACGCGCTCAATATACAGTGATTGGTAGCCATGTTAATTTGGCTTCTCGTGTAGAAACTTATACTGTAGGTGGACAAGTTTTAATTTCCGAAAATACCATCAAGGATGCCCACATCAAACTGCACATTGGCAGCCAAATGCAAATCCAGCCGAAAGGTATCAGAGAACCGATTACTATTTACGAAGTTTGCGGTGTTGGTGGTCAATATAACTTGTTCTTGCCCAACGACGATGGGGAAATGGTGACTCTAACTCAGCCAGTTTTAGTAGAGTATACCGTTCTACAGGGTAAACAAGCATCTGGCACAGCATTTAACGGGGAATTGATTAGCCTTTCAGAAAAAGTTGCCCAAATGCGATCGCTCAATTCCTTAGAAATCTTAAATAATCTCAAACTTAAATTACTCAATACCGAACTCAGCACCGAAGAAGATATTTACGCCAAGGTGATGAAAAAATCTGACATTGACGAACATATTGTGACAATTCGGTTTACATCATTGCCACCCAAAGCGATCGCAGTTCTAGAGTCAATAGTCAATATTCAAACTCCAGAATCCTAAAACACCTAATTTCATACTTCAGACTTCATAAGAAATAGATATTATAGAAAAGTAGACAAAACTTAAAAAATATTCATCAAATGCTCATTGACTCCTCTGGCTTGTCCAAGGTCAAAGACTCAGTAAGAGAAAAAATCTTCTTCGGCCATGAACCCAGTGCCGAGTTAATTGCTATTCTGAGCGTCTATTTTGTCCAAGGGATTTTAGGACTGGCGCGTTTAGCTGTTAGCTTTTTCTTAAAAGATGAATTATTGCTGAGTCCGGCTGAGGTATCGGCAATGTTGGGAGTTGTCGCCATACCTTGGATGATTAAGCCATTATTTGGCTTTATGTCCGATGGCTTACCCATTTTTGGCTATCGTCGCCGTCCCTACTTAATATTGTCTGGCATACTCGGAGCTATTGCTTGGGTGAGTATGTCCACAATCGTTCATAGTAGGTTAGCAGCAACCGCAGCGATCGCCCTCAGTTCCCTAGCCGTAGCCGTTAGTGATGTCATAGTTGATTCCCTAGTTGTAGAACGAGCCAGAGTTGAATCTCAAGCCGATGCAGGTTCACTACAATCTCTCTGCTGGGGTGCAACTGCATTTGGAGGTTTAGTCACAGCATATTTTAGCGGGATGCTGCTGGAGCATTTCACTACTCGCACAATATTTTTAATTACCGCTACCTTTCCTTTAATTGTTTCGGGAGTCGCTTGGTTAATTGCTGAGTCTCCTGTTAATAAAGATACTAACGATCCTGATAACGCTAACTCTCTGAGTGTTAAGCATCAACTCAAACAACTACGCCAAGCCGTCAGCCAAAAGACAATTTGGCTACCAGCCGCCTTCGTTTTCATTTTACAAGCTACCCCAACCGCTGAATCTGCCTTTTTCTACTTCAGCACCAACGAACTCCACTTTGAACCAGAATTTTTAGGCCGAGTCCGCCTAGTAACCAGTCTCGCTTCTTTATGCGGCATTTGGATTTTTCAACGCTTTTTGAAAAGCGTCCCCTTCCGCATCATTTTTGGTTGGAGTACGGTGATTTCCGCAGTTTTAGGCATGACAATGCTGCTGTTGGTCACTCACATTAACCGTAGTTTGGGTATAGATGACCGCTGGTTTAGTTTAGGAGACAGCCTCATCCTCACCGTCATGGGACAAATCGCCTATATGCCAGTTTTGGTATTAGCCGCTAGACTTTGCCCACCTGGAGTAGAAGCAACTTTATTCGCTTTATTAATGTCAGTCTTCAACTTAGCAGGTATGGTTTCCTATGAAGTTGGAGCCATTATCATGCACTGGCTAGGTATCACCGAGAGTAACTTTGACTCACTGTGGATTTTGGTAATTATCACAAATCTCAGCACCTTATTACCACTAGCATTTCTGAGTTGGCTACCAAAAGACGATACCCAAACCGAAACCTTACCAAGCGAACCATTTTTACCAACTTTAATACTCCCAGAACCAGAATCACAAGTTATTGAATAACGTGATTTAAATCAATTCTGCAATAGACTTCTTGCAAAAGTAATCATCCTAGCGTCTTTCTTTGCGCCTTTGCGCGAAATAAATCCAAACCATGCAGAATTTAACAAACCAACAAACACCAACCATTCAAAAATCCTACACCCGTGAAGATTGGCAGGGAGCCTATCAATCTATCACCCAAGAATATGACTATTGGATTGATGACATAGAAGGACAAATCCCGCCTGAACTCCAAGGTACGCTGTTTAGAAATGGCCCTGGACTGTTGGATGTGAATGGACAACGCATTCATCACCCCATTGATGGCGATGGAATGATTAGCCGCATCACCTTTACTGATGGTCGCGCCCATTTCCGCAATCGTTTTGTTCAGACTGAAGACTATTTAGCAGAACAAAAAGCGGGAAAAATTCTTTATCGTGGTGCTTTTGGAACTCAAAAGCCCGGCGGCTGGTTAGCGAATATCTTCGACTTAAAAATCAAAAATCCTGCAAACACCAGCGTTATCTATTGGGGAGAAAAACTTTTAGCACTGTGGGAAGGGAAAGAACCTTATCTTCTTGACCCCTACACCCTAGAAACCTTGGGGAAAGAATATTTCCACGGTTTTTTGTCCGAAGGTCAACCCTTTAGCGCCCATCCCCGAATTGACCCCAGCAGCTATCAAGATGGCGGCGCACCTTGTCTGGTGAATTTTTCCAGCAACCCAGGACTATCCACCAAAATTAGTATTTTTGAACTTGACCAAACAGGTAAGGCTCTCAGAAATCAGGACTACATTATTCCTGGTTTCTGCTTTATCCACGATTTTGTCATTACCCCTAATTACTACATCTTCTTTCAAAATCCTGTCACCTTTAATCCCATATTGTTCGGCTTGGGAATCAGCAGTGCAGCAGAAAGTATCAAGTTTCAGCCCAACAAGCCTACTCGCATTTTAGTTATTCCCCGCAATCCCCAAACAGGACAACAAAACATCCAAGTTTTAGAAACTCAGGCGGGTTTTATTTTCCATCACGCCAATGCTTTTGAGGTGGAAAAAGAAGTATTTATTGATACGATTTGCTATGATAATTTTCCTGAGCTAGAGCCTGCAAGCGATTTTCGCCAAGTTGATTTTGAGCAGTTTCCCCCCGGTAATATTTGGCGGTTCCACCTCAATCTCGATAGTCAGACGGTGCAACGGAAATTAATCACACAAAAAAGTTGTGAGTTTCCTAGCGTCAATCCCCACCAAGTTGGACGTTATTATAGGTATTTATATATATCTGCAGCTCATGCAGAGACGGGAAATGCACCGCCACAAGCAATTCTCAAACTTGATTTAGAAACGGGAGAAAAACAACTTTGGAGCGATGCACCCCGTGGTTTTGTGGGTGAGCCAATTTTTGTACCACGCCCTGGTGCTGAAAAAGAAGACGATGGCTGGATACTCACTTTAGTTTATGATGCAGCCCATCACCGTTCAGATGTGGTGATTTTAGATGCCAGTGATTTATCCAAAGGTGCGATCGCTCGCCTACACCTAAAACATCATATACCCTACGGATTTCATGGTAATTTCACTTCCGAGGTATTTTGCCCAATTGATCCCTAATGTATAGATATTGATTTTTCACTGTTTATCAACCACAGTTCACATCAACTGTGGTTTTTTAAACAAAAAACAAAATTGTAACAAAAACTACAGAAATTAATCTTTTTTTGAGCATAGAGGATAAGCTAGGCATATTATGTATCCAGTTCGCAAAGATACCGCGATTAGGAGAAACTTTTATGATTGCCACACCGACAATGCCGCTGGAAGCCGCTACTCCAGCGCATATATGCCCTTTTGATCAAGCTTGTAGCTACTTAGAAGCTGCCGGCAAAGAATTAAGGTTAGACCAAGGTGTATTGGAAATTCTCAGCCACCCGCGCCGAGTGGTGACAGTTTCCATTCCGATAAAACTAGATAATGGTGAAATACGCGTATTAGCAGGGCATCGGGTACAACACTCGGATATTTTAGGCCCCTACAAAGGCGGAATTCGTTATCATCCGGCGGTGACACTGCGGGAAGTTTCTGCACTGGCAATGTTGATGACTTGGAAATGTGCGTTGTTGGGTATTCCTTATGGTGGTGCAAAGGGAGGAATTGCGATCGCCCCAGAAAATTATAGTGTGGGAGAATTAGAACGCATTACCCGTCGCTACACCAGTGAATTAATTAAAGATATCGGCCCTTCCCTAGATATACCTGCGCCAGATATGGGTACTTCTGCCCGTGAAATGGCTTGGATGATGGATACTTATTCAGTCAATGTTGGTCATGCTGTACCAGGGGTTGTGACTGGTAAACCGCTTTCCGTTGGTGGTTCTCTCGGTAGGGAAAAAGCCACCGGACGCGGGACGATGATTATTGTGCGGGAAGCTTTAGCTGACCAAGGTAAAACTCTAGAAGGACTACGAGTTGTTATTCAAGGTTTTGGTAATGTTGGTGGTGCAGCAGCCGAATTACTCCACCAAGCCGGAGCGAAAGTCATAGCTGTTTCCACAGCCACAGGTGGGGTATATGCTGCTGATGGGTTGGATATTCCCGCATTAAAAGCTTACGCCGCCGAAAATCATCACAATCTGATTAATTTTCCCCATACGAGAGCCATTAGCAATGCTGAATTACTCACTTTACCTTGCGATGTCTTGATTCCGGCTGCTTTAGAAAACCAAATTACGGCGGAGAATGTTGATCAAGTACAGGCGCAAATTATTGCCGAAGCCGCTAACGGCCCTATAACCCTGGAAGCCAACCGAGTTCTAGAAGCGCGGGGTGTGACTGTGCTACCAGATATTTTGGCAAATGCTGGGGGTGTGGTGGTGAGTTATCTGGAATGGGTGCAAGGTTTATCTTACCTATTCTGGGATGAAGAACGGGTCAACCGCGAAATGGAACAGTTGATGGTGCAAGCTTACCGTCAAGTTATTCAGCAGTCTCAAATGCGACAAGTGCCTCTACGATTAGCCGCTTACACCTTGGGTGTAGGAAGAGTAGCACAGGCATTAAGCGATCGCGGTCTTTATCCTTGATAATCTGACAAAGTAGAGATGTTGCTATGCAACGTCTCTACAAAATTTATTTTGATAGGACTTACGCAAAACACCTCTCAAACTCTCATTTCTCCGTGACCTCAGCGTCTCTGTAGTTCGATTTTCCGTAGCCTGTGCGTAAGTCCTGTTTGATTTGAATCAGCAACCCACAACTTTGCAAATTTGATATTTGACAGATTTTTCCAGTTTCAGCCAGCCGAAAATCATATATGCTGAATTTTTGTATGTTAACTGTATTGATCAAGAAGATTCTAGGCTAAAAACTGAGAAAAATCTGTGCTGGATATCAAGCAAATACGGGAAAATCCGCAATTAGTGCAAGAACGGTTGAATAGTCGTAGCGGTAATTATGACATTCAGCCGATATTAGGGTTAGACAAGCAACAACGAGAATTGGAGATGAACCGCAGTCAACTCCAAGCTCGGAGTAACGAAATTGGTAAACTTGTTGGGCAGAAGATGAAATCTGGTGTTAATCCCCAAGACCCAGAAATTCAAGCTTTGCGTGATGAAGGTAATTCCATTAAAGCTCAGTTGAGTGAACTGGAACCAAAAGAAAAAGAACTGAAGGCTCAAATTACCCAGCTTGTACTAGCTTTACCCAACTTACCGAGTGACTCCACACCTGTAGGTAAAGGTGAGGAAGAGAATTTAGAAGTACGACGTTGGGGTGATGAGTACTTACCTCAGAACCCGAACATTCTACCGCACTGGGAAATTGGCGAAAAACTAGGCATTCTCAACTTTGAGCGTGCTGTAAAAGTTGCCCAAAGTCGCTTTGTCAACTTAATCGGGGCTGGCGCAGCGTTAGAAAGAGCATTAATTAACTTTATGCTGAAGACGCAAACCGCAGCAGGCTATGTAGAAGTTAGTCCACCCTTATTGGTAAATACTGATTCTTTAACAGGAACAGGTCAATTACCAAAGTTTGCTGAAGAAAGTTTTAAGTGTGCTGATGATGAATTGTGGTTGATTCCTACAGCCGAAGTTCCTGTTACCAACCTCTACCGTGGAGAAATTTTAGCTGCGGAAGATTTACCAATTTACCACTGTGCTTATACTCCTTGTTTCCGGCGAGAAGCTGGCAGTTATGGGCGAGATATGCGGGGTTTAATTCGGTTGCATCAATTCAATAAAGTTGAATTGGTGAAAGTTGTAAATCCCAGCACTTCTTTTGATGAATTGGAAAAATTAGTAGGAAATGCCGAAGCAATTTTACAGGCTTTAAAATTGCCTTACCGTGTGATTAATCTCTGTACTGGTGATTTAGGTTTTGGCGCAACTAAAACCTATGATTTAGAAGTATGGCTACCCTCTTCTGGCAAGTATCGAGAAATTTCCAGTTGTTCTAATTGTTTTGATTTCCAAGCGCGACGGGCGGATATTCGCTTTAAGGAAGCAGGTAAAAAAGGCACACAATTTGTCCATACCCTCAACGGTTCCGGCTTGGCTGTGGGGCGGACAATGGCAGCGATTTTGGAAAATTATCAACAACCAGATGGGACTATTTTGATACCGGAAGTGCTGCAACCATTCTTAGGGCGTAAGGTGTTGTAATTAGATATTTGGTGAATAAGTAGAGACGTTTTAAGTAATGTCTCTACAATTTTTTATCAAGCTGTATAGAATATGCTCCCCTTTGAAAAAAGGCTGCTGTGTACACACAAATCAAAAATTTTCATGTTTAACCACATCCCGCCTAGAACTAAAGTCCCAGGCTAATAGCCAAAGTCCACTCAAGTGGACTGGAATATATATATTTCTTATTGAGTCATCTTGAGATGACTTGCGATATCAGACTCGGAATTAATTCCGAGGCGGGACTTAATTCTATTTTGATAAAATCTCTTGATTTGATTTTTTAACTTTAGCTATCCAATTTTGATATAAATTGAAAATTTCCGAGTAAGAAAGTTTGCCTTCAGCAACAAGTTCAAATAATGAAGGTAAGAAAAATTTAGGAAAGATTGGAGATAAATATTTACTCAGGCTATTCCTGAATAACAACTCAAAAAATAACTTTTTCGAGACAGGAAAAGCATAATCACTTAATTCTACTACTGCAATGCCATCTGCTTGACGTTGAAGCGTAAACTGTTCCACAACAATGGCTAAATTATCAGAATATTCATCCAAAATTTGGTTGAAAATATTTGCGTCTTCTAATGCTGCGTTACAACCTTGACCGAGAGAGGGGGATACTCCATGCGCCGCATCTCCAATCAACAGAATGCTATCGCCTTGATGATAGCGGTTACAGCGCACTGTCAGCACTCTGGATACAGACCGATGGGCAAATTCTTCGGCTTCTGATTCTGGTAGTATCTGCCCAATTTCTGGAAAATTATGGCGAAAATAGTTTAATACTTCTTGTTTGGTAGCTAGTTCAGGAATTGTTTTATCCTTGTGAGGAAAGAGGATAACACCACTCCAGCTACTGTCCATCTGATACACCAATAAAATGGTTGTAGCGTTATCTAACCGCCAAGAGTTGACTTTGCCTTGTTGCCAATTGATGCCTAATTTGGGATCTAAGGGTGGTAGAAAAATCGATTTGTAGTCATTTACAACATAATTTTGTTCACACTGAAAGTTATCTGTTTTGAGAAAACTTTCTCTGACTACTGAACGTGCGCCATCTGCACCTATTAATAAGTCATAATCAAAGGTGATTTCCGCTTCAGAATCCAGTTGTTTAAACTTTACTTGCTTGGCGGCAAAATCTACTTGTGTACATTGATGGTTAAAGTGAAGATTGACTTGATTGCCGCCTTTGATAGTCAACTGTTCTAACAATTGAATCACCAAGCTGGTGCGGTCAAGGCTCAACTGTGAGTATTTTCTACTAAATACCCGCGTTTTACCATTCTTTTGGTGCAGTACTGCTCCGTTGGTTTCTAAGCTGATGGCTTTAACTGCTTCCGCTAGTCCCTCAATTTGCTTTAAAGCATTTATTCCCCTTTGACTAAGGACAATAGAAAAGGTGCGCGACTTGGAGAAAGAAATGGTGCGCGGGTCACTGCGACTATCGAAAATATCGATTTGATATTTTTCTTGACGGCGTAGCAAGTAGTGAGCGAGTAGAACTCCGCTAGGGCCAGCACCAACGATCGCTACTTTTTTCACCATAATTCAACTCACAACTACCCAACTTCATAATATATTCACTGGATCAACATCTATAGTCAAGCTAACGGCATCACAACATAATTCTCTGATTTCTTCCCAATTGGGTAACTGGGGTAATTCATCTGGACTAAATTTCAACAAGATTTGCCAACGGTAACGGTTCGCTACTCGTATTACACTTGCTGGTGCTGGGCCAAGGATTTCAAAGCCTTCGTGACTATTTAAGGCTGTCGCAATGATTTGCGCTGTATTCTGCACTTTTATCGGGTCAAGACTGCTGAGACGCAATAAAATTAACCTGCCGTAAGGCGGATAATCTAGGTCTTGGCGTTGTGCTAATTCGGCTTGACAAAAAGATTGATAATCGTGGGTACGGACTGCTTCAATTACCTGATGTTCTGGGCTGTAGGTTTGCACAATCACTCTCCCAGGATCATCGCCTCTCCCGGCGCGTCCGGCTACTTGGGTGAGGGTTTGAAATGCCCGTTCGCTGGCGCGGTAGTCTGATAAATGCAGCAGTCCATCAGCGGCGACAACTCCCACCAGTGTAACTTGGGGTAAGTCTAAACCTTTGGTTAACATTTGCGTCCCGACTAATAAATCGGCTTCGCCGTTAGCAAACTGAGTTAACAAGGTGCGGTGTGCGCCTTTATTGCGGGTTGTATCACTATCAAAGCGGATGAAACGCAATTGGGGAAACTGTTTAGCTAATTCTTGGGTGACGCGTTGCGTCCCACTACCAAAAAACTTTAAATAAGGCGAACTGCAATCAGGGCAGAATTGAGGATGCGATCGCCCATAATTACAGTAATGACACCGCAATAATTGGGGCGCTCCCTCTTCTGCATGGTGATAAGCTAACGACACATCACAATGGGGACACTCCAAAACATAGCCACAATTGCGGCAAGACACAAAGGTACTATGTCCCCGACGGTGAATAAATAAAATTCCCTGTTGTCCCTTTTCTTGCAGTTGTCCTAAAGCTTCTTGCAAACTGCGACTAAATATTGACCGATTTCCCTGCTGCAATTCCAGCCGCATATCTACCACCTCAACTGGTGGTAAAGGGCGCGAGTTGATGCGTTCTGGTAATGATAAGTAATGAGTAAGTGAGGGTATAGGGGAAATTTGCTGTAAATTTTCTCCCCTGCCCCCCTGCCC
>NZ_JADEWI010000008.1 GCF_015207705.1 Nostoc sp. LEGE 06077
GGCTTCAGGGGCAGGGGGGGAAAGACTTAGTGCAAGTTTCTTCTCCCCTGCTCCCTTGCTCATCTCCACGGAGCAATTTTGGGTTGGTACACTACTAGAGGCTATAACCATGTAGCCCTCCAAGCTAAAATCAAAACAACCCAGAAACAATCTTGCTATGGTAGCCATCTCCCCACAACCGCAAAAAATGACCATCGAGGAATATCTCGTATGGGAACCCCAGCAAGAACTTCGTTATGAATATGTCAACGGCGAAGTTTTTGCGATGACAGGTGGGACAATTCCCCACAATGACATTGCACTGAATTTTTACAGAACCTTATACCCACATTTACGTGCTAGAGGTTGCCGAATCAATGTGTCAGATGTGAAAGTCCAATTTGATGCTAAAAGCATCTATTATTATCCTGATGTGATTGTTAGTTGCGACTCTCAAGACCTGAATGCGCGCAAATTTATTCAAAATCCCACAATCATTGCTGAAGTTCTCTCCCCTGGTACGAGTAGCAAAGATCGGGGCGAAAAATTCACTAATTACTTAACAATTCCTTCTTTACAAGAATATTTATTGATAGATTCCGAAAAAATCTCTGTTGAACGCTACTCTCGCGGAGAGGGAAGAATGTGGCTTTACTATCCCTACACTGAGGGAGATATGATTACTCTATCGAGCATAGAATTTGAGTTGGTGATCGCACTACTCTATGAAGGTGTGGTATTTGCACCAGTAGAAGAATAGTTGATGACGCGATTCGCTGTTTGGACTTTTGGTTACTGAGCCTGTCGAAGTATGCCTGAACCTAGCGATTTTCACAAATCAAAAACCTGTTGTGCAGTTAGGTTGAGTTTAGGGAAAGTGGGGGAAACAATGACATCATTACCTCTAAATAGCCTCTTGACATATTCCCCATCGATTAATTCACACACAAAAAGAGCAGGTTGTTTGGGATTACCAAGAAAATCACGTCCCCCTAACCCTGCATAATCAACAATCCAGTATTCGGGAATACCCATTTCTTCATAGTCGCCAAACTTATCATAGTAATCGTCCCGCCAGTTAGTACTAACAACTTCCACTATTAATTTGACCGAGGTTGCATTTTGAATAACTGATTCACTTTCCCAACGTGTTTCCGTACCTATAGTTTCTTGGTTGAGAACAATGATGTCTGGCTCATAACCTGACTGATTACGATTAGGTTTAACAATCGATTCTCTAGGAATAAACCAAATATCACCTTTCGTTGTTTCTCTAATAGTTATAAGTAGTTTTTCAATCAGGTGGCCTGTTAATTTAGAATGCTTGCCTCTGGGTTTAGGCATCTCAACAATTACCCCATGATGTAATTCGTAGCGCTGTTGTGAGTTCTCTGGATACCATTCGATAAATTCATCAAACGTAAATGTTTTTACTTCAGCTTGTGTTTGGCTCACGTCGCTTTGCTCCAAATTCAGCATTAACAATCCCAATAAATCAGTAAGTCCGCGTTAATATATCAGGAGACAGAGGGGAAGAGGATTTTAGTTGATTATAAATCTTTGACTTCCAAAGCGCGTTCACGGAGTGACTCTGAAAGAGTATCGCCTGTAATGTTTTCCCAAAGTGCGATCGCACTTTGGGAAAACTTCAAGAGCGATCGCACCAGCACTCAAAGCAGCGATAATCAGAGAAATAGGTTCCATAGTTAATTTTCAATAAGTTTGCAAGAGCAATTCGATGTATCTAAGAACCATACAGCAAAAATAGGATGCGTTACTTTATTGGCGTAACGCATCCCAAGTTTTAACTAAGTTTTAACTGAATTCCTTCCTATCGTTTGAGGATAAATATTTGGGTGAAGTAAACCGCACCTCTGCTATTTACCGCCACACCAACACCTGTAAGGTTGTAATTACCTTTGATATTAGCCAAATGTCCTGAACTTCTCAGCCAGCCTTGCACGGCTTGGGTTGCAGGATCTCTATATCCCTGGTTGTAAGCCACATTTTCTGCTGCTGCTCTGTAGGGAATTGTCACTGCGATCGCTTGAATTCTTGCGCCAAAACCATCATGACCAAATGCAACTTGACCATTGGCCATATTTTGACTGTGAATTCTGGCTTGATTGTCAATAGTTGAGTTACGGGCTAATGCTGGTAGACCTAGAGAAGCTCGATATTGATTGATTTGACTGAATACTTGACTTTCGAGGGTTGCCGTATTCACCGTAGATTGTGCCAGTTGAAAGTTATTATCTGACATTTGGGTACGTTGCAAAGTAGCAGTTTGAACTGGTGCGGGAAAAGCGATCGCACCTCCAATCAAGGCTAGAGTTGCTACACCAGCACCGGAAATTTTATTCTTAATCATTAATAGGTAGCCCTAAACACACTGAAAGAACACACTTCCAGATAATGTAACCGGACTTATGTATATTAAACAAATGGGTTATTGGTCAGCATCTAGAGATTTATACTGCTATATCTAGTAAAACTGCCAGTTAATTAACATATTCATCGATTTGCAAACCTGGCAAATAGTAAATAAGTTGGGCGATCACTCCACCCAATGGGGTATCTTTATAAATCAATAGAATATCGAGTCCAAAAGTTTCGATTGTCAATTTTTGCCAACACCTTGAATAATTAGCTCCATTGTCTGACGCATATAAGCTGCCAGTGGTTTCTGTGTTGGTTTAAAGACAATCGCATAATATAACGACCCACTCACCAAATCAATAATTAATTCAATGTCGGCATCTGGTTGAATTTCACCTCTTAATTTAGCGCGTTGCAGCACCTCGGCAAAGGCATCACGTCGGGGTTTTGTATATTTTTTCCAGTAGACTTGAGCAAACTGCGGATTACTAGAAGCTGTACTAATGATTAAAGCGAGTGTCTGACAGCCAAGGGGACTCTGAATTCTCTGGGCTGCATGATCGATAACAATATCCATATCGCCCCAAAAGCTACCAGTATCAGGTATTTGCACATCTTCCCGTAAGCTTTCGATCGCATCTGCTACTAGTTCCTCTTTGCTGGTGTAGCGCCTGTAAATTGTCGCTTTTCCTACTCCCGCCCGAATAGCGATCGCTTCCATACTCATACTTTGGTATCCTACCTCCGCCAGTAGTTCCAGAGTCGCTTGCAGAATGGCTTGATCTGCATTGATACTACGTGGTCTTCCCGGTGAACTGATGTGCTTATTCATAATCGCTTTAGTCTCAAACTTCAGACATAAAATATCGCCATTGCGGTCTTTGGGTAGATTCAAAGATGAACTCATTATCAAATACTTAAGTACAGTTCATGTTCCCTTTAACTCTCCATTGCTATCTATCTTGAGACAGTTTTTTGAGTTTTACCAAAGTTTACCCTTGACTTATCTTAATACAATACGATACAGTCTCGTATTATAAACAAGAGTGAAAAATCAAAGCTAATTCTCAGAATTTCTGAATTTAAATATCACTGCTATTAAAAATGGCTAATATTAAAACTTCTACCTTCAACCAAGCTGGCTATGTACAGGGAAGGCTGAAATGGGCGATCGCCTTTACCGCATCTTTAGGTGCAATTTTAGAAGTAATTGACACCAGTATTGTTAACGTAGCGTTGACTTCCATGCAAGCCAGTTTAGGCGCAACCGTAAGTGAAATTGGCTGGGTAGTAACTGGTTATGCGATCGCCAATGTCGTCTTAATTCCCTTATCTGCTTGGTTAGGAGATTACTTTGGCAAAAAGACATACTTTATCTTTTCCCTGATTGGCTTTACAGTTGCTTCCGTAGTTTGTGGACTGTCAATTAACTTGCCGATGCTGATTTTATCGCGCATTGCTCAAGGGTTATTTGGTGGTGGACTATTAGCCAAAGCCCAAGCCATTTTATTTGAAACCTTTCCGCCAGCCGAGCAAGGTTTAGCACAAGCCGTATTTGGCGTAGGAGTAATATCCGGCCCAGCCATCGGCCCAACTTTAGGCGGCTATCTCACCGATGCTTTAGGCTGGCGCTGGATTTTCTTCATTAACATTCCCTTTGGGATTTTAGCAGTTGTGATGGCTGTGATGTTTCTGCCCCAAGACAGCAAAAGTAAAACCCAAAGTCAAGTCGTAGACTGGTTAGGAATTGGGCTATTGGTAATTGCCATTGGCTGTATGCAAACTGTTTTAGAAGAAGGTGAAAAAGAAGATTGGTTTTCCTCTGGGTTCATCATTAGTTTGACAATAGCCAGTGTTATGGGATTAGGGCTATTTATTTGGTGGGAACTCAAAACATCACATCCGGCTGTGGCGTTGAGAGTACTGCGTCATCGTTCTTTAGCGGCGGGAAGCTTTTTATCAGCAATTGTCGGTATGGGACTTTATGGCGCACTTTTCGCCGTGCCGATTTTTGCTCAAAGTGTCCTACATTTCACCGCCACACAAACAGGATTATTGCTGGCTCCTGGGGCGTTAGCATCAGCAATTGTGATGATTCTCCTAGGCAAATTATCCACCAAAATAGATGCTCGATTATTGATTGCGATCGGTGGAGTAGGAACCGCCTTTGTTATGTTTGATTTATCAAAACTTACCATCCAAACAGGCACAGATGATTTATTTTGGCCTTTAGTCTGGCGGGGAGCTTTCACAGTCTTAATGTTCTTACCTCTAAGTTTAGCTACCTTGGGGCCGCTACCCAAGCAAGATATTTCTGCGGGTTCTGGCTTTTACAACCTGACGCGACAGTTGGGTGGTAGCATCGGCATTGCCATACTCACAACTCTGCTAGATAAACGCGAAGCCTTTCATCGTGCTATTTTATTAACCGATCTCAGTCCCTATAATTTTGAAACCAATCAGCGTCTTGATATGCTCGCAGGAGCAATGCAAAGTCAAGGAATGGATGCAACAACCGCCCAAACACAAGCCTTGGCTTTACTGGAGCAAACTGTAAATATCCAAGCTGCTGTTTTGTCATTCGCAGATATTTTTCGAGTTGTAGGCGTGGCGTTTCTTTGTTCTTTACCTTTGTTGCTATTCTTAGGTAAAGGTGGCGCAGGAGCCAAAGCCCCAGTTGGGCATTAGTAATTTAAGGCTTACGCACAAGCAACGAAAAAACGACCCACAAAGGACACGAAGAAATAAAAAAGAGCCAGTGCTGCCTAGAAAATTCAGCACTGGCTTTAGTTGTAATGTCCGCAGGGCGGTAGGGAAAGGGAAATTTGTTAGTAATGAGTACCTGTTTTGCGATGATTAATTGCTGTCACCGCATCAGGTTTAATTAATTTACCGTTGTCAACAGTGGCGTAAACTACCCAGTGGTCGCCACATTCCATACGTTGCTCAACGGAGCATTCGACGTAGGCGAGAGCATCGGTCAGAACTGGAGAGCCATTATCAGCAGGAGTAGTGCCGAAAATGGCAAATCTATCTTCACCGGGGGCGAAATTCTTGCGGAAATGTTTCATGTATTCTTGTTGATTGCCTTCTGCCAGGATATTTAAGGCAAACTTACCGCCAGGATACATGAGAGATTCTATGGCGCGTTCTTTGGCGATCGCTACTGTTAAACCAGGTGGGTTAAAGGTGGCTTGTGATACCCAAGCGCCCAACATCCCGGTAGAAACGTCGCCTTGCTTGGCGGTGATTACACAAACTGAACCAACAATGCGGCCTACGGCTTGTTCTACAGGGGTTGCAGATTGTTGGGGAACGCGTATTTTTCTGGCTTTTTTCAAACCCTGGGCGAAGTCTGTACCAAGTTCTTCGCAGAATTTGAGGGTAACATCGTCGGGTTTGAATTTAACTTTTAAGGTTTCAAAACCCAGGCGATAGCCAGCATCCCGCAATTTACCTTCAATCATTTCCACGGCTTCACCACTCCAGCCGTAGGAACCGAAGACACCCGCAACTTTGTTGTTATCACCAACTTTTAAGACAATCCCCAAAGCACTGTGAATTGGTGTGGGTGCATGACCACCGATGGTAGGCGAACCGATAATGAAACCGTCTGATTTTTCTACCGCCGCCTGGATTTCTTCAGAATTGGCAAATTCGCAGTTGATAGATTGAACTTCAACGCCGCCCTTAGTTAATCCCAGAGCGATCGCCCGTGCTAATGTGGCGGTATTACCGTAAGCTGAGGCGTATAGTAGGGCAACAGAAATTTCTCGATCTCTTTGAGAACGGCTCCAGTCTGCGTAAGCTTGGGTCAATTCAATTAAGCTAGTGCGAACTATTGGCCCGTGACCAACCGCATACATCCGCACTTGGTAATCAGAAATTTTTTCTAAGGCGGCTTCGACGTGCTGCGCCTGGGAAGCCATCAAACAGTTGTAGTAGTAGCGTTGGTCTTCTTTGATTTGTTCCCAGTTGTCATCAAAGACTTCATCACCGCAGATATGTGCGCCGAAAAGTTTATCCGTGAACAAAATTTGCGTTTGCTGGTCGTAGGTGCAAAGACTTTCTGGCCAGCGGGGGTTGGGAGTGGGGAAGAATTTCAATACATGACCCTTGCCTAAATCTAGGTTTTCTTTCCCCCGCATCACCAAAATATTTAAATTGTCATCTGGGAAAGCCGCCTTTAAATTAGCCGAACCAGGTAGCGAACAAACAAAGGTAATTTGGGGAGCCTCTTCCAGCAATGCTTTGAGGGTTCCCACTCGGTTGGGACTAAAATGTCCCAGAATAACGTAATCTAATTTTTTCAAATGGATAGTCTGCTGTAACGCTTCCAAAAAAATTGTGGTGAAGGTATCAGCAGGTGGGTCAATAATCGCAGTTTTATCACCTTCCAGGACATAGCAATTAGAGGTTGTACCTCTTTCTAATGCGTATTCAATTTCAAACCGCAAACGTGACTGACTACGCGCTCTGAGAACTCTGGTGTTTGTCGCAATGGGAAAAACCTGTACGTCACGGGGTTTGGAATTGCTCATAGGTGTTGGGTGATGTGGAGATAAAAAGGGCAAAAACCGAGCTTTAACGGATTGAATAAAGCGAGTGAATGAATTGGAAGATTGCATAGATTTGTTAAATATTGGCAGCAGGGAAGATGGAGTGCAGGAGTATAGGATGCAGTAGTGACAAGAACTATCTTTTACCTTCTGCCTTCTGCCTCCTGCCTCCTACCTTCTTTAGTAGTAATTACCTACTTTGCGATGGCGAACTGCGGTTAAGCCCTCTGGTTTGGAAACACGACCGTCTTGGACTGTACAATATAAAATCCAATGGTCGCTGCATTCCAAGCTGCTTTGCACTTCACATTCCATGTATGCCAGCGCATCTGTCAAAATGGGTGAACCATTTTTGGCGGTTTGGGTTTTCACACCTGCAAATCTATCAGCACCGGGATGTAGACGCTTGAGGAACTGCTTTTTCAGTTCTTGATAGTTGCCTTCTTCTAAGACGTTTAGCACAAAGCGATCGCCTATTTGCATCAAAGCATCAATGGCGCGGTCTTTGGCAACGGCAATTGTAAATCCTAAAGGTTGCAAGCTGGCTTGACTCACCCAAGAAGCCAACATTGCACTGCTAACATCACCTTTTTTGGTGGTGACAATATATAAGCCGTTGCTAATCCGTCCTAGGGCTTTTTCCATGTTCACATCAAGGGCTTTGATTTGCTTGATGTTACGTTCACGGGTGACGGCTTGCCCTAAGTCTGTGCCGGCTTCAGTACATAATTGATATGTAGATGCGGTGGGCGCTTCTTTAATCCGAATGGCGGGGAAGGCTTCTTTGACACCTGAGTCAATAAATTTCCGGCGGAGGGTATCGATTGGTTCATCATCGCCACCAAAGCATTCAAACAAGCCAAAGAATTGTTTGTCTTTAGCGACAGATATTAAAGAACTAATCCCAGCTTGCGCCGCAACGGAAGTAGAAGGAGGCATCCCAATGATAATACCTGCGGCTCTACCTGCGAGTTCTTGAATTTCTTGGGCTTCGGCGGTGCTGATGTCAAGCATTTCTACACCAACGCCAGTTTTTTGAATCCCTTCAGAAATAGCTTGACCGAGGCGATCGCTATAACCATAATCAGAAGCGTAGAATAAGCCAACGGTGGTAAGGGCTGTGGCTTGTCTTTGGCTCCAGTTTTGGTAACACTCGGTGAGGATATCTAGATGATGATAAAGTAAAGGCCCGTGACCATTTGCGATGATTTTAATCTTGCCGAGTTCGCCCATCCGCTTCATCGCATTCAATAGCGATCGCGCATTTGGCCCCATGAGACAGTCATAATAAAACCTAAAGTCTGCTTCGATCGCTTCTAAATCTTCGTCAAAGGTGCGATCATCACAAAAGTGCATCCCAAAAGCATCGCAAGTATAGATGGTTTGGGTTTTGCGATCAAAACTAAAGATGGTGTCAGGCCAGTGTAAATTAGGCGCGCTCACAAATTCTATTTCGTGACCTTTGCCAATATCAATGCGATCGCCACTTTTGACAATCCGCTTGGAAAAGGGTTCGTGTACCAAACCTTCCAAAAATTGTAGGGCAATTTTAGAAGCTAAAACCGTGGCTCTTGGTGCTAATTGCAATACATCTTCCACCAAGCCGCTGTGGTCTGGCTCTGTGTGGCTGACAATAATGTAATCAATAGTCTTGGGGTTGACGATACTTTTGAGGGTGTCTAAATACAGTTGGCGAAACTTCTGGTGGGAAGTATCAATCAAAACTGTTTGTTCGCCCCGAATTAAATAGGAATTGTAAGTCGTACCGTTTTGCAATCCGAATTCGATATCGAAGCGATCGCGATCCCAGTCAAGACAGCGAATCGCCGTGGTGTTTGGGGCAATTTCTACAGTTTGGACAGTAAGCCGATGCTGAACATTTTCTGCGATCGCTACCATTATTCGTCTCCGAGCGCAAATATTTAGTAATCTTTCTCTGCCCCCATTGTGCGACTAAATCATTTTTAAAGTTGTAATGAAGACTAGTTTTCTCAAATTGGCAGTTGTATCAATTATTGCTGTTTTTCAGCATTATTTTTAACTCAGAAATTTTCCTTGTAAATCAGTCACAGTCAGAGTATTACGTTTTAAATGTTAATATTTGTTGGCATAATTTAAAATCCCTAACATATCATACATAACTTATTTTTTTGATCATATTTCCGTAACAAAAAGCATAGATTTCCACACCGATGTGTTTAAAATTATCTGCATAAAAAAATGTTTCGCCCAGAGACGCAAAGGCGCAAAGTGCGAAACATCAAAATATAATTTCTGCATTGCTGAATATGAGGATGAAAATTAAAAATTCAATCTCTCAAACTCTTATTCTCCGCGCCTCTGCGTCTCTGCGTGAGGTAAAAAACATCCTACTAATCAGCAACGCCTAATTTATTTGATTAGTTAGCCGAAATTATCTATCTTGTTGCGCCCAAATGCGGGTGGGAAGACCCCAAACATAGATAAAGCCTTCGGCGGCTTTGTGGTCAAATTGGTCTTCAGCGCCGTAGGTGGCTAAGTCTGGGGTATAAAGGGTGTTGTCACTCCAACGACCGACTATAGTGGCGTTACCTTTGAACAACTTCACCCGCACAGTTCCCGAAACACGCTCTTGTGTTTGGTGAATGAACGCGTCCAGGGCGGCTTTTAGGGGACTGTACCACAAACCGTTATAGACCAATTTGGTATAAGTGTCTTCAATACCGCGTTTGTAGTGGGTGACATCTGCGGTTAAAGTGAGGCTTTCTAAATCGCGGTGTGCTTGAATTAGGACAATCATGGCTGGTGATTCGTAGATTTCCCGTGACTTGATACCCACCAGGCGATTTTCAATCATGTCAATGCGACCGATGCCATGATTGCCTGCTAACTCGTTGAGTGTTTCAATTAATTCAACAGGGTTTTTGGCTGTACCGTTGACAGTGGTAGGGATACCTTTAGTAAAGCCAATTTCAATATATTCTGGCTCATTGGGAGTATCAGCGATCGCCTTTGTCATCTGATAAATTTCTTCTGGGGGTTCGACGGCTGGATCTTCCAACAAACCCGCTTCAATACTGCGACCGAGCAAGTTTTTATCAATACTGTAAGGCGAAGACTTTTTCACAGGTGCAGGAATACCGCACTTTTCACCATAAGCGATGGTTTCCTCACGACTCATCCCCCATTCCCGCGCGGGTGCTAAAATCTTCAAGCTGGGATTTAAGGCAGCACAGGAAACGTCAAAGCGTACCTGATCATTACCCTTACCAGTACAACCATGTGCGATCGCATCAGCACCGTATTTTTGGGCTGCTTCTACTAATATTTTGGCAATTAGGGGACGAGCCAGCGCCGTTCCCAGGGGATAGCGATTTTCGTAAAGTGCATTGGCTTGAATTGCCGGAAACGCATAATCTTTCACAAAGCTGTCTTTGACATCAATTACCAGAGACTCACTAGCACCCGACTTGAGAGCTTTTTCTTTAATTGGCTCTAATTCATCTCCCTGGCCTAAATCTGCTGCGAGAGTAATCACCTCTTCCACACCCCACTCTTGCTTGAGGTAAGGAATGCACACAGAAGTATCTACACCACCTGAATATGCTAAGACAACCTTTTTGGCGCGACCCATTGGTTTCTCCAGTTAGGACAACAAAGAATGACACAATATTATATCGGACTAATACAGATAGATTGTCTAAGGTTGTGCGATCGCCCTAATAGTTGTAGAGAGCGCTTTGATTGCCTCGACCGTGCAACGACTCTTCTCGGTCGAGGTTTATTGAATTTCTTAGCGTACAATTTTACCAAAATGGCGCTGTGAACCCAATTGCAACTGCTGCCACAGGCGGTGAGTGATATCAGGCGAGTGCTGTCCAAATCTGGGTGTATATGGCAAGACTTTTGAACTGTTACCCAAGAGTATGAAGTGATTAAATCAGACTAGGGAGCAGAATTGACCCAACAAGAGACAGAGTTAGGAGTTGGCGACTTAGCCAATCAGCGTTTTCGCGCAGGATATGCAGAATACTACCGTGAACCACTGTTTCTATCTGTATCCGCTCCTGTAGAGGGAAAGAGTCGCGGCTTTTGGGGGTGCTGGATAATTCCTGTACCCCTTCGACTACATAGCGGTTAGGGACATGACTTAGAATGTGGGCAATTAACTTTTGACGCAACTCATGAATCGAAAAAGCTAATTGATAAGGATGCTCAGGGTACTCATATAAGACATTCTCAATTTCTTGAATGACTATTGGCAATGTTAAATTAATCAATGTATGTGGCATTAGTGTTGTTTGATATAGATGTTTACTTTCAAGCTTAGATTCATTTGATGAATGTACAGCCTGTTCTCAAAAATATTTCCAAATATTTTTAATTGCTCTTCTTTTGAAAAGTGTAACAACCAGACGTTTGAAATCGAGTATATACAAGAGTTTGATTGATAGTTGAATTGTATAAGTTGATTAACGATGCAGAAAAAACGTAGCCAGATTTATTTTAATTAACCAACAAAGCGATCGCTTTTCTACCGATCTCCTGATGCTAGAATCAGTCTAAAATTAATGAAGATTTATAATGTTACATGAATTTTTATTAGCAGAACGTAACGAAATTCTCGCCTTGTGTTCAAAAAAGATCGTGCATCTTGCTGATTCCAGAAGTTCGAGCGACGAAATGGAAAGAGGATTACCTGTGTTCTACGATGAACTCATTGAGGTATTACGTGCTGATTCTGATATAGATGAATCTGGGGAAGCACATAACAATAACAGTTCTATAGAAAGTGTTCACAGAGCCTCCGCAGAGCGCCGGGGGAAAGAGTCGTTAAAACTTGGCTACAGCATTTCTCAGGTTGTTCATGGCTACGGCGCTCTTTGTCAATCTATCACTCAGTATATTCAGGAGAATAGTAGTGAAACAGCATCCCCTCGTGAATTCAATCGATTAAATTTCTGCCTCGATATCGCTATTGCTGAAGCGGTTACAGAGTTTAATCGAGGTCAGCGCGAGAATGCAGAGCGGGATGAGGTTCTACGTCTGGGATTTTTAGCACATGAGTTGCGAAATGCTTTGACCTCCGCTACTTTAGCTTCCCAACTTATAATCACAGGGAAAGTCGGAACCAATGGAAGTACATCTCATGTTCTTGAAAATGCCCATAGGCGTATGAGAGAAATTATTGATCGTTCACTTGTTGAGGTGCGACTGTGGAACGACCCAACTGTCCAATATCAGAGATGTCGAGTTATTCACCTAGTCAGTGAAGTTGAGGCTACTGCATGGTTTGAAGCAAGTGCGAAATCAATTGAGGTGCGTGTTGAGGTAGCGCCGGAATTGGAGGTTTTAATAGATCGTCACCTAATAATATCTGCCCTATCGAATCTGGTTCAAAATGCCATTAAGTTCACCAAGAAGGGTGGGATTGTATGGATACGCGGTAAGGCTCTAGGTGGGCGTGTTTTGCTTGAAATAGAGGATCAATGTGGAGGACTCCCGCCTGGTGAGCCGGAAGAACTCTTTAAGCCTTTTTCTCAGATGGGAACAGATAAATCTGGAGTGGGGATTGGGCTGACAATTTCACGACGCGCCGTGTCGCTAAACAAGGGTATACTCTCAGTTCGCGATGTCCCCCATCAAGGATGTGTGTTCTCAATTGATTTACCCTTAGCCTCCTCCCCTCCACAGATGTCAACTTAACACGAAACTCCATACCACAAAACACTTTTGCAAGAGTTCTGTTATATCAATTCTCGATGACATAAAGTATATCCATTGCCAGTAGAAATTTTAAGGTTCACGCAAAAGCGCATACTTCAACTTCGCTCAGTAACCAGAGGCGCGGAGGGTGAGAAGAAAGTTTGACTAATTCGGAATTTGTAATTAAGGAACGTAGTGTCGCTCTTTATTTTCAACCTCATAAATTCCTGAAAAGCTAAGGTGTATTTCAGCTTGCTTTTAGCAGTGGTATTCCATAATTAAGATACAAGCGACAGTGGAGGCGGTGATGACTGTGCAGTTATTAAGACATAAATTCACAGTGCAGCAATATCATAAAATGATTGAATCGGGTGTTCTTACAGAAGATGACCGGGTGCAACTGATACGCGGAGAAATTATTGAGATGTCGCCGATTGGGACAAAACACGCTGCTTGTGTAAAGTGCTTAAATAAACTCTTGTCTAGTAAGTTAAGAGATAGAGTTCTCATTGCTATTCAAGACCCTGTGGAACTGAGCGATAATTCACAACCGCAGCCAGATGTGGCTTTACTCAAACCCCGTGATGATTTTTATGCAGCTGCACACCCCCAACCCCAAGATATTTTCTTATTAATTGAAGTGGCTGATTCGACAATAATCTATGACAGGGAAGAGAAGATTCCTTTATATGCAGAAGCCAATATAATTGCAGTTTGGTTAGTAGATATTAACGAGCAAGTTGTGGAAGTTTATCAACAACCAAGCGCTACAGAATATCAGGATATACAAAAGTTTTCTGGTGGGGAAAGTTTATCAATTCCAGGTTTTCCTGATGTCACAATTACAGTCAATGAAATCTTCGGTAGATAAATTACTACCTCTTTCCTCTCCCTCTGTGTTCTCTGTGTCCTCTGTGGTTCGATTTTACAGAGGTCTTTTTGTCTCACGCAAAGGCGCAAAGGCGCAAAGAAGGATTTTAGAGGTATTGTAATTGTCTTTGATGAAGGGCGATCGCTCACATATCCCCAACATAAACTAAAGCATGAGGTAATTTTCCTCTCATTTCAGCCTCAAAGGTTCAACTGTCAGCCTTTAAGGCTCAACATTCACCCTCAAAGGCTCAACTTTCGACCTCAGAAGTTCAACGTCCACCTTCAAAGGCTCAACGTCCACCTTCAAAGGCTCAACATTCACCTTCAAAGGCTCAACTTTCGACCTCAAAGGCTCAACGTCCACCTTCAGAACCTCAACGTTCATGTTCAAAGGCTGAAGTTTCAAGTATAAATTACCTCCTGCTTCCTGCCTTCTGCCTTTGATTACTGTGCTATACGCCAAATCTTGATAGTATTATCTTCGCTGCCGCTGATAATCGTCTTACCGTCAGCAGTGAAATTGACAGATGTCACCGTATCTGCATGACCTGTTAAGGTGTTGATGACTTCGCCTGTCGCTAAATTCCACAGTTTAATTGTACGATCGCGGCTGGCACTGGCTAAAGTTATACCATCTGGGCTAAAAGCCACACAGGTAACGGTGTTTGCATGGCCTGTTAAGGTACGGATGACTTCGCCGGATGCGACATCCCAAAGTTTAATGGTGCGATCGCGGCTGGCGCTGGCTAAGGTGGTACTATCAGGACTAAAGGCTACTGATGTGATTGTATTGGGATTTCCCGTCAGTGTGCGGGCTGGGTCTTCTTGGTAAAGATGCCAAAGTTTAATTGTTTTATCAAAACTACCGCTGGCTAAATTTCGACCATCTGGGCTAATCGCCAGTGAACGTACCCAGTATTTATGCCCTTTAAGTGTGCGAATTAACTTCCCTGTGCCTAAATTCCACATTTTTAGGGTGTTATCATCACTACCACTCACCAAAATTTTCCCATTGGGACTAATAGCTAATGCTTGAATCGAATCAGTATGTCCCATTAGGGTGTAGACTATTTTCCCTGTTGCCAAATTCCAGGCTTTAATCGTTTGATCATCACTCCCACTCACTAAAGTTTTGCCATTGGGACTAATAGCCACAGCATTAACTTTTTGCGAATGTCCATTTAGGGTGAGTATTTCTTTTCCAGTGGCAATATTCCACATTTTAATAGTACGTTCCCCTTCGCCACTACTGGCAATTGTCCGCCCATCGGGACTAATGGCGACAGATACAACAAATTTTGCTGTTCCTTTGAGGGTATTAGCTAAAGAAATATTTCTCACTGGGAAATTGGGCGACTGACCAAAAACAACTTCACTTTGAGTAGAACTATTATTTGATGGCTTTAGTCTCGATAACAAACTAGTTTGAATCTGGCGATATTTTTGATACCAAGAATCACTAAAACCAAATAACAAAATAAAAGCAGCGCCTAAAACTAAACTTTTGACAAAAGCATATTTAAAGGAGAACTTTGAACTTGGTTGAGTGACTGTGAATTTTCCCGATGACTGTCCGGCGGCTGGTAAGGCGCGTGGGAGTGAGGGAATTAAATCTTTGATTACTTCATCGGCTGATTGGTAGCGTTGACTTAAGTCTTTTTGCAACAGCTTTGTTATCACGCCATCCAATTCTGGCGACAAGGGACTCCGCAAATATTGTCGCCAACTGTGCGCCCAGCCATAGCCATGTTCCATCCACAATTGAAAAGGAGAAGTTCCCGTTAAGAGATGAAAACAGGTCGCCCCCAAACTAAATAAATCACTAGCTGGGTAAGCTTTACCGTCTCTGATTTGTTCCAGTGGAGAATAACCATGAGAACCGATAGATGTCCCGCTTTTATTCTTGACTTTCTCGGTTAACTGCTTAGAAGAACCAAAATCAATCAAACTTAAGCGCCCATCATAACGACAGCGAATTAAATTTTCTGGTTTAATGTCTCGGTGAATCACACCGCGATCGTGAATGAATTTGAGTACAGGCAGTAAATCAAGTAAAATTGCTTGAATTTCATTCGCTTTATAGACTTTGCGCTGTTGTAACTCCTTTAACAAGTTCTGCCCATTAATAAACTGTTGTACCAAATAAAGGCAGTTATCTTGTTCAAAGTAAGCAATCAGTGTGGGAATTTGCGGATGTTCGCCGAGTTCTTGCAGTCGCTTTGCTTCTTCTGCAAATAACTCCATTGCTTTTTTCTGCGACCAAGTTCCTTGAAATTTCGGCGCTAATTGCTTAATGACACACAGTTCATTGAGTTTATCGGTATCTTCAGATAAATAAGTTCTGCCAAATCCTCCCTCATCGGAAAGCACCCGAATCACCCGGAAGCGATTTCTTAACAGTGGTACCAAAGGGGTACTACAAGTCTGGCATGACTGCTTTCCTTTAGGATTTAGGGGATTTGGACAATCGGGATTTAAGCAGCAGATCATTATCTGACAGGCGCAACTGCATAAAAATTTTTACTAAGTTAACCCCGATATTTCCCTAGATATGATTGACTCTCACGTATTGATGGTAGACCCCGCTGGTAGTGGGGAGTGGGGAATTAATTATATAGTCAATTTTGGTAAATGCTCATGAGTTTTCCTCAATTCTGGAAAACTACGAGAGTCATCAGCTGAATTTTATTGATTATAGCAGCAGGCAAAAGTAGGAGATAGGCTGAGAGTGTCATTAGTCATTTGGATTGACAAAGGACTAATGACAATGTAACTAAGGCTTTTGTGTGGCGATCGCTAACTTTGCACCTGGGACTTGTCTAACTTGATCCATCACCGCCACTACCTTACCATGTGTGACTGTTTCATCAGCATTCACAATCACTAATGCTTCTTGGTTATCGCCTACCAAGGTACGCAATTGTCCCGCTAACCCATCAACGGTGGTGGGTTGACGGTTGACACTTACTACTCCATCTTTATCTACTGTGACTGTAATTTTAGCTGGAACTTGCTGCTGTCTGGCTGTCGCCGCTTTGGGTAAGTTGACTGGTAAACCTTCTGAGCGAGTTAAAAATAAGGTAGACATAATAAAAAATGTCAAAATCGCAAATATCACGTCAATCATCGGCACGATGTTAATTTGCGGTGGTAAATCCGGCTCATCTTGTAGACGCATAGGTTCTGTCTCCTCGTTCATAGCGACGGCGATAGAGTAGCTCTAATTGTCCGCCATATTCTTGTATTGCGGCAATCTGACGTTGATATAACCCTCGAAAGGTATTAGCAAATAAAAGTATAAAAATAGCCACAATTAAACCTGAAGCTGTGGATACTAGCGCTTCACTAATACCCGCGGTAACTCCTGCGGTTTTTGTCCCGCCTACATCACCCAAGTTTAATGATGCAAAAGAAGCAATCAAACCCAATACAGTACCTAGTAGACCTAAAAGTGGTGCAAGACCAATAATTGTGTCAAACATATTTTGAAAACGTTTGAGAACCGGGATTTCGGCTTGCGCTTCACTTTCTAGTGCAAGGCGAAATTCTTCTGGGGTTGGTTCTTCTAGTTGCAACGCCGCTAAAAAAATCCGTGTCATGGGCAAATCTGCATTCTTTTGCAATTTATCCAACGCGCCAACAACATTATCAAGGCGGTAGAGATTCAACACTTCTCTGACTATGCGGTTTTGTCGGGTATTGATGCGATACCAAAAACGTACTCGCTCAATAATTAAGGCAATTCCCACCACACTAAACGCCAGCAGGGGCCACATGACTACGCCACCTGCTACAAACAACTGATACATGGGCAATATCTCTACGAACTAAAGGGACAACGTTACAGTTAGACTACCAATTTCTCAGTACTAAATGATATATCTTATCAATAAGCTAGAGAAAAAATCAAAAATTATTTCCTGTTCAGTTTACTTTTAATGACATGATTAATCATCATTTATCAAGATTTTCTTAGCTCAAATCCTTACTGTTAAAGTATTTTCCTCTGCGGATAGTTGATAAAAGTTAACTAAGGGATTTTTTGGCTTTATTGCTTGGCTTTTGCGACAGAGCATTTTATCTTAACTGATTAACTAAAAAGAAATTGCAATAAATTAGAGCAGCAAAGCCGCCTGTAGCTTTGGTTGAGAAGCGATCGCCCGACGTTGAGAGTTAAAGTATATTTTGCGTACCAACTTACCCAACGCCCAAAAAATTACATCATTTGGCGTTATCAAAGATATATCTTACATTTGTATTCTTAATCATCTATGGCTAAACTATTTAACTCCATAACAGAAGAACTACAAGAGTTTATTGCAGCCCAAAACCTTTTCTTTGTAGGAACCGCGCCTCTGAGTCCAACGGGTCACGTTAATCTATCTCCCAAAGGTCTCAATTGCTTGCGGATTTTATCACCCCACAGAGTAGCTTATCTTGACCTCACAGGTAGCGGTAACGAAACTTCAGCCCATTTGCAAGAAAATGGTCGCATCACCTTTATGTTTTGCGCCTTTACAGAACCACCACGGATTCTGCGACTTTACGGTAAAGGATACGTAATTTTGCCGAGTTACCCTGAATGGGAATCTGTATATTCAGTGTTTCCTCAAATACCAGGAACTCGTCAAATTATCGTAGCTGATATTGAGATTGTGCAAAGTTCCTGTGGTTTTGGCGTTCCTCTTTACGAATATCAAGGTCAACGCCAAACATTAGTAAATTGGGCTAGTCAAAAAGGGGAAAAGGGCGTTCGAGAATATCAACAACAGAAAAACAGCATCAGCATTGATGGTTTACCGACACCATTAAGCCAATTCTCTGAGGGTTAAAGCGGCGTTTCATATATTTCTAGTTAATCTGACCCAAAAAATCTCAAATTTTTTGTCAATATTCTCTAGTCCAAAGAAGGTTGATTTTTGACCATAGATTGTAGACTTTTGACAAAAATAACCTTTATGGAGAAATTTTATGATTGCTGACACTCTACAACTAAGTTTATAAAACATAGCGTCAAAAATCGATACATATCAGTCCTATTTTCTGCCTCTATTCCTAATTAAATTTGGTGTAAAGGAACTATTATGTGGTTTCCGTGTCTTGACGTAATGATTTGCTACGAATTATGATTCGAGTTTATTCCGGATCAACCGGGACATCCTCGAAAATTGGTGCAAGTAAATTCAACTTTCGCTCTACATAATCACACGCATGAGATTACGCTTATTTCTGTTTAGCGTTGTCAGTATTGTCCTGCTTTCTTCTCCAGTAAGAGCATCTCGCTTAGAATCTTGGAGCTTTGACACCGCACAAAATCAACTGAATATTACTACGGCATCTGGTGTTAAACCAAGAGCATTTTTAATTCAAAACCCCACACGGCTAGTTATCGATCTTCCTGGTACCAAACTAGATACAAATACAGTTCGGAAAAACTTTGGTTCCGCTGTCCGCGAAATTCGTGTTGGGAAGGTTGACGATACGACAACAAGACTAGTAGTTGAATTAGCACCTGGATACACCGTTGACCCTAGCAAGTTGCTGTTACAAGGTGATTCTTCTACCCACTGGATAGTGAAATTTCCATCGGTAGAACGCATTACAAATCCCGTTAATAATCCTGTTTCTTCAACTAGTGAAGAGCAAATTCCGGTTTCAGTTAGTGATATTTCTTTGTTTGCGGGAGTTGTACCTTTAGGTAAAGAAATACCAGAACTGCGATCACAAGTCAAAGCCTTAGCCTCTCGTTATCGTTCTCTAGATGCAGGAATGTTCTTTTTAGATTTAGAGACAGGTAACTATCTCGATTTAAACGGCGAAAAAGTCTTTCCCGCAGCCAGCACAATTAAGTTTCCGATTTTAGTTGCGTTATTTCAAGAAGTAGATGCAGGTAGAGTCAAACTGAACGAAACTTTAGTTATGCGGCGTGACCTAGTAACTGGAGGTTCAGGCGAATTTCAATATAAGCGTGCGGGAACTCGTTTTAGTCTGATAGAAACCGTGACTAAAATGATTACCATCAGCGACAACACAGCTACCAATATGGTGATTGACCGATTGGGTGGTAAAGCTAAGTTAAATCAGCGTTTTCGTGGTTGGGGACTGCAAAACACCGTCGTGCGGAACTTACTCGGCGACTTCAAGGGTACTAATACAACCAGCGCCAAAGATTTAGTCAGACTGTCAGCATTAGTTGCTAAAAATCAATTATTGACTGATTCCAGTCGTGGCAAAGTTTTGGATATTATGCGCCGTGTTCACAACACAAAGTTATTACCGGCTGGTCTGGGTAAAGGTGCGGTAATTGCTCACAAAACCGGAACTCTAGGCATTGTACTCGGTGATGCGGGGATTATTCAAATGCCATCTGGTAAGCGCTACTTAGCCGGAATTTTTGTGAGAAGACCTTTTAATGATTTAAAAGCGCGAGATTTTATCAGTCAAGTTTCTCGAATTGTTTATGGCTATTTAGACCAACCAAGAGTAGCCAGCAAGCCTTAATACTTCTGGTATAGCAGGGGACAGGTGAGAGGTGACAGGTGAAAGAGTTAAAAGTCTCTTATTGTCTAAGTTTTATCGCTTACCGATGTCCTAACCTAGATTACAAAGAAAAATTTTAATTGACGTAAGCCCCTAAGATGAATATCTAGGGGTTTTGCATATTAATTTATGGTATGTTTTTGGCGATCGCAGCATTCTAGCGTCAGCAAAATTTAGAATATGGATTATTCGATTCGTCTCCTCACACTACAAGATGAACCGTTTTTATGGCAAATGCTGTACGAAGCAGCGCAAATGAGAGAAGAAGGAAAAACAATACAGGATGTGATGATTCATCCTGATTTATCAAAGTATGTTAAAGGTTGGGGACGTAAAGACGATTTGGGATTTGTTGCTATCTATAAAAGCAGCAATCAACCAGTGGGAGCAGCATGGATACGGTTATTAACAGGGAAAAATCCAGGATATGGCTATGTTGATGATTCTACACCGGAACTTGCGATCGCAACTCTTCCAGAATATAGAAATCAAGGTATAGGAACTAAATTACTGACTCATTTACTCGCAGCAGCTAAAATATCCTACCCTTGTATATCACTCACTGTTAGAAGCACAAATCCCGCGTTGCATTTATATAAAAGATTCGGTTGGCAAGTTGTACCTAATAGCGAAACTATTAACCGCGTTGGTAGTATTTCTTTTAAGATGAAACTGGATTTTAACTATACTTAAAGAAGTGCGATCGCGCTGATCTTGTAGGGTGCGTTAACGAAGTAACACACCTTCAATGTGCTAATTCCGGTGCGTTAAGCTATCGCTAACAGCTATTAGGTACGATTAAGCAATAAGTGTAGTCAAGCAAGGAAGAAGAATTAGGAAAAGCTGAACATCGGACACAAAAATTTACTGCTAATCAAGAAAGTTTTAACCAGTAATCAACTGCTGGAATCTTTCATTATTGGTAATCTCATCAAAATCTATATCACCTTCCGCATCTTCTTTATATCTGGGATTAATATCTATTGCTTGTTGCAGACATTCAATTGCTAATTCGGCTTGTTTTTGGAGTGCATAACAAGCTGCTTTGTTGTAATAAGCAATAGCATAATCTGGTTTAATTGCGATGGCTTTATTAAATGCCGTGATCGCATCATCATCTAGTCCTAATCTTACCAAGGTATAACCGCGTTTATCCCAAAGTTTGGGCGAGTCTGGTTGAAATTTTAATGCTTGCTCAAATGAAGCTAATGCTTCTTCATATTCTTCTAATTCTATGAGGGATAGACCGCGATTTAACCAAGCAGTTGCATCATCGGGTTTGATTTTTGTGGCTTTATTAAAACAAGCAAAGGCTTGCTTATGCTGGCGGAGATTTCCAAAAGCCACGCCGCGATCGCACCATGCTTGATGATTATCTGCTTGTAGCTTGATAGACTGATCATAAGATGCGATCGCCTCTTTGTAGCGCTTTAATCTGGCGAAAGTTAGACCGCGTTTAAACCAAGCAGTTGCATTCTCTGGCTGGATTGTGACTGCTTGATTGTAGCAGGCGATCGCTGCTTCATATTGCTTTTGGGCAAATAAATCATCACCCTGTTGCAAATCAGCCTCTACTGATACTGGCGGTTGTGGAGTTTGTTGTTCTTTTGATTCTGTAATTTCTTGCAGAATTAATTCTTTGCGTTGTTGAGCATCTAATTGTAACTCTGAAAGTTGAGCTACAAATTCCGTTTCTAATTTTTCCAGTTTTTCGAGAATAAATAACTTTTGTTGTTGAGCATTTACCTGCAACTCCGAAAATTGTGCAGCAAACTCTAAACCAGATTTTTCCAAATTTTCGATAATTAAATCTTTATGGTTTTGGATATCTAATTGTACTGCTACTTGCAATTTTGCTAAATTTTCTAATAAAACCTGCTTTTGTTGCTCATACTCCGATGGTAAACCGGAGAGTTGCGATGTCAAACTATTGACTAATTCGGCAATATTTTGCAGTGTTTTATCTTTTTGATGTTCTGCATTGACTCTAATTTCCACCAACTCAGCGATAAATTCTGTTTGAGTTTTATCTAATTCTTCCAGTAAATTATCTTTGCGCTGCTGACTTTCAGAGCGTAAGCCAGATATATGCAAATTCAAACTCTGTTCTAATTCGGTGAGATTTTGTATTGTTCTATCTTTTTGATGTTCTGCATTGACTCTAATTCCCGCCAACTCCGAGATAAATTCTTGTTGAGTTTTACCCAATTCTTCCAGCAGATTATCTTTACGCTGCTTACTTTCAGAGTGTAAGCCAGATATATGCAAATTCAAACTCTGTTCTAATTCTGAAATATTGTTTTTAGTTTTATCTCTTTGTTGTTCTGCATCTACTCTAATTCCTGCTAACTCAGAGATAAAGTCTGCTTGAGTTTTTAACAAATCCTCAATTAAGACATCTTTTTGTTGTTGAACATCAGATTGTAAATTGGTGAGTTGAGTGATAAACTCTTTTTTTGATTTTTCTAAATAGTCCCAAGTTAAATTCTTGTGTTTTTCCGTCCCTATTTTTATTTCCGAGATTTGCGAAGCAAAGTCAGATTCTAAATTTCCGATATTTTCTAAACTTGTATCGCGTTTTTGTTGGGTAGTTAGCTGAAATTCTTGTAATTGATGACTAAATTCGGCTTCTAGATTTTCTAGATTTGTTTGCAGATGTTTGATTTCTGTTTCTAAGCCAGATAAGATGCTATTTTTGGACTGTACTAAATCAGCCGAAAAAGTAGATAAATTATCTTGTTCGTGTTTTATCTTCTGCTGCAAAGCTGCTGATTCATTGTCTAATTCTCGATTGATTTTTTTGACTTCTTGAATTAGATTTTCGGCTTCTTGCTTAACAATTATTATCTGATTTTGTAACTTTTCTATGCCTTGTAGCTGTCCCATTGCTCTGTCAACAATTTCCCGGATGGCGACTCGCCTTAACAGCCAAAATAAAGCAATCACGGCTACAGGAAATAGACTGAGTATGATTAACCAGATATTAAGTAAGATAGTTGTCTGATTCCCATTAGTTGGAACACGTTCCCGCAGTCGGGTTAATTCTTCCCGTTCGGAATTTGAGAGTACCTGGGCTACCGTTTGTTCTTTGGCGATGGGTAGTGTAGTTTGTCCACTAGCCAAACCAGTAGACAGCAGCAAGGGTGAAAAGGCGATCGCGCTTTTCAAGACTAATGCTAAAACAAATTGATTCTTGCTGTGCATCACAACCATCTTGATTTGTTCGGGCTTTTCTCCAATCTATAACAGAATTGAGTTATCAGTGATTGATAGGGTGTAGGCGTTGAAAATTTTCCCCCTTATACCCTCTTACATACCAATTAGACAACTAGAGTGCATAATTTAATTCCCTTGCTATACTGAACATTCTTCGTCAAGAATCAACTTCTGCGAGTCAAAACTATGCTACTTGGTAAAAATAGCGCCATACAACTAGATTTTTTGAAGACTTTAAAAGGAGCCGTTACCTTAGCACTTGATCCAGGGCGGGCAGATGCTACGCCGGATGTTGAAGATGGGATGATCAAGCTCAAAGCAACTCAGTTAGCTATTGATTATATTAAAACTTTACCGGAAGTTCAGGAAATTGTACAAGAGCGATATTTAGCTTCTCCCCCAGATATGACAGCCTTAGCCCAACTCCCTTCAGAATCTCTAGGACGGTGCTTTGCTGAGTATATTGAGCAAACTGGCTTTGACCCAAATTACTACCGTTCATTGCCAATCACTGATGACACCAGCTATATACTAACTCGCTTACGTCAAACTCACGATATCTGGCATTTGGTGACAGGATTAGGTAGTAATGTTAACGGTGAACTAGGCTTGCAAGCATTTTGCCTAGCGCAAATTCGGATTCCTTTGCCTATCTTACTAATTGCTGGCGGTCTACTACGCACCCTATTCACTGCTCCAGAGGAATTAGGGAATCTGTTGGAAAACATCGCCATCGGCTACCGTATGGGAGCTAAAGCGAAACCTTTTTTAGCGCAGAAGTGGGAAGATAATTGGGAAAAGCCTTTAACTGTGTGGAGAAAGGAATTAGATATTATAGTTGTTGACCAGTATATTCCTTAAATCGACTTGCTGCACTTCATCTGCGTTTGCCTTCAACCATCTAGAGTGACTTGTTGTGAACATTTCCAAGATGGTACCGTCTACAAGTTGGCAAAGGAGTAGAAAAAGTTTTCCCATCATGAAGCGCAGACACAAAGTAGCTGGTTTTCAAGCAACACTCTTCAGTCTTAGCTTAATCTCAACATATCTCGTACCTGAATCTACTATTGTTGCTGCACCACCGAGAACCCCAGATCAAACCGTGAATTGTGAGATGTTGGTAGTCGGTGGTGGACTTTCTGGGGTAGCCACAGCTTACGAGGGGTTACTAGCAGGCCGAACAGTGTGTTTAACAGAAATTACCGATTGGTTGGGGGGACAAATTTCTTCTCAGGGGACATCTGCGTTAGATGAACGACCAACTCAACGCGATCGCCAATTCTATTCTCGCGGGTATACTGAATTACGCAACCGGATTCAACGCCATTATGGCAAACTTAACCCTGGTGAGTGCTGGGTAAGTGATTCTTGTTTTTTACCCCGTGATGCACACACAATTCTGACGCAGATGTTGAAGGATGCAGAAAAAAAGGGCAAGGGGAAGTTGGAATGGTTTCCGAATAGTGTAATTAAGGAAGTAAATATTAATGCTAATGGGAAAATCATTGATAGTGCGATCGCTATTCAACATCAAGCAGCTAAAGGCGCACCACCCCTCAACACCTTTACCCTAGGGCAAACTATTAAAGATGCTTACCAATACCAAAACTCATCTCGCTTGAGCAAAAAGATTATTCGCTTTGTTCCCAAGGTTGCCAAAAAGTCAACCACCAGCGATTCTCCTCAGTGGTATGTTGTGGACACAAGCGAAACTGGCGAAATTATTGCCTTAGCAGATGTTCCCTATCGTTTAGGGATTGATGGGCGTTCGTTCCTCGAACCCTCTGCTTCTAGCGCCAGTAATGATCCTTACTGTACTCAAGGTTTTACCTATACCTTTGCAATGGAGGCTACCAAGGAACCACAACCCCAAACAATGCCCCCATTTTATTTACAGTATTCACCATATTTCAGCTATGAATTAAAAAGATTAGCTAACTTTGGCTTAGTTTTTACCTACCGCCGTATCTGGAATCCTACTCCCGGACAACCCACACAATTCAACGGTGTGAGATTCACCGCACCCACACCAGGGGACATCTCTATGCAAAACTGGACTTGGGGTAACGATTACCGTCCGGGAACCGCCAAAGATAACTTGATTTACACGCGCCAACAACTGCAAGCGGCTGGACAGTTAAAGCCAGGCGGTTGGATGGGAGGACTCAGATCAGAAACCCTCCGCAAAGGTGAAGAAAACGCCCTGGCATATTATTACTGGCTAGTAGCTGGAACTACAGATTCTCAGTTAGGTAAGGGTGTAAAAGAACCCCAAACCCGAAATCGATTGCTGACAGGGTTAAAGTCACCAATGGGAACAGTACACGGCTTGTCAAAATATCCTTATATGCGAGAAGCTAGGCGGATAATTGGTCGTCCTAGTTGGGGACAACCCCAAGGCTTTACTATTTGGGAAGTTGATATTTCTCGCCGCAACTATAACGATGAGTACTACCGCAAAACTTTAACTGCGGATACTTATCGTCAGTTAAAAGCGACACTAGCAGGGTTAGAAGCTGCGTCAGTAATTACTGGGCAAGTCTCCCCAGATAAAGCATTACGCCGCAGCCGTTCCACTATATTTCCTGATTCTGTGGGTATCGGTCACTACGCCATCGACTTTCATCCTTGCATGACTCAAAGTCCCCCAGAAACCCCAGGTAACAAAGAACGCCCTGGAGAAAGGCGTGGCGCAGGACAAGCTTATCCTTTTCAAATTGCACTCAGGGCAATGATTCCCCAAAAAATTGATAATTTAATCGTTGGTGGTAAGAGTATTGCTACCAGCCATATTGCTTCGGCTGCTTATCGAGTACATTCCTTTGAATGGTCTTCTGGCGCAGCGGCGGGAACTATGGTAGCTTTTGCCATCAAAAATAATATTGCACCATACCAACTAGTGGATGATTTACCCAAACCAGAACCGCAACTGCAAGCATTGAAAAGTTTATTAGAGAAAAACGGCAATCCCACCGCCTTTCCTGACACTTCAATTTTTAATCAAAATTGGGAAGACTGGCGATAGTGACTGGTTTGAGGGATTGGGAATGAGAAATCTGTTGCTTTCATTCTCAGTCCTGATTTAAGATGGGTGCGATCGCCTCTTCCAACTCAACTCAATCCTAAATGTAATTTCAATGCCGCATCAACTAGTATCATTATCTCTGCTTTTAAACTGTCAAACCATCGGCTAAAGTTACATCCCAAGTACTGTCAACTTCAGCAGATGCTTGGCGGTAAGCTTCTTCCAGTTCTTGGTTTCGCAGCAATTCTAAGGCTGCTTCAATTACTTGAGAGCGTGATTTACATCCTTTGTTCAGCTTGTAATTTTCAATAAACTCCACTAAATACGGTGGCAAAGAGATGGATAGTTTTTCGACTTTCATCTTCCTACTAATTAGTAGTAAATATGGCGTTGCATAAATGCGGGATGAAATCATAAAATTTTACTTTTCAAACTCTTGCTCTTTGAGTCTTTGCGCCTTTGCGTGAGACAAAAATCATCCCCTCAATCAGCAACGCCGTAAATATAGTTCCTACCGATATAGTAGCTTAAATTCCACATACCAAAAGCGCCTAAACATATATCTTGCACCTAACCCCGACGAATTCAGTCGCTTGGTGCAAGATATATACAAACCCTTAATTTTTCGTTGTTATGGATAAGTCTCATTGAAAATGGGTGCGATCGCTTGATTATCTCATCAAATTTCATCATTCACAACATCTTGCACAAATCATTGTGTTTAAACAAAGATAATTGGGAATTATAAGAAAACAAGCTGACGAATTTTCATGAAAATTTATGCCAAAAGAATCTACTGATAATCTCATAATTGCAGAACAGCAACCTGCTCAATAAGTAAGAACACTTGAAGCATTGCTGAGGCTTTATACAGAGGGGCATCGTAACTTCTCTAATTCAGACTTGCGTGGAGTAACAGGAAATATAATTAGTCAAGAAATTAAATCTCTAAATTTACGCGAAATTATTCTTAGAAGATCTAATCTCACGGCTGTTGTACTTTGTAGATCAGCAACACTCAAAGTTGATTTAACAGGGTCAGATTTGAGTAATTGTAATCTTCAAGGAGCCGATTTATCTACCTGTAAGCTTGATCAATGTAACTTTAGTAATTCAGATTTGAGAAGAGCCAATTTAAGTCGTTCTTCTTGTCGAGTTTCTGACTTTATGAAAGCAAATCTGCAAAATATTATGATTTATAACAACGATACAGATTTTACGGCATCAAACTTTACTGAAGCTAATTTTCGGTCAACTTATCTGTCTGGTAAATTTTCTCATACCAAATTTTGTAAGAGTAATTTACGTAAAGCAACTTTTAAAAGTTTTTACTCTCAAGGAGCAGATTTTTTAGATGCGGACTTGAGAGATATAGAATTACCTACTCCTACCACAGTCGATATTCGCTATTCTTACTACAATCAGAAAACAAAATTTAGTCCCGACTTTGATCCAATTGAGATGGGGATGGAACTGATTGAGGAGATAACAGATTTAGAGGACTGAAGACAGTGCTGAAAAAAACTCAACAAGGCTGGATGTTTACCGAAGAATATCTACTAGAAAATTTTCTTTGGGATACTCTAGAAGATACTTTAGATATGGTTCCACTTCAACGCCAATTCAGCATTCAGGAAGGATATTGTGATATTATTGCTAAAACTAAAAATAATCAACTTGTAATCTTAGAACTGAAAAATTGTGAGGATCGCTACATCATTCACCAACTCACTCGTTATTATCACAGTTTTAGTTTAGAACAACCTTTTAAAGATTTGATAGACTACAGTCAGCCAATTCGTCTAATTGCAATTGCACCAGATTTTCATAAGCATAATTTTATTGACCGTCGCTATAGTTTGTTACAAATTGAATTTATTAGATTTAATATCCTCAATTATACCAATAGTTTTTACTTACAGTTAAATCATAAAGGACGTAGAGAAATTACTGTAAAAAAAGAAATTCCTTTTACATTAATTCAAAATGATCAAGAAACATCGTCACCAGAAAAATCAATAGTTTTAGCGCCAAGAGTATTGCTGAATTTCTTAGATAAGCTTTCTCCTATAGCAAAAATAGAAGTTTTGAGACTTAGAGAAAAAATTCTAGGTTACGGCCAAAAAATAAAAGAAATTAAGGAAATTAAAAGTATATTTTATGGGCGTGGTAAAAGCAACCCTTGTTGTCAATTAAAATTTATTTCTCGCACCCAAACTCAATAAGTAAACTATCTACAATACTACCTCTGACTACCTATTCCCAAAAGTCTTCTACGTTTTAACAAACAAACAGGTATAGGTAGAATGTATCTCAAATGCGATTCTGATTTCCGTACTGTGAAAACAATTACTTATTGGACACAAACAAGCCGTTATGCTAACGCTTTACCAATACCTATCGAAAGTTATCTTGATCAAGTTGGGTTAGCTCAAGATCATCAAAGTATCGATAAATTAGTTGACTTGGCAGTTAAACTTAATCTAGAAAGAAGGTGAACTCCTTGATGATTTCTTGCATACATCCGCTCAACATGATTATAAGGGCATTAATAATAATGCCCAAACTATAAACTCCCACAATTACCCAAATCGCCCACTGACATAATCTGCGGTCTTTTTATCTGTGGGATGATGAAAAATCACTTCTGTTTTGTTAAATTCAATCAACTCACCCAAATACATAAACGCGGTATAGTCAGAAACTCGTGCGGCTTGCTGCATACTGTGAGTTACAATCAATATTGTCACTGTTTCTTTTAACTTGCCAATCAACTCTTCAATACTGGCTGTGGCAATGGGATCTAATGCAGATGTTGGCTCATCAAATAATACTATTTCTGGTTCAGTAGCTAATGCACGGGCAATACATAACCTCTGTTGTTGACCACCAGAAAGATTGTAGGCTAAATCATTTAAGCGATCCTTAACTTCATCCCACAAAGCGGCGTTGCGTAAAGCTTTTTCTACTTTTTCATCAATCACACCACGTTTTGATTCACCCCGTACCCTTAAGCCATAAGCAACATTTTCGTAAATTGACTTAGGAAAAGGATTTGGTCTTTGAAATACCATGCTAATTCGCATCCGCACTTCAATGGGGTCTACTTTATGACTTAAGAGGTTAATTCCATCTGGTTTGAGGGTGATTTCGCCTTTGTAGCGATTTCCAGGATATAAGTCGTGCATCCGGTTAAAGCAACGTAGCAAGGTGGTTTTACCACATCCAGAAGGGCCAATTAGGGCTGTTACCTGCTTGTCTGCAATGGGTAAATGAATGTCTTTGAGGGCGTGAACTTTACCACCATAGTAAAAATTGAGGTAATCAACAGAAGCTTTCAGAGGAGTTTCTACCATTTGATTTTTTGGCGTAGACGATAACGGATGTAAATAGCAACAGCATTCATGACGAGGGTAATAGCAATTAGCACAATACCTGCGGCGGCGGCGTTCACCTGAAATTCGGCTTGGGGACGAGACACCCAATCAAACATTTGAATTGGTAGTACTGTGAAGGGAGCCAGCAACCAAGCAAAGGAAACATAAGGGAATTGTCCTGTGATGGGGGAGTCTGGCAAAAAAGCGATAAATGTGAGTGCGCCAATGGTAACAAGGGGTGCAGTTTCCCCGATCGCTCTGGCTAATGCGACAATAATTCCAGTTAAAATTGTCCCGGTAGAATATGGCAAAACATGATCCCAAATCATTTGCCATTTAGAAGCACCAGTGGCGTAGGCGGCTTCCCGAATGCTATTAGGAATGGCGCGGAGGGCTTCGCGGGTAGTGACAATGACTACTGGTAAAATTAATAATGCCAAGGTTAACCCAGCAGTAATTACACTTTGACCTAAATTTAAGCCATAGACGAATACACCCAAAGCCAAAAGTCCGTAAATGATGGAAGGAACTCCGGCGAGGTTGGTAACATTAATTTCGATTAAAGCAGATACCCAGTTTTTGCGGGCGTATTCTTCTAGATAAATTCCTGATGCAATACCGATGGGAATTGCAGCGAATGCTGTAACTAGCATAACTAACATTGTCCCTACCCAAGCCGAAAGCACACCTGCTTGTTCGGCTTTCCGGCTGGGAAATGAGGTGAGAAATTGCCAAGAAAGGCGCGGCCATCCATCACTAAACAAATCAAAGATTAGTGCTAGTAAGGTGGCAATACCTACTAACATGGACAACAAGCCAATGATGCTAAAAATATTTTGCGATCGCTTGTTGCGCGTGATAATTTTGCGAATGTGGGGAATAGTTTGACTAACCATCTTAATAAATTTCTCGATAGCGCTTGCTGAGGAAATAACCAATAATGTTGAATACCAAGGTCATCAGCATTAGCGTTAGTCCCACTGCAAAGATAGTTTCATACTCCAAACTGCCGTGGGGTAAGTCCCCCAGACTCACGCCGACAATATAAGCAGTCATGGTTGCAGCAGGTTCCAAGGGGTTAAAGGTGAGATTTGGTTGTCCCCCCGCCGCAATAGCCACCACCATTGTTTCCCCCACAGCGCGGGAAATGCCCAAAATATACGCAGCGGAAATACCTGAAATTGCTGACGGTAAAACCACACGTAATGCTGTCTGTAAGCGTGTCGCTCCCGTTGCGTAAGATCCTTCCCGTAAATGTGTCGGAACAGCACGCATCGCATCTTCACTCAGGGAACTCACGTAGGGAATAATCATCATCCCGATAACTAAACCTGCACTCAGCATATTAAAACCAGATAAGTCTGGTAACACAATTTGCAACAATGGCGTGACGAATAACAGTGCAAAGTAACCGTAAACCACAGTCGGAATACCTGCAAGTAATTCCAAAACTGGCTTAACTACTTCCCGAACTATGGGAGGCGCAAATTCACTCAGGTAAATCGCGATGACTGTCCCCAAGGGAATAGCGACGAATAAGGCGACTGCTGTTGTAGTTAATGTACCAGCCACTAAAGGCCAAATACCAAAATGCTTATCATCAAATAATGGTGTCCATTGAGTATCTGTCAAAAATTCCCATAACGATACTTGATGGAAAAATTTCACCGACTCGTAAAGCAAGATACCAACAATAGCTATTGTTGTTGCTACTGAAGACAGCGCTGCGAGAAATAGGATAAATTCTATGATTCGTTCTCGCAAATCACGTAATAGCTTGGCAGAAAATCGAGTTTTTTTGGCAATAGTCATGCTCAGAATACCAGATTCAACTTTGATACTTCTAGAACACTAATTTAGTAATTCTGGAATAACCTCTTCCCTAACCCCTCTCCGCTTCGGCTACTGTGTACACACAAATGTTCGTTGAGTGCATCTGTCCCGCCTCGGAATGAATTCCGAGTCTCATAGCCAAAGTCATCTTCAGATGACTCAAGCAAAAATGTCTTCCAGTCCACAAAGCGTGGACTTTGGCTATTAGCCTAGAACTAAAGTTCCAGGGGGATACGGTTTCAGACTGCAAATTTTCGACTTGTGTGTACACGGTAGACAAGGGAAGGAGAGAAGAGCTAAATAAACTCACCAGGGGGCTGGGGGGTTAGGTTTTTGATTACTGAATCGATACTTCTAAATCTCCGACTTCTAGAAGAAGTCGGAGATCTAATGAAAAACGATAAAATCAGGAAATAAATTAAATTATTGAGCTTCTCGACGCAGCAGTTCGTCAATTTTCAACCCAACTGCTTCTTTACCACCAAAAACAGTCCCAAATCTCTTTTTACCAAAATGGCTTTGGGCTGTGGTGTAGGCGGAAGCTGGTAGCGCTACATATCTTGTTTCTTGGGCGAATTTTGCCCCATTGCGTAAATAGAATTGCACAAACTGTTTCACTTCTGGTTTATCCACAGACTTGGAACTGACGTAGATAAACAAAGGACGAGACAAGGGAGAGTAACTACCATTTTTTACGGTAGTTGGCGATGGTAATACACCATTAACAGGTACTGCTTTTAACCTTTTTTGGTTTTCTGCATAGTAGGCGTAACCAAAGTAGCCAATGGCGTTTTTATCGCGGGAAACACCTTGTACAAGTACGTTGTCGTCTTCACTGGCTGTGAAGTCACCACGGCTAGATTTAGCTTTACCCACAATAGCTTCGGTAAAATAGTCAAAAGTTCCCGAATTAGCACCAGGGCCAAATAACTTTAAAGGTGCATTGGGAAAACCTTTACGGACTAAACTCCAATTATTAACTTTACCTTGTGCGCCTGGCTCCCATATTTTTTTGAGTTCGGCTACAGACAAATTCTTCGCCCAAGTATTTTGGGGATTAACAACTACTGTGATGGCATCATACGCTACTGGTAGTTCCATATAGCGAATACCCGCTGCTTTACAAGCTTCGATTTCTTTTTGCAAAATCGGACGGGAAGCGCCGGAAATATCTGTCTCACCCCGACAGAATTTTTTGAACCCACCACCAGTACCGGAAACACCAACTGTCACCCGCACTCTACCGCCTTGAGATTTTTGAAATTCTTCTGCTACTGCTTCTGTGATGGGGAAGACGGTACTAGAACCATCAATTGTAATAGTTTTCACACTTTGGGATTGAACCGCAGACATTGATAAACCCAAAGTAGTTGCTATCATCGAAATCCCGGCAGCTACTGTCCAGCTATTAAGCTTCAAGCTAATTTTACTCACAACAATGATCCCCTTTTGTTTGATGCTTTGTGGTTACAAAAGTCTAAAAAATTGATCAGGTTAATAACTGCTCAAGACTTTACCTATCACTGTAAAAAAAGTGACTTACCAAGGTAATAAAGAAGTTAATTGTCGGTTATAACTTAGTTAAGCTTTGACGTGTTTTTGATTATGATGATGCGGTTAAGTAGCACTAAATTTTCTGTGTTCTTTGGGAGATGTATTGTTAACCGGATCTCTGCTGAGTCAATAATCAAGCATAATTAGGAGTCAGAATTTGGAATTCAGAATTAAAATAGCCTGTCCACCTAGTTTTAAGGCTTAAATGGTGTACTTGATTTATTAAAAATATTCTGTATTGTCCAGGAATTTTGTATTAATTAAACTGCTAAAAAAGAAGCTCTTAAGGTATTATTAAAACGTAGCTGTAACTTATACCTTAAGTTTTTGCTTGCTTAAGTATTTACCTGAGTTGAGGTATAATATTTTATACGGTTAAATAAACAAGCATAATTACTATAACGGCACACAAAATTCACTCTGTAGCTAGAAAACACACTAACGCTGATTTTTTTTCTATCTTCTGGCGTAAGTATGTAATATCTATATTTCAGTCTCCGTGTTGTAGCGATCGCATCCGTCCTACCTCTAAGCTAGTTACTACAAATACATGATTTATTTGCAAAAATAATGACGCGCTTGCACAAATTTATTCAAATTTTAAAAAACAATTGCCTTTTTTTAAAGAAGAGTTTACTAAACAAGTCTAAAATATTGTTTTTTGCTAAAAATAGCTGAGATTTAATGCTAAAAATTCCCAAATTCAGCAATAAAAAACCGAAAAATGTAGGATTTCATGGTAGCATATTTTACAGTAAATCTTGAGGAAGATGATAATTTTTTACCAGAATCTTATACAGGTATCTAATATCAGTATATTTGCTGTATAGCTAAATTGAAGAAAATTAACTTACAGCTTTATCACCAGTGTAGTAATACAGAGCCACGGATTTTTATGATTGCGTTTAGTCAATATCTATACACTTACGATTTTCTGGCATGAATAAGCTAATTCCAGCAATCAAAGTTAAAAATCTTAGCCTTTACTACAACACCCAAAAAATCCTGGAAGGCGTATCAATGGATATTTACCAGGACAAAGTAACAGCAATTATTGGCCCTAGTGGTTGTGGTAAGTCTACTTTTATTAAAAGCCTCAATCGGATGAACGAATTAGAAGCTGACGTTCAAGTTGAAGGGAAAGTAGAATTTTACAATCAAAATATTTATGAACGTCGAGTTAATTTAAATCGATTACGCCGCCAAGTCAGTATGGTTTTGCCCAAACCAAATCTGTTTCCCATGAGCGTTTATGATAATGTGGCTTATGGGGTGAAAATCCTGGGATGGCGGCCGAAAGTGGAATTGGATCAAATTGTCGAATCTGCAATCAAAGACGCTGATCTTTGGGATGAAGTCAAAAATAAACTGCATAAATCTGCTTTAGAGCTTTCGGGTGGACAACAACAACGACTTTGTATAGCCCGTGCTTTAGCGGTGAAACCGAAAGTCATTTTGATGGATGAACCTTGTTTTGGACTTGATCCGATAGCGACTACAAAAGTAGAAAGTTTAATTCAGAGTTTGCGCTTGCGATCGGAATTAACAATGGTGGTTATTAGCCATAATTTACAGCAAGTCACGCGCATATCTGATTTCACAGCTTTTTTCAACACAAATGAATATCGCATCGGACAAATGGTAGAATTTGGACTGACAAAAAGAATTTTTACTAACGCTCTGGATGTCCGCACACGGGAATATGTGTTAAGCCGTCTTGGTGGTAATAAATATGAAAACCGATAAAAAGTATGAAGTATGAAGTATGAAGTATGACATCAGGCTGAAGAAAGAGTAGTTTTTGTGTACTGTTTTTTCCGAAATCTAAATATGAGTCCTATATTTATTTGTTATAAAAATTAGTAATTTTCAGTTCCCTGACTTCTTTGAGAAGTGGGGGATATCCGCGGATTTATTTTAGGGAGTTTCACGGTTATCAGATAGTTTACTGCACAGATATAACATGGATAATTTCTTGGCTTGGATCATAACTTAATCATCTAAGCTAAATTACCCCAGGTAATTTATGAGCTATGCTAAAACAACTGAGTTGAATGGCTCAGGGAGTATTACCGAAATTCAGCTATCTGAAGCCGAACAAGCGCTTGTCTGTTCTGCTTTTAGTAACAAAACTGAGGTAGCAGTTTTATTATTAGATGCAGAAAACCTCCAACTGAATGCTGAAACCGAAAAATTTTTAACCACAGTTTGTACTTGTCCCATTCAAATTAAAATCGCCTTTGCCAATTGGTGTAGCATGGGCAAACTAGATGTAGAGTTACATGGACGTGGTTACGATTTAATTCATGTCCCTATAGGTAAAGATAATGCTGATGGAAAAATGATTGCTTTTGGTTCATCTATTCACGAAAGATACCCAAAAGCTAGAGAAGTTTTGGTTTGTTCTTCTGATAAAGTGATGACGAATCTGTGCAACCATCTACGTCAACATGGTTTAACAGTATATCAAGTGAGTCAACAAGGTGAAGATATTACAGTATTGAATAGTTATACAGGTCAAGTTGTGAGAAAGGGTGCTAATACTGGACAAGAGATTCCGGCGATCGCCCAATTTATTCAACAAATTAAAGAGTTAATTAAAACTGAACAAAAATGCACTCGCAGTTATTGGATTAACTTAGCTACACTTTCTCAAACTTATAAAAATAAGTATAAAATCAGTATTACTCAGGTGGCTGCCAAATATTTACCAGGGAAGAAAGCTAGGGAAATATTCGTAAATTATCCAGCAGAATTTGTGCTGCATCAAATTGAGCCAAATGCTCCGGTATATATCACCTTATTTGAAGTTCCTGAAGATAAAGATATGGTAATAGAAAGCACGGCTAAATCTTTATCAGCAAATATTAATAGCAAAGTAGAATTAGAGCAAGCACTGAAAAGAATTGTTAGTAAATTAACTCACAACGCTCCTGGAAACTACATTAAAATAGGCCCTTTAGGTAGTGAGTTTATGCAGCAATATGGTAAACCCATTAGCGCACAAATTAAAACCTTGCAGTTGAGTTGCAATTTTATTAAATTTTTGCAATCTTGTACATCTTTACAACTCAAGCAAACTCCCAAAGGATGGGAAATAGCAGTTAAATAACCTCCTACCCAATTCCTTGCTTATTCAAGTGTAATCATGTAGGATGCTTACATAATTATTGCTTAGGAAGGACTTGATAATCTAGCAAAACAGGCAGAATTTACACATAGATAAGCTCTCATGCTAGATTTTCAGGATTTATGGAAATTGCTCACGTTCACTTCTATGTAGAAAATGCTCCGGCTTGGCGGGATTGGTTCGTATATTATCTAGGGTTTTCCGCCGTCACTAGTGGAATAAGTTCAAATCACACTTGTACAGAAATTGTACAAAGTGGTGCTATCTGTTTTTTGTTGTCTTCACCATTATTGCCCACCAGTCCGGTAGCGGAGTTTTTGCGTCAACATCCCCCTGGTGTGGCGGATATTGCTTTTAATGTACCCGATGTGGCAGCAGCGATCGCTCAAGCAGCCGCACAAGGAGCTACAATCTTAGAACCCAGCCACGAATATTGCGGTTACAAGTGTGGCAAAATTGCGGCTTGGGGCGGAATGACTCATACCTTGATCGAAAAAGCAGTGGGGGAAAAATGGGAAACACGCGATCGCCCCATGTTTACCGCTATCGATCATCTAGTGTTAAATGTACCAGTTGGGGAGTTAGAGCGTGCTGTGGCTTGGTACAAAAACGTTTTAGATTTGCAACCACAGCAAGCATTTAAAATTAAAACCGATCGCTCTGGGTTGTACAGCCAAGTGCTAGTTTCCCGCAATGGCAGTGTACAATTACCCATTAATGAACCAGCTTCTAGTAATTCGCAAATTCAAGAATTTTTGAATGTGAATCGCGGTGCGGGTATTCAGCACATAGCTTTGCGAACATCAAATTTGATTAGTGCGATCGCCCAATTACGTAGCCGTGGTTTATCCTTACTGTCGGTTCCGCAGACTTACTACTTGCAACTAAAAAAGCGGACAGAATTTTCCCTATCGCCATTAGAATTAGAAGCGATCGCTCAACAAGAAATTTTAGTAGATTGGCAAGCTAATAGTCAAAACGCACTATTACTGCAAATTTTTACCCAACCGATCTTTGAAGAGCCGACATTTTTCTTTGAGTTTATTGAACGGCGTTTCCAAGCGCAAGGTTTTGGTGAGGGTAATTTTCGGGCTTTATTTGAAGCAATTGAAAGCGAACAAATAAAACGCGGAACTTTGCAATAATTTCATTTGTTAGGTTTTGATGGATATTTACTGTGTGTAACCTAGTTCTGTTTATTCGTGCCAACTTGGCTACATATACTTAAGCACCACTGCTAAATTATGAATGGGAAATAACTTGCGGGCTTGATGAGCCAACGTTTACTACACTAAACATGCTAAAGCATTAACAACGAACGGATTTAGGTTGGTTGCTTATTTTGCTCACTCTTATGAGAGATTGCTGCTGTTTTTATTGTAGCGATCGACATCAAACTTCTTTATCTTGAAAAGGACAAACATAACAGGAAGTCCTCGTTGATTACTCCTATCCTTACCTCGTTCATTCTGGGATGAACGAGGGCTTTTTTTATTTAGTAGAATTCACTCCAATTACACCAATAATAATTAAACCTATCGATAAAAACTTGACAAGAGACATCGATTCCCGAAACCAAATTATGCCAATAGTAGCGATTACAGTTGTTCCCAAACCTGACCAAACCGAATAAGCAACACTGACTTCAATTTTTCTAAGAGCTAAAGTTAAAAAACTAAAACAGATTCCATAACAGATAAAAATTAACACCGAGGGAATAGTTCTCGTAAATCCCTCTGATAATTTCATGGAAGTTGTACCAGCAACTTCAAACAAGATGGCCGCAATGAGATAAATCCAACTACTTGTCATGTTTATTGATTGATTATAAGGGGATCATGAAAATATGAATTTTTCTGACCAAGGATAATAAGTAAAAATTCTATAGTTAGTAAATTAACTATTTCTGCTATTTTGATAACATTTGTCTTCTTAGATAAGCTGTAATCGATGATTTATATTCAGTTTACCACACCAATATTATGGGGGTTTACCGTACCAGGAATAACGTTCGGTAATCATGATTAAATTGGTGGAAAAAACCGAATTTAAACCATCCTGGATTGTGAATACTATAAAAACAACGCAAATGATCTAAACCTAAATCACCTACAAAAATTAGAAATTAACTGAGGTAGAGACATGACACTAGTACGTTGGAATCCTTGGCAAGAAATGAACACTATTCAAAGACAAATAAACAGTTTATTTGCAGACGAAATGCTCCCATCTACTTTACTAGAGAAAAGCTTGGCAAAGGTTCCGGCTGCTGAATTACACGAAACTGAAGAAGCTATTCATCTCAAGCTAGAACTGCCTGGAATTGAAGCTAAAGACTTGGATGTACAAGTTACAGAAAAAGCTGTATACATCAGCGGTGAAAGAAAATCTGAAACCAAAACAGAAGGAAAAGGTGTTACCAAGAGTGAATTTCATTATGGTAAATTCCAACGCTTGATTCCTTTACCTACTCGCATTCAAAATACCAATGTTACGGCTGATTATAAAGATGGTATTTTGACTCTGACTTTGCCTAAAGCTGAGGAAGAAAAGAAAAAAGTTGTCAAGCTAAATCTTGAATCTATTGGCTAAGTTCAATTTTGGATTACTTTCATTTTGAACTTAACCCCAAAAACTGGAAGTCACAGCTATAAAAACTAAGTTAGCTTGCATGACGTAACTTTAAAATAAAAAGCCTATTTACACATTGTAAATAGGCTTTTTTATCTGGTTATAAGCTACGATTTCTACCTGTTGATTGTTGTCTGTCTACGGGAAAAACTTCAAAATCGAAAGTTGCAATCAGACGATCATCAACATACACCTGTATTTTATGTTTACCAGGTGGATCACCTGCGGCGATCGTCCAATAGTTTTCAATCACACCATCTTTAACTAAAGTTTTGCGCCTCATTACTGACTCTGTACCATCAGCAGAGACTGTGAAGTTTTCACCATCATCTGTAGCCCAAGTTTCTGGGGGTTTTGGTAAGCGTAGGACTTCTCGCCATGTAACTTCACCTTGGTAGTCTTTGAGTTGAATTCGCCACCCATATTTACTACCTTCTTGTAGTGGGACTCTAAATGTGGGGATGAAGTTAACTTTACCTCTAGCATCAACTCTCGCTATGCCAAACTCAGCTTTGTCGATCGCAACCGAATTTTTAGTATTGTTTGCTTGAGAAATTGACCCTGATGGTGCTATTTTTTCGTCGGCGATCGCTACTGTAGCATTGATTGGCTGAGACGCTACCAACCCGGAAACTAGCCAAGAAGAAGTTAGTACAACTATTGCAGTCCAAATTCTCATTAGCAAAATTGTTGGTCATTTACTAGTACTTATTCCCGCTTTCCCATTGGCTTCCGGGTACAGTCCCGATAAATAGCCAAGTTGGCAGAATAAAAGTTGCAGGTTTAATAGTCAGTTTATAGTTAAATCGGCAACATCAGATCAAGCCACTCAAAATACTTTATTCTCCAGCCAGTTGCCAGAACTGCGAAAACTATCATCGCAGGTTTTAGGTGTAGGTGCTAAATATGCGTCTATTCTTAACTGTTTTGTGTTGAATACGGAATTTTTGATATGTAAGCAATTGCTGACACTGGTTTAGTGTAAGAGGATGTTTGAAAAGTGGAAAAATATACCAAAAACCCCACTTCCATTCCTCTCCCCGCAACGGAGAAACCCCCATTCCCTGTCTTTGCTACGCAACGCTAACGCGAACGACACGCTGTGCGAATGTAGGGAAGGTGAGGTTCACGAAGTTAGGTTTTTAATATTTTGATGTTAGCAATAATACTTTTCAAACAACCTTTAAGACTGATGTGGTAGAAGCACAATTTATGGGAATGTAGCGCGATCGCCTAGGAAGAGTGAACATATCCTAGTAAATTGATAGTGAGGCGTTTTGAGCAGCAAACAGCATGGCAGATATCCCAAATTCCATTGCATCATACCGTGCGTTAGCACTGCAAGTTACCTGTCATACTGTGAATCAAGCCAGCGATCGCCACACTGTCCAAGAAATCATTCATCATACTATCAACCGCTTGGCGCAACAAATCGCCGCCAGTATTGCTTTTATTGGTTTTGACTGTCGTTTAATTGTCTTACCAGAATATTTCCTGACAGGTTTCCCAATGGGGGAACCTTTGGCTGTGTGGGGAGAAAAAGCTTGTATAGAAATGCACGGTGCAGAGTATGAAGCCCTCGGTAAAATTGCTCAGAAACATCAGATATTTTTAGCTGGTAACGCCTACGAACTCGACCCCAATTTTCCCGGCTTATATTTTCAAACTTGCTTTGTAATTGACCCGGCTGGTGCTATTGTCTTGCGATATCGGCGGCTAAATTCGTTATTTGCACCCACACCCCATGATGTTTGGGATAAATATCTTGATTGTTACGGCTTAGAAGGGGTTTTTCCCGTGGCGAAAACCGCTATCGGCAATTTAGCTGCTGTAGCTTCCGAAGAAATTTTATATCCTGAAGTGGCGCGGTGTTTAGCAATGCGTGGTGCAGAGATTTTTCTGCATTCCACCTCCGAAGTTTACAGCAAAAACCTCACACCAAAAGACGCAGCAAAAATTTCTCGCGCTGTGGAAAATATGGCTTACGTTGTTTCTGCTAATACCGCAGGTCTAGCGAATAGCCCCATCCCCATCGCCTCCGTTGATGGCGGCTCAAAAATAGTCGATTATCGCGGTATCGTATTAGCAGAGACAGGTGCAGGGGAAAGTATGGCAGCCTTTGCTGAGATAGATTTAACTGCTTTAAGACGCGATCGCCATCGTCCAGGGTTAAATAATTTACTTTCTCGCCAGCGCTTTGAACTCTACGCCCAAAGTTACAGCCAAGCTCAATTTTATCCAGCAAATACTATGCTAAATCAAGAAGTTGAACGCCAACACTTCATCCAAACACAACAACAAACTATAGAACGCCTATCTCAGTTGGGAGTGATTTAAAAGTGTGAAGTGTGAAAAAGTATGAAGTCTGAAGTATGAAGTCTGAAAAAGTATGAAGTCTGAAGTCTGAAATGAGATTGTTTTGTGCTAACTATTGACCATTGACAAATGGCAAATGACAAATGACCAATGACAAATGACCAATGACAAAACCAATCGAAGTCCGTAACCCAAGAACGGGAAAATATGATTATGTAATTATCCCACCGCCACCGAAGTTACTAGCACAGCAATGTAACCGAGCGAGGAGGGCGCAAATACGTTGGCAAAAACTAGGCGTAGAAGGAAGAGTTGCAGCTTTACAAGAATGGAAGCAAGCAATCTTGGCTGGACGCGAGAAGCTAACAGATGCTTTGGTCAATGATACGGGTAGATTATCCATCTCGGTGATGGAAATCGACTCATTCTTTTCTACTATCGATCGCTGGTGTGGATTAGCGCCAGAATTATTACAAGATTCGGCGAAAAATACATCTATTCCGTTCATCGCTTTACAACAAACATCAACGCCTTACCCTGTAGTTGGGGTAATTAGTCCCTGGAATTTCCCGTTGTTGCTGTCTACGATAGATACCATTCCCGCACTACTGGCGGGTTGTGCTGTAGTTGTTAAACCGAGTGAAATTGCACCGCGTTTCATCGCCCCACTCATAGCCGCAATTAATGAAGTTCCGGCTTTGCGTGATGTTTTGAGTTTTGTGGAAGGTGCGGGAGAAACTGGGGCTGCTTTAATTGAGAATGTAGATTTAGTCTGTTTTACCGGTAGTGTCGCCACTGGACGCAAAGTTGCAGAAGCCGCCGCGAGAAGATTTATCCCCGCTTTTTTGGAATTGGGCGGGAAAGATCCGGCGATCGTTTTAGAGTCAGCCAATTTAGAATTAGCCACATCAGCGATTTTATGGGGTTCCGTCGTCAACACCGGACAATCATGTTTATCAATTGAGCGTATTTACGTCGCCGAACCTATCTTTGAAAAGTTTTATCATCAGTTAGTAGCTAAAGCGCATCGCCTACAACTAGCCCATCCCACTATTGAAAGTGGCGAAATCGGCCCCATTATTGCCGAAAGACAAGCCGGAATCATTAACGAACATCTCGCCGATGCGGTAGAAAAAGGTGCGGTGATTCATTGCGGCGGTAAAGTTGAAGATTTAGGCGGTGGTTGGTGGTGTCGTCCTACGGTGCTAACTCATGTTAACCATACAATGAAAGTCATGACCGAAGAGACTTTCGGCCCTATCATGCCCATAATGCCTTTTACCACAGTGGAGGAAGCAGTAAATTTAGCCAACGATTCAATTTATGGACTGAGTGCGGCGGTGTTTGCGGAAACCGAAACTGAAGCTATCACAGTTGCCCAGCAAATAGATGCAGGTGCTATCAGTATTAATGATGCCGCCCTCACCGCCATTATGCACGAAGGTGAGAAAAACGCCTTCAAATTCTCCGGTTTAGGCGGTTCACGTATGGGTACAGCCGCTATCAAACGGTTCTTGCGGAAAAAGGCTTTTTTGATTAAAACCAATTCCCATCAAGACCCTTGGTGGTTTGATCATCAGGTGTAGTGCTATAGCAGGGGACAGGTGACAGGTGACAGAGTTAAAAGTCTTTTATTGTCTAAGTCTTATCGCTTACCAATGTCTTAACTACCTTGCCTACAGCTATATCTTCTCTCAGCGACCTCTGCGTCTCTGTGGTTCGTTAAAAACCTTATTGTGTTTTGTTGGGTTTCGCTGTCGCTTTACCCAACCTACTTTTTTCGTCCCCTACACCCTACACCCTATACCTCTATATTTCTAACCCACCCCTACAGATTCATTCACAACATCACTAGCTACAACACCATTAGTCAGAATCGGTTGACGGGTTTTCAGGTTAAATTTATAACCGTGAGGCAAAATGTGCAGCTTTGCACCACAAATTGCCAAGGGTTCATCTCTGAGAATTTGATCTGCGTTGTTATATGTAGATTCAGACTCATCCACAATTGTGACCGAACCTTCACCAATAATTTCGATTTGGTCATCAGTCACCGCGATCGCTGTATTCTCATCAATCCCAAATCCTAACACCGCAGGTTCATGGATTAAAGCTGTAATCAAACGTCCTAAGCGTCCCCGTTGCAAGAAATGTTGGTCAATCACTATTCCTGGTAAAAAACCCAGACCAGGCCCCATTTCCACAATTTCCATCCGTGGTGTACTTTGAGAATCACCCTCAACAATCATTTTATCGGGCATCACCGCCGCACCCGCACTAGTACCTGCGATAACTGCACCTTCAGCATAGCGTTGGTGAATCGCTGCATCGATTTGGGTATCTTTGAGGATACTAGTAATTCGCGCTTGGTCTCCTCCGGTAAAAAATACCCCAGTCGCCTTACTAATCGCTTCTAAAGCAGTGGAAGAAGTCGCATCTTCACGAGTTTCTGTATCAATAATGCGAACGTTTTCTGCACCTAGTCGTTCAAAAACTCTAATGTAATTTTCTCCCACTTCTCTAGGCAGTTCTGTGGCAGCCGTCATAATTACAATATTAGCTTTTGTACCCCCAGCCCGACGGACAAATTCTCGGAGGATTTGACAATCGCCTTCTTTATCTTCTGCTCCACCAATAATCACTAACTGGCGTTTATGTGTAGCTTCTGTCATAATGCCTCTCGGATAACAGGATTTAAGAATTTAATTTAGATTAATTTCAATAAAACATGACAATTACCCCAATCAAATCATCCATTTGGCAGATTAATTTTTAATAGTAAAAGTTAAATTGTATATAACTTTATGTATATATAAGAATCCGCTTTGATGACTGAAATGATTTGCGTAGGGAGGGAAAGGGGAAAAGGTAAGAAGGAATAAAAGTGTACTGAGTTTTTTTATCCAAATCAAATATGAGTCTTAGATAAAAAATTGTTTTGCCTTATGTATGAAATTTTGTCATGTTTTGAGTTGTGAGTAATTGGTAATTTATTTGGCAGAATTACCAATTACTTATGTAGTAAGAATTTACTTATAACTCTTCTCTAGAAGAATATAGCGTTTCCAATTCTGGTGTGGTATAAAACTACCCCTCCCCTTGGCAAGGGGAGGGTGCGCGACAGCGCGGGTGGGGTGTATTTTATCTGCATGAGAATTGCTATAACTACAATATTGTAGTTATTCTTCACTAGTTTGTAGCTCTACTAATGAGTAGAAAGCGACAAAGAGAAGTGTCATGAATTGATTTTGTTATTGCCCTAGATTTATGAAGTTAGCTATTGTAATATAAACATCTCAAGGGAGATTTCTACTGCGGACGAATTTTGTAAAGCAAGTTAACTAAAAACAAACGCGCTTGTTCAAGAGGTAAATGTCTTGGTTTACCTTGATATACAATTTGGAATTCGTTGCTATCTGGCCCATCTCCATAGCCAGAAATCAGCTTACAGTGAAAAGCTTCCTCGGCGAGTTGTCTAACTTCATCTCTAAGAGCAGCTTTTGTGCTATTCATAATTTGGCTGTCTCCTCGAAACCATATTTTTATACTTATATATTTTTATAAAGAGAATATCACCCTTCAAAGGTTATATTTTTATCGTTGCAGATTGCGTGTAGAATACTAGAGTTTTCTTCAAGCTCATATGGATTTAATTATGCCCTGAGATAGTTGAAAATACTTAATGAGTAGAACTAGGGTGAAGTTAACGAAGTCAAAGACAAAGTTATAGCTTGCCCCATGTTAATGTGAATCAATCTACAATAATTGATTGAGTCTAAGCAACCATAAATTAAAGTTGAAATTTCAGGGTGTTTAGCAAAGGTTGAGAATCAATGATTCAAGAAAAAAGCACCAATGTAGTCCGTGTGAATGCTAGAAGAACTGATGTGTTTGATGTTTTCAACTTCCAGCATTATGCAGGGCCTAACCCCTATTTGGATAGAGGCGCATTAGTATTTGATGTGGCGCTGACTGGGTACAGAGAACCTTTGCCCATAGAAGATTATGTTGCCAAGATTAGCGATCGCTATCCTCTTCTAGGCAATCAAACTTATGAATCTTACGCCCATTTGTTTGCACGCACTGCATCAGAAGTGGGAAAACTGGAAATGGACTTGCACCTCGACCACTTCCATGTGAAACCAGAGGACAAGTTTACCCGCATTAGTATCCAATCACTGCATCCTCGCACAACTAGAGCGGTAATTTATTGTGTTTGGGACTGGTTTGAAGCGATCGGTCAAGACGAAGATTTTCTCTTTGATGACCAACTAGTTAATTTACAAACCAGATTCCGCGAATCTGTCTATGGAGGCCCCACCGTCTACGCCTTATTACGCACCGCCGACGAAAAAGGTATTCCCGCCTTTTATCTCTGGGATGAAGGACTGATGCAATACGGCTGGGGAAAAAAACAAGTTCGTGGTGTCGCCACCACCTTTGACTGTGATAGTCATATAGATTCCGACTTCACCACCCGCAAAGATGACTGTAAAGACTTTTTAGGGAATTTAGGCTTTCCAGTTCCCAAGGGTGAAATTGTCACTAGTGAAAAGGAAGCCGCAATAGTAGCTAGAGAAATTGGCTACCCCGTCGCCGTCAAACCTGTTGTTGGTCACAAAGGAATAGGTGTCACCGCCGAAGTACAAGACTCCTACGAGTTAGAATCTGCTTACGGTCGCGCCTTTGCTGCAATTCCCGACAATCAATCCACACGCATAATTGTGGAAAAAAGCATTTCCGGGAAGGATTTTCGCTTGCTTTGTGTCAACGGCAAATTTGTCGCAGCCACAGAACGCCGTCCAGCATCGGTGACAGGTGATGGTTACTCCAGTATTAACGAATTAATTCGTCAAGAAAATCGCCAACCTGAACGTTTAGATTCACCCACCTCAGCAATGAGCAAAATTCAGATTGATGAGGCGATGGAATTGTATCTAGAAGAACAGCGTTTGTCCTTGAAGAGTATTCTCGAAAAAGGCCGGACTATCTATCTGCGGAAAGTTGCCAATCTTTCAGCAGGCGGCGTGAGTATCAATGCTACCCACACAATTCATGATGATAATATTATCTTGGCTCAAGACATTGCCCAACATTTTCGCTTAACTTGTCTGGGTATTGATGTGATTACCGAAGATTTAGCGGAATCTTGGAAACAGGGTAACTTTGCTATCTTGGAAATTAACGCCGCACCAGGTATTTTAATGCACCTCAACCCAGCCGTGGGTGAAAGCGTTGATGTTCCATCCCGCATCCTCGAAACGTTTTTTACGTCGGGTATTGATGCCAGAATTCCCACTATTACCTTTAACAAAATCTCCGTTCAGGAACTACAAACAACAATTGACCATATTTTATTACAACATCCTGAATGGACAGTAGGCGCTATTTGTCGTGAAGCAGTTTTTGTTAATCGCTCACAAAAAGTTCTCCGCCCAGATTACAACAGCAATCTCCAAAGTTTACTGCGAAATCCCAAACTAGATTTGTTAATTGCTGAGTATGAATCCAACACTTTGGATACAGAGGGGATGTTCTATCAAGGAAGCAACATTGTAGTTTTAGATAGTCCCACTGAAACCGAAATGATGTTAGTGCGTGATTTGATTGATGGTTCTACTGTGGTAATAAAAAAAGGCAACGATGTTTCCATTAAACGCAAAGGATTAATTGAAGATTATACTTTGGGAGAAGATGAACCATTCACCAGAGTTTATTTGAAAGAAATTAGCACGATTTTGTAAACCTAATCTAGAGACGTTGCCATGCAACGTCTCTAGTATTATCTCAATTTTTCATGGGCTGCCAAAATAATTCTTTCTGTTTCTTCCCAACCAATACATTTATCAGTTACAGAAACCCCATATTTTAATTCTTCTGGTTGGCAATTCAAGGGTTGATTGCCTTCATATAAATGAGATTCCAGCATCATCCCCACTATAGATGTATTGCCATCAACGATTTGCTCAATCACATCTTCAAATACTTGAGACTGCAATCTGTAGTCTTTATTAGTATTGCCATGACTACAATCAATCACAATTCTTGGTGGTAAATTCGACTCTTTTAATTTGTCTTCTACTAGTTTGACATTAGCTGCATCGTAATTAGGCTGATTTCCACCGCGGAGAATCACATGACCGTAGGGATTCCCTTTTGTTTGAAAAACACTGACTTGTCCTTTATGATTAATCCCTAAAAAGTTATGGGGACTTTTCGCTGAGTGGAGCGCATTTAAAGCTACTTGAATGTTACCATCCGTACCATTTTTAAAACCTACGGGCATAGAAAGTCCACTAGACATTTCCCGGTGCGTTTGGGATTCTGTGGTTCTCGCCCCAATCGCAGACCATGTAATTAATTCACTAATATATTGCGGGATGATTGGATCTAATGCTTCTGTACCAGCTGGTAATTCTAATTCAGTAATTTTTAATAGCAAGCTTCTAGCAGTTAATAAACCTTTTTCTACATGGAAAGAATCATCCATGTCTGGGTCATTAATTAAACCTTTCCAACCTACTGTTGTTCTAGGTTTTTCAAAGTAAACTCTCATAATTAATAAGAGTTTATCTTTGACTTTATCAGCTAAAACTTTCAATTTTTCGGCATATTCTATCGCTGCTTTGGTGTCGTGGATAGAACATGGCCCAACTACAATAAATTTTCTCCTGTCCTGAAAATCTAAAATATGTTCTAGTTCTTCTCTATAGTTTAAAACTGTATGTTCTGCCGATTTAGTGATTGGCAATCTTGTTTTAACGTCGTGAGGCGTTAACAAGATATGGGAACTTTTAATGTTAGTATTAGATAATTTGTTGTGCATGGAGACGCTCTGGAGATTTTTGTAATCTCATTGCTGGAGTGAAAAGTAATATACACATTTTAGGTCAAAAACACAACAATCGATTCATGGATTTTTATTTAAACAGACTTTATTGCTGAGTCTATTGATAGTTTAATTGTACTTGTGGAGGAGAAGAATTGCTGGCGATCGCTCATCATCTAAACATTAATAAAAAAGGGGCAAATGTCGCCCCTTTGACTGCGTTATGATACGCCTAACTCAATGTCAGAGAATCCTGTTATTGCCAAACGAATACCTTGGCTTCATAAGGGCCGATATCAGTTATAATCCCATCATCGCCAGCCTCGACATCATAATTGGCAGTCCACTCATGCCAAGTACCGCCACAAGGAAAGTTAGGAACGTGATAGCCACCTAAAAAGTTTTCCGAAAAATTGGCTACTACAACTACACGGGAACCCTCATCATTCCAACGGCTATAAGCAAATACCTTAGCTTCGGCGTTTTCGTGGATAAAATCAATATTTTCGGTGTACAAGGCGTGGCTATTTTTCCGTAAATGAATCAAGCCTTTGTAGTAATCAAATAAACTCCGATTTAAATCATTACCGAGTAGTGTCCAATCAATTTTTGATGATTCTGGTGTTTTAGGTTTGTATTCACCAAACTCTTGTCCCATCCATACTAACGGTACACCAACAGCTGTCATCAAAATAGCGACACCTAATTTGATGCGTCTAAAAGCTTCCTCATCAAAAATATTCCGATTTCCTAACTCAACTATCACCCGATTATGGTCGTGGTTGCTGAGATAATTCACGACATTAGTCGCACCCATAAAGCCTTGACGTTTAGGATCAATAACATCTTTGAGGTTTTCTAAATCAAAAGTTTCCCCAAATAGATGTGCTGTGATTGTATGCATAAAACTATCATGCCAACAACCATCCATTGGCCCGTCAATATTAGTAATACTTGTAGTTTCAGGGATGTGTTCAGCAATATTATAAAAAGGTTTAGCACCGGCAGTTTTTTTCGCTTCTTGGACTATCCAGTGCATAAAATCGTAATTTGCTATTTGTCTGGCTGCATCATAGCGAATCCCATCTATATGATATTCTTCCACCCAAAAACGAACTGTATCACCAATAAATTTGCGTGCTGGATAAGTTTCTAAATTTTCATCATAGAACTCATAGTTAAACTCTGGCCCCCAACTATTATCTGGGTCACGGGGCGCATGATGATACCAATAATCATGGTCTATTTGAGTTAAAGGACTAGAGGCTTCCGAGTGATTATAAATCCCGTCCATAATTACCCGAATACCTCGGTTATGGCATTCGTCTATTAGTTGCTTTAAACCTTCTGTAGAACCATAACTCGATTCAGTTGCGAAAAAATAACGTGGGTTATAACCCCAACTATAATCACCAGGATATTCTTTAACTGGCAGTAACTCAATAGCATTAATTCCTAACTCACATAAATAATCTAACTTTTCAATAACGTGTTTATATTTACCTCTGGCATAAGGGTCATCTTCACCACCAGAAAAATCCCCAACGTGTAATTCATAAATAACTAACTCATGGTCTGCTGGTAAAGATTTATCATCATGATGCCAAACATAAGTATCAACAATTTTTTGTCCATCTTTAATCCGAATTATACTATTATCTTGACCGCTTAATTCGTCAATATCAGTTGCATATGGATCTGTCACCTCTACCCACTGATCTGCTTCAACAAACCATGATTTTGACTGAACGCGAAATTTATATTGATAAACACCATCTTCTAATTCAATTGTTGTCCGAAAATGACCATCTTGACCTTTTTCCATTGGAATTTCTTGCCAATCAGAAAAAGAACCTATTAACGCAGCGCCTTTGTTATAAGGTGCAAATAAAGTAAATTCAATGGGATTAGCCATAAAAATGATGCAATTATATAAAGCGAATATCAATATTTTCGTAATTATTAATCAATTTGCAAATCGGTCTAGGGAAGTAATTAAATAATCCCGTCCTCTATCTATGGAGAGACTCGCTAATATCTAAATGGGTGTTTTTGGCGATTTGATTCCGATAAATACTGAATATCTGTTTAGAATCAACTATCTACCATCAGTTGATATATTTTAGAAAATTAATTTTATTGAGTTTATATATAAAGTATAAATAATAATACTCATATTTGATTCAAAAAAACTTAGGTGTTATGTAAGGTGGGCATTGACTAATATATTCTTAGGTTGATTGAGAGTTTTAGGGAAAATGCCCACCTACCTATAGTTTAAAAATCCAATAGAATTGCTATCTCAACATTCATCAATAACTATTATTCAGGATGCTGTTGTTGCCAATAACTTAACAACCAGTTAGCGGCTGTTGCTCTGCGTGTTTCCCTGGGGGTAAATTCTCCAATTTTGTAACCTTTAAAACCTAGCTTTTCTTTAAGTCCTTGCTTGTATTCTTTGGGGATAGAACGTGTTAACTTCATGGTTGCAGGACGACTATCGAGAAAGTTTGGTGGTTCTGGGTATTCATCTCGCCATTCTGGTAGAACTTCGTGATTATCCCATTTGTCAGTTGTGGAGTTATAGCGATATCCCAAGTAGTGCCAGACTAACTGATTGACTGTAGCATCATCAATTTTATCCTTGATGATTTCCCAAATTGTATCTGTATTCAAAGGTGGTAAATTAGACATAAGTAAGGCAGAATTCAAAATTTAAAATTAGCAGATTGATAGATGGTAATCTGTAATTAGGGATGCAGGCATCTGCCAAAATATGGCGACACATAAACAATAATTTATCATTATCTTTAGCTACTCTTAAAGCAGCTATATTGCCTAAAAAACTTATCTGCCAAAATTTGAGAGGGCAATTAAAATTTTGTCCTAGATTCACATAACAGGTAGACTGGAAATCGTAAAGAATTGTCCAGTTTATGCAAGATTCCACACAACTGCCAAAAATAATTCGCGCCCATGTCTTAATTTCTGGCCGAGTTCAAGGAGTGGGCTATCGTTATGCAACTGTCGATACCGCCAGCCAGTTGGGCTTAACTGGTTGGGTACGAAATCTGCCTGATAGTCGGGTAGAAGCAGTATTTGAAGGGGCGCGGGAGGTTGTTGAGGAAATGATTCGTTGGTGTCATGCTGGCCCACCTGCGGCTATAGTGCAAGAGGTGGTGACTGAGTATGAAGAACTCGAAGGTTTGCGGGGGTTTGAGGTTAAGTAGTTAAAGAAAAGGGGTGTAGGGGTATAAGGATATAGGGGGTTCAGGTGTTGGACTTTAGTGTAGCGAGACGTAAGTCCAGGTTGTACCATAGGATGGGGCTGTTATTTCCTTACACTCCTACACCCGCACCAATGGGGCTTGGTAAAGATTACATTTTACGCTGCTTGATTGGTTGGGCGGGATTCCCGGCATAAATTGTCATTGTGTCTAAAGAACGTCCTGTCACTCCGCCCAAGGTCAATACTGCACCCTTACCAACGGTAACTCCTGGCCCAATTACTGATTTTGCAGCAATCCAGCTACTTTCTTGAATGTGGATTGGGGCAGTAATTAATTTAAAATCAGGATGACTCCAGTCATGGTTGCCTGTGCAGAGATACACACCTTGAGATATGCACACATGATTTTCGATGGTTACAGTCGCTAGGTTATCAATCCAAGCGTCTTCGCCAATCCAAACATGATCACCTACAGTTAGTCGCCAGGGAAACTTCACACGCACTCCTGGTTTGATGCGGACGTTTTCACCAATCTGTGCGCCAAAACTGCGGAGTAACCGAACTTTGAAGCTGGAAACAGTTAACCAACGATTCTGCACTAAAGGAGAACCCAGAAAATACCACAAAACTTGTTTCCATAAGGGTGCGCCTGGTGTATAAGTATCAAGAGTATAGTTATCTAACCGCATATATCAATAAAAAAATTGTATTGCAAGCTAATCGGCATTTAATTTGTATTATTTGGGCGGGCAAGATGCTCATCCCACAAGAGATTTATAAAATTTAATCTGTAAATTAGATGTGTTTTAGCTTATCAGTTAAGGTTGTCATTTGTCATAATTTTAAAATTACCCGTGCCAAATTAAAATAAATTAAAACGCCTAACACATCGACGGCGGTAGTAATAAATGGTGCTGACATCAAAGCTGGGTCTAAACGCAACAGCCGAAATAAAAATGGCAAGGCTGAACCAGAGACGGAAGCTAAAATTGAAATCGCCACCAAACTAGTACCAACAGCGATCGCAACTTCAATGCTTCCTTGCAAAAAGTAAGCCCAGACGGTGGCGACTATCCCCAACATACCGCCTAATAATAAACCGGCGATCGCTTCTCTGCCAATTACTTGCAAGGGGCCAAGAGAACGGATTTCGTCAGTATTCATCCCGCGAATCACAACTGTAGAAGATTGAGCGCCGACGTTACCACCAGTCCCGGTTAATAAAGGAATAAATGCTGTCAGTGTGACTACTTTGGTTAAAATATCTTCTTGCGATTTAATAATTGTGCCTGTAACAGTATTAGTTATTAATAAAACAAATAACCATAGCACTCGTTTGCGAGCTACTTCCATTAAATTCATCTGGAAATAATTATCGCCACTCGATTGCACCCCACCACCTAAAGCGTAAATATCTTTGGTGGTTTCTTCTTCTAAGATATCAATGATGTCATCAACCGTAACAATACCGACTAAAAGCTGTTGTTTATCTACTACAGGCACAGCCAAAAAGTCATATCTTTGAATTATCCTCGCTACTTCTTCTTGGTCTGTATCTGTGCGAACAAACACAACATCACGGGTCATAATTTCGCCAATAATTTGTTCCGGCTGAGATGTCACTAAATCTCGCAAAGAGACAATTCCCGTCAACCGTCTTTCAACGTCAGTAACGTAGAGATAGTAAATTATTTCACTGGCATTAGCCAAGCGGCGAATTCGTTCTAGAGCCTGAGAAACTGTAATGTTTTCTTTCAGGGAAATAAACTCTAGTGTCATAATTCGCCCGGCCGTATTAGGTTCATAACCCAACAGCAAAGCTGTAGCTTGACGTTCTGTAGGACTTAATTGTTCTAGTAAACGGTTGACAACTTTTGCAGGTAATTCATCAAATAACCTAGCTCTGTCATCCGAAGACATTTGATCAACAATATCGCGGACTTCCTGACTTCTTAATTCCTCAATTAGTCGTTCTTGCACGCTATAGTCGAGATATTCATAAACTTCGATCGCCTCATCTTTAGAAAGCAACCGAAAAGCCAAAGCGTGCATCGCTTCGGGTAAACCTTCAATCGCTTCAGCAATGTCCGCAGGCTGTACAGGTACAAGAATTGCTTTTGCGGCTTGCAAATCTGCTGCTTCTAACAGCATTTGCAGTTGAGTCCTCACTAAATCTCGCAATTCTCTCCGGGACACATCCTGAAAGGAAGAGTTCAAGTTGTTCGTCTCAGTCAATTTCCACTTTCCTCAGCCAGTTTTGAATAAGGTTGCTGCCCCTAGTCTATGAAACAATGTGGGAATATGAAACCTTAAATAGTGTATTTTTTTTTACTTTGAGGTTATTTTTATCTGATTTCACTCTATAAACACGGCAAATAGACGGATTTTCAAAATTCCTCTCCCTAGTTTGCTTCCCGCAGGCTACCTCTTCCCTGCATACGGTGTACACACAAGTGATCTGATCCCCCTAAATCCCTTTGTCAAGGCTACCGTATACACACAAGTCAAAAATTTTTATGTTCAACCACATCCCGCCTAGAACTAAAGTTCCTGGCTCATAGCCAAAGTCCACAAAGCGTGGACTGGAATGTATTTCTCGTTGAGTCATCTTGTTGAGATGACTTGAGCTATGAGCCTCGGAATGAATTCCGAGGCAGGAGAAAATCCAACATCCTACAACACCCAACACAGAAAATTCATCGACACTTCCACCTCAAAGGCTCAACTTTCACCCTCTGAACCTCAACATTCAAGCAAAAAGGCTGAAACTTTATCCTCAAAGGCTCAACTTTTACCCTCTGAACCTCAACGTTCGAGCAAAAAGGCTGAAACTTTACCCTCAAAGGCTCAACTTTTACCCTCTGAACCTCAACGTTCGAGCAAAAAGGCTGAAACTTTACCCTCAAAGGCTCAACTTTCACCCTCTGAACCTCAACGTTCAAGCAAAAAGGCTGAAACTTTACCCTCAAAGGCTCAACTTTTACCCTTTGAACAGCAAACTTGAGCTTCTGTACTCGAAAATTATCGAACTCTTTTATGAAAGCTTGGTCAAAAATCCGAGAAGGCGTTTGGTATTAGCAGTCAAGAGAGTGCGACGGTAAGCATCGGCGGCTTTTTTAATTGCTTCAGCTTGGGTGGGGTAAGGATGAATCACACTGCTTAATTTACTCAAGCCTATTTTATTCACGATCGCAGTTGTAACTTCGGAAATCATCTCGCCTGCATGGCTGGCCACAATCGTAGCACCGAGAATTTCATCAGAGCCTTTTTTGTGGAGGATTTTGAGAAATCCATCTTCTTCACCATCAGCGATCGCTCGGTCTACACTACTAAAAGGAATTTTGATTGTCCCTATCTCCATGCCTTTTTTCTGCGCTTCATGTTCATACATTCCCACATGGGCAATTTCTGGGGATGTGTATGTCACCCACGGCATAATTAAACTGCTGAGTTTGGCACGTCCTAACCCAAAGGGAGAAAACAGCGTATTCTTAATCACAATCCGCGCTGCTGCATCAGCCGCATGGGTAAATTTCCAGTCCATACAGATATCCCCAGCCGCATAAATCTTGGGATTTGTTGTTTGCAGATAATCATTTACCTGCACACCGCGCCGGGTATCATACTTTACCCCAACCCCTTCTAAATTCAAACCTTCGACATTCGGCGATCGTCCCGCACCTACTAAAATTTCATCCACTGTCACCGAATCTCTGTAACCGTTGGTAGAAAAGTAAAGTCTTTTGCCTTCGGTAACAGCAACTACTTCTTCCAATTGACAATTCAATACTACACGAATGCCTTCTTGAATTAAGACATTTTGGACAATTTCTGCCGCGTCAGCATCTTCTTTATTTAATAGATGAGAACCGCGATGTAACAGCGTGACTTCACAACCCAAACGTTGAAATGTTTGCGCCAATTCACAACCAATTGGCCCCCCACCAATCACCGCTAATTTATCTGGGCGCTGAGTCAGAGAAAAAACTGTTTCGTTAGTCAAATAACCGACATTTTCAATTCCCGGAATCGCGGGACGTACCGCCCTTGCACCTGTAGCGATGACTGCTTTTTTAAACCGGAGAGTTTTTCCGCCAACTTCTACAGTATTGTTGCTGGCAAACTTCCCATTATCTAAGAAAACATCAACACCAATATTTTTAAAGCGTTCCGCCGAATCATGATGGCTAATCCCCGCCCTTACCCGCCGCATCCGCGCCATAACTGCGGGAAAATCAATTTCAACTTGTTGTTTGGGAATATTAATCCCCAGATTTTTGGCGTTCCAAATTTCCCCAATTACCCGCGAAGAACGAATAATACATTTCGATGGTACACAACCCACATTCAAGCAATCTCCGCCCATGAGATGCTTTTCGATTAATGCAACTTTCAAACCCAAATCTAAACCAGCCGCCCCAGCCGCCACGACTAATCCCGCCGTTCCTGCACCAATAACTACTAAGTCGTAATAATCAGCAGGCTGGGGATTTACCCAATTAGCAGGATGTACATGAGACACTAATTTTTGGTTGTACTCATCTACTGGGCGAACGATAACTCTTTCTAATTCAGACATAATTTAAAGTATGAAGTATTAATTATTGTAAGTATTCAGGAGTCAGAAGGTTGAAAGAATCAGGAGAAAGATTTGATGAATTAATTTGCTAATCATATAGATACTTCTAAATTCTGACTCCTGGGTGCTGAATTCTTAACAACACAACTCAGTACACCTCTATTACTTCTTTCCCTGTTCCCTACTTATCGCGCTTCGCGCAGCGCACAAGTAATTTTAATAATCAAGTCATATTCCTATATATAAAGAAAGAGTAAAAAGTCAGATGTAACTTTTTACTCTTTAGTGCCGTTTAATCATTAACTAAATCATCACGCCATTTCTTGGGGCTTTCTTTAGGTTCAACTTCGCGCGATCGCACTAACTGCCAAGTTCCCCATGTCAGTGGTTTTTGTTTTTCAACATGGTTGATTAGTTGCATAATAGACTGATCCGCTTTAATCGGAGTTTTGAAATTAAACCGCATTGTCTTAAAAATTTTGTTGTCACCCTTAACAAAATTTTGCCCAAAAAGCTTGAGTATCCACAGCACAAATTGATTAAATAACTTCCCTAAAAATTTTTTACGTTTTTTCATCATTAAAATAGTTCGCCCTTCCGTTTTACCACCTTCTATAAGACGCAGGGCAAACATAATATGGAAACTAAAAAAATCAAACCCCAGTGTCACGATAGATGTACTACCATACCAATAACAAATATTGTAAGTAATCGACCTTTTGGATATCGTCCGAATCAGTTTTTTAAAGCTATAATCTCCCCGAACATCTGTGGTGTTACGGAAAATAATTGCATTTGGACTGTATTCCTCTTTATCAAAAATAATTTCAAATGGTAATTTGTGAATTGTATTAAAATGTTGAGCATCAATTGCATTGATCATCACTATATTAGGATGACAGTTTTTGAAAAAGTGAAAACCAAAGGTAACATCAAACTCATCTTGGTCTAAATCTAGAATAAATGGTAGTGGTTGTTGTGTCGTTTCCCCTGTCCAAATCCAGATCATGCCGTACTTTTCTTCTGTCGGCCAAGTCTTTAATTTAAGAGGTAATGGCTCATATAAACAAGGAATTTCTACACATATTCCTTGACTATCAAATTTCCAATTATGAAAAAAGCAGCGTAATTCGTTACCTTCTACTTTGCCTTCAGCAAGGTGAGCGCCCATGTGGGGACAGTAAGCATCACAAATAACTACCCGTTTATCTTGACCACGATAAACTACTAAGTTTCTCCCTAAAATAGTAACAGCTTTTACCTCACCTATTCGCAGATTTTGAGATGGGATTACCCAATACCAGCCCTCAATAAAATGCTCTGGGTTATTAAAAGTTTTAGGTTTACGCATCGAAATAAAATTCTGCGAGTTAACATTCATATTCAAGGTTCACTAGAAGTGAAGCGGTTCCTTTAGGAATATCATGCTAATCCCACAAAAACGGTTATTTTTAGTACTGGCAAAGACAGTTACGCAATTAATTAAGGAATATTTTTTATATACAGATAAATAAGCTGTTAATTTTTTTGCTGACTAATATAAGCTTGTGTTAGATGAAATCTAATTATTATCAGCAGTTGCAAAAGGGAGACAACGGAAAATACTCATCTATTTTCAGATACTTTGATTTAATAACTAATAGGGAAAGTTAGCATTTCATAAACATAAGGGCTAAAGGAAATTCATCCTTTAACCCTTACTCTAAATTCTCAAATAAGTCTATTAGTTTCTGATTAAGAATTAGGCCGCGGGATAGCCAGCTTCAGCTAAAGCATCCTTAATTTTTTGCTCAGAAGCTTGAGTTTCCACACTAACAAGTTTAGTTTTAGGATCTGCTTGAACGATCGCACTATCATCAACTGTTTTCACTGCATTGGTAATATTGTTTGCACAAGCAGAACAAGCCATGTTGGGAACTGTGAGTGTAAGTGTCATAGGTTTAGAATTTGAATGATAAAACTATTTAGACCAAGCTTGATACCATTGCTGCATCTGTTGAATTTCCGCAGTTTGGGATTTAATGATAGCTTCAGCTAAGTTGCGAATTTCAGGATGGGTGGCATTATTCGCTACCATCTTGGCCATCATTACTGCTGATTCGTGGTGCGGAATCATCTGGCGGATAAATTCCTTGTCAAAGTCAGAGGCATTTTTTAATGGCTCTAAATTCATCTCCATACTCATCATTCCTGAGTGCATGGACATTCCCGGCATATTTTGGCTTCTATCATGATGCATTGCCATAGCATTTTTTGAAGTTGCCGGAACTTCAGCGCCGTACCATTGTTTGTACCAAGCTTTCATTTGGTCAATTTCTTTTGTCTGGTCGGCTTTAATCGCAGTCGCCAGCTTTTTAAGTTCAGGATGTTGCGCCTTTTGCAAAGCTAGATCTGCCATCTCTACTGCTCCCTGATGGTGGGGAATCATCATTTCAATGAAATGCTGATCTACTTGGTGTGTCGCAGCCATCTTGTGTGTTACAGTGCTGGTTGTACTGCAAGGTGGAGATTGTAACGGACGCTGTTGTGCGGCTCTGCTAGTGTAGTTGATGGATAAAGCTGTAATGGCACTACCTGCGAGTATACCTACCAGTCCATAAATTGTTGATTTGCTTAACATATTGTTCCTCCTTTTTTGATCTAAAGGAACTACTTTTGTTCTACTTGATACATCCCGTTAATAGTCAATAACTGGAATAACAATTATGATCGTAAACTCTCCAGTCAAATGGAGAATCTATCCGCGTTTACAAGTCGTTACATTTATCAAGTTGTCAAAGGCTGGGTTCGGTGGAAGCGATCGCTAGTTTACATATCTTTATATTACAATTATTTTATTTTTTTCTAAAAATAGGGATTTTGTGTAATGATGAGGTGTGAGAGTTAATTCGGCGATAGCGTTTGTTTTTAGTATTGATAGGCTTTTTCCTTTTGGTATTTACAGACTTCTCCCCGAAATCTAAATCTCTGCAAACTTGTGATTTCGGATTAAATTTATGTCAATTTACGTAGGTAACCTCTCTTATGAAGTTACACAAGATGCTCTGAACAATGTTTTTGCAGAATATGGTTCTGTAAAGCGCATTCAGATCCCTACCGACCGTGAAACAGGTCGTCTACGTGGCTTTGCCTTTGTAGAGATGAGTAGCGATGCGGAAGAGACCGCAGCTATTGATGCACTTGATGGTGCTGAATGGATGGGACGTGACCTCAAAGTTAACAAAGCCAAGCCTAGAGAAGATCGTGGCTCCTTTGGTGGTGGCGGTGGTAACAGAGGAAACGGTGGTGGCGGTGGCTATGGTGGCGGCGGCCGTAACCGTTACTAAGTTAAACAAACAAAAAGCATAGTTTTGGGGTTGTTGATTCATCTCAGTTAACTAATGTAGTAAAGGCTCAAGTGTTAGCGCTTGAGCCTTTTGATTTTGGCAATTTTATCGCAGGGGACAGGTCAAATCTAACCAGATTCCGATCCGCGCCTCCATGATTGATTCTGACTGGGTGCAAATTGCGATCGCCGATAACGGAGTTGGTATTGCAGAATGTATTCGCTCTAAACTCTTCGATCCTTTTTTCACCACCAAATCTGTTGGTAAAGGTACTGGATTAGGTTTGTCGATTAGCTATCAGATTGTCACCGAAAAACTTGGTGGTAAGATTGAATTTCATTCCACTGTAGGACAGGGAACTAAGTTTATCATCCAAATTCCCGTGCGGCAACTTAACGGAGTCTCAACCTGACACAGCATTTTTTGGTTGAGTCAACTACATATTGATAGAGGAGAGGGAAAGAGGCTAGAGACTTGCCTTTTGCCTCCTTGCCTGATCCCAACTACAAATATTTAAAATATTTACGCCATTCTACTTAATTGTTCTTATTCTTTAGCAATCACAATATCGTTAGATTTAATTACAGCATAGGCTTCTTCTCCCTCCACTAGCCCCAAATCTTCTACAGATGTTCTAGTAATCATTGAGGTTAACTCAACTTTGTGAACAATTTCGAGTGTTACCTCACAATTAACGGCTCCAGTCACAACTTTTTTAACCACACCCTTGAGAATATTCCGGGAACTAACTTTTAAAGCCTTCCTTGGAATACTAATTTCCTGCACAGGTGTTTCATAATTTTCTGAATGTGGCTGTTTGGTTGGTATAGAGGCTTGTAATACTTGGGGCTTATTCAGACCACGCACTAGTTCCCTCAGAATCTCGGTTTTGGTGCGTTGGGAGTCCTGGCAAAACTCTTCGAGAATTTTCCGCTCCTCTTCCGATGTTTGAAATGTGATCCATCCTTGTTCTTTTCTTGGCATAATGTTACCAATTCAGTTGGTAAAGACTGGAATGACGCTCGGTATGATCCTACCAAGCGCCATCAAATTGCAGAAGAATCTATTGCTACACCATTTTTCTATGAAAAGAAGACAAATTCTTGCCTTTCTTGGCACAGCACTGGCTAGTTTGTTACTTGCTGTTTGCTCAACATTAATTGTACCTTCTGTTGTCACAGCACAGTCGAGTACTACTTTACTTGTTTCTGCTGCTGCTAGTTTAAAAGAAGCACTAGAAGAAATTAAACCTCTCTATCAACAAAATAAACCCAATGTCAATATCAATTATAACTTTGGGGCTTCAGGAGCATTGCAACAACAAATTGAACAAGGCGCACCAGCAGATATTTTTATTTCAGCGGGTAAAAAGCAAGTAGACGCTTTAGAACAAAAAGGGCTGTTGCTTCCTGGTAGTCGTTCAGTTTTGGCTAAAAATCGCCTTGTTTTAGTTGTACCCAAAAATGTTACAGGCATTACCAGCCTTTACAATCTCAAAGAATCTAAAATCAAGCGCATCGCTATTGGTGAACCCAGAAGCGTTCCGGCTGGTCAATACGCGCAGCAAGTTTTACAAAAGTTAAATATTTGGACGGCAATAACATCTAAACTGGTTTATGCCAACAACGTACGTCAAGTTTTAGCGGCTGTAGAAAGTGGCAATGCTGATGCAGGGTTAGTTTATGCGACTGATGCCAAAATTTCTGACAAGGTAAAAGTAGTTGTGGCGGCTGACGAAAAATACCACTCCGCGATAGTTTATCCAATGGCTGTTCTCAAACGTAGTAAGAATGCCAGTGCAGCTAAGGAGTTTACACAATTTTTATCTAGCAGTTCAGCTAAGGCTGTACTTAAAAAATACGGCTTTATCCTGCCTTAAAAAAGGGAGTAGGGTGAAGGGGTGTAGGTGTTCAAAACCCTCACATCCTTACACCCATTCTTCACAGACAACCTTTGTGGATAAGTCCTGGTAATAATAAAGGCAGGTGTTACTTTGGGTTGATTATGTACTTAACTTGGTTAGACAACAATAGTTGGCTAATAGAAATTTCTGGTCAACGGATATTAGTTGACCCTTGGCTAGTTGGTTCGTTAAGTTTTGGCTTAGATTGGCTGTTTAAAGGTTCTCTCAAGCAAGAACGATTAATTTCTGAAGATATTGACTTAATATTGCTGTCTCAAGGTTTGCCAGACCATGCACATCTGCCAACATTAAAGCAACTTGATCATAAAATTCCGGTTGTGGCTTCTCCTAATGCTACCAAAGTGGTTCAGGAGCTAGGTTACACTTCTGTCACCTGTCTAGATCATGGTGAAACTTTCACTTTTAATCATCAAATAGAAATTAGGGCTTTGCCTGGTTCTCCCATTGGCCCTACTGTTGTGGAAAATAGTTATCTGTTGAAAGAATTAGCAACTAGTTTCACACTCTACTACGAGCCGCATGGATATCATTCGCCACAACTAAAACAATTTGCACCTGTTGATGTCATAATTACGCCAACCGTTGATTTGGCATTGCCGTTAGTTGGGGCAATTATTCGCGGGACAAGCAGTGTCTTAGAAGTCTCTCAATGGTTGGAACCCCAATTCATACTACCTACAGCAGCAACGGCAGATACAACCTATGAAGGGATGATGGTAAACTTTTTAAAGGCTGTGGGTACGGCTGAAGATTTGCGTACTTCACTCCAGAAGCATAATCTTACTACTCAGGTGTTAGAACCTAAACCCGGCGATCGCTTGGAATTAGCTTTACAACAGCGGATATTAACTTCCTAATCTTTGCCTAGGCGATCGCATAGTATCACAGCCTGGATCAAGCGATCGCTGATTTTAGCCAATAGGACGAAAACACTTCAGAATAAGATTTTTTGCCAACATTTAAATTAAATAAATTTTTATTATATTTTTCGGGAATCAGTAAATACAGACTGTAGTTATATTCCACAATCATCACAAGACTGAGTGATTTAAGTACAGCCAGCCTGAAGTTATACAAAAAATTTTAGTACTAGTGGGTATTTAGTCTAACTTTTAAATCTAACGGAAGTATAAACCTATGAAACTTTCCCCTTTAACAGCTTCCTTTCTTACCGTTGCTTCTATAATTTTTTCCGCAGGAATTGCATCAGCGCAACCCGTTACTGACAAAACAATTCCGAATCTTGAAGTGACTAATATTACAACACATGGACAAGTAATTACTACAGCCATTAACTCTTATATGTCACCCAGTAGTGTTATTCGCTCTCGTGGCATTCAACCTTTTAATCTTGTTTATCTTGCTTATCAAGGTAATCTCCAATCACAAGGCATTCCTAGCGGTAGCACTCTGATATTTCAGTACCAAAGAGGTAGTCTGAATGCGGAAGATTTAGTGAAAGCTGCTATTAAGGCTAACAAACTTTCAGATCAATTTTTGCAAGATCAAATTTATTTAAGTGCAGTTGAGACACAACTGTCATCGTTACAAAAGACTTTTTTGCGTTAATTACAGTAGGGGAGAGGGGACAGGTTACAGGTGATAGGTTACAGAGTTAAAGTCCTAACTACCTGTGGCTACGGCTGTAATACACAACAATTTTAGCGAATGTGTGAAAACCCTATGGTTTTATATCCCCGGCTTCTTCAAAAAGTCGGGGATATTGTTCGATAGGTTGAGATTCGACTAAGAGTACAGATGGTATGATGGATAGACTATTCGGTTTTGGTGAGGATCAGCCACCAAAGGTAACGGGGAAAGTTCGGTGAAAATCCGGCGCTGTCCCGCAACTGTGAAGGAAAAATTTTCCAAGTCAGGATGCCCACCGAAGTATACTCATAATTCCAAAACATCTGCGAGGTACGGATGACTGCTGCCCATACTATTATTCAAACTGATTCTTCAGCGATCGCTTCTCATACTCATACTTTATTTGTTTGCCAAACCTGTGCCAGCGTTTGGCAAGATGGTAAGCGTGTAGGTGAAAGTGGCGGTCAAAAACTACTGCACCAGATTCAACAACTAGCACAAGATTGGGATTTGCGAGATGAATTTCCGATCCAAGCTGTTGAATGTATGAGTGCTTGTAACCGTTCTTGCGTTGTCGCCTTTGGCGCTAAAGGTAAGTTAACTTATCTGTTTGGTGATTTAAATGTTGATGATAGTGCGGCGGCTGTCCTGGAATGTGCTAGTCAGTACTACGCTAAAACTAACGGATTATTGCCTTGGTCAGAACGACCCGAACCATTGAAACGAGGTATTCTAGCCAAAATTCCACCCTTGTAGTCAAGTGTTGAGTACTAATTATAAACGTGTTTTAATTTTGGGTGGAACTGGCGAAGCGGCGGAACTAAGTGCGAGAATTGCAACTATCGATGGAATCGAAGCGATCGCATCTTTCGCTGGCCGCACCCGTGAACCATTACTTCCGTCTGGAGAGGTGCGAATTGGTGGTTTTGGTGGTGTAGAGGGACTTGTGGAATATCTGCGTCAAATGAAAATTGATATCCTAATTGACGCTACCCATCCCTTCGCCAATCAAATATCCTACAATGCGGCGGCGGCGGCGAAGGAAGTTGAGATACCCCGATTGATGTTAATTCGTCCGGCTTGGGAAAAAGTGACAGGCGATCGCTGGATTGAAGTTGAGAGTAATAGCGCCGCCGCAGATATCTTAAAAAATCAAGCAAAAAGAGTATTCTTAACTGTTGGTAGACAAGAACTTAGCACCTTTGCACATCTCCAGGATATTTGGTTTTTGATGCGAATGATTGACCCTCCGGGAAAAGATGCCTTAGTACCACCGGGAATGATATTGTGCGATCGCGGCCCTTTTGTTTTAGAAAATGAAAGGCAAATTCTAATTCAGCACAACATTGATACCATCGTGAGTAAAAATAGTGGTGGTGATGCAACTTACGCCAAAATTATTGCCGCGCGAGAACTGGGTGTTCAGGTTGTTATGGTCAAGCGTCCAGATATACCAGCAGGCGAAAAAGTTCCAGATGTTGATAGTGCCGTGGCGTGGTTACAGAATAAATTACACAGTTAAAGATAGAGAAATTAACTATTGAGAAAGATTTAGCAATCTGAGATTCTGTATCAAAGAAAAATATAATATATTTAGCTTAACAATTTATTTATGTTTAAGTTTTAAATTACAAAAATGGTTCAGCCAAACTCAATATCAAACCTCGGTAGTTATATTTTATCACCACTCAACGAGGAATTTCTCAATATTGAAAAAGCCCAACGTATGGCTGAATTTTTCAGCTTTTTAGGAGATGCTAATCGTCTTCGCATTCTCTCTTTTTTGGCGCAAAAAGAATTGTGTGTGAGTGATTTAGCCGCCTCATTAGAGATGAGTGAATCGGCTGTTTCTCATCAACTCCGAAACTTACGGGCGATGCGTTTAGTCAACTATCGCAAGCAAGGCCGTAATGTATTTTATCGCCTCCACGACAATCATATTCTGCATCTTTATCAAGTAGTGGCTGAACACTTAGACGAACCTGAATAAAATAGTAATTTTAATTATGATGATGGTGATAACGGCTGAAGCCGGGGCCATAGGTTGCTAAAAGGTTTTCTGGTGATAAAGCAAATTCCGGCTGACCAGTACAAACCACTGTTTGGTTGAGACAAAGAACGCGATCGCAATGACGACTGACCATATCAATATCATGGGAAACCTGCAATATCGTCCAACCTTCTTCTTGCTTCAACTCATTTAATAAAACATAAAAATCAGCAGCACCTTGCATATCAACCCCAGCAAAGGCTTCGTCTAATACCAAAAGTTTCCGAGGCATGACTAAACAATAAGCTAGTAATACTCGCTTTAGTTGACCACCACTGAGAGTTCCTATCGGTTGATTTCGCAGATGATAAACCCCAGTACGTCGTAGTGCTTCTATGACTGCTGCTGTTTTTTCCCGATTTTGTTTCCATATTCGCGAGAATAACGAATTTGTCGCTTTGGCTTTTTGCTGTTTAGCTTCATTAGTCCATCCTAGGCCAATCAATTCACCCACAGAAATAGGAAAACTGCGATCGAAAATAAAATTTTGTGGCATATAGCCCAAGCCGTGGCGTAAATTTCCAAGTTTGGTAATTGGATAACCAAATATTTCGACTGCTCCAGCAGTATGTGGAACTAAATTTAAAATTGCTTTGACTAAAGTACTTTTACCCGCACCATTTGGCCCCACAATGGCAGTATCTGTGCCAGGGAATAATTCAAAGGAAACATCTCGAATCGCTAAATAATTTCCTTGATATACAGTTAATCCGTCTACTTTTAAAATAGGTAATGTCATAAATTTAAAATTATAAAAATTATCAGTGATTTATCCAGTCCAAAAATATGATTAAATCTTTAGCTTATGGACAAGCTGTTTCTAGAGTTTGCAAATTCATTCTCATAGCTTTGAAATAGTATTGTGGGTCTTTATCACCTTTTTCTAAAGAATCAAGAGTCTGTAAATTTAATTTCAAATCTTGTGAAAGACTTTTGAGTAATTTATTATCTACGCCTGGTTCACTAAACAAAGCTTTCACTTTGTATTTTTTGACTGTATTCACCACTGTTTGGATCTCTGTTGGTGACAATTGATCTTCGGGAATTTGGACTACAGCAAGTTGTTTAAGATTATAACGTTGGGCTAAATATGGATAGGCATCATGAAAAGTCACAAAAGTACAATTAGTTTTTTTCTGTAAGGCTTGTTGAAATTCACCATTTAACTTTTCTAATTCTTGGATGTAAGCCGCAGCATTAGTTGTGTACGTGGCTGTATTTTCTGGGTCAGCAGCAATTAATCCATCTCGAATATTAATTACCTGTTGTTTTGCTAATACTGGATCTAACCAAACATGAGGATTACCGGTGGCGTGGTCATGGTCTTTTTCTGCTTTTGTGGTGGTTTCCACTGGAGAAATTTCGTTTAATGGTTTAATGCCTTTGCTGGCATCAATTTCAACTAATTTAGTATTCTGGGCATTTTTGACTGTATTTTCCAGAAATTTTTCTAAGCCAAAACCATTTTTAACTAATATATTAGCTGTGGCGATCGCTTTTACATTATCTGGTGTTGCTTGATATTCATGTACCTCTGTACCTGGTGACACTAAAATTTCTACATCAGCTGCATCACCAGCCACAGCCTTAGTCAACAAATAAATAGGTAAAAAGGTTGTTACTACCTTGGTTTTAACTGATGGTGGGGAAGCCTCTTGCGTCTGTGGTGAATTCTCTATACTGGTGGTTTGATTAGTATTTGCTTGGGTACAGCCGCCAATACTCACTAGCAATGTGAGCAAATAAATTAACGACAAAATACCGCTGGGTTGTCTTTTATCAGTCCTAGTCATCAGCTTTCTTGGAGAAAAGGACGCTTGTTTGATTTTTGCCACTATAACAATGATACTTATTCTAAAAATCAATATTATAATAATTCTCATTCTCATGCAATGAATCGCGGAAAATTTTTGTGTTGGCAGCTACAGCAATTTTTCTTAATTTGTGTTGTTATTTACTGCCTAATTACTTAAGAAAATAAATATTTCTTGACTTTCTTTGTTAAAAGAGTTACTCACTACTGATAATATTTTGAGAATACTTTTTAAAAGTGTTATTCAACAAAGCGCAGTTTTAAGCGCTACCGATGGTAAAAGAGTGTGAGAGTAAATGCACAAACAATTACATTATTGGCTGGCTATTCCAGCAGTTTTTAGCAGCATAATATCAATCAGTAGTAATACTTTAGCTGGTGAAATATCAACCACATCAGATGAGAAAAATCAGGACTTAGTTATTGTTACTCCAGCTAGAACACTTGAGAATTCCCATCAAGAACAGACAATGGCGCAAGTTACCTCTGTGTCGCAATTGTCGGACGTACAACCAACAGACTGGGCATTCCAAGCGTTGCAATCACTAGTAGAGCGTTATGGTTGTATTGCTGGTTATCCAAATAGTACATATCGTGGTAATCGCGCACTCACACGTTATGAGTTTGCTGCGGGTTTAAATGCTTGTTTGGATAGAGTCAACGAACTACTAGCTACCGCCACAGCCGATTTAGTCACCAAAGAAGATTTAGCCAAATTACAAAAACTGCAAGAAGAATTTGCCGCAGAACTAGCCACATTACGAGGTCGTGTCGATGCTTTAGAAGCCCGCACCAGTGAGTTAGAAGCTAATCAGTTTTCCACCACAACCAAACTCAGTGGTACTGCGATTTTTGCACCAATCAGCTTTTTTGCAGGCGATCGCGCTGATGGAGAGAACCTCAACAGAGGAACTTCATTTGGTGATAGAATCCGCCTTGATTTCAACACCAGCTTTACAGGTAAAGACCTTTTAAGAACTCGACTGCAAGCCACCAACCTAGATGCGTTGTCCGCTTCTACCCTCACACCAGAAGGAGATTTGCGGTTTGTAGATAATGAAAATTTCGGTTCTGGTAATAGTAACGAAGTCGCTATCGATGCACTGTTGTATAGCTTTCCTCTAGGCGAAAAAACCACAGTTATCCTAGAAGCCAACGCTGGTGCAGCCGATGATTTTACCAATACTGTGAACCCATTTTTTGACGGTGATGGTGATTTTGGTGCATTGTCTAACTTTGGTACACGTAACCCAATTTATTATCCTGTTGCTGGTGCGGGAATTGGTCTGAGACATCAATTCAACGACGCATTGGAATTAAGTTTAGGTTATCTAGCCAGCAGCCCTAACGATCCTACCTCTGGAAATGGTTTATTTAACGGTGCTTATGGTGCTATAGGACAGTTAACAGTTCAACCGACTAAAGGTTTGACTCTCGGTTTTACCTACGTTAATTCCTATAATGCTGACTTAACCGCTGGTAGTAACCGTGCTAACTTACGCACTGCTTTAGCCAGTAATACGGCTTTGACGGATGTTTTAGGAGAAGGACTCAATCTACCAATTTCCAGTAACTCCTACGGTTTCCAAGCATCCTTCCAACTTAGTCCAAAGTTTGCTATTGGTGGTTGGGTTGGCTATACCAACACGCGTACCTTAGCAGATGTTGATACAAATAATGGTACTATTCCTCGTGGTGAACTGGACATTTGGAACTATGCAGTCACACTCGCCTTCCCCGATTTAGGTAAAGAAGGCAGTGTTGGGGGCATTATTGTGGGGATGGAACCAAAAGTCACAGGTGCCAGCAGTGGTTTAAGAAATACTATTGGTACAGACTCGGATACTTCGCTGCATATTGAAGGTTTCTACCAATACAAACTGAGCGAGAACATCACTATTACGCCTGGAGTTATTTGGTTAACGGCACCAGACCATAACAATAGCAACGATGATATTGTGATTGGGACAGTACGAACCACATTCACTTTCTAAATCTGAAAATTTCCAGAGAAGATGCAACCTAGTACAACAAGGCAAAAGGCAAAAGGAAAAAGAAAGAATAGTGATACTACAAGCCTTTTAACAATTCCAGATGGTCACTGAGCGTAGTCGAAGTGTGGTCTGTTTATTTACGCCGACCTGTACTAGTAAATCTGCATCTTCTCTTGAGTGAAAGGAACATATATAGGACTTATAGCAGGGAACAGACAACTTGTTTAACAGTTGATAATCTGATTCATGCAAGATATTTAAGACATTGCTAGAGCCAAAATATAGCCAAAAAAATTAGCTATAACTCTCTAAAGAACTAATTTTTGGGATTAAGGAATCTGCTTGAACAAATAGCATACTTTGTTCAGGAAAGGCTATCCAATTTTGGTGAGATAAAGGTTCAGAGGCGACAATAACTTGACTTGGATGAGTGAGATCATCACAATACCAATAAAGAGTAGGTGCTTGCGTGCCATAGGCGTAGCGAACTGCTACAACTGTTTGACCATCGCTGACAATGATATTGGCGCTAAAACTGGTATCGTATTTTTGCGCTAGTTCAGTTAACTTTTGGAGTGCGATCGCCAGGGATGAAACCAGAGTACTATCAACAGAAGACTGCCAAATTTCTACAAACAGAGCGAAGATATGTTCTGAGTCTGTTAGACCTTTAATTAAATGGTATGTAGAATCGCCAAGACTATCACGTATCGGTCTATAGAGTGTTTGCTGAAAGTTAACTATCTCGCCATTGTGAACAAACAACAGCTTTTCGCTACGAAATGGTTGACAGTTGCTGATATCAAGTGGTTCACCAATTCCGGCTAGACGAGCGTAACCTACACTACTAGTAGATTTTACATATTGGCTCAACTCTTGCAGATTCGGATCATTCCAGAGGGGAATAGTATTGCGGTAAATAAATGGTTTACCTGCTTCATCGTACCAGCCGACACCAACCCCATCTCCACAAACAAATCCTGACTTTAATTCTAAAGGATGATAACTTTGATGATAAAGAGAATGTTCTAGTTTATATAACAACTCATCTAATCGAATGCTGTTACCAAGATAACCAATTAATCTACACATATATAACTGCGTTAATCCAATATTAAGGAAATTTGTTTGCTCATTTCTGCAATAGGAATATTTCTCCTAATTTTTGTAAAACACGACCATCTTAGCAATATTTGTGAATATTGTGTAATTTCAATTCATGACTAAAGTCATGTGCATAGCTGTGACTTTAGTCTGATTCTTTTTAGGAAAATAACTTTAATAATATGAGAAAGCTACTAAATAAGGCTAAAAGCTATTACTACTAGATCTGGGAGTTTAGTAGAAACTTCATAGCTCCGGGAAAGTTACCGCTTTCCCTTTTTTTTTTATTCACTTTGATTGGGTAAATTATTTTTGTCGCGAAAAAATAGGAAGCAGGCAAAAGCTGTAAAATTAGTAAACTTGTTTTCCAATATTCAATAGTAATTCTTTAGTTCAGAATTTTATTCCCTCTTAAAGATAGGGATAAATCATTCTTGAGGTTGAAAATTAAAAGAGTGCAACTATGGTATGAAGCTAAAGAACAACTCAGTTAAAAAGGTTGATACTTATGCTGTTCATGCCCCATAATTTTTTGATTGTATGGTTGGTTCAACTGTTATCGATGGGGATATTTGGTACAGGAATTTATATTCTTTATGAGTGGTACGAAGGGGAATTAGTAGGAACACCATATTTAGTCAGTGGACTAGTAATAGTTTTGTGGTCTTTTGCTGGTCGCTTTATCAGTTTGCCTTTATTGCGTCGTTCTGGTGTTGACGAACCTAAATTTATGCGGAGTAAAACCGTCAAGCGATTGTCGCAACCAGATGGTAGTGTATTGCAAGTTGAGTTTTTTGGCCCTGAAGATGGCCAGCCGATTATTATGTCACATGGTTGGGGGCCTAACAGTACGGTATGGTACTATGCCAAACGACAATTGAGCGATCGCTTTCGCGTGATTGTTTGGGACTTACCAGGGTTGGGAAAGTCTTCAGGGCCAAAAAACAACGATTACTCTTTAGAAAAATACGCCCGTGATTTAGAAACTGTGATTAGCATTGCTGGGGATAAACCTGTGATTTTGCTAGGACACAGCATGGGTGGAATGATTAACTTAACATTGTGTCGGCTATTTCCTCATCTGCTAGGACGACGGGTGGCGAGTTTAATCTTAGTGGATACTACTTACACTAATCCAATTAAGACTTGCATATTTAGTAATGTGCTACGTAAATTGCAAAAACCCCTACTCGAACCTTTGCTGTATCTGACAATTTTGCTATCTCCGATTTTTTGGTTGATGACGTGGCTTTCGTATCTCAATGGTTTACTATATATCAGTGTGGAACTGTCAGGATTTACAGGGACGGAAACACGCGGTCAACTTAATTTCGCAGCTTTTTTATCAGCATTGGGTTCCCCTGGTGTTCTCGCGCGTGGGACTCTAGCAATGTTTAAATTTGATGAAACCCAGACATTAGCGAATATTAATATTCCTGTTTTAGTGGTTTGTGGTGCTGCGGATATAGCAACTAAACCTATTGCCAGCGATCGCATGGTAGCAGAATTACCTGATGCTCAAAAAATTACTCTCCAACCAGGTGGACACATGGCGCTGATGGAACAAAATCGTCAGTTTTCGCAAGCTGTTGAAGCTTTTTGGGCAACTGGTTCTGAGATTAGTAATCTGCCTTAATGTATCAGCCGCTTTAACTGAATTACTAGGATAAGAGTTATCACACATTTATCTCTTTGAAAAGTAAAATATGCTGCTTCATCACAGATGTAGGAGTCATATTTGATTTTTGAAAAAATTAGTATATTTAAACCCGAATTGTTTGCGATTTCCTGTTTTCTGTTCCTCCTTACCTACCTACACCAATAACTTTAGTAATCAAACTAAAGTCCGACAGCTATCTTACTAATGAAAGATAAATTAATTACGCGTATGTTCTATAGTAATTTCTCAGTGTTGTCCAGATGAAATAGTTGTGACTTTTTCATTTATATTGCAGCGCAAGAATCATATATTTGGAGCAAGAATGCACTTATTAATAGGGTAAGAGATCATCCTGTTGCCCACATTTAAAGAAAGTTAGATTCCGGCTTCAGAATTAATGGTTGGCAAATTCACATTTAATTAATTTTGCTGGGGCAGTTGTAGGGTGATGGAAACTCCTAAAATTAGTAATTCCGCATTGAGAAGGCTTTCAGGACAGCAAGGTTTGTTAGTAGGTTTGGGGGTAGGTCTCGTTGTCGCTATTGGCGGAATGACTTTATTTTCGCATTTTGGCACTCAACGTTCAGCTGCTCCCGCTCAAAATGCACCCGCAGCCAGTGGGAAAAACTCGGCATTGCAAGTAAAAGTTCAGCAAGTTGGCACTAGCACAACCCAAGAAAGTTCTAATTTTGTTGGCGCATTAGAAGCACAACAAAAAGTCACACTACAGCCGCAAATTCAAGGACGAATTGAATCAATTTTGGTGTCTAGTGGTCAGAGGGTACAAAAGGGAACAGCGATCGCATCTTTGAGTTTAGATCAAACTCAAGCCAATGTTGCTAGTTCCATTGCAGCCACTAATGCTGCTCAAGCTGGATTCAAAACGGCGCAAGCACAACTACAACAAGCCGAGGCGCAACGGACAAAAGTCGCGGCGAATGTTCAACTGCAAAGAACCCAGTTTAACCGCACTCAACAGTTAGTGACGCAGGGAGCGCAAGCCAGACAAGAATTAGATATTGCCAGAAATAACTTACAAGCAGCGATCGCAGATTTACAAGCCGCAGAAAAAGAAGTTGCCGCGGCGGGTGCAGCCGTTCGCCAAGCCCAAGCCAATGTCCGCCAAGCTCAAGCCAGTACTGCCGCGGCTCAAGTTAATGTGAATCAGAAACGAGTAGTTTCACCCATTGCTGGTGTAGTCGGTGAATTTCCTGTCAAAGTTGGAGATTATGTCAACACCGGACAAACAATCACCACAATCATTCAAAATGATGCTCTGGATTTGAATCTTTCTGTGCCTTCCAATCGAATGCCGCAACTGCGAATTGGATTACCTGTAGAATTGCTCAATCCCAACACCCAGAAAGTAATCGGTCAAGGTGCAATTAACTATATTTCCCCAACGGTAAGTTCTGATCAGCAGTCAGTATTAAGCAAAGCCCGCTTTCGTAACGCCCAAGGACAATTGCGCGATGGGCAATATGTACAGGCGCGAATCATTTGGAATCAACAACCAGGGATATTAATTCCCACCGTGGCGATTTCTCGCATTGGCGGACAAAGTTTTGTGTTTGTCACAGAAAACACAACTGTAGACGGTAAACCGCAGCAAGTTGTACATCAGCGTTTAGTCCGTCTGGGTGAGATTCAAGGCACAAATTATCAAGTTCTTGACGGACTGAAAGCCGGCGAAACCATAGTTACCTCTGGCATTCTCAAACTCAGAGAAGGCACACCTATTCAACCCCAATCTTAAATCCAGGACATCCGATCATGTCGATCGCTAATACCTTTATCAAGCGTCCGGTTTTAACTACCGTTTGTTCTCTCGTGATTTTGATTTTGGGAGGTGTGTGTATTCCCCTACTCCCACTCAATTACTTGCCAGATATTGCTCCTATCCGCGTTCAAGTTTCAGCTAACTATACTGGGGCGGATGTTTCTACTGTGGAAAGTGCCGTTACAACCACAATTGAGCGTCAACTGAACGGGGTCGAGGGGATGCAGTACATGACCTCCAACAGTTCCGCTGGTAGTAGCCAAATCTCTGTATATTTTGGTTCGGAAACTGATAAAAATATTGACCAAGTAAACGTCCAAAATCGGATTGCTCGTGCTACACCCCGTTTACCCACAAGTGTGCAACAACTGGGTGTAACCGCGCAGACAGCTTCTACAAGTATTTTGTTAGTGTATACATTTTATGCGGAAAATAATGAGTATGATCCGTTATTTATTAGTAATTATATTGACCTGAATTTACGCGATCAACTGCTGCGAACTCCAGGAGTCGGCGATTTAACAATTTTTGGCGAAAAACGTTATGCAATGCGGCTGTGGCTTGATCCTAATGCCTTAGCAAGTCGACAATTAACCGTCGCAGATGTAGCGACGGCATTGCGATCGCAAAATATTCTCGCCGGAGCGGGAACTTTAGGTCAAGCGCCTATCCCTTCTGGTCAAAGTTATGAAATTCCCCTGCGGGTAAATGGTCAGTTTAAAGATGCTGCGGAGTTTAGCAATCTGGTGATTAAAGCCGGGAGTAACGGTAATTTAATTAAACTTCGGGATGTTGGTCGGGCGGAACTCGGCTCGGAAACTTACGCCAGCAATGCCCGAAATAATGGTAAACCTGCAATTGGACTGGCAATTTATCAGTCACCAGGAAGTAACGCGCTGGATGTGGCAAAAAACATTGAAGCGCAGATGGATGAACTAATTAAAGATTTTCCACCGGGATTAAAAACTCAGATTGTTTACGATACCGTTGGGTTTGTGCAAGCTTCTTTAGAAGAAGTCATCAAAACCTTAGTCGAAGCGATCGCTTTGGTGGTGTTGGTAATTTTTCTGTTTCTCCAAGACTGGCGAGCTACGATTATTCCCATTGTGGCGATTCCAGTTTCGCTGATTGGGGCATTGGCATTTGCTTACATATTTGGATTTTCACTGAATAATTTGACTTTATTTGGCTTAATTTTAGCCACGGGTTTAGTTGTCGATGATGCGATTATTGTTGTGGAAGCGATCGCCAGCAAAATTGAACAGGGAGTTAGACCACTACAAGCCTCTTTTGAAGCAATGGAGGAACTAACAGGGGCAGTAGTTTCCACTTCGTTAGTGTTAATGGCGGTGTTTATTCCCGTGGCATTTTTCCCTGGTTCCACCGGGAAAATGTATCAACAGTTTGCCTTAGTAATTGCCTTTTCGATTGCCATCTCGACATTTAACGCCCTTTCCTTTAGTCCGAGTATGGCGGCAATTTTACTGCGTCCACCCCAACCCAAACGCGGCCCCGTGGGCTGGTTTTTCAACAAATTTAATCAGATATTGCAATGGATTATTCAAAAGTTTATTGCGATCGTTAATTTTTTGATTCGCTTACGTTATGCTGTTGTGGCATTGTTTGTAGTAGGTTTAGCTGCAACCTACTTTATGTTTACTCAAGTGCCGACAGGGTTTGTTCCTAATGAAGACCAAGGCATTGTCTTGGGGATTATTCAAGCTCCTGATGGCGTTTCTCTTGGTTATACAGATGAAGTAATTACAAAACTTGAGCAAATTCTGGAGAAGGAACCAGAGATTGATAATGTATTTGCAACTTCAGGATTTGGCTTTGCGGGTAGTGGTTCTAATCGCGGTGTATTTTTTGCCAAATTGAAACCTTGGGAAGAACGTACTCAACCAAATCAAAGCGCCACGGCAATTTTAGGGCGAATCAATGGCGCATTTCAATCAATCCCCGAAGCTATTATTACCGCAGTTAGTCCGCCACCAATTCAAGGTTTTAGTACATTAGGGGGATTTGAGTTACAGCTGGAAGACCGCACCAATGGAAGATTGACAATTGATGACTTTTTCGCCAACGCTCAAGCGGTAATTGCCCAAGCCAACCAACAACCAGCTTTAGCAGGTGGCGTGTTTACGCAGTTTACCGCCAGCACACCTCAGTTTCAAATTAACTTCGATCGCGATCGCTTAGAAGCCCTCAACGTTGATTTCCAACAAGCTGTCAACACTCTTTCATCTGCCGTTGGCTCTCAATATGTGAATGATTTTACCTTGGGACAGCAAAGTTATCGCGTTTATGTTCAGGCAGATGGCAACTATCGACAATCACCAGACGATATTCGCCAGTTGTATGTGCGATCGGCAAATAACCAAATGGTGCGATTAAGTGAAGTCGCAACACTCACACCCATTACCGGGCCAGCCGTCATCTCTCATTACAACGGCTTCCGCGCTATCAGCCTTCAAGGTAGAGAAGCATCGGGTTACAGTAGTGGACAAGCGATTCAATCAATGCAGCAAGCAGTAAACACAGCCGCAATTCCCGGAATTGGGAGCGACTGGATTGGCACAGCGCGGGAAGAATTATCTGCGGGTAGCTTGGGGATTCTGATTTTTGGTTTTGGAATTGTGATGGTGTTTCTCACCCTTTCGGCTCAGTATGAAAGTTATATTGACCCAGCAATTATTTTGTTGACTGTACCCTTAGCGTTGTTAGGTGCGTTGAGTGCTTTAGCGTTACGTGGTTTAGTCAATGATGTTTATGCCAACGTTGCATTAGTCATGTTAATCGGACTTGCCTCGAAAAACGCAATTTTGATTGTCGAATTTGCGAACCAAGCCTTTAAACAAGGGATGACAATTCAAAAGGCAGCTTTAACCGCCGCCCAAGAGCGATTTCGACCAATTGTCATGACATCAAGTGCCTCATTGTTAGGATTTTTCCCTCTTGTCATCGCTTCAGGAGCCGGTTCTGCTTCACGCTGGTCGTTAGGAACGGCGTTATTTGGCGGGTTACTCGTTTCTACAATTTTGAGTTTGCTGATAGTACCAGTGCTGTACATCATCATCAAGAATTTGGAAGAACGCTTTTTAAAACGCAAACCATCTAATCGTTCTGGTTCGCCGGATTCTGAGAGACAAGCAACCGCCAACGCCCAATCTAAATCGACGGTGACTGTAACGCAGAACCCTGATGATCACCAATCTCATGATTCAACACACTGACAATTAATTATTTTTCATCGGCAATGTTAATGTGAGGCGTTACATTAACATTGCGTTAACTTACATTGTGAATGCGTCACCTCACATTAATAATGTTAAGCAACACATTATTAATGAGTCGCCTCACATAATGAATGTGTTGGCTGACATTGTGAATGCAGCGGCTAAATTAAAAATTTCATATTACAACAGGTAAAAATTCAGGTACAAATTTGTTAAATCCACAGATAATCAAGCCATACCCGCTAGTATGCGAGTAAATTGAGCATTGGAGCAAAACAAATGAACGCCAAATTAATTACCTTCTCTGGCATTGTCACTGCATTTTTAGGCGCAGGTATAGGTTTTGTTGTAGCTCATTTACTTCCTTGCCCGTACACAAGTCCAATGTATAAAGATTTAGCTCAAAAATACGCCATTATTGGTGGAGTTGCAGGTTTATTGATTGGTTCCAGCCAGGAAATGATTCGAGAACTCAAGCAAGAACGGGATGCAGAAGAAGACTTGTTTCAAGATTTGAACAAAGCTATTCGCTCAAATACAACACACAAAATTACGGATGATGTTTAAGGAGGCAGGAGGACGTAGGCAGGAGGCAGGAGGTAATCCCCATAAATTTAGCAAAAAGTTTGTGAGGAGGGTTTCCGTCCACAAAACTTTTCAAGACAGAGGGAAGAATTATTTCTTAAAACCTTCTGCCTCTCCGCAGTCGCTACAACGGGGGGAACCCCCGCAACGCGCTGCTCTCTGCCTCCTGCCCTCTGCCTTTCTTTAGTAAACTGTTTGCTTGAGTTCACAAACATAGCGATTGAACAGTTAAATCTTTCAATGTAATTGTGAAATTACGCTGTTGTGCTGTAGCAATAAATGAAACGATCGCCTCACAAGTGACAGCCACAGTTAACATCACCAAGTTTCGCGCCAGTGGATAATCGCAAACATCATCATTCACATCGGAAGGGACGCGATAAACGTCATTCCAAATAATTTCTGCATAATCAGCGGCTAATCCAGCGTGAATACAAGGAATCTGAAATTGATCAGCGTAATCTTTCACCGCTTGACGCGCGATGCTGTTGTCAAAGACATCAATAATTAGCTGACTATCTTTGAGTAATTGAGGAGTATTGTTTGCTGTCAATTCCTTTGTTTTCGCATCAACTTTAGTCCCAATTGCGCGGTATAAATTGTTTGCCAATATTTTTGCTTTAAATGCGCCGACATCAGAACGGTAGTAAGGCTGAGTCGAAAGGTTACGTTCCTCAATGCGATCGCGATCAATCACCGTCAGTTGATCAAAACCAGACCGAGCTAAGTTCTCCGCAATGTTAGCGCCTAATGCACCTGCGCCGCAAATTGTTACAGAATAATTCTTCAACTCTGTCATCACAGCATTGCTGCGATAAAGCTGTTCGTGGAAAAAAATACTCATCGTCGTCAATACTCCTGCTGTTCCATGACAGCTACTAAAGATTGCAAATCAAAATCGCGATCGCGTCCACTCAAGCAAATACCCGAACTAATTACCGTCAAATCAGATTTAGCGATCGCACTACTGTGGCGCACACCATCAGCAGTTGTCCAATCGACTGTCCAATAATCACCGCGATCGTTGAATTGGTTTAATTCACCACCACCCATCTGCAATGCTTTCTTGAGTCTTTTTTCATCTTGCTGAGGTTGAGTAAAGCCATCAATCTGCTTAGTTACTAACTCATACACAGTGCGAAGTTCTGGAGTCATATCTTTAAACTGCAATTCCTCAACTGGAATGCGTTGCTTGACAGCAGATTGCAGAATTTCCCCAATTATCGGATTAGTGCGGCGATCAATCTCTTCAAACCAGCATGATTGTCCATTCCACCGAGCGATAATTTGCTCAAAAACAACACCCTCAGTTACTAAATGAACTGCGATCGGTTTCACCACTTGTAACCGTTGACGCATATCTGCTTCATTGATGGGATACCCCAACCAAGTTTGTCTTTGCAATTGATGTACTAACCGCAACCGAATTTGCGGAAAGTGTTGCAAATATTCCCCAATCTGGGGTAAGTCTGCTTCTTCCACAACCCTTGCTGTCTTAACATCCACCGCCTGAAAGATACCCCAACCTTCAAATTTACTTGGCTTGGGGATGAAAGTGTAAACCATTCCCGCTACCCGCGTGCGAACTCGTCCACCTTTGACACATGGCGCAAGAAATTGGGTAGTGTACAACTCAGATTCAGCATCAGCAATTTGATTAATTAGCTTACGGATATTAGTCATAATAAGCTCACGCAAAGTTGCAAAGAAGAATTTATTCGTTAATTCAGTAACATTAGAATTTATATAATTATTTCCCGCGTGCAAGTTTGTGGAGCATTGCGTTTTCTCTGTTACTCAAGGAACTCCGCTGGTGAGTTGTTACACACTCTTTCAAAGATGGCTACTTTTAAGCCTACTTTCCAGGTTCTTCGCACTCCCCTTTCACAAACGCCCACTGATTTGACAGTGTTACTTTTCCTCTCGTACTAGTATGTAGGCTCCACAAGTTAGGTCACGCAAGATAAATACTACATTAGACTACAATGAAAATTGCTATTTTCCAGAATATATTTTGTAGTTGAGTTACTGTTAAGGCAAATACAATCTTGGAAAGTATAATATAAAGGTATTTGTATTCTTGGTAATCGGAGTGATAGTCAATATGACCACCGAACAAATACTGCATAAATTGCAAGCTTTAAATGCAGATGAACAAGAAAAAGTTTTAGCATTTATTGATTCACTTGAACGGCAAAAGCAGCAGCTAAAATCTGGCTCTAAGTTAGGTAAAAAATTAAGAAAAATTCGTCAAGAAATAATTGAGTCTGGTCTTCCTTTGTTAACAGATGAAGAAGCAGATAGAGAAAAAGCAGAACGTCGGGGTGGCTATAGAGAAGACGTGATATGATTCGTACTTTCATTGATGCTGGTGTTTTAATTTACGCTGCTCGTTCTCAAGGGGATATGGCTGAGAAAGCCTTACAAATTTTGGAGGATGAAAACCGAGAATTTGCTTCTAGTATCTTTATCAAATTAGAAGTATTGCCGAAAGCAATTTACAATCAACAAAGAAGCGAAGTAAAGTTTTATGAAGCCTTTTTTGATGAAGTTTCCTATTGGGCAAAGGATATCAATACAATTATTGAAACAGCTTATGAGGAATCAAGTAAATTTGGAGTGGGAGCAATGGACGCTTTACATATTGCTTCCGCTATATATGTAGGAGCAACGGAATTTATTACTAATGAAAAACTAGAAAGATCAATTCATCGCACTCAAAGCATTAAAATGATTTCTATTCATTCATAAATACAGAATTACTAGGATTTTGGAAACAGGCACGGCAGATTTAAGCACAGAGAATAAATAAGATGGTTAGAGAGATTTTGTGTTCGGGCGATCCCTACCACTTCATACACCTTGTTCATCAAATAACTGTTTTATTACAGTAAGGTTTATTTTTAACAATCTATTCCTTCTAGTTTTAGCTCTATTAGAGGAATAGATAATTTTTGCATATATCTATTACATATCTCAATACCTTTAGTTGTTAGTTGATAAAAATCACTGAATATGGGAATTTCTTGACCTAACACTCTATTTTCATGGTTATCGAAAACTTGAAAAATTTCCTCACTCATTTGGTGTAAGTTTGCATCTCTCTTTGCAGGAGGTTGTTTTTCAATCTCTTCTGTAGTGAGACGGCCTTGCTGCCAAATTAATTCATCTCCATATTCCTTATATACTTTTGCTATATCATCACTAATCCTTGAAGGAAATTGTCTGTGATCGGTATGAGCAATAGTTTTGTCCCTCAAATGTTTTAGTTTTTTAACTAAATTATTGTTTTTTTCTGTTACAGATTCTTTATCTTGCTTTATAATTTGAGGATTAAGAGTCTCTGAGCATCCCCAATGTCTATAATCAGATTCAAGTATGTTTAGAATTTTTAAAAGTCCCAAACTATCTCCATCTTGATCATACGCTCTAGTAAGTTTTAATACTCCGATTTCAAAATGAGCCATACGTGACCAATGAAAGAAGGGTGGATACTCATTCAGGCGTTTGTTGCTCTCGTGCGTCATCCACTCATGAATTTTTAAGTGACAATGTGATTGATATAAGCTTTCCCCAAGTTCTATTATTTTTGATTCAAACTTTTCTCTAGTAGTAGTCATAATTTTTGATGGCAACAGATAAAATTTCGATATTATTAAAATAATATTTTTTAACAATTAGACAACTGTAATCATACGTAAATAATTTTAAAAGTATTGAGAATCTTTAGTCTCAAGTAATGCAATATCAGGATACGTTAGAAGTAACCATAACGCACCCTGATACACTCTACTTATCCTCACGCACAGGCAATGGCATATCCAAAATCTCCATCAGCAAATCTAGACGAGAAGGACGCGTTAGGAGTGGGACGAGGTTCGGTAAGCTGTAGTAGTCACCAGCAAAAGTGAAAGTTTCTACAGGTGCTTGCTGCTGCTTCAGTTGAGTTTCTACCCAGTCATAATGACCACCTACACGGATAATCACCACATTAGGTATTACCGCAAATTCCCGACAGTAAGTCTTATAGACTTCACCGAAGTAAGGAGCCGCATTTTCTCCTTCATCCGTCACCAAAATAATCTGGTCAACTACCTGCCTTTTCTTCCGCATTGCTTCCAATGCAGCACCGATACTAGTACCACCGCCTGCATTGATGTGCTGAAATGCACGTTCCCAGTCGGTTAACTCTTTGCCTTTGGCGGTGACAGCATAGGGAATGGTATCGAAAGCGTAGACAAACAACTCTGCTTGCGTGATACCAGAGATCAGCGCCGCAAGTTGCTTACCAAGAGCGATCGCATTTTCCATTGAGCCGGATTTATCCACCAGCAAAGCTGTTGGACGAGCAATGGTTCCGCGGCGTTTCACCTGTTCGTTGGTGACTTTTTCCAACCGTGCAACTGTGTCTGCGTCGAAATCTGCGTTATCCACGGCAATTTGCGCTTTGAATGCAGCCACACGCCCACTTTTAGATGCTGATTCCAGCTTAGAATCAATCAACTTTTTGACTTCTGGATGATCCATTGCACCTCTCGCCTGGAGTGACTTGAGGTTATTGATCACTTCTTGGGGAGTCATGCTATTGATTAACGCAACCAACACAACTGGTGTGAGTTGTTTGATTGCACCGATCGCGATCGTATACGGAATTTTAAATTCCACTATCAAACGTGCTTGTTCGGCGGTACTTGTAGCCTTCGCCAGTTGCTTTAGCACATTTGCTAAAGAACCCTCTGGAGGAGTATCGCGGAACAAAATCGCGTTTGCGCGTTCATTCGGCTTGATGTGCAGAGAAGCATACAAATGCTTCATAGCCTTGCGTCCCCGTAACGCCGCGCGATCGAATAAAGCCGGATTGCTTTCCCGTGCTTTTAGGTAACGTTGCACCGCAGTCCGAGCCGAACGCGGTAGTTTATTTTGCTGCTGTTTCATGAAGTCTACTATCCGAGCCACTTCATAAGGCGGAAAATCTTGCAGCATCACAAATCCAGCATCTCTGTGTTCAGTCAAATTGCTTGTTAACAAGTGAGCCACAAACACTTCCTTGTGGTCGCGGACATCTCCATGACGCTGATACCAAACTGCCAAATGTCCGTAGAATATAGGGTCAAGTTCAATAATTAACTGATGAATTTCTGCCACTTGCTCAAGTTTGCGGTGAGGGGTTGTCAGCAAACTATTCAGCATTTCCAAGCGCAGATCACGTTCTGCGGTTTTCATAAAAACCTCCTAAAATCAAAATGCCAGGAGGTAGATGTTGCACGCGGGGCGATCAAGTCACCGCGCAAGTTCCAGAAGCATTATATACAACTGATTGAGAGTTATGTAGGCTTCTGCGATCGGGGCGCGGCAACAACTACCAATTGAATAAAATCACTTCATGTAAGTTGAAAAAGCTGTTGATTCACACACAGGAGTTGAACCCGTAAACCCTTGCTTTTAAGTCAAGTGCCTGTTCTAATTCGGCTAGTATGTAAGCTTTTGCGGTTGGGACACGAAGTGAAAAATTTTACTTTTGAGAAAGTTGTTTTAAAATCCAGCGAATTTCTTTTTTACTACATTGCTTTTTACTAGCCGCGTAAATTTTGCGACCTCCATAATAAAAAGCAGAATAATGAATTAAACCTTGCAAAACATCATGTACCTGATTAGTTGTTAGCGGAAAATCAGCAAAGGTAATTAAATACCAAATATCGTTGATTTGGTGGTATTGATGATAATCATCAACAATGATAAAATTTGTTTCTGGCGGCTTGTACCGCTGGCGAGGCTTTTTTTCAACGGCACAAAGAATCCCAGTTTCAGGATGAATATAAAAGCGATCGCGGTAATTGCCATCTAACGGATATTGAATCCCTCGATAAGCCTGCCGATAAACCACACCATCAATAATTTTTACATAGCGTTCAACGTAATCCCACAGATGACCGATAACGTGCTGTCCCGCCATTGTGTTGTGATCTAATCGTTGACATAGTTCGCTGTAAGCATCATTCCAAGGCTGCCCAACTTTAGAGCGCAAGAACCGCCGCAGAGGGCCAAGATGATCTGAAAGATACTTTGATTTGTGTCTGGCTTGAGCTTTAATCAGGTAGGGATTAAAAAATCCGTCTTCAATTGCTTCCTGGGTGAGTTTATCTAGTTGCTTTTTATAACCTGTCTGCTTTTTAAGACTAATTCTTCTACCACAACGAGGACGTTCAATCACAATTTCGCTCAAACGATGTTCGCTCATAACTTATGTTATTCAAAGATAGTTTTACTGATGGGTTTTTGCGACTACATAAGTTATCCGACATCATTGAACTCACCTCTATATGATTGAATGAATGTTGTAGTTGAATACAACTTGAATAATTAGAATTCCGCACAAGTTAGCAAAGCAGTTTTAACAATTGCCTTTACCATTTTGGCTACGCTCCCATTAGCGGGAGCGACAGGAGTCGAACCTGCATATCCATTGCTGGATGGTGTGTAGGCTTTACAAGTTAGGGCGCGGAATAAAGTCTTAAATCTTCAACCGTAGACAGCTTCAGGACGGACAATCAAATCACCACTAGGGCGACGATCTACGATGTATGCAGAAAGGCGATCGCTATTTACATCTAAATGTCTCGCCACACATTCTTTGACTGCTACATCATTCATCTGTGCAACAATTCCTAGTTGTCTTTCTGCAACATCAACAGAACGTCCTTCAAATCGAATATGAACCATAACAATCACCTCTTGTTTAATGACAAATTATTTAATGGATCTGATCGGGATTGAACCGATACCCTCCCTGTGAGAGTTGCACTCACTCCTCATGTAAGTTGAAAAAGCTGTGGTGACACACGCAGGAATCGCACCTGCACTTATCGTTATTCAGACGATCGCTCTACTATTGAGCAAGTATGTAAGCTTCTTCGGTTAGGACACAAGTGGAATCCGGGAACTCTACCGTTAGAGCTACAGACCCATGTTTTCATGATTGCAATGACCTGATTGAAGTTAATCAAAGTCAATGCAAATGGAGCCGTAGGGAATTGTAGGCTTTGCCTTCCCGAAGGGTACACGACTCCTGCAACCGTCCGTTTGTTGGTTTCGGAGCAGTCGAACGCCAATCGCGGCCCCAAAAGCGGGTAATGCCGAAAATAGCTGTGTTTATCGATTTATCAAGGTTCTGCAAGGATTAATTTCTGCCTTTTGAGTGGGCTGTCACTCTTGTATTACATTTGTAGTATGTATTTCAGATAATGTCAAGAGGATAGTTAAAAAAGTTAGAGGGTAGCACCCTACCCCTTATTCTCTTCAAGAAGTCGAACATCTTTTTGGGCTATATATTGAAATGATTTTGTGAATATTCGGGAATGAATTTCACCGTATAAATACTATGAAAAAAGATAGTTTGTCTTGGATATTGGGGAAAATACGGTTATTGAAATCCTTTGAGGAGATGATATTTTGTCCAGAATTTCATGACGCATTTATCTAACATTAATTGAATAGAAACTACATTAGTAAGACAGTTATTTAGTCATACTAACAATGTCGATAAAACACAAAACAAAATTTGCTGTGATTCCTCTATCTCTAGCAACAGTTACCTTGGCAAGTTTAATAGAACCAGCTATGGCTGTTAGTTTGGGAGTCGCGCAAGATTATAATGTCTTCGTGTTTGGAGACATGAATCAAAGTTCAGACTCTGAAGGTCGTGTAGCAGTTGGTGGTAATGCTACATTTACCAATTTTGGCATTGCTGACCGTCTATCTAATTCTAATGGCGCAGATACTAGATTGATAGTAGGTGGAGATTTAACTTACAACGGTGGTCAAGTTTTTGGCGGTAATGCTGTTGTTGGTGGTACAGTTAAAACTTCTGTTAATTTCAATTGTTCTCCTAACTGTGGTGTTAGTTCAGGTACACCACTTAATTTTGAGACAGCCCGCCAAGAATTGACATATCTTTCTAACTCTTTAGGTGGGTTAAGTTCTACAGGTACTACAGAATATAAATGGAATGGAATTCATCTTCAAGGCAACAATAGTGATTTGAATATTTTCACTATTGATGGTTCACAGTTTTCTAATAGCACTTATCTGAATATTGCTGGAGTAGGCAGTAATTCTACAGTAATTTTTAATATTTTAGGTAATAGCGTCAACATTAGTAACTTTGGACTCAACCTTAATGGGCTGAATAAGCAAAATATTTTGTTTAACTTTGTTGATGCTACTCAAGTAAAAACTACTGGTTTCTCGTTCTATGGTAGTGTACTGGCGACTAAAGCTAACGTCCAATTTAATAACGGGAATGTTGAAGGAACTTTAGTTGCGTCTTCCTTATCTGGTAGTGGCGAGTTCCACAATACTCAGTTTGCTGGTAACTTACCTAACATACCCAAGCCACAGCCAGAAACTCCAACTAATCCTACTCCGGAACCACCTGTAACGCCAACTAACCCCACTCCTGAAACACCTGTAACGCCAACTAACCCCACTTCTGAAATACCTGTAACTCCAACTAATCCTACTCCTGAACCACCTGTAACTCCAACTAACCCTAATCCAGAACCTCCTGTTTCAACTTCAGTACCAGAACCAAGTACTGTGATGGGGTTACTTTTTGTAGTTGGTTTATTTGGTTTTTCTCACCGTAATCGATTATTTGCTAAGTCAGCCATTACTAGGGAGAAAATTTAGTCAGCAAGCTTCAATTATTTTTGATAAGCAAGATACCCGACTTCTTTAAAGAAATCGGGTATCTGAGTTTTTACGTAAATTAAATATTAGATTTATAATTTTTGATATGAATACCCAAAACTGGTTACAAGAAAGTTATATAAGAGCTTATAAATTTGCGGCGATCGCTCATCAAAACCAAAAGATGCCAGGTTCAGAACTGCCTTATATCATGCACCTGAGTTTTGTGAGTATGGAAATAATTGCAGCCTTAAGCGTGGAAAAAGTAGCTGACGGTGATTTGGCAGTTCAATGTGCAATTTTGCATGACACAATTGAAGACACTAATACAACTGTTGAGCAAATTCAGGCTGAGTTTGGTGAAGCAGTCGCTCAAGGTGTACTGGCATTAACGAAAGATGCTAGTCTGGCAAAACATCTGCAAATGGCGGATAGTTTAACCAGGATCAAACAACAACCGCCAGAAATCTGGATGGTAAAGTTGGCAGATAGAATCACGAACCTACAAGCACCGCCACATTACTGGAATCAAGAAAAAATTGTCAAATACCGAGAAGAAGCTATGCAGATTTATGCAGCTTTGAAAGATGCAAGTCCATTTTTGGTGACACGATTGGCTAGTAAAATAGCAGACTACAAGGCATTTATAAATTCTGAGAATGTTGAACCCAGTTGAAATCAGATAAATTATTCACTGTTGATGTGAGTTTTGTAACTCGTAAGGGAAAACTACTCTTAGTTAGGTGTCAATGGTACTAAAGGAAGAAATTTTGATATTTCACTGATTTTCCTTCCATATATTGCTATTGAAGATTCTTCTACGTAGATATCCAGGGAATAACTCCATTATGATTCAAACATCTTTGCTCAATGACGAGATAACATCTTTAGAATTACCTATAGAACGTGATCAGTTTCTGCGGACTATCATTCGAGAATTGGCGGGAACTTTACAAGATGTGGTTGGTATTGAAGAAGCAGCAGGATTTTTGAATGTAGTTGGCTATCGAACTGGCCAATATGTCAACCAGATATATCATGATGGATTGCAACTATCCAATCTCTCCCGTGAGCAGGTAACAGCCGTCCTTGTAGATTGGAAACGCCGGATTCAAGGCGACTTTTATGTAATTGAAGAAAGTGACGAGAAAATAGTTTTAGGCAATCGCAGATGTCCCTTTGCGGAACAGGTAGAAGGGCGCGAAGCTATGTGTGTGATGACATCAAATATATTTGGTGCGATCGCAGCAGATAATCTCGGTTACGCAAGAGTCGAGTTAAAAGACACCATCGCTAGAGGTGCAAAGGAATGCACCGTGATTATTCATCTCAAACCGAGTGAAGAAGTAGAGGAGTTTGCTGGACAGGAATACTTTAAAGTCTAGTAGCAGTAATATGTTTTGGCTGAAGTTACTTCCCTGAAGTATGGCTGAGTCTTTTGATGTTTACTCTGTGAGTATTCCGTGCAACAGCATAGATCCTGCTGCAATACCTCAACATGACACCTGATCAATTTTTAACTTTTGCCCAGGTTTTGCCAGAACCTATGCTGCTGATAATTAGCACAGGTGAAATTTTGGCAGTCAATCAAGCTGCTACTAAATTGTTTAGTAAAACTAGTAAAGCACTGATTGGTGAGCATTTGAGTGAGTTTGTCACTGATTCGCCAGAGAAAATAACTGACTATCTCAAAGCTTGCGCCCAATGTCGTCAAATGATGTTGGGCGCTTTGACTATCCACCAATCCGCAGGGGAGGGGATTGTTTGTCGTAGTCAAGGTGCAGTCATCCAGCCGCGATCGCCTCAAAGCCCAGCGATAATTTTACTACGCTTAGAAAAGCGCGAGAAAAATGAATTTGTTGTGCTGAACCAAAAAATTCATGCGCTAAGTAAGGAAATTCAACAGCGCCAACGCATTCAGGGAGAACTAGCGCAATCGAATGAAATCTTAAAACACACTCTCCTAAAACTGCAAAATGCCCTTGAGGCTGTGCAAACAGAAAAGATGTCTGGGTTAGGACAGTTAGTTGCAGGTATCGCCCATGAAATTAATAATCCCATTAGCTTTATTCATGGGAATCTGAGTTACGCCAGTGAATATTATGATTATTTACTCAAACTAATTGACCTCTATCAGCAAGAATATCCTCATCCAAGTCGAGTAATTCAGGAGTCAATTGCAGCCCTGGAACTTGACTTTATCAAAGAAGATATCAAAAAATTGCTCTGTTCAATGCAGATGGGTTCCCGGCGGATTGCAGAGATTGTGAAATCTTTGCGAAACTTCTCCCGGTTAGACGAAGCAACATTCAAACTAGTGGATATTCATGAGGGTTTAGAGGCTACATTGATGATTTTACAAAGTCGCCTCAACCCTAACGCTAATCATTGTGGGATTGAAGTGATTAAAGAATATGATGAATTGCCTTTGATTTATTGTTCTGCTGGGCAACTCAATCAAGTATTTATGAATATTTTGAATAATGCGATCGATGCTTTAGAAGAAGCGGAAAAATTGCGATCGCTTGCAGCGGGGCATAGCCCATCGCGAGAATCAACCCAAAATCATCCTAGTCGTATCTGGATTCGGACAGAGAAATTAAGCGATCGCTTCGTTACTATTCGCATCAAGGATAACGGTAACGGCATACCCACCCAAGTTCATCATCAAATATTTAATCCCTTTTTTACGACTAAGCCCATCGGTCAAGGGACAGGATTAGGCTTATCGATTAGTTACCAAATTATTGACAGCCATAATGGGCGGATTAATATGATATCTGATCCAGCTTGGGGAACAGAATTCAGCATTGAGTTGCCGATTGTGGAACAATCAGACCTAGAATACTAACCAATAACACAGACAGGCTGGAAATTAAAGCAGAATAGAGATATAGCTATAGTCATATAGATTAGGTCATTGCTGATTGTTCAAAGCTTTGATGTAATTAGGTTGATACTCAGCAAGTTGCCCTATAGCCTATTGTTTGTTCTATCTAAAACCCCCGTGCGTAACCGTAACCTGGAAGAAACTCATTTAAACCGCGCCCGTGCTAGTCTCCGACAAGCGTTATCTTGGTATGGATATCTTCGCAAGTCAGGACAGTTATCTTTTAACCCAGAATTAGCAGGTTTGGTAAAGCCAGAATTAGAGGTTTTGAATGCCACACTCAGTAAACTGGACTCTAATTTAATTAAAATAGCTGTCTTTGGTTTGGTGAGTCGAGGAAAATCGGCAGTATTAAATGCTTTGCTGGGAGAGAAGATTTTGCAAACAGGGCCGTTAAATGGGGTGACTCAATGGCCACGTTCTGTGAGATGGCAACCACCAGGAGGCAAGATTATCGTAGAGTTAATTGATACTCCGGGATTAGATGAAATTGCTGGAGAATCACGGGCGCAAATGGCGCGAGATGTGGCGCGTCAGGCAGATTTGATTTTATTTGTGGTGTCTGGTGATATTACGCGGACTGAATATCAAGGATTGCTAGATTTACGTCAGGCGCAAAAACCGCTGATTTTGGTATTTAACAAAATCGACCTTTATCCAGATACAGATAGAGACGCAATTTATCAAAATTTACAACAACTTGGTGCAGGACATCCCCAAGGTAAGCCTTTGTTACCTGATGAAATTGTCATGGTGGCGGCGGAACCTGCACCGCTGGAAGTGCGGGTAGAATGGCCGGATGGGCGTGTTAGTTATGAATGGGAAACACCACCGCCGCAAATTGAAGAACTTCAAGAAACTCTGTTGAAGATTCTCAATCGGGAAGGCCGATCGCTTTTGGCGTTAAATGCACTGCTACAAGCACGGGAAGCGGAAGCAGCGATCGCGCAAAAAACTCTTGATATCCGCGAACAAGAAGCCCAAGATATTATCTGGCAATTTACTAAATATAAGGCTTTGGCTGTAGCTCTCAACCCCATTGCTGTTTTAGATATTCTCGGCGGAACTTTTGCTGATTTAGCTTTGATTCGGGCTTTGGCGCGGTTATATGGTTTACCGATGACTAGCTATGAGGCGGGGAAGATTTTTAAAACGATTTTAATGAGTTCCGGCGGGTTATTAATCGGGGAATTAGGCAGTAGTTTTGTTTTAGGATTAGGTAAAAGTACTGCGGCGATCGCTAGTGGTGATAACCCAGCTAATATTACTGGCTTTGCTGGTAGTGCGATCGCCCAAGCGGGAATTGCGGGTTATGGTGCTTATGCTGTGGGTAAAGCTGCTCAAGTTTATCTAGAAAAAGGCTGCACTTGGGGAGATTTAGGCGCTAGTACTGTGATTGAAGAAATTCTCTCGCAAGTTGATAAAAATACAATTCTGTATCGTTTGCAACAAGAATTAGGGATGAAATATTGATATTTTCTAAGAATTATTTCTCTAATTGTTGCTATTCATAAGTCTTCGTCAACTTGTATCAAATTCTCCTGATAATTGCCCTAGATTGCTAATTTACAATGCACCATTGAAGTATGAAGTCTGAATTATGAAGTATGAAATTTATAGTTGAACTGAATATATGAACTGCTGTATATTTTACACTTTCAGACTTCAGGCTTCATACTTCAGACTTTTCCTCTTAGCGTTTTGCATCAAAAATAACAAGAGGGAAATCCCACTTAATTTAGTTTATTAAAAGAGGGTGTTCACCACAGCAATATTTTTTTAGCTTATCTAAACTGAAAGTATTGGCTTGTGAATTTCACAGCAGCGCACATCTTTCTCTATCTCAGTAAACAAAGGTAGATTTATCATGACAGCAACTTACGACAGATTCGACACTGCAAACCAATCTGAGCCAAATGGTAACAAAACCATTGAACAAGCAATTTTTGAAGCGATCGCAGAAGCTCGTTCAACTTGTGAAGTGAACGGCGATGGTTCTCCTAACTGCGCTGTGGCTTGGGATATCGTTGAAGAATTACAAGCAGAAAAATCTCATCAACAGCAAGCACAACACCGCAAAACCTCTCTAGAATCTTTCTGCGAAAGACACCCAGAAGCTTTAGAGTGTCTGATTTACGATGTTTAACAATGAACAGTTATCAGTTATCAGTATTTATTGATAACTTGTTTAATGATCGTGTAAATTAGCCATTGCTGATTTCGTCAGTTGTTTAATTGCATCTAAATTTGGCGGTGGTGTTTCACTGTCCATCCCTAACCATAAAAGATATTCTACATTCCCAGCCGGGCCTGTAATTGGCGACCAAGTTAAGCCTTTGTATTTCCAGCCTAATTGATCGGCGGCTTGTAATACTTGAAAGATAGCATCAGCTTGGTCGCCAGAATCACGGACAACACCTTTTTTGCCAACGCGGGATTTTCCGACTTCAAATTGTGGCTTAACTAACAATACCGCTTCACGGGGAGCTTGAGTTAATTGCCACAACGCAGGCAAAATCTTGGTTAAGGAAATAAACGATACATCCACCACCGCTAAATCGGGAAGGCGATCGCTTTCACCGTACAATTGTTGAGGTTGTAATTGGCGTAAATTCGTGCGTTCTCGCAATATCACCCGCGCATCGTTTCGCAAGCGCCAGTCAACTTGGCCGTAACCGACATCAATACCATAAACTAAGCTGGCTCCAGCTTGTAATAAACAATCGGTAAAGCCACCTGTAGAAATTCCACCATCTAGACAAACCCGTTCCGCGGTAGGAATAGCGAATTCATCTAAAGCTTTTGCGAGTTTTTCGCCTCCACGGGAAACAAAACGCGATCGCTCTTTAACTTTGATTTGCGCCGCAATATCTACTTCTGTCCCTGGCTTATCAATTATCTGTTCATTAACAGTCACTTCTCCCGCTTGAATTAGTCTTTGGGCTAAAGCGCGAGATGTACATAAATTTAACTCTACTAATAATGTATCGAGCCTTTGTTTAACCAATTAATTGGAATCTCCTGGTAATATTAAATTTAAAGCAAGATTAATAATCTCTTCGGGGTTAACTAGCTTTTCTAATTCCTGAACTTCATAACGACCTTCTTCTACTTCTAAAGAAGCTTGATCAATAGCATTTAAATAAGCCTCTGCAAAAGTTTCTCTGAGTTCTGCTGGCGTGAGATAATAGCCGCCAGCTTTCCGGCGCTTATTTTCTCGTTGAATTTCTCGAACTGAATTCCGAATCGAGACATCCCAAGAACGAGTCGTGCGATTTTCAGCTTGTTGTTTAATTAGATGTAACAACAAAATTACTGCATAGCTACGAATCGTTTTGATGATGTCATTGCGGCTCATTTCTGCTAATTCTTCTACTATAATTAATGCTCCTGGAATATTACCTTGAAGCAGCAATTCTTTCAGAGTTAATAATTCTTCCATAATTAGCGCCTCATACCATTTTGCATTTTAGTACAAAAATAATAAGGTGCGTTAAGAGGTTGTTTTAAAAGTCATAAAAGATACTAAAAACCCCTCTCCAAACCTCTCCCCGACGCGGAGAGAGGCTTTAAAACCCCCATTCCCTCGTAGGGAAGCGGGCTGGGGGGTTAGGTTTTTAAGATTTTGATGTTCACAATAATACTTTCTCAACATCCTCTAAGAGTGTAGTCCTAACGCACCGAAAATCTTCGATGGTTTAGGGTTATGTATTTTGAGTCTTAGTAGAAATTTCTTCTGTGCTTCCTTTTAAGCGAGTGGCTGAACTTTTGCGGATGCGTAGGCGTAGCCCGCCGCAGGCATCGCTTTTGTGAACACCACCAGCCATCTCATATTCAGTGCTGTCGTTGCCATATTTAAAAGCAACGCCAATTAGCATTTTCTCATTCAGATCGCCTAATTTTTTTCTAACTATTTCATTTCGGTTTTGGAAGAGTCAATCACAGCTAAAGCCGTATTATAAGCATCAATTTTGCTACGATCTGCTCGATTAGTTGTGTCATATTTTGCAAATTGCGCTCGTCCCCAAAATCCATATTTGGATCAATTGCTTTGAGTCAGAGGCTCTTAATTCAGCTTTTTCTAAAACGCGGGGTGTACGTTTTTTCAGAGACATAGCTATTCCCTAATAATACTTCTAGAGCTAGTTTGTCTTAATCTAATTGCATCCCGCGTCAGCAAAATTCACAAACATTAATATTTATTATCTGAATTTTTTGGGCAAAAACTGGTGTTTTTGCTTAAATTTAAAAAACGTTGCATTAGAACGAAGTTTTCGTGTTGTGACGACAAGGTTTTGTGTTGTCATGACAGGATTTTGTGTTGTGACGACAGGGTTTTGTGTTTTGGAAAAATTTAGATTTCCGACTTCTTTGATAATTTAAGGAGTTTTTTGTGTACAAGCGATCGCAATTATGTAAAAATCAACATTATCAAGATTACTTGTGCAACGCGTAAATATAAATTTTTGATTTAAATGGCGTAATTCCAGCCTAAATTTCTGTGTTACTAAATAAGTAGGATGCACCTAAATTAAAGTAGCACATGGAACCTTTAACCACTGCGGCGATCGCTCTTGGGTCTGTAGTCGCCACTAAAGCCTTAGAAAGAACAGGTGAAATGGTTGGTGAAACTCTGTGGGATAAAACTGGTGAGTTGCTTGTCAAGCTAAAAAAACACTCGCCGGATGTTGTCGCCGCAATTGAAAAAGCACCAGAACAACCACTCGATTATGGCAAAGCTGTAATTGAAGTGGAAGCTGCGGCTAAGGTTAATCCTGAAATCGCGCAAGCTGTACAAGAAGTAGCGACAGCAGCACAAGCGGAGACAAATCCCAAGTTTGTAGAAATTTTGGCTACGCCTAATTTAACAAAGTTGGCAGACAAAATCGGTCAGGTTGTCATGTCAGGCGGGAAAGGTAAAGTTCAAGATATGCGTTTTTAATCTCATTTAATATTCTCAATTATTCTCCCAGCCCGCCCAGAAATAAATTTCCGGGCTAATAGCGCAAGTCTACTCAAGTAGACTGAAACATTTTTTCCTAGTCTTCTTTAGAAGACTTTAGCTATTAGCCTCAGAATTAATTCTGAGGCGGGTGTGACAACCGATGCACTTAACCATATATGCCTGAAGATTTTAAAAAGTTAAGCGACAAAATTGGTCAGGTTATCCTCCCTGGCGGGAAAGGAATCATTGAAAAATTAGTTATAGAAGGACAAAAACAATTAACCCCCACAAAACACATACCTTATCGCGGTTCTGTTAACTTTGTCGGGCGTGAACAAGAACTGACACTTGTGCATGAGGATTTGCAGCGTGGTAATTATGTCGCAATATCAGGGATGGGAGGTGTAGGTAAAACTGAACTTGCTACCCAATACGCTAAACAATATCAAGATAATTATGACGGAATAACTTGGTTTAATGACAGAGCCAGTAATCTCGCGGCTGAAGTTTTGAGCTTTTTTGTGCAGCTTGGTTTCGAGATTCCCCAAGAACAAGGCGGAAGACTGTTAACCCTACAAGAACAAGTTGCTTGGTGTTGGTTGCAATATCCCCAAGCTGACTTACCTATATTAATAGTCTTTGATGATGTCACCAGCTTAGACAACCTGCGCGGAGTTGTCCCCAGCGATAACCGCTTTCGGGTTTTGGTGACAACTCGACTGCGAAATTTAGATCCAAACTTTATTCAAGAGATTCCCTTAGATGTTCTCTCGCCAAAAAAAGCATTAGAACTGTTAAAAAAATTGTTGGGGAAAGACAAGCGAGTAGACAACCAACCACAAGCCGCCAACGCAATATGTGAATGTCTAGAATATTTACCTTTGGGGATAGAGTTAGTTGGTGCTTATTTAGCACAAGACCCAGATTTACATTTATATATAATGTTGGAGCGATTGCAACAACGCAAGTTAGCCGAAGCAGCACTACAAGACAGAGAAACACTCAACTCAACTCAACTGGGAGTGAAAGCCGCCTTTGCTTTAACTTGGGAAGAACTCGAACCACTGACGCAACAACTAGGCAGATTTTTGAGTTTATTTGCGCCCCAGTCAATTTTATGGGATTTGGTGATGTGGGTGTCGACTGGTGGAGATGATGAAGATGATCCTCCTGCAAGCGATGATGTAAACACTAGTCAAATTACCCCCCTTAATCCCCCCTTGGAAAGGGGGGAGACTAGAGAGTCTAGTTCCCTCCCCTTTACAAGGGGAGGGTTAGGGTGGGGTAATTCAACTGAAATCAACGAAGCGAAAAAACAACTCTACAAGCGTCATTTGCTGCAACAAGTAGAAGACAGCCAAGGATATTATAAAATTCATGCTTTAGTGCGGTGGTTTTTGCAAGAACAGTTAGCCAATGCTGGTGAGATGAAGTCAGTTTTAGAAACCACCTTTGCTTCTGCAATGATAACCAAAGCTAAAACCCTTCCCCATTCACCCACCTCTAAAGATATCGAACGTGTTAAAGATGTTATTCCCCACATTGAAGACTTGGGAGAACGGATAATTGTAGAAGTAAAGCAAGCAAAAGAACAACAGATAAATTCCCCAGCATCAGTCCCAAATGATGACGTAACTTGGGTATTTGAAGGAGTAGTAAGATTTTATGAGGGACAAGGACTATATCAATCAGCAGAACCTTGGTGTGAACAATGCCTCAAAATTTGCCCAGCTTTATTCACAGGTGATCATCCCGATGTCGCATCTAGCTTGGACAGATTAGCTCGACTTTACCGTAGCCAAGGCAGGTATGGTGAAGCCGAACCTTTGTACATTGAAGCCTTGGCAATGATAAAGCGGTTATTCTCAAGAGATCATCCCAATGTCGCATCTAGCTTGAACAATTTAGCCGCACTCTACGATAGCCAAGGGCGGTACAGCCAAGCTGAACGTCGGTTAATTAAAGTCTTGGCGATGAGAAAACGGTTATTCACAGGCGATCATCCCGATCTCGCACAAAGCTTGAACAATTTAGCTTTACTCTACAAAAGGCAAAGAAAGTTCAGCAAAGCCGAACCTCTGTTCATCGAAGCCTTGGCGATGAGAAAGCGGTTATTCACAGGCGATCATCCCGATGTCGCTACTAACTTGAACAATTTAGCTGTACTCTATGATAGTCAAGGGCGGTACAGACAAGCTGAACCTTTTTACATCGAAGCCTTGGCGATGAGAAAACGGTTATTTACAGGTGATCATCCCGATGTCGCATTCAGCTTGAACAATTTAGCTCAACTCTACAGAGACCAAGGGAGGTTCACCGAATCCGAACCTCTGTTAATGGAAGCTTTAGCGATGTGTCAACGGGTGTTAGGGAATAATCATCCCAATACAGTCACAGTGAGAGAAAGTTTTGCACGGTTAACTCCCATTGCTATTTGGAAATGGCGGTTAGCTTATTTTGTAGGCAGGTTGTTAACTATAGTAATTTTACCATTTTATTTATTGTGGCAACTGGCTAAGGCAATGATATTGTTTTTCCCGTTTTATTTATTGAACAATTTAGCCCTACTCTACGATAGCCAAGGGCGATATAGCGAAGCCGAACCTCTGTACATCAAAGCTTTGGCGATGACAAAGCGGTTATTCCCAGGCGATCATCCCGATGTCGCAAGTAGCTTGAACAATTTAGCCGCACTCTACTATAACCAAGGGCAGTACAGCCAAGCCGAACCTTTGTACATCGAAGCCTTGGCGATGTACAAGCGTTTATTCCCAGGCGATCATCCCGATGTCGCAAGTAGCTTGAACAATTTAGCTGTACTCTATGATAGCCAAGGGCGGTACAGCCAAGCCGAACCTTTGTACATCGAAGCCTTGGCGATGTACAAGCGGTTATTCCCAGGCGATCATCCCGATGTCGCAAGTAGCTTGAACAATTTAGCCGCACTCTACTATAACCAAGGGCGGTACAGCCAAGCCGAACCTTTGTACATCGAAGCCTTGGCGATGTACAAGCGGTTATTCCCAGGCGATCATCCCGATGTCGCAAGTAGCTTGAACAATTTAGCCCTACTCTACGATAGCCAAGGGCGGTACAGCGAAGCCGAACCTCTGTATATCGAAGCTTTGGCGATGACAAAGCGGTTGTTCACAGGCGATCATCCCGATGTCGCACGTAGTTTGCACAATTTAGCTTACCTCTACAATAGCCAAGGGCGGTACAGCGAAGCCGAACCTTTGTACATCGAAGCCTTGGCGATGTGTCAACGGGTGTTAGGGGATAATCATCCCAATACAGTCACAGTAAGAGAAAATTTGGCAATTATGCAACGCCAGTGAACTCCTGTTCCTATTTGGCAACGGTGGTTAAGTAGGTTTTTCCAATTATTATTAGGTATATTAACATTACCGTTTTATTTATTGTGGCAACTGGCTAGAAAATTAATTCGTAATTCGTAATTATGCGAGAGGTTCAGATCCCCGACTTTTTTAAGAAGTCGGGGATCTAGTTGTATCAATAATCAAGGTGCGATGGTTTTGTTATAGGCAAATCGCTGTTTGTAGATAAAATAAAGTAATTGTCACTCAAAAACACCATGATGTCTTCGCTTCCTGTCAACGAAGCTCAAAAGCATTTGCAACAGCTAATCGACCAAGTTGCAGAACAAGGTAAACCTGTAATTATTCAAGGCGATCGCGGTAATGCTATTCTCTTGTCAGAAAAAGATTGGTCTGCAATTCAGGAAACTCTCTACTTATTATCTGTTCCTGGAATGCGAGAATCTATCAAAGAAGGACTAGCAACTCCTCTTCAAGAATGCGATGAGGAATTGGATTGGTGAGTTGGCGATTAGTTTACACAAAACAAGCACAAAAAGATGCGAAGAAACTAGCCTCTAGTAATTTAAAAGAGAAAGCTGAGGAATTACTCGCCATCCTTGAACAAAACCCTTGGCAAAACCCTCCACCTTACGAAAAGCTAGTTGGCGACTTAACAGGTGCGTATTCTCGCAGAATAAATATACAGCACAGATTAGTATATGAAATCATTGAATCCGACCAAGTAGTCAAAATAATTCGGATGTGGACACATTATGAGTAAATGCGTAAACGCGTAGAGACTCGTTTTCAGTCATCACCTTTCATCTTCAATAACTGTAGTATGCTTACATAACCCGTGTAAATCATACTAATGAGTTTGGTAAACCTGACTACTGCTCAAGTTTCTATTATTATCCCCACTCTCAACGAAGCCGGAAATATTAAAGGAGCGATCGCCAGCACTCAATCTAGTGCAAATATAGAAGTGATTGTGGTTGATGGTGGTTCTAGCGATGACACCGTAAATATTGCTCAATCGTTGGGTGCTAAAGTTATTTTCTCATCTCCCGGACGCGCGGTGCAAATGAATGCGGGTGCGGCGGTGGCAAGTGGCGATGTATTGTTGTTTCTTCATGCAGATACTCGTTTACCCCTTGGGTTTGATGCAATGATACGCACGGTGCTACAACAGCCTAAAACAGTGGCTGGTGCGTTTAATTTGCAGATTGATCACCCAGGTTTAGGTTTAAGGTTGGTGGAATTGGGGGTAAAATGGCGATCGCATTTTTTACAAATGCCTTATGGTGATCAAGCAATCTTTTTAACTCAAAAAGTATTTCAACAAATTGGTGGTTTTCCTGAATTACCCATTATGGAAGACTTTGAATTAATTCGGCGATTAAAGTCTACGGGAAACATTGTCATTATCAATACGCCAGTAATTACTTCGGCTCGTAGATGGTTGCAAAAAGGAGTTATTCAAACTACCTTACTCAATCAAATTATTGTGATTGCTTATTTATTTGGCGTTTCCCCTGTGCGAATTCGTAGTTGGTATCGCCGAGAAAGATTTAGGAAGAATTAAGCTATTTCTCATTTAAATAGTTTATTTTAATGAAAGGGTGTGTAACAAACCACAGAGACGCAGAGAACACGGAGAGATGTTTTCCCGAATGATTTAGGATTAAAAATCATGGTGACACAATCAGAATCAAAATTAAAGGGCAAACTCAAATTTTTATTATTAAGTGTGTTTGTCGCCGAATTAATAGTTGCTTCTAGATTTTTCAACTTTCAATCAATTTTACATACTTTGATTTCTCAAGTGCAGAGTCTTGGCGTTTGGGGTGTTGTCGCCTATATATTTATTTATAATTTAGCAACATTATTATTGGTTCCTGGTTCTGTTCTAACTTTAAAAGCAGGGTGTTTATTTGGGTTATTCTGGGGTTCAGTCTATGTCTTAATTGCCGCTATAATTGGGGCAACTTTTGCTTTTTTGATTGGGCGTTATTTATCCCGTGATTGGGTATCACGCCAATTAGAGAAACATCCTCAACTAAAAGCGATTGATTTAGCGGTTGCCAAAGAAGGCTGGAAAATTGTCTTATTAACGCGGTTATGTCCACTGTTTCCCTTCAACTTGATAAATTACGTTTTTGGTGTAACGCAAGTTTCTCTCAAGGACTATGTATTAGGTTCTTTCGGCATTATCCCCGGAACAGTTATGTATGTCTATATTGGGACATTAGCCGGCAATTTAGCCCTGACTAATATGCCAAATCAATCCCTCACGCCAGAGGCAAAAACTTATCAACTGATTATGCAAATTATTGGTTTAATTGCTACTGTGGCTGTGACTATTTATCTTACTAAAATTGCCCAAAAAGCTTTAGCTCAAAGTATGACAGACATAGATACAGTTCCAGAGCAAAATAAAAAACTTTAAATATTTATTATTGGCGGTTTATATCTATTTAATATGAAAAATAAATTCAATTGGCGAAACTCAAGTAAGCTTTTCCTGGCAATGTTAGCAATTATAACTGTGGCGATCGCAATTTTATTTTATCCCGAATCTGCTCTTGCCCAAACCACATCACCAAGCACTTCTTTCAACCCCCAAATTCTTTTACGTGATGCTTTGCAATGGATTGAGAGTTTAGGAACAGTAGGTGCGATCGCTTTTATTGCACTGTATATTATTGCTACCGTTGCTTTTTTACCCGGTTCAATTCTCACCTTGGGCGCTGGTGTGGTTTTTGGTGTGGTTTGGGGTTCTTTGTATGTGTTTGTGGGTGCGACTCTAGGCGCAACATCTGCATTTTTAGTTGGACGTTATTTAGCGAGGAGTTGGGTTGCAAATAAAATTGCCAATAATCAAAATTTTGCCGCAATTGACCGCGCCGTAGGTCGAGAAGGGTTAAAAATTGTTTTATTAACTAGACTTTCTCCCATCTTTCCCTTCAATTTATTAAACTATGCTTTTGGTGTCACAGGAGTTTCGTTAAAAGATTATTTTATTGGCTCCGTTGGCATGATTCCTGGCACAATTATGTATGTTTATATTGGTTCCTTGGCGGGGAATTTAGCATTAATTGGTACAGACAGTCAACCAAATAACCCGACAATACAATGGGCTATTCGGATAATTGGCTTTATCGCCACAGTTGCAGTGACAGTTTATGTCACCCGCATCGCCAGGAATGCTTTAGCAGAAGAGGTAAAAATCAAAGATGAAGTCTGAAGGATAAAATTTCATTTCTTGATTTACAGTTTATACCGCGCACAATTCCTCTAAAGAGGACTCAACAAGAAATTTATAGGCTCAAATAAAAAGAAGTGGCAAAGCCACTTCATCATTCCCAGGTAGAACCTAGAGATAAGTATAGCGATTCCAAGAATCGAAAATGGTATAAATAAACACTGATTAATCTGAGATTCCCGTTTTCCCTGCTGATCAGCTATGAGGTTAGAGGCTAGAGGTCAGGGAAGATATACCTTATTTGATGGGTAATTACTTTTTGACTATCAATACTGACCTGGGTTAAGTACAACAATCATCTGTGAAACCCGCATTCTTAAGGGCTTCCAGTGAGGGTTACTAGAAGAAAAGGTGCTGTCACCTAATACAGCACGATAGTGATTAGGATATTTTTGGTCAGCATTGGGCGCAGCGTCGACTTGCAGAATGAGTTTACCCTGATAACGGGATAGTCGGCTGCTGTCTAGCAAAATCGTCCCGCTATAGTCCCAACCCAGTCCATACAGCTTAAAGTTGCCTAATTTTTGGCGTAACTCACTCCACGGAGTACTAATACCAATACCTTCGCGGGTTTTCCAAGCAGTTCCTAAGTTACGCACATCTAAAGGTTTAGTCCGAGTTTTATCACTCCAAACTATTAAAAGCGATCGCTCTCGACCTAAGTTTAACTGAGTAGCGGCAAAACTACCGATTCCTTCCGCGCCAGAAATAGTTTTATCAACTAACCAAGATGTACCAAATAGCTTGACTAAATCTTTTTTGCTGGTTGTGGGTGTAATCGGCCCAACTCGTTCACCAGGAACAATTAAGGTATCTTTTAACAGTTGTGATTGTGCAACGGTGAGGTGATGAAAGTTATTTTGTGGTATTGCAACGCCTGGGTTGGCTGAGTAGCTAATTAATAAAGCTAATGCAGCAGTTGTGAGGTTTTTAATTGGTAGATTCACTATATTTTTTAGTTGAGTAGTAGGAGTTAAAGTGACGACTCCTACGGCTAACAGTTCCTTTTTTAGTTTACTCAGTGCGGAATGCTGAGTACTCTTATTTTGACTCAGCACTTTTTATTTCATGATTCTAGTGGCGTTAAAAATAGCCAACAAAGCTACACCAACATCAGCAAACACAGCTTCCCACATTGTGGCTACACCAAAAATACCCAAACCAATAAATACAGTTTTAATTGCTAAGGCGAAACTAATATTTTGCCAAACAATTGTGCGGGTTTTGCGCGCAATTTGAATTGCTGTGGCTACTTTTGAGGGTGCATCTGTCATGATGACTATATCGGCAGTTTCTATGGCTGCATCTGAGCCTAAACCACCCATCGCCATCCCTACATCGGCTCTAGCGATGACTGGTGCATCATTAATTCCATCACCAACAAAGGCGACTTTTCCATATTTACTTTTGGGGCTGAGTAACTTTTCAATTGCCGAGACTTTTTCTTCGGGTAATAACTCGGCAATATATGAATCTATCCCAAGTTGTTGAGAAATTTGAGCCGCGATCGCCTGATTATCTCCTGTTAACATGACTGTTCTTTCTACGCCTAATTTTTTCAATGCTTGAATCGCTTCTCTAGCATCAGTTTTCAACTCATCAGCGATGATCATATATCCAGCGTAAATATGGTCTACTGCTAGATGGACAACTGTCCCTTCTATATTGCAGGTATCATGGTTAATCTGCTCTTGATGAAGTAGGCGATCGCTTCCCGCTAATACCACTTTATTTCCTACTTTTGCCCTAATTCCTAGACCGGCAATTTCTGCATAATCTGTAATTTCTGATATATCAAAACTATCACCATATTCCTCCCTAATTGATTGGGCAATAGGATGATGAGAATGGGCTTCTACTTTGGCAGCTAATTCTAGAATTTCTCCTTCACTATACCCATTGAACGGGACAATTTCCACTACTTTAAATACGCCTTTTGTCAAAGTACCTGTTTTATCAAAAACTACTGTTTTAACCGTAGTTAACGCATCTAAAAACATTGAACCTTTGACTAAAATACCGCGTTTAGCAGCACCACCAATTCCCCCAAAGTAGCCCAGTGGTATACTAATCACCAGTCCACAAGGGCAAGAAATAACTAATAATATCAAAGCCCGATAAACCCATTCTGAAGATGTAGCTCTAGGAATGAATAAAGGTGGTAATATTGCGACTGCTAGAGATATAAAAACAACTATTGGTGTGTAATAACGAGCAAATTTTGTAATGAATTTCTCGGTTTCGGCTTTTTTACTTCTCGCATTTTGCACTAAGTCCAAAATCTTAGCAATGGAAGATTCATTAAATAGTTTTGTGACTTGAATTTTTAGCAAGCCACCTTGATTGATTGTCCCAGCTAATACTGTGTCTCCTACCCTCACAGTTTGTGGTACAGATTCTCCAGTTAACGCAGATGTATCAATCTGTGAATTTCCGGTGATGATTTCACCATCTAAAGGAATCTTTTCGCCTGGTTTAATAACTACAATTTCTCCAATTTTTACAGTTTCAGGAGATACTTTATTGATGTTACCTTCTGTCTCCAGATTTGCATAATCTGGGCGTATCTCTAATAAAGCTTTAATCGAATTGCGCGAACGACTGACAGCAATATCCTGAAATAACTCTCCAATTTTGTAAAACAACATTACACCAACGGCTTCGGGTAATTTATGAATTGCCAAAGCGCCTAGTGTGGCGATTGTCATTAAAAATGTTTCATCAAAAATTCTACCTCGGAGAATATTTCGTCCGGCTGTTTTTAAAACACTCCATCCACTGAGGAGATAAGCAGGAATAAAAACTAGATATTCACCGATAGCATAAGGTGTGTTGTGTAATTGTTGCTCAAAAACTATTCCAGATATATATAAAATGCCAATCAGAATTAGACAATATATTTCGTTTTTGAAGATAAATTCTCCACCGTGGTCATGATTATGATTATCATCGTGATTATGTTCATGAGCATGGTGATAATTTTCATGATGATCATGACTGCAACAACTGGAAGATTCTGAATGTGTTTTATGCTGCATTTTGTCAAAATTCTGGTTGATTTAAAATATGAGCGTACATTCAAATTTATTAGAAATAAATACTTTTTGCAAGATGTAAATTTCAAGAAAGAGAATCTTTCTCAATCTTTAATTGGAAATATGTTGTTTAGTTTGCCAAGAAATTTTCAGTCAAGGTATATATTTGCGAATTTACCTCTAGAAAGATGTGAGTGTGTCAGACTTTTGTAAAATTATGAGTAAATTATGAAAAAATGAGTCAAAACGAATGCCCTTTTCCGAGAATGGTGCTAAAAAGCCTAGCCTACCTGAAGTCCACCGCAGTATTAAAGTCCCGCAAACAAACAGTTTCTGGCGGAAGATATTGGCGTATGCAGGGCCAGGATATCTAGTTTCTGTAGGATATATAGATCCTGGAAACTGGGCAACTGATTTAGCTGGTGGGGCTAAATTTGGCTATACACTGCTAACGGTGATTATGCTTTCTAACTTGATGGCGATTTTAATGCAGTCGCTTTGTGTGCGATTGGGGGTGGCGACTGGGAGAGATTTAGCCCAAGCTTGTCGGGATTATTTTAGCCCGCGTGTGAGCTTTTGTTTATGGTTGTTGTGTGAGATTGCGATCGCCGCTTGTGATTTAGCAGAAGTTTTAGGAAGTGCGATCGCGCTACAATTGCTTTTTGGCATTCCCCTGAGTTGGGGTGTATGTATCACAGCCTTAGATGTATTTATATTGTTATTTTTACAAAATAAAGGCTTTCGTTATACGGAAGCCTTGGTAATTATGTTAGTAGCAACTGTTAGCATTTGTTTTGGAGTAGAAATTATATTTTCCCGTCCTGATTGGGGTGGAATTTTATTAGGCTATGCTCCCAAAATCGAAATTTTGCAAAATCCAGGAATGCTGTACATTGCTATTGGAATTTTGGGGGCAACAGTCATGCCACACAATCTATATTTGCACTCATCAATTGTTCAAACCCGTGCTTGGCAACCAACTACAGAAAAGCGATGGGAAGCAATTAAATTTGGTACAATTGATTCAACATTTGCTTTGTGTTTTGCACTGTTAATTAATTCGGCAATATTAATTGTAGCTGCCGCAACCTTTCATTTCTCAGGACATCAAGATGTTGCCGAAATTCAAGATGCTTATAAATTACTTTCTCCTTTGTTGGGTGTGAATGCAGCTAGTGCGATTTTTGGGTTAGCCTTATTAGCCTCTGGACAAAGTTCAACCCTCACAGCCACCTTAGCCGGGCAAATTGTCATGGAAGGCTTCTTAAATTTACGACTGAAACCTTGGTTACGTCGATTATTGACAAGAATAATAGCAATTGCCCCAGCTTTAATTTGTATTATTTATTTTGGTGAAAAAAGTACAAGCAGCTTATTAATTTTTAGTCAAGTAATTTTAAGTTTACAGCTATCATTTGCCGTAGTCCCATTAGTGATGTTTACCAGTAATCGCCGCTTAATGGGTGAATTTGTCAATCCTTGGTGGATAAAAATCTTATCGTGGTTAGTAGCGATCGCCATAATTATTTTAAATGTTTGGTTGTTATTGCAAACTATTTCTGGCTGGTTCTTTGGTTAAAATATTGAAATAGGAGAAATCCTCGCTAGTACTGCAAATGTGAAGAGGTCAAATTATGAACCATATCCGACAAAAAATTGCAGTTTTGGGAATGACAATCTTGTTTGGTGCAACACCTGCGGTTGTCTATGCAGCAACACCAAGCAAGCAAACAGATTTTCAAGAATATTTTCAACAAGGGGTGCAAAAGCTAGAACAAGGTAACTTTAGTGCAGCAATTGCAGATTTTGACAAAGTAGTGCAGCAGAACCCTAAATTTTACGAAGGTTTTTGTTTGCGAGGTTTAGCTAAATCGCAAATCGGCGACTTACCAGCAGCAATTACTGATTTTAACCAAGCACTACAACTCAATCCTAACCATGTAGATGCTTATAATAGCCGGGGAACTGCTCATGCTCAACTGGGAAATCTGCAAAAAGCTATTGCGGACTTTAACACTACACTCAAAATTGATCCCCAGTCTGTAGATGCTTACTACAATCGCGGACTGGCTTACTTTAAACAGAAAAATACCCAAGCAGCAATAGCTGATTTTAACCAAGCAATTAGCTTAAATCCTCAGTTAGCTGATGCTTACGGTAATCGCGGACTGGCTAAATATACTTTAGGAGATCAGCGTAGCGCGATCGCTGATTTACAGCAAGCAGCCACACTTTTTCGCCAGCAAGGAGACACCGCAAGCTATCAACAAACCCAAACCTTGATTCAACAGGTGCAACGTTAGTATTGTGGACTCAGTTTCCGTCTTAGCTGCAATCCAACTAACAAACCAATAATAATAATACCTGTGAGGTAAGCCAAAACAATTAACCGGATGGACAACGGTGGCGCAACTCCTTCTACATCTACATTTTTTTGCACCCGCAGAGGTGAAAATTGCCGTGATGAGTTTGGCTGAGGCGAAACTTCTACCTGAATATTATGAGGTGCGCCATCAAAAAATTGCTGTTCCCACGAAAGTTTCCCGGCTGCATCTGGGGTACCTTGGTAAGCGAAAGGAACCCAGCCATCTTCTTGTGCAGTGGTTTTAATATTTAATAAAACATCAGAAACAGGCTGCTTGGTTTTTTCATCAACAACCTGCACTTGTAATTTAGCAGGTTGACCAACTGTAGCACTCACATCTCCTAATAGTTGCACTTCTAAACCCTGTTGTCTGACAATCCCGTAGTTATCAGTTTCCGGTTCAGCCGCAGATCTGTGGTGGTGATCTCCTTCAGCTTCAGCCGCAGATGTGTGATGGTGATGTTCTTCGTGAGATGTCTGCGATTGTGCCATTTCTGAACTTAGGTTAATTGCTAATAAAGCAATGATGGCCATCACAGTTGCACCACTCAACAATAATCTTACCCGTTGGGGGGCAATTTCTCCTGGTTGGGTTTCTTGTCGTCCCCCAATTACCCAGCCACCACCTAAGCCGACAATCAACAGAATTCCGGCGAGAATGGCAAAATTACGATATTTAACTGGATTTTCGGGAACTGACAGATTGAGAGTTTGCTGAATTGGCGTAAAAGCATTCGGCGTGATCGGGGTAACATTCACTTGTAGTTGATAATTACCCCGAATTGGTAAAATTTGCTGGACTTGCAGTTGACCTTGAGATGCGATCGCTTGTATATCTAATAGCTTGGTTCCCTCAACGATGGGAAAATCTGTGGTAAACCAAGGATTTTGCGGGGGAGTAAAGATTTTTAAATTGATTTTGGCATTTTCTACAGGTTTACCTGTTGCATCTACAGCTTGTAGTGTCAGTTTTTCAGGTAATTGGGGTGTTTTGGCTTCTGCCTCAAAAGGTATGATTTGGCTAATAGGTGGTTCAGTAGTTAATCGCACATTGGCTTGAGGCGACAGAGAAAAGCCAGCAGAGTGATTAAACCCAACACCCATCAAACTAGCCACAGCACTGAGAAGTAGATAAACCTTGAACTTTTTGATTTTAAGCATATCTCTGGAAGAGGCTAGAGTAGATCATCTAACCGTAGCGATCGCCATCATTTTGATATATTTCGCGGGTGATGGGGAGAATAGTTTAAATTTCTTATCTCCCTACTTCCCCATCGGTTTAGGCAGTCAAGACCTCTAATGACATCCTACTAGCAAAGTGTGGTGACGTACTGAGTGTACGCGATCGTGAATGGCTGGGTTAGTAGTAAAGTAAACAGTCCAAAGTGTCAAGGCGCACAAAGAAACATAAAGCGTGGCTTGTACAGGTGTGGATAAAGTCACACTTGCTGTTTTTGTCAAAACTGAAGGATGAGTTTGAGTAGTCATTAAATACCTCGGATGAGTATAAAACATTTAACGCATCGGTAAGGATTATAGCTAAGAGTAGCTTTAACTGCTTTACAGTTGTCACCTTGAAGGTGGCAACTGAAGTTTATCCACAATCTCTAATAGTAGCTATTTATATAAAACCGATTATTAAGCAGATAACACAATTCTTCCTATTTTACCACCGTGCAATTCTATATCTTGATGTTTTTTGGTAGACCAGAAAAAATTTGATGTACTCATTAATTTTATTGAGTTGGTTTGTATTCTTTGCTGGCTTATTGATGTGAGCCGGAATAACAAATTATGTGACTTACTTTAGACAAGAATAGAACAGAATTTCTGCTAATTTTAGGCAAAAATGGCAGAAATGATCAAATAGATTAGTTATATAGGAACTAGTTAAATTACTGAAATTATTTGTGTAGGGAGGGAACAGGAAACAATCTCGGAAAATAATAGATAATTGTTGGAAAAATCAAATATGCGTCTGATATTTACTAGGGAGCATCAACATCATCTTGACCAGACACAATTAATAGGATAGGCTTGGCAATCAGAGATGTTCTATCAGGAAATATATGAACAAGAAATTAGTATTGAATTTGCTTTCCAGTTCGGCAATTTTTACTTCTCTGATGTCTACATTGGCAGCCCTACATCCAGCCCATGCATCTGTTAACCTCACCCAACGATTAATGCACACAGATGACGGTCGTACCTGTATTACTAATCCCCACGGTCTGAAAGATTTTGTGTGTATTCGCGATTCTGAAAGAGATCCCAAGGCTGCGCCTGCACCTAAATCTACGGTGGTTTCATCCCAGCCATCTGATAACAACGTTGCCGAACTGAATTTTACAGATGAAGAAAGTGATGCGGCAATCAGAATCTTTAAGTGCGACTGTCCTTATTGCATCAATTCTTTGCGACAATTACGGGGTACAGGTAATTTAGTTTACTAAGCTAAATTTTCTCAATGCAAGTGTCACCCAAAAAGCTTGTGATGGGAATTCATATCTTCGTAAGCCTGCCGTTAAAAAATTTATTTAGCTTTAGAAAATAATCAGGGTAATAGATTTGCTGGGTATGCCTTGAATTTATACTCAGTAACATCTGATTCTCAATTATCCACAGCTTTTGTAACCATACACTATATAGCAATCCTATTTGATTGTAAAAATCGAGAGGCTAATACCAATTTTATGAGTAGAGACGTTGTATACAACGCCTCTACAACAAACGATAAATTGCATCTTCATCCAGAAACGGTAGAAGAACCCGGACTTTGTTAAAAAGTCCGGGTTCTTCTAGTTAAAGCAAAAGTATGGGATAAATTGCTTTGCTCAAATTATTTTGGGCTTAGGTAAGAAATAAGCAGGATTATTTAAGTGGTTTTGGCAAATGATTAGCGCAAGGGAAGGAATGCAGTGGATTGCCATTTAACATAGCGGGATGCTTAGAGCGATCGCTGTCCTTGTAAAGTAGACTCACAATATTGATGATATCTATCCACCTCCTGCTTTTTCTTGCGATAATTCCCAAGGGGCATATTCTGGTTTGTTAAAGGGGGATAGATGACAATCAAACGATTGGTGTTAATAATTTCGACTGTGATAGCGGTTGCATTGGCAACTTTATCTCTAGTCAGTAGTTGGCAAAAACCCCAGTTCCAAAGTCGTCTGGAACTTTATCAAACAAATATTGCGCTGCAAGCCCAAGCTTGGCGGCCAGAAGATGGTGATAATCTTCAGGTGATTCGCCAAGCCATACTCGAAGATCAGCCTCTAGAAAATGCTACAAAGCAATATCAGGAGGCACAAATATCTGTACAAGCTAATCTAGATAAAGTTAAAAACCAACTTGCACAGCTAAGTTCTCAGCCGAAAATTACAACTCCAGCTAAACCTCTACCACAAGACACTGTTGATACTAACGCCTCTCCCGAAGTCACGCGGCAACAATTACAGCAATCCCTGAAACAACAGCAAAAATTACTAGCAGAGTTAGATTTACGCTTAGGCATTTTACAAGCACAACAAGGACAAAAAGACACAGCCTTGAAAACTTGGGGTGAATTAACACAGCCAACACTCAGCACTGAATTTAGCGATACGGCGACTGTCTTAAGTGGAATCTGGAGTGATCCCCCCCGCATTTTACCCAATGCCCAACAGTTGATTCAAAAGAATTTAGATGGTTGGTTTCGTAACACTGCTTTGATTCAGCTATACCAACTCCAGCAGCGTCAAGATTCTTTAGCAACAGTTAAAGCAGAACAGCAATCAGCAGCATCTCAAGCTGTATTTAAACTCACCCTCATCGGTACAATCCCAGCGTTAGCAGCATTTATCGGGACAATCTTGCTGATTTTCTTGGTGACACAAAGGTTACTCAAAGGGAAAGAGGCATTACTCGCACAAAATGGTGATTTAGTTTGGACAACCCCTTGGGATGGCGAAACTATCCTCCAGGTGTTTGTTGTCGGATTTTTCTTTATGGGACAGATTCTTGTTCCCCTTTTGTTGTCTATACTGCCAATTCCTCGCCCGATTGTGGGTGTGCGCCTACAAGCTGTATCTGTGTTAATTAGCTACCTGTTTGTAGCGCTGGGTGCGCTTTCAGTTATGTATTTCTCCATCAAACGGTTTTTCCCTCTGCCACGATTGTGGTTTAAATTCCAGCTACAAGATAATTGGTGGTTGTGGGGTTTAGGGGGTTATTGCACCGCTTTACCTGTAGTTGTGGTGGTGTCGTTGATTAATCAAAAACTCTGGCAAGGACAAGGCGGGAGTAATCCGTTATTGCAATTGGCACTAGAAAGCCAAGATGGGGTAGCACTAGGTATATTTTTCTCTACAGCCGCGATCGCTGCCCCATTATTTGAAGAAATTTTATTTCGGGGCTTTTTACTGCCTTCCCTAACTCGTTACTTACCTGTGTGGGGCGCAATTGTCGCTAGTAGTTTATTGTTTGCGATCGCTCACCTCAGCTTGTCAGAAGTTTTACCACTCACAGCCTTGGGGATCGTCCTGGGAGTAGTCTACACGCGATCGCGCAATCTCCTGGCTCCTATGCTACTCCACAGTCTTTGGAATAGTGGTACACTACTTAGTCTATTCCTCTTGGGAAGTGGTAATTAATAAAACATATCTTCTACGGTTGCGGTAACAAAAAATATCTGATTTCATCTGCGTAGGTCATGATTTTTCGCTGGTCATTACTAAATTAAGTATTCAGCAAATTTTGACTCAAATTTGACAATATTGACGGCAACGAAAATATCAGCATTACTGTTAAATAGATTACAAAACTTCTAGATAAACATTTAGTATTATCTAGATAGTTAAAGCTATCTTTCAGATATTGATTGCCTGTCTATGCTATATGTTGCAAGCAATATTGAATCATAGTCCTTAATGATAGGAGTTACGAAGCACAACTAAATAAGGTATCAGTGTAACTTAAACTCACTGAAACCAAGATGACATAATTTTCTAGTTGAGGAATATATGTCATCTGTGTCTAATTAGACATTTCTCGCTAAATGGGAATCTCATCATTGCAGCCACATCAAAAAAGTCCGGAAATAACATTAATGGACTTGAAGAAAATGGTATGATACCGTCGTTTTTTGCCAATATTGAGTATTTATTCTCTTCCAGAGAAATCATACTTACGCATATGCAAAAAAACTGTCTTTGGTGTCATAATCTCAATTAAATATGTCCATCAAGTAGCTGGCTAGTTCTTAGCGAGAAAGTACTTGTTTTTATCACTCATATTCTGTAGTGTTGCTTTTAAAGTGTTGACATCTTTCTTTGGACAGAAGTTAGGCGTATACTAACAAAACATCCGTTCCCATAAACATTTTTTCCTAGCTTACTATTCATGTGCGACTAAGAAAAACTAAGTTTTTCTTAGCTATTCTGTAATATCTATGTTGATGTTTTAAAATATTAATTACAAAATATTAATTAATATTTACTGCGGCTTAATCAGAAGAAAAATTTAATTTTTTCCCTAATTTTTGAGGAGTAACAATGCTATGGCAAATCTCAACTCTACCAGTAATCCTAATAAGCAACTTCTGGCTGGTTACTGTGGGATTATTTTTGGAGGTTTTGGCGTTCATAAATTTATTTTAGGATACGCCACTGAAGGCTTTATGATGTTAGCGATATCTATAGTTGCAGGCACTTTCACCTACGGCGTTGCCTTGATAGTTATGCAACTTATCGGACTGATTGAAGGCATGATTTATTTAAATAAGTCCTCGGATGAATTTGCAGATACCTACTTTGTGAATAAGCAGGGCTGGTTCTAAAATCTATAGCAATCCTATTTGATTTACAAATTTACTCGTCCAGAAAGGGAACAGGGAACGGGGAACAGCAAAAAGATTCGTTTGTATCTCATTTAGGACTGCTATATCTCCCATAATCTAATTTATTCATCGCTCTTGTGTTCTTCTAGCCAAAAGAGAAAACTAAATTTTTAGTTATTTACAGTAAACAAGAGCCATATATTGAGCAAATAATTACCAATTCATAATTCGTAATTTTGAGGGTACAAGCACCCACTAATTGTAATTACGAATTATGAATTATCATGTATCTAGTGTAAATATCTAGAGACTAAGTAATTATTTAGACGATAAGATTGGAGTATTATTTATGCTTGAGGGGCATTTCCAATCAATGTCTAATAACACTCCCAGTGATACTAGTAGTAAGAAACTTGCAGCGGGAATTTGTGCAATCTTATTAGGAGCTTTAGGTATTCACAAGTTTATTCTTGGTTACACAACCGAAGGCTTGATCATGTTGCTGGTTAGCGTACTCACCTGCGGTTTTGGTGGATTAATCATGAGCATTATTGGTTTAGTAGAAGGAATTATTTACTTAACCAAAACAGACGAGGAATTTGTGACGGCTTATATTGTCAACAAAAAAGGCTGGTTTTAAGCTGATGTTTTAGAATGTTTGTTTGCCGTTGTAATTTTAAGAGTACATCAGTAGTGTTGAAATTATCTTCTTATCCTCTGTCGTGCCACGGTAAACTAATGCGTTGGGGTATATTAGGATTTTCTTATACCCCAATACTTGGGACATATTTTTATAACCGAAATTATAGAATAGGTTTTTTAGTCTGCCCAATCCGACACTTCACGGGGATTCCATGTCCCACCTGTGGTATGACTCGTTCATTTATGGCGATTGGTAGAGGAAATTTGAGCCAAGCAGTAGCCGAGAATTTATTTGGGCCAATTTTATTTGCTGGTTTTGTAATTGTAATAGTTCACGTTACCTTAGAGTTATTAACTAAGCACAAAATTACAGCTTTATATTGTCAACTACTCAGAGTAAGAAAGGTACAAATATTATTTTTAATTACAGTGTTAATTTATCATTCTTTCCGCCTGTATCACATATCGCAAACGGGAGAACTGTCTATGACTTTTACCAAATCTTCTTTAGGTCAATTGCTTTTACAGTAAGTATGAAATGACTATTTAGCAGACCCTTTTGAGCAAACAGTCTGATTTTACTCCTATAGCAGTTCTAAATCATTTGTGAAAAAATAAAGCACATTTGGAAATTTCTCTTTCCTGTCTCCTTTTCCCTGTTCCCTATTCCCTGCCTTAACGAATAATTTTCACAACTCATTTAGGATCGCTATATGCCAACCATCAAACGTAAACATCTCATCTGGTTTTTCTTACTGCTATTAAGCTGCGGCTATTTTAGCACCATGTCTAATTTAGAAATCAATTCTTACTTAAAGAGCATAATTTTTATGCTGCCAATACAGTTTGCCGCTATTGCTTATTTCACTTATCTACGCTGGAACCGCAGTTTAGGCCCAAGCCCAAGGACAAATAAAGAAAATTAATGTTATTGACATTCAGTCATAGTTCCTGATTTCGCCTACCCTCGAAATAGAGACGCTTTTAGTCAGGCGTTAAATGTTCGTAGCGAATCCAAAAACTTGCCATGCAACTTGTGCCGAAAACGAACCTTGACCTAGAACAAACCCCAACATCCGAGACCATTATTCTAGATGTGGGAGGGATGAAGTGTGCTGGGTGTGTAAGTGCTGTAGAACGTCAGCTAACCCAATATCCAGGGGTCAAGACTGCCTGCGTGAATTTGGCGACAGAAGTAGCAGTCGTAGAGTCAGAAGTTGGAACGATAGATCCCGATGCACTGGCAAAGCGATTAACCACCGCTGGATTCCCAACTCAACCCCGCAAATCTAGTCACCAAAGTGCTTTAGAAGATTCTGCAAAAAGACAGCACCAAGAAATGCGTTCTGCATTCCAACAACTAGCGATCGCTGGTATATTACTGGTGTTGTCCGGAATTGGGCATTTCAGCAGCATTATTAACGTAAATTTGCCCATTTTGGACAACATCTGGTTTCATTGTGGACTAGCAACACTGGCACTTTTATTTCCTGGTCGTCCTATCATTATTGATGGTTGGCTAGGTTGGCGGCGCAACAGTCCCAATATGAACACCTTAGTGGGTTTGGGAACACTCACCGCTTACACCGCCAGTTTAGTAGCACTGTTATTCCCGCAAATGGGTTGGGAGTGCTTCTTTGATGAACCAGTGATGATGTTAGGCTTTATCCTGCTGGGTAGAACATTAGAGCGACAAGCCAGAGGTAAAGCGGCGGCGGCTTTTAGACAATTACTCGCACTCCAACCACAAGTAGCCCGATTGATTCCCAACCCAGACCCAGAAAAATATGGAGTAGGGGCTAACAGTCTGGAAATCCCCGCAGAACAAGTACGAGTGGGTGAATGGTTGCAGGTATTGCCTGGAGATAAAATTCCCGTAGATGGCGAAGTTCGTTTTGGGCAAACAACCATAGATGAGTCGATGTTAACAGGTGAAGCCGTACCTGTAATTAAGCAACCAGGGGATATAGTCACCGCAGGCACCTTAAACCAATCAGGTGCGATCGCCATTCAGGCAACTCGTACAGGCGACGATACCACTTTGGCGCAAATTGTCGCCTTAGTGGAAGCAGCCCAAACCCGTAAAGCACCTGTACAAAAATTAGCTGATAAAGTAGCTGGTTACTTCACCTACGGCGTGTTGACAGCCTCTTTATTAACCTTTATCTTTTGGTACTTTTACGGCACCCACATCTGGCCGGATCTCACCATCTCCAGTGGGATGAGTGGTATGGAAATGATGAGTCACTCAGCACCCAGCACTCACCACGAGCTGAACGCCCCGCTACCGCTAACACCACTCCTAACCAGCTTAAAACTAGCGATCGCCGTTATGGTAGTCGCTTGTCCCTGTGCTTTAGGATTAGCCACACCTACAGCTATTCTCGTCGGCACTGGCATAGGCGCAGAAAAAGGTTTATTAATCAAAGGCGGTGATGTTTTAGAAAAAGTCCACAAACTAGATACCATAGTCTTTGATAAAACTGGTACTCTCACCACAGGTAATCCTACTGTGACTGATTGCCTGGAAATTTCTCCTTACCAACTCCCCACGTCTTACTCCCTGATTCAACTAGCCGCCGCTGTTGAAAGTGGTACATACCATCCCCTTGCCAAAGCAATTCAGCAAGAAATACAACGCCAACAGTTAACTATTCCTAACGCGGTAGACTTCCATACCGAACCAGGATTAGGAGTGTCTGCGGTTATAGAAAATACAACAGTGCTGTTAGGCAATCAAGATTGGTTAAGTTGGCACGGAGTTGCTGTGAGTGAAACCGCCCAACAAGAAATTCAAAGACTAGCAACAGCAGGTAAAACACTTGTTTGCATAGCCGTTGGCGGTAGTTTAACGGGACTTATAGCTATTCAAGATACCCTTAGACCAGATGCCCAAACCACAGTAGATAAATTGCGCCAACTAAGTTTAAGAGTCATGCTACTCAGTGGCGATCGCCCAGAAGCGGCAAGTGCGATCGGTAAACAACTAGGATTAGATAGTGGTGATATCATCGCCGGAGTTCCCCCCAGTAAAAAAGCTGCCTTTATCCAAGAATTACAGACAAAATCTGCGGCTAAAGTGGCAATGGTGGGGGATGGTATTAATGATGCGCCCGCCTTATCCCAAGCAGATGTTGGCATTGCCTTACACTCAGGCACAGATGTGGCAATGGAAACAGCAGAAATTGTCTTGATGCGCGATCGTTTAAGTGACGTTGTAGAATCAATTGCGCTGAGTCGTGCCACATTCAACAAAATCCGGCAAAATTTATTTTGGGCTTTTGCATACAATACCTTGGGTATTCCTTTAGCCGCAGGTGTTTTGTTACCTAGTATGGGTTTTGTTCTCAGTCCTTCCAACGCTGCTGCACTCATGGCCTTTAGCTCAGTTAGCGTTGTCACTAACTCTATACTCTTGCGGAGACTAGCTCATCGCCCATAAAAACGGCTATTGAATGTCAAAATGCAAACTAAATGTCGGTTTTTACCAACTCAGGTTAAACTAAATCGATAGTTAGATGTTACACATCTTTGAGAGTAGGACGCGAATGTTCTACTCTTCTCAGTCAGAATAGCTTTCAAGTTTGTCAGAGTTATTACCACAGACTGTAGTACGCCAGAATGGTAGGAAATAATCATAGACCAACATTAATCAATCAAAATTTCGCTGATAGTCATAACGATACATCAATGGCACCAGAAACTAATGAAAGCCATCTACTGATTCTTGAAGATGATCAAGGTCGCAAAGAATTTTCTCTAGAAAGTTCTGTTTACTCCATTGGCAGAGACCGGGATTGCAACATCCGTTTAGTCTCTCAGTTTGTCTCTCGCCGTCATGCTACCTTAGTTAGATTGCCAAGAGGGCAAAATAGTCATAGCTATTACTATCGGATTGTCGATGGTGATGCTAAAGGTAAACCCAGTGCCAACGGATTGATGATTAACGGGCGCAAAATCCCAGCCCACGATTTAAAAAATGAAGACGAAATCGTTTTTGGCCCCCAGGTACGTGCCATTTATTACCTATTGAGAAATACTCAGCGCTCAGGACAAACAGATTCCAGCGAATATGATATTACCCTCATCAACCCTGGCATGACTGACGATTCAGAAGATATGGAAGGTTGAGCAATTCCCCGTTTTGAAAACGGGGGATTCAGGCATCAGACAGAGATTGCAGTCTGGGACTGTCTAACATCTCCTACGCCTAGAGTCGAACTCCCGACTCTTTGAATATTCAAGCTGGCGTTTCCATCTCGGTCATTTTTAGATTGACATGAAGGACATCGCCAACGTCTAATTGACAAATCTAAGTTTTCTAAAATATGCCCACAGCTAGAACAGGTTTTGGTTGATGGATACAACTGATCTACAAACACCACCTGTTTGCGCTTCTTTTTGGCGACCCATTCTAAGATTTGTAGAAATTCACCAAAAGCCAAGTCCGATATTTTCCTACCCCAAAGTCGTTGCATTCCTTTAAGGTTTAAGGTTTCAAAACACAGCACATCAAACCTGTCTGTTAACTTATGAGCTAGTTTCCAAAACCAATCACGACGACGGTTAGAAATATCCTCGTACTTGCGTACTAAATTCTTTCTAGCTCGTTCTCTATTAGATGAGCCTTTAAGTTTTTTGGAATGCTGTCTACTGGCTTTTTTAATAGCGTTGAGGGATTTCTGAAAAAATTGGGGAGACTCAATTTTAGTGCTGTCTGAGCAAGTAAGAAATGTACGCAAACCAAAGTCAAAACCAGCGATTTTACCCGTCTTAACTTCAACTTCTGACTTGCTACCTTCATCAACAACTACAACCATAAACAATTCACCCAATGGTGTACGTTTTATGGTTAAAGTTTTGACATTTCCCTCTATCTCTCTAGACTTCCAAAACTGATAAACTTTGTTCCCAATCTTTACCCTATTCCCACCCAAAAACTTATAACCTGCCTGTTTTAGGGTGAATGACTTGTACTTTTTAACTTTTTTAAATCCTGGCGGTCTAACTCCTTTCTTATTATGTTTAAAAAATAATTGGTAGGACTTCTCAATGCGTTGGCAAATATCTTGTACTGCTTGAGAACCTACCGTCTGCCAATAAGGGTTACGTTTCCGCAGTTTGGCAATATGAGCCTGAAGTTTTGCACAATTTAAATGTTTGCCCCACATCCGGTAGTAGCGTTTGTGCAGAGCAATACAATGGTTGTAGATTAACCCACTCGCATTAATCATGCGTTTGAGGAATCTATTTCTTTTGTGTTGGTACAATTTAAACTTCAAGGTTTTCATTTGATTATAATATCATGGTTGTGTAGATAGTCACTATTCATCTATAGATGAAAACCACATACAAGCATTACAATCACTCAATAGGTTTAGCCACTGTTCACCTAGTCTGCATACCATGTAGGCGTAGAAGAGTTTTTGCTAATAATGAAAAATTAAAATTACGGTGTATTGAGATATTTAAGTCGGTTGCTAATGATAAAAAATGGATCATCAAAGCACTATAAATTGCCCCCGACCATATTCACTTATTGATTGAGTATGATCCGCATCACTCAATATCTCAAGTAGTGAAAGCATTTAGAGTTAGGTCATCAAGATATTTACGACAAGAGTTTCCAGAATTGATGAGATTACCCAGTTTGTGGACTCATTCATATATGTTCGATACTACAGGAAAAGTCAGCACTCAGAAAGTCTTGGAGTATATAAATGACCCACATCACGGATGAATAAATTCAGGAAAGTTCGCTTATATCCCCCGCATAAATGACCGGGGCTTTACGCATCACGACTCGTAAAAACCAGTTAATTTCTGCTAGGTGTTAACTATTTTCAACTACCCAACTTGGCAGAGCTAGCTTTACCCAAAGCTAGCCTAGCAAGCAGCGTCAACCAGCAAGGCTTTCAATTAAATGCCAATGACGGCACTTTTCAATCGACTGCTTGACAAATTCAAACATTTGTCGGCAGTAATTATCCAGTTGGAGTGGTAGTTCTTCATTTTTAATGACGATACTCATCCGGGATTCTGTTTCAGTAGCACTTGATCTGTCAATGAATGCTTCAACCTTGACCAACTTGGAGAACGAAACATTTCCAGGAATCTCACGAGCCAGAATGTAATCGGCGTTGTAATACTGAATTTCCAAATCGCAGCCTTGGAGAAGTTCTAAAAGTAACGGCTGAAGATTGTCAATAGGAATAGAAATAGTAAATGAACAGGTATAGCGAGCCATAATAGCCCCAAGCATTGCAACACTCCGTCCATCGTATAATACCGAAGCCGCCAAACGCTAATTCGTTACAGATTGATTACATAAAGGTACGGGAAAATTAGCTCAAGCTAAGTGCTTTCCCTGAATACCCAAGAGAAACACAAGTTGAAAATTTGATAAAAAACTTTAAAATAAGGCCAATTTACCAAATAATTGCGATCAATGGATTGACAGAACCTAGATGCAGACAGCAATCCAAAATCCAAAATTGTATAAGGCTGTGGTGGAAGTGAATTATGAAAGTAGCAATTACTGGCGCAACAGGATTAGTTGGCAGTCGTTTGGTAGAACGACTCCACAAAGAAGGTCATCAAGTATTGGTGTTAACGCGTAACCCCAACTTTGCTCAAAAGGTTTTTCCACCCGCAAATTTCCCGAATGTCGAGATTGTTACTTATACCCCAACTACATCTGGTGCTTGGCAAGATGCAATTGCTGGTTGTGAAGCGGTCGTTAATCTCGCCGGCGAACCTATTGGTGAGGGACGCTGGACAGCGGAACGGAAACAAGAAATCCTCAATAGTCGTCAGCTAGGTACTCAGAAAATAGTTGAAGCCATAGCCAAAGCCAACCTCAAACCTCAAGTATTAATCAATACTTCGGCGATTGGTTACTACGGTACAAGTGAAACCGCAACCTTTGATGAAGCTAGTGTCTCCGGTAATGATTTTCTGGCTCAAGTTTGTCAAGCCTGGGAAGCAGAAGCCTCAAAAGTTAAAGAAGCTGGTGTACGACTCGTAATTCTCCGGTTTGGTATCGTTCTTGGCAATGGTGGTGCCTTAGCCAAAATGATTCCACCTTTCCAACTCTTTGCTGGGGGGCCAATTGGCAGTGGTCGCCAATGGTTCTCTTGGATTCATATTGACGATTTAGTTAATTTAATTTTGCAAGCTTTGAGCCAGTCAGACATGGAAGGGGTGTATAACGCCACTGCTCCGAGTCCAGTCAGAATGAATGATCTGAGTCAAACTTTAGGACAAGTATTACATCGTCCTTCTTGGTTACCTGTTCCAGCTTTTGCCATTGAAGCCCTTCTTGGAGATGGAGCGATTGTGGTGTTAGAAGGTCAACAAGTTTTGCCAAAACGTACCTTAGAATCAGGTTTTGCCTATGAATATCCGAATTTGCTCCCAGCTTTACAGCAAATTTTAAGATAAAAGTCAATAGTTAATAGCCAAAAACTTTGGACTATTGACTATTGACAAATAACTAATCAGCCTGAAATTTGCGAGATACCCAACTGATAATTCCGCTGAGAATTGCACCCCCCATGAGGATGCCAATCGCTGGGTTAAATACTGGCTGCCAAAGCTTGTGCCATAAATCAAGACCCAAATTTATCCCCGCAGCATCACCAAAAACGGCGATCGCAAACCAACCAAAGCCAAATAAAACTAAGAATACATCGGCTACCAAAATCAAGTTCAGCCAATTTAACAATTTATCTTTCATATCGAGATTGGAGACTAGGGACTAGGGACAGGGGCTAGAGACTAGGAATTAGCTATGAGAACGTGTGTAGTCGGAGGGATGTTATCTCACCTCTAACCTCTAGCCCCTAGTCTCTAACAACTATTCTTCAAATAACCACTTCTGGACTTTTAGTAGACTATCCCACTCAGGTTTTCTAGTCAGACCGTCTTCAATACTATTTTTAATTTCATCGCGCCATTCAGGGTTGACCAAGAATAGCTGTTGTACAGCATCAATGTGTTGACGCAAGCCTTTTTGACCAGTTTCTAGCATTGCTAAAGCTAGATTGACTCTGGCTTGCGGGTCTTGTGGGCTTAACTTGACTGCTTTCTGTGCGGCTTTATAAGCGGAGTTGCCTTTGTCATCTAACAGATACAACCATGCTAAACAAATCCAAGCTGCACTAGTTTTAGGAGCGCGATCGCATACCTCCTTAAACACAGGGATCAACGAATCCACTGCTTCGCCAGCTTTATAGCGTTCCAAACCTGTATCAAACAGGGATTCAACGGTGTTAGTCATTAGTCATTAGTCATTAGTCAATGGTCAATGGTCAATGGTCATGAGTAAATACAAAGGACAATTGACAATTGACAATCTTACTACACACCAAATGACTTACCACAACCACAGGTTTGGTTAGCGTTGGGATTAGTGAACTGAAAACCACCGCCAATCATCGCATCGCTATAGTCAAGCATTAAGCCATAGAGGTACAGCAAGCTTTTGCGATCGCAAATAATTTGGAAACCATCATAGTCAAAAACTTCATCCTGCGGGGTGATCTTGCTTGTATCCTCAAAGTCCATCATGTAAGACATCCCGGAGCATCCGCCTTGTCTCACGCCTACCCGCAGGCACAAATCTTGCCCTTGCTTGTCTTGCAGAAGTTTGACTTGGCGCAAGGCGGTTTCGCTTAACAAAATGCCACGTTGTTGAGGCTGTGTTGCTTGTGTCATCTTTTATTAACTCCTTAATAACTAGTAACCTGATAGAAGCTGATGATTGCGGCTGGGCTAATTGATAGTTTTTGTATATATTTTAGCGACATTAAGGCCAGAAATTGCCAATTGTAAACACTCCATCAAAAGCAGCCAAAGCTTTTTATTCTAGAATTGAGAGACTCGGTATATTTAGAGATTCGGTATTTTCAGAATTTAAGCCTTGTTGCAACCTGAGTCGCAATCCCTCTTCAGTTGCAGCCCGGACAGTCTCCTCCCAGGCTACCCATCCCCAACCATTGACACGCAAATTGCTTCCTTTGATTAACTGACTCTATGACAAGTTTTAATCGCTCTACCAGTCGTCGGTTGAATAAATTACCTCAAATTCCTTCTGTATGGGAGGGCGATCGCCGTCCATTATCATCACCAATCCCGCATTCAGATTCGTCTGCCAATGGTGATTGCATTCTTTGGGTTGATGGCTCACAAGGTGTTGTCCGTGGGATGGATGTAGTACCCCCCGAAACAGGCCCAGAAGCAATTGTTCGCACCCTGATGCGTGCAATAGAACATCCTCATAGCCCGGCTAAACCTGCTAGACCGCACAAAATTGTGGTCAGAGACCGAGAAATTCAATTCTATCTCCGTGGCGTACTGCAAGATTTGGATATTGTCATTGACTACGCCCCAGAATTACCGTTAATTGATGAATTATTTCGCGGCTTTGCGGAAGTTGTTGATAGCCAAATCCCAGATTTACCCCCACAGTATGCCCAAGCTTTGCAAGAAAAAGCATTGGCTCTTTGGCAAGCAGCTCCTTGGGAATTTTTAGAAGAGCAACAAATCTTATCTATAGAAATTAATAAATGGGATGTCGGGACACTTTACGCCTCAGTTATGGGGATGTTGGGAATGGAGTATGGCATTTTGTTTTATCGTTCGGAAGAATCACTCCAGCGATTTCGAGCCGCCGTTCTCCAACATGAAGATTCACAAGGGCGCTTAGAGGAAGCTTTTCTCAAGCAAGATTGTCTGTTTCTCACTTTTGAAAATCTCGATGCTGATGACGAAGATGAGGAGGACATTGACGATTTAGCAGAGATGCCTGTATCAGAAATGTCCCCAACTTTCGGCACCATTCACCCGTTAGAAGGACTGCGGTCTGTTTTATATGACGAAGAGGCGCTAGTTGTTTACGTCGCTTTAGAAAGTCTTTGTCGCTTCATTCGTGACCATCGTCGGCAGTTACGTGATGAAACTTTTCCCGAACTCAGTCATCGCTATCGAATTTCTCTACCAGAATCAGATACCGCAACGAAGTCAGTATCTGTGACTGTCGCTTCTATGCCACAATTGGCAGCTGAGTTGGAGGAAATGGCGGGTTTTGGTGTTTCAGAATCAGATATAGAAACACCCGATTTACCCATATTCCGGTCTTTACGTGATGACTTAATTCCTGAAGATTCTTTTCTCAGTTTGGGCGTGGTGTCTTGGGAGATGTTGGAGTATCTACGTAAAGGCGTGACTTATCATCCAGCCGGCGAAATTAAACAGGTCGGCGATGGATTACCTGTAATTCTGGTGCAAACTTCCCGCCCCAAAGCCAAAACTGTAATTGAAAGTATCGAAGCGGCTGGTGGGTTACAAGCAATTTGCTTTAATCCCGGATCTGATCCTTTTGATGGCGATCGCTACGATTTGGGTTTGTTACAAACTCAAAATGGTGAATTGTTCTTGTTCGGTGAATTTTTAGATGATGATCCCATCCATGTCGAAGCTCGCAAAAAATGGAATCAGCGGTGTAAAAATACCAAAGGTTATTGCGGTTTAATCATTGCCAAAGGGTTAATGGGATCGGCTCGTGGTAATCCCCAACTGCGCGACATGATGGCTTTGTTTGAGGCGCGATCGCTTTCACCAAAAGATTTAGGTCTTGGGACTCTGCAACTGATACCGCAGCTGTAATTTCCACAAACACTCGCCAATCACCATAACTACAGTTTTTTGGTGTTCAGATGTACTTCATTGCTCTGAATTCAAGGCAGTCTTTTTTGCCTACATCAGGGACAAACAACATCAGTAAGTCGGTGGAAATAAACTTAACGACAGCTTTTGCCGCTTCACTCCCTGAAAAATATATTAAATTCAGGATTTATTTAGCTGACAAGTGAAATAGAAGTATAGGCAAAAGAATTTGCCTTGTTAGGCGATGATAGCAACCAAGAATCATGGCATTTTTTCCGAAGATTCGTGGTGTTTTTCCCATATCTCCTATACGATTTCACTGTTGGCTTAATTACTTTATACAAAGTTCATGAAGCCTAGATATTCTTTGGCTTTTCCGTAATTTTTTGACTAAATTATGCCAGTCGCCATAGAGATAATTTTTTCTCCAATTAATTAGGAGAGCAGATCAGCTTTGAACTTTATCCTAAAAATTTAAAATTATTCTTTTTCTTGATAATTATCAACACCATTTTTCCAGGAAATTACTTAAAACTTTATTTGCTCCGAAATTTCTTTATATTTTTTTTATAAACTTTAAAAAACCTAGTACTCAAGTATTAAATGAAGATTATTTAAAGCCTAAAAATCATGGTTATAATAGCCTTAACACTAAAAATCAAGCAAATATTACCTTATACGGTGAGTGCTTACTAAATAATTTATTATTTGAATTTACAAGGAGGGCAAATTTGGGTTTGCATTGATTTTTAGACAGACAAATTTATAGTTTTGTCTAACTTTGTAGTGAAAACTTACTACATTTTTATTCACTCAATAAATAGACGTTTGTCTTAATTAATAAGCTCATTAAGTGAAGACAGTGGTATGTGCAGAAAAAAGATATTTAAATATTTACGAAAATCTTTGATGATAATTCGTAAATAACCCAAACATCACTGTATTAATAACTTGAGTAGTTACACATAAAAATTCCAATTTCACTAATTGAGATAGAGGAACTAATCAATGATGACTTAAACAATCAACATAGATTTATTTGTAGATATCTCTACACCCAATGAGTACCAAAAAAACAGTCGCTAGATCAAAGTAAATACTTCTAACATGAGAGCGATCGCTTATAGGTGCGTACTATTGGGTAATTACCAGTCAAATATACACACCTTATAACCAGTAGACTTATTAGGGTCTCAAGTTGCTCACAAGATTGTCTCTCAAGTAGTGTGCGCTGATCTCATAAAGCAAAAAAGTTGAAATACTTTCTGTAAATAAAAATATTGGGAATCTCGATTGAGTGAAACTTAGGTATCTCAAATTAATTTATAGAATTTAATTGTCAGGTTTTCTTGAAAACATCACTAGTACGATTGTTACAAGACATGAATGTACACCAATGACTTTTCCTGCCACAATAGTAATCCCGTTATTATTATCTTCTCGGAAAATGATGAATAATTTGACAAAATGACGATTTTTTGTGTCTATAGCATTGCTTGTTTCTTGACACAAACTCTGATAATCTTATTCCTCCTTGTATGGAGTCTTTTGTCGTTTTGATGGTGTTAATATACAGCAGATAGCATGATAATGACTAATAAAAAATGGGCCGTTAAACGTATCACTGTGAATTTAGCAACACAGGAAGCAGAGAAACTAGAAAAATATTGTCAGCAGACAGGTAGACCTGCGACAGATGTAATTCGAGAACTGATTCGAGGATTACCAATATCTGATGACAACAAAGAAGCAAAATAGATAGGGAAAATCAGGAATTATTTCCACAGCGTCGTAGATTGTCGCTGGGATACCTAAAAAATACCTATCATGCTTTTTTCAGTCCACCTTTACTAAATTTTGTGTATCTCAACACAGGCATTTTGAAAGCAGTAAATTTAGTGATCAGGAATCAAATAAAGTAATAAAAGCAATTTTATTACTAGTGGGTTAAAACCCATTGTGCATCTACATACTGGTGGACTCCTGATAAATCTCTGGCAATTAACTTCTCACTCAGCGAGTGTAAAACCTCGCAAATAGGCTTGATGTTAGTAGCAAATTCCGACACCAACCCAGTTACAATTTGTAAAGAAACTGAAGAGGTAGGACGGAATGCGCGTTGCAATCGTAGGTGCGGGATTAGCTGGGCTGGCAACCGCTGTAGATTTAGCTGATGCTGGCTGTGAAGTCCAGATTTTTGAGTCCCGTCCGTTTGTTGGTGGTAAAGTCGGCAGTTGGGTAGATGGCGATGGCAATCATGTAGAAATGGGGTTGCACGTCTTCTTTGGCTGCTACTACCAATTATTTGACTTAATGGAAAAAGTGGGGGCGTTGTCACATTTACGCCTAAAAGAACACTCCCATACCTTTATCAATAAAGGTGGACGCACAGGTGCTTTAGATTTTCGCTTTTTCACAGGTGCGCCTTTTAATGGGTTAAAAGCATTTTTTACTACTTCCCAACTATCATTACAAGATAAATTACAAAATGCGATCGCCCTCAGTACCAGCCCCATAGTCCGGGGATTAGTAGACTTCGACGGGGCGATGAAAACCATCCGCAACCTAGATAAAATTAGCTTTGCCGATTGGTTTCGTCGTCACGGTGGTAGTGAAGGTAGCATTAAACGGATGTGGAATCCCATCGCTTATGCGTTGGGATTCATTGACTGCGAAAATATTTCTGCCCGTTGTATGTTGACTATCTTCCAATTTTTCGCCGTCAGAACAGAAGCTTCTGTATTACGGATGTTGGAAGGTTCTCCTGATGGGTTCCTACACAAACCCATTCTCAAATACTTAGAAGCCAGAGGCACAAAAATTTATACTCGTCGCCAAGTACGAGAAATTCAATTTGCTGAAGATGGCGAACAAACCCGCGTTACTGGCATAGTAGTAGCTCAAGGTGATACTACAGAAACCATTACCGCTGATGCCTATGTCTGTGCTTGCGACATTCCCGGAGTTCAGCGAATTTTACCGCAAGATTGGCGAAAATGGTCAGAATTTGACAACATTTATAAATTAGATGCAGTTCCAGTCGCCACCGTCCAGTTGCGCTTTGATGGTTGGGTGACAGAACTGCAAGATGCCGAGCAACGTAGACAACTCAACCATGCAGCAGGCATTGATAACTTACTGTACACTGCTGATGCAGACTTTTCTTGTTTTGCTGACTTAGCGTTAACTAGTCCCAGTGATTACTATCGCCCAGGACAAGGTTCATTGCTGCAACTGGTACTCACACCAGGAGATCCATTTATTAAAGAAAGTAACGAAGCGATCGCCCAACACGTCCTCAAGCAAGTGCATGAACTCTTCCCCTCATCACGGGAACTGAACATGACTTGGTATGGAGTCGTGAAACTTGCTCAATCTCTTTATCGAGAAGCGCCAGGAATGGACGTATACCGTCCTAACCAAAAAACTCCAATACCAAACTTCTTCCTAGCAGGTAGTTATACCCAGCAAGATTATATCGATAGTATGGAAGGTGCGACAATTTCTGGAAGAAGGGCAGCAAAAGCGATTTTAGAGAGTATCAAGCAGTAGCGAACCCCAGAGGAAAACAAGAGAATGTCAGATTGGCTAGAACATAGCGTACAGGTAGAAGTCGAGGCTCCCATTGATTTAGTGTGGAGTCTGTGGTCTGATTTAGAGCAAATGCCTCGTTGGATGAAATGGATTGATTCAGTGAAAATACCGCCCGATGATCCAGAGATATCTATTTGGAAACTTAATACTGGCGGGTTGGAATTTACGTGGAAATCTCAGATTCTCAAAGTTATTCCCAACCAAATTATTCAATGGAAATCAATTGATGGATTGCCCAACCAAGGAGCAATTCGTTTTTACGATCGCCACAATAGTAGTATCGTCAAGCTATCTGTGTCCTATGCCATCCCTGGCATCATTGGCAAAATCATGGATAACTTGTTTTTAGGACGGGTAGTAGAATCAACTATTCAAGCTGATTTAGAAAGGTTTAGACAATATGCCTTGAATGTTAAAGCTAACTAAATTGCCAGCAACTTGCTTGATACAAAGGGAAGGCAAAATCAGGATTTGTGAGCCTTTCCTGAAATACTCAATGCAAGTGTATTATGAATAAATTTAAATTAGGCAACATTAAACACTTTTGGTTGTGGAAGTGAATCACCCACAGTTTCATAAGCAATAATCAAAGATTCCAGTGCTTCAATGCCATTGGCAACAGCTGACTCGTAAGTATCCCCATGAGTGCGCCAACGTTGTCCAGGGAAATCAGGAAATCCTACCAAGAAGCAATCATCTTCTTCAGACCACTGAATCACCATTTGGTACTTGAGTTTACTCATCTTGTTTACTACTCTCTACTGCCTCAATTGCCTGTTTGATTTCCTTTTCTTGGTAGCGTTTAGCATCTGCTCCATCTTTACCCGAAACTGTAATTTTTCCAGCATACAAAGGATGTATCCAGTTAGTGTGACTGCCTTTGCCGGGTAGTTCTTTAAAACCAACTTGGCGAAGCATTTGCTTAAGCTCTCGAATTTTCTTAGGCATTTATTTAAATTTAAATTAATTTACTAATGCCACTCTATCCAAATCTCGAAAAATTCAAAAACTACCAAGTTGGGTCACTAAACAAATGTATTTTCAACTCCTCATCAGTTGGCGGTACTGTGGAAATGCAAGCACGGATGACATCACCATCCTCCAGTTCTACAGTACAGGCGTGACATGAACCCATAAGACAGCCAGTGGGAATAATCACTCCAGCACGTTCGGCTACATCTAAGAGTGCTTCTCCCACTTCGGCATTTATGGTGACATCATCTGGTAAAAATCGCACGCTAACACTCATGAAATTTTCGGCTAATTACGACAAAAACTGTGTTAAGTCTAGATGGCGTTCTACTTCAGTCGCCAGCGAGTCTAAGATTTGTTCTCGCTGTTCTCGGTAGTTGGCTACACCTGTGGGTAAGGATTTTAAACCTCGCTGTTGACGCAGGCGATTTAACCAAGCACGTCGCCAAGGGCCGTTGTCAAACAATCCGTGCAGATAAGTACCCCAAACTGATTGACAGCTATCCACCAACCCTAGGTTAACATCATCAAATAACGCTTGAAACGCTTGACTATCTGGTGGCTGTTCGATGCGCGATCGCCCTTGGTGAATTTCAAACCCATTGACTGGCAAGCCTGCTTGGGGATAATTTGAGCTAACTTGGCGCTGACGCGCAATTTTTTGTCCGGTAATTACAGTTCTAATCGGTAATAAATTCAAACCCTGAAATCTGCCAGCTTGTCCTTCTATCCCTTCAGGGTCAGCAATAATTTGTCCTAACATTTGATAGCCGCCACAAATCCCTAAAACTGTCCCACCAGAAGCGGCATAATTTTGGATTGCTTCTGCCATACCGCTTTTCTGCAATAAAATTAAGTCGGCAATGGTTGTTTTTGTCCCAGGAAGAATTACCGCATCTGGGTGTCCCAAGTCTTGTTTTGGACTTAGATATCTGACTGAGACTGTTGGTTCTGATTCTAGGGGGTCAAAGTCGGTAAAGTTGGCAATTCTCGGTAAGCGGATGACAACTATATTTAGGTCAGCTTGAGTTTTTTGTGATTTTCGATCTAGTAAATCTAGAGAATCTTCGGCTGGAAATATTTCTTGAAAGTAAGGCAGAACGCCAATCACAGGTTTTTTGGTGCGTTCTTCTAGCCATTGTATGCCTGAATCTAAAAGCGATCGCTGTCCTCGAAATTTGTTAATGACAATACCTTTAATCAAATCCCGTTCATCTGGGTCAAGTAACTCTAAAGTCCCTACTACATGGGCAAAAGCACCACCACGCTCAATATCAACAACTAAAATTGTTGGTGCATTTAGATACTTGGCTATCCGCATATTTGTTAGGTCGCGGTGCTTGAGGTTAATTTCTGCTGGACTCCCTGCACCTTCGCAAACCAACATATCAAATTCGGTGGATAGATGCTGGAGAGATTCTTCTATCGCCCGCCAACCAAGGTCGAAAAATTGCTCGTAGTAATCTGCTGCTTTGACTCGCCCTACAGGTCTACCTTTAACAATTACCTGGGAAGTCATATCACCTTGGGGTTTCAGTAAAATGGGATTCATTTCTACCCAAGGAACCACCCCAGAAGCCCAAGCTTGTACCGCCTGTGCATAACCAATTTCTCCCCCATTCGCAGTGACATAAGCATTTAAAGCCATATTTTGACCTTTAAAGGGAGCCACTCGCCAACCACGCCGTGACAACAAACGGCAAATAGCAGTAGTTAACAGTGATTTCCCTGCGTGGGATGTTGTTCCCACTACCATAATTGCTTTCATACTTAATGTCGGTTTTTTATAAGAGGTTGGAATATTCAATTATGAACGGCTGACATCGCAACCCGCTCATCACTGTTATACGCTAAGAAGCTGACAAATGCCCTACTGTACTTAGGTAAGTCTCATCAATAATCTGGCAAAATTCGTCAGATGTTGATGAAGAATTTATATTGGGTTTGATGCTTCTGTAGATATATTGTTCCCTTTTGTAACCTAAACATTAACTCTCTCGATTTTCAATTCTAAAAAGGTAGTCTAAACCACTGGATGCCTGCATTGTACAGGTAATCTCGCCAGGAAGGGGCAGGCCAATTCTGTCCTTGATATTTTTCTATAAGTTGATGACCCAAAGGCGTAAGGCGAAAACCATCGGTAATTCCTTGTCCATCAACTTCTCGACGCAATACCCCGACTTGGATTAACCAGTCCAAAGCGTTATAACAAGTCAGTTCTGATACAGGACGCTGAGTGTAGCCGTGTTTGACACCATGTTCTAGGGCGATCGCATTTATTGACACACTCTGCTCACGCATGGCTGCAAATAAACCAATAGTAAAGGGTGAACAACACAGCGATCGCTCTGCCCTGGTTACGGTGCTAGGAGTGTAAGTGAAGGTTTTTGCGGTCGGGAAATCAAGGTTAGCCATTTGCGTATGTTGTTTTTATTGGACGAAAAATTAGGTATTTTTATAGTATTGGTGACTTAGTTTTCCGAAAGTTTTCTCAATATTGGTATTTACACTGTTTTGCAAACAAATCATTTAATCATTGTAAATTATTGTAAAATTTCAAAGTCATCAACAAACACCAAACAGGAAAGGTTCATTATGCCTCTAGCAGTTGGTACGGATGCACCTGCATTTACCGTCAAAGATACGAATGGCAACACTGTCTCATTATCTGATTTTGCAGGTAAGACAGTTGTTTTGTATTTTTATCCCAAAGATGACACTCCAGGCTGCACCAAACAAGCCTGTAGCTTCCGCGATGCTCAAGAGCAATATCAGGGTAAAGATATAGTTGTTTTGGGTGTGAGTGCCGATGATGAAGTGTCTCATCAAGCTTTTACCCAAAAATTCAATCTGAACTTTCCTTTACTAGCAGACACCAATAAAACTCTCATTCAAACTTATGACGTTGATGGTGGTGGTTATGCCAAGCGTGTCACCTATGTCATCGACCCCAATGGCAAAATTGTTCATGTTGATGCCAACGTGAATACATCTAACCACGCCAGCGATATTTTAGCTGCACTGGGTCTGTAATTAATGTCATAGCAGAAGGCAGAAGGTAAAAGCATGATTTTTCTCGACATTCAAGCTTTCAAAATGTCTTTACCTTTGTGACTACAGCTATCAATCAATCCAAAATCCAAAATTGATTAACCTCACCTTTGATCTTTATTTCCTGGTACTGACGGCAAAACCTTGCTTCAGTCAAGGATTTATCGACAAGGTGAGGTTTTTGCATTTGATTCAGTTTTTTGCTGGGACAATTTGCACGGGAGATATCACACTGGGAGATGTGATGGCTGGTAAACCAGGAACTGCTTGTCCAGAAGTATTGTTTGCCGGCTGATTGGGATTTTGTTTGAGCGCCGCACGCTTTCTGTTTAATTCAGCTACTGCTGAATTTAATTCGTCATCTTTTTGTTGAGAATTCCAGTTGAGATTACCAAGTTGAGCGCGATGAATTAAGTCAAGGGGATTTAAGTTACCTGAGTTATTCGAAAATGGATTGGTATTATCTTGGGAATTATCACCAGGATTGGCATCAATTGTATTCAGTTGAGCCAGACTCGGTTGTGCTGCGAGAAAAGAGACAAAGCCAATGCCTGCTAAAGTAGCCACACAGAAGCTTTTAACTGATAAAAGTGATTTTTGCATGAGATTCTGCTCTAATATGCTCCAACGACACCATGTTTTTATCTTAAGCAAGAGTTCGTCGTAATTGGGGTTGAATGCTGACTAAGGAAACAACAGCAAAGCCTAACAAAACTAATAAAGCACCACCAAAGGTAACATCACCCCAAAATGCTTGCATCACAACACTACTTAGTCCCCATTCTTGATGAAGATAAAGGTAGCGAATCGGTTCAATTGCATAGCTGAGAGGGTTAAGAGTAGCCACAACTTGTAACCACTTGGGCATGAAAGATAAAGGCGCTAAAGCAGTGCTGGCAAATAGTAAAGGCAGGTTAGTAACAAAAATTACCGCAATCAGTTCAATGTGTCCAGGTAGAGCAAAAGCTAAACCCAGAGAAATAGCCGTTACGCCCAACGCCAAAAGAAAGACGATGAGAGCGATCGCACCCAACCCCGTTACATCTGGTAAGCCTGCACCTAAAAAGGCTGCTGCACCGACAATTACAGCTGCTTGCAGCAAACTTTGACTAATAATAAAGATAGCTGAAGCAAAGACAATCGAAAACCGCGATGCCAGGGGAGCGACTAATAAACGATTCAAAAAGCCGAATTCGCGGTCAAACATCACAGGCAATCCGGCGTTCAAGGCTCCGGCAAAAGCTGTAAAAACAATTACACCAGCAGCCAAAAACTGACCGTAATTTGTTGTACTCCCGAATAAACCTTTGGGTGCATTTTGGAATAACGCGCCGAATAATACTAGCCACATGACAGGCTGAATAATTCCCGCCAATAAAGTTGAAGGACGGCGTTGGAGTTGAATAAATAAGCGCCGGGTTAAAGCCAGGGTTTCTTGGATTAAGTCACCCAAAAAATTAGGTGCAGCATCAGCAGGTGAGGCTAGTTGCTGCCAGTTGACATCAGATTTAGGAGTTACACTCATAAGATTTTGTAATTAGTCAATGATCAATAGTCAATGCTCAAGGATCAAAAATGCTGGACTATGGACTTTTGACCCTTGACTCTGGGAAGCATTTCTATCTCATATTTTGCTTCTTTTCTGCTTTGGGATCACGGTTAGCCACGGCGGCTAGTTCTGCATCCATTAAGGTGCGTCCGGTGGCGGCGAGGTAAACATCATCTAAGCTAGGGCGAGATTGAGCGATGCCGAATATTGGTAAGCTGGCATGATTGAGTGTTTGCTGGATGGTAATTAAGGCATCATTTTGGGGTGTGACTACCAAGTTGAGAGAATTACCTTGAGCGCTGTTGATGATGATTTCTTGGACAAAAGGCAAAACTTGTAAGAGTTCTTTGGCTTTTTCGGCTTCCTCAAGGGGAGAAAATTCCCGAATGCGTAAGGTAATGCGATCGCCTCCTACCCTATCTTTTAATTGTGAGGGTGTACCTGTGGCAATGACAATCCCACGGTCTATAATAGCGACGCGATCGGCTAGTGCGTCAATCTCTTCTAAATAATGGCTGGTAATTAATACTGTAGTGCCTGATACCCGCAACTTCCGCAGAAAATCCCACACAACAAAACGGCTTTCGATATCAAGTCCTACCGATGGTTCGTCCAATACCAATACATCCGGTGCATGGAGTAGCCCAGCTGCTAAGTCTAGACGTTTGCGTAAACCACCAGAATAAGTTCCTGTCTTTTTATCAGCGTATTCTTGCAAACTCAGTAAATCTAAAACCGTCTGAATTCGCTGTTTTGCTACCGCCCCAGGGAGGTGATAAAGCGCTGCTTGTAATTGCAGCAGTTCTCTTCCAGTCAGCACTTTATCGATAGCGACTTCCTGCGCTACATAACCGAGTTTTTGCCTTGCTACTCTGGGGTTATCCAACACAGAAATGCCAGATACTTCGATTTTGCCCGCATCTGGAGTGGTGAGGGTACATAAAGCACGCAGAGTAGTTGTTTTACCTGCACCGTTGGGGCCGAGTACACCAAAAATTTCTCCTGGTTCTACTTCAAAAGAAACATCCTTGACGGCTTCAACAGTACCGTAGCGCTTTTGCAGATTTTGAATTAAAACGGCGGGAGCCATGACAGCCAATCCCTAACTATACAATTCGCAACAAATTCTATATATATTGTAGTTGAGTAGTGTGAGGTGAAGCGATCGCTAGGATACGACTCCTTTATTTTATCGCCGTAGCCACTTAGGTTAGGAAAGTGTTAATTGCTTGATAAATTAGGAAATCCCACTGACAGCATAAAAAAACCCTCATAGTATTATGAGGGTTTTTGATATTTATAATCAATTCTTAAGTGCGAAAACGTCTTTTACCCTGCTTTTGCAAGGCAAGTTTTTTGCGCTTGGATTTTTCAATAGGTGTTTCAAAGTGACGATGCTTCCTCATATCTTGAAAAATTCCCGCCTTGGAAACTTCTCGTTTAAACCGGCGTAAGGCTGATTCAAGGTGTTCATTTTCACCCACTATGATTTGGGTCATTATCTCTCCTATCAAATTAAATTCATCAATGGACTGAGCAGGCATTAACAGTGTAAAAAAAAGATAAACTTATTGCCTGATCTATTTCAGAGGATGTCTGAATAAGTATCAAATATTTATTCTGATCCCCCTTAAATAAGGAGCCACTGCAACTTGGAGCAAGTGGCGTGGATTTAGAGGGATTGGCCAGTCTTAAATACAACACCAAAAAGTTTCAGACATCCTCTAACAATTAGCTCTTCAAATTTCTGGTTTTATAGCAATTACCAATCAAAGGAGGTATGTCTTCCCTGGCCTCAATGACAACGCTATAAAGCTTAGTAGCGGTTACGTCCGCCACCGCCACCGCCACCGTATCCGCCGCGACCACCACCAGAAGAACCTCTGTCTTCTCTGGGCTTGGCTTTGTTAACTTTGAGTCCACGACCCATCCATTCAGCACCATCAAGAGCTTCGATAGCAGCAGCTTCTTCAGCGTCTGTTCCCATTTCCACAAAAGCAAAGCCACGCAGACGGCCTGTTTCCCGATCGGTAGGTACTTGTACCCGCTTTACAGTACCGTATTCTGCAAAAACGCCCTTGATATCATCTTCTGTAACATCATAAGAGAGGTTGCCTACATAAATTGACATTGATTATCTCCAAAATTCTTTAGTGTGTAGAGATTTAAATTTCGGAGAAAACTCTGTAAATACTAAAAGGTAAAAGCCTGTCAATACTAACAACAAAAATGCTCACCGAATTAACTCTCGTTTTCTAAGATGACATAGAAGACAATTTTCTGCATCCCGTAAAGAGAAGCATTATTTGCACCTAGTATGGCAGACTATCCTCGTACTGACTACAGTCAAAGGATTACAGATCTCTTTACAAGCGCTTACCCCAACAAAAAACCTCGGTGTTAAGTACCAAGGAAATTAGGAGAAGCCCAAATAGCGATGAGTAATATAACGTAACTGAAGTTAAAAAATTTTAGCTAACACCCAAGGCAACCAACACTAAAGCAGTAACGAGCAGGGTGACAACTGCACCTTGTAATTTGTAACGATTTTGCTTCTCTTGGTTGGGATATTCAGCGTAGTCAAGTTGGGGTTCAGTTGGGTAGTTATTCAAAATGCCGGTTCCGTTAATGGTGGTATACATAGTTTTTTCTATATTTGTTACTTTATGTAAATCAATTTAATTTTATTGTTACAAATGGTCAGCAGCACTTGACAATCAGTAGTAAATACTATGCCTAAAATAAGCTTATCTAAGGATGATTGGAGTTTACTTGATGGCACAGGAGATGTAATTCACGACAAACAAGCTAATTTTGAAATAACATCAAGTGTTTATGACTATTTTGGTGTAGTCATAGGATTACAATATAGACTGCACTCTGTTAGAATGCAGAACTGCGGCATTCGCTCTCAGTCTTTGCGCTACTGCCCATCCCCCCTTCAAACCTTTGTGCGTCCGCCTAAGACTGATGCCGCCAGTGGCGACAGGCCGATGTTATTTACGGAGTTCTATGTCTTTTTCTGATCTCGGCTTGTCCAATGAAATCATCCTTGCTGTCACCGAGCTAGGATACACTAAACCCACGCCAATCCAGATGCAGGCGATTCCTGCTGTCTTGTCAGGGCGTGATTTGCTGGCTGGGGCGCAAACTGGGACTGGCAAAACTGCCAGCTTCACCTTGCCACTGTTGCAAAAGTTGTCGTCTGACAAAAGCGTTAAAAGCTCATCTAATGAAGGCTTCCCTATTCGGGCGCTGATTCTCACCCCGACTCGTGAATTAGCCGCACAGGTAGAGTTAAGTGTGCGGGAGTATGGCAAGTACCTAAAGTTGAACACGATGGCGATGTTTGGCGGAGTCAGCATTAATCCACAAAAAAAGCTGTTGAGGGGTCGAGTGGATATTCTGGTCGCTACTCCAGGGCGACTGCTAGACCATGTACAGCAACGGACAGTAAACCTGTCAAATATTGAGTTTTTAGTGCTGGATGAAGCAGACCGGATGTTGGATATGGGTTTTATTCGTGATATCCGCCGCATTCTCTCGCTTTTACCCAAGCAAAGACAAAACTTACTATTCTTCGCTACCTTCTCGGACAAAATCAAGGAACTAGCCACTGGGCTGCTAGATCACCCAGAGATGATCGAGGTGGCACGTCGTAATGTTACGGCCGACACTGTGACACAGAAGGTCTACAAAGTAGACCGTGACAGAAAGTGCCAATTACTTGTTCAGCTGATTCGGCAAAATAACTGGTATCAAGTGCTAGTTTTCACGCGGACAAAGTATGGTGCTGATCGTCTGGTGAAGCAGTTGACCCAGGAGCGTATTCAAGCACTGGCTATCCACGGCAATAAGAGTCAGTCGGCGCGTACCCATGCTCTGGCAAAATTCAAGAACGACAGTTTACAGGTATTAGTGGCAACAGATATTGCAGCACGAGGTTTGGACATCAATGAACTGCCTCATGTGGTCAATTTCGATCTGCCCAATGTCCCAGAGGATTATGTTCATCGTATCGGTCGCACTGGTCGCGCTGGTGCATCAGGTAAAGCGGTATCCTTAGTATGTGCCGATGAATACAATCTGTTGGCAGATATCGAAACGCTGATTGAACAGCGATTACCGGTGGAAGTGGTTAGTGGCTTTGGAGTTAATGCACAAATCAAGCCTGAGCCAATTGTCGATGAACGCAAGCATAGACCCAAAGGGAGAAAGCGTCCAGATCGCTCTCACAGTAAACCGTTGCCACAAACATCAGCGAAAAAATCGTCCCGGCAAACGGTTAAAGGTAGTAAAAATTCTGATGAGCGTCCTGATACATCACATCGTTAGGCTAAATTATTTTAGCTTTAATCCCCGAACTATCAGCCGCAACCACAGCCATCCTAAGCCACTCCCCGTAAAATAATAGGTAAAATCTGCCCAAGTGAAGGCAGTGCCAAGTAACATTTTTCCCCACCAAAATGAACGTACCCAATTGAGGAATGGTGGATGCCACAATTGCATAAACTCTATCAAGGAAGTAATGACTAATACCCATAACGGGATTTGCCACACGGAAGCGCGAGTGGCTACAAATAAAAAGGCGAACAAACACCAAAATATCTGATAAAAAATCCCGCCTACTTCTTGGTTTAACCACGAAATAGAATAGCGATAGTGGCTGTATAAAAGTCCAATAGGGAGGATAAGAGCTAGAGAGAGAATTGTTCGCCAGCGAATGCTGCTCAGGAGTGGCATTATTTAGGGTTTCCCATAAATTATTTCTCCTCATAATATTCAAGATAGTCATTATCTGTCACCTGATACCATTTTGTGGCAATAGATTAGACTTGTTGTCCAAATATTGAAAAGCAATAATTTTATGCCTCACGCAAAGAGGTATTGGGTAAAACCGTTCTTGTTCGCGTAAGGTATGATGACACGCCTGTTGGTCTCCCCCCCAAACCATCCCCAGCACAGCAGAACCTACCAGCTACTTCTCCCAAGGTGATTGCTTCAAAAGAAACTAACACAGTTGTTGATCAAGCAAATCCTTTTACAATAGATATCTCATCTGAAAGGTTAGAGCAACTTGGAGTTTTAAAAGGTATCATCCCAAATTTACCAACTCCCAAAGAATATACAGTCAAAATTGATGTGACTTACACTGGTCAACCCTACAATATCTACGAAGTATATCTAAATCTGCCCAATCAAGACTCTAGCAGTGATATCAGTTCCTTCTTTGTTGACTGAATTTCTTTCTTTGTGCCACCTACTGATAAACCAGTCACCACAACTTTTAGTCCCGACATTACAGATGAATTGATTGAACAGGTAAATAAAGGGCTTCTGCAAGTTGGTAGTAAAAATCTCACCCTTTCGATTCGCAAAATTTTTGGTAATGACAATAAGTCAGTGACATTTAAACGGATTGCGCTGTATGAAGAAGAACAACAAAAAATAGCAAATAACACTAATTGACAATAAGTTCAGCAAATTACCGCTGCGTTTTATAGATTATTGGATTCGTTATTCTCGATTGAATTTAGTAGCGACAATCGTATCTTGGTTTTGCTACAGACGATAAATCAGTAATCATTGAACGGATTGTAATTGCCATTGAATATTTGGTTGAAATAATTTAGATGGCTCAACCTGATAAAAAGTTGAGCCATTTATGTTTAGCTAATTTACCAAATCAGGAAATACTTCTTGCACCGCCGGATGTACAAGGCGATGATTCTGGACGTTGACACCTTTGGCTAAGGATGGGTTAACATCTAGGGCTTTGATGCCTAGATTTGCTAACTGGACAACATAAGGTAATGTGCTGTTGTTGAGGGCTTGAGCTGATGTCCAAGGTACTGCTCCTGGCATATTAGGAACGCCGTAATGTACCACACCTTCTTCGATGTATACGGGGTTTGTATGGGAAGTAGCGTGTAAGGTTTCCACACAACCGCCTTGGTCAACTGCAACATCAACAATTACTGACCCAGGCTGCATTTGTTTGACTAATTCGCGAGATACTAAAATTGGCGCTCTGCGCCCTAGGACTAAAACAGCACCGATAAGTAAGTCAGCTTCTTTAACCGCAGCTTCTATGTGGGCGGAGTTACTATAAAGTAATTCAACTCTAGAACCGAACAAAGTTTCTAAATAAGATAAACGTTCTACATTTACATCTAAAATCTGCACAGTCGCACCCATCCCCACAGCAATTTTCGCTGCTTCTGTGCCGACTACACCACCGCCTAAAATTACAACTTTACCTGCTTTAACACCAGGAACACCGCCTAAAAGGACTCCTCTACCACCTTGCTGACGTTCTAGGAATCTCGCGCCAAACTGCACTGATAGGCGACCTGCTATGACACTCATAGGTGTGAGTAGGGGTAGTCTGTTAGGGCCAGGTTGTTCGACAGTTTCGTAGGCGATCGCACAGGTGCCACAATCAATTAGATGCTCGGTTAATTTGCGATCGGCTGCCAAATGCAAATATGTAAACAATATTTGCCCTTTTTGCAAAAATTTATATTCGCTTGATAGCGGCTCTTTGACTTTAACTACTAATTCTCGATTCCAAGCTGCTTCTGCGGCAGAGACAATTTCTGCACCAGCACTGATGTAATCTGCATCTGTAAAACCAGCACCATTACCTGCTTGTGTCTGGACAAAAATCTTATGCCCATTTTCGTGTAACACTCGCACACTAGAAGGACTTAAACCTACTCGAAACTCTTGGTCTTTCGTTTCTTTGGGAACGCCAATTTCCATATAACGCCTCTGATGAATTTTTGGTTTAATTTAGCCTGCCAGTCTCGGACTGACACTTCCGTATTAGATATAGCTATCTACAACCTTAGTTTTCCCTTTCACGGTAACAAAGCTGAAAACTCTTACCCTTGACTATTGCCATAGTTGACTACAATATATAAAGAATAATTACAAATTGTTAAACGAGCATTGGCACAGCCACATTTGAGAAGCTGCTAGAGCTTTCAAGTTCTCTTGCTCAAACCTTACAAAAGTGCTGATTTAACGTTTTACATTCAAGTCCCGTTTGCCGAACAGAGGTTTTTTGAACATGACACAACCACAACCAACAGTTACACCCAAACTAGAAGATCCCAAATTTGGTTTTAATGAATATGCCGAACGCCTGAATGGTCGGGCGGCGATGATTGGCTTCGGCTTAATGGTTGTCATTGAATACCTCACCAATCAAGGTGTGTTATCTTGGCTCGGTCTCAAGTAGTCACGACTTACATCCAACGGTGAGTTGTTGATATTGGGTGTAAGAGTTTTGCTAGTTCACATCCCTACACCCAATATCAACCCTTGATTCTTGCTATCACAAGATCAGCAGTAGTACTGCTGCCACAACGCAGAAGCTTGTAAGTTGTAAGCTAGTAAGTAGAACAGTGTTAACCAGTTGGTATGTTCATCTGGTTAACACTTTCTCCAGAGAACTATCTCGTAAGATTTGCTGTCTATAACTTTGTAGGGTGGCAAATATGCTAGAAGGCTAATTGTTACACTTCCTCACCTACTGATAAAAATTATAATATTTAGATGTCTTTTTTATAAAGGGCAAGGCACAGGTGAGGTATTCTCGGTAAACTGACACAAAGGTGATTTGGATAAACCAAGCTGTGATGAATGCTGCATTACCTCGTTTTTTGAAATCAGCCTACAGAAAAGAGCCAATTATCAGTATCTTGATAACGATGGGCGTAGTAGATGCTGTGATTGGTGGATTTGATGATAGTTGGTCATTGTTAGCTCTTGGGTTAGGAACAGCAGGTATCAGTCTCGCCTTTAAGTTGTGGCGAATGCAGCAGCATCGCCCAATACCAGAGGAACCAGTGGTACAACATTACTTACCTTCTCGTTCGTCTAGTCCGACGCTACCGATACTGACTGTTACCAAGAAAAAACCACCCCGTTAACTTAGTGCTAAGTGCTGAGTCGGAAATGTTGAGTCACAATTGGGAAATAAATTGACTTAACTATTGAAACAGTGAGGAAAAACTTGTGAGGAGTGAGGGAAAAATAGGGAGTGGCTCTCAGCTACGCCCATATATTGTTTTGGCATTTATGGCAGCATTGACTCTGCCAGTAGCTATTTGGCAAAATTCTGAGCTTGATACTGCTCATGCAGCGATCGCCCAAATACCAGATTCCCAAACTCGCACTAACTTTGCTAATCCCCAGCTAATTTATAGCTTGGTGGGACACGCCGGAACTGTTAAATCTCTAGCTTTTAGTCCAGATGGCAAAATTCTCGCCAGTGGTGGAGCCGAAAATGATGGTGCAATTCGCTTATGGAACCCTTTAACTGGCAAAAGGTTAGCGAATAGTAAAGCACATAAAACATCTGTAGAATCTTTGGTGATTGCACCTAATGGTCAAACCCTAGTTAGTTGTAGTACTGACCACACAATTAATCTTTGGAATCTGAAAAATAATAAATTTCGTCGTTCTTTTGTCGGACATACTAGTAATGTCTTATCTTTAGCTGTATCGCCTGATAGTAAAGTTCTTGTCAGTGGGGCTTTAGACGGAATTCGGGTGTGGGATTTGTTACAGCAACGCCCGTTGACCACACTCATCAAAGTTAGTGACTCAATTTATACAGTGGCAATAAGTCCAGATGGACAGACTGTCGCTAGTGGAGATAATAAAGGCAAAATCAAGCTTTGGGACTTGCAGACGGGAAAATTAATTCGGGCATTTTCAGCACATTCCCAAGCTGTGAACTCTGTAGCTTTTACACCAGATGGTACAACCTTAATCAGTGCCAGCCGCGATCGCACCATCAAAATTTGGAATATCCAATCAAAGAGCTTAGTCCGTATCCTCAAAGGACATAATAACTGGGTAAATGCGATCGCCATCAACCCCAACGGCCAAACCCTAGCCAGTGCTGGTAGAGATGGGATTAAATTGTGGGATTTAACTACAGGCGAGTTATTAAATACACTTTATGGGCATAGTGATTGGGTCAGTGCGATCGCTTTTAGTCCTGATGGGCAACTTTTAGCTAGTGGTGGTTTTGACGGCAGAGTCAACATTTGGGGAACCATCCGACCAAAACGTAACTAAGGAGGCAGGAGGAAGAAGGCAGGAGGCAGGAGGTAATCCCCATAAATAAATTTTCAAGACAGAGGTAAGAATTATTTGCCAAAACCTTCTGCCTCCTGCCCTCTGCCTTTCTTTGGTAAATTGCCTAAATCTTGTTTGTAACAAAATCTGTAACAGCAATGGTATTTGAACTTTTACTCGACTAGATTGGGGAAAAATCTCCGGGTAATCCCTGAATATAGGGGTAATGTTGCTGAAAGATATACGGGACTATCAAATTCTATTTCTGGGTTCATTTCTGGCCTTGGGAATTGGCACAAGGGACTGGACACTGCGACCAGAAATGATTGCTGTGGCGATCGCATCTTGTTTATCAACCCAGTGGATATTGTCACTGGTGAAGAGGAAAGAACAAAAGCTAAATCTGCGTAGTGCGTTGATTACTGCCCTTGGACTCAGCTTACTATTGCGGGTTGACCATTGGGCAACAATGGCATTAGCCGCAGTCAGTGCGATCGCTAGTAAATTTTTCTTGAAAGTAGGCGATAAACATTTCTTCAATCCAGCCAATTTTGGCATCATCACAGTCTTAACTCTCACCTCCGATGCTTGGGTATCACCAGGACAGTGGGGCGAAGAATGGTGGTATGGGCTGTTATTTGCCGGGACTGGCGGCCTGATTCTGCAAAGAGTTGGTCGTTGGGATACCACGGTAGCTTTTTTAGGTTCCTACTCTCTGCTAGAAGCCATCCGCAACCTCTATTTAGGTTGGACTTGGGATGTGTATTGGCATCGGTTAATGAGTGGTTCCTTGCTGCTGTTTGCCTTGTTTATGGTGACAGATCCGCGTTCCATTCCCAACGCCAAAAGCGGGCGGGTAGTTTGGGCTATCTGTATCGCCAGCTTAACTTTCATCCTGAGAAATAATTTCTTCGTTTCCACAGCGGTGTTTTGGGCATTATTTACCCTTGCACCGTTGACCATTGTGATTGATTGGCTCTGGTCATCTCCCAGATTTTCTTGGCTAGAAGCTAGGGAAGAAGATAAAACTCAAAACTCAGCACTTTAAAAAAGAGGTATAAAATGAAGCGATTTCGACTGATAATTTCATCATTAATCACAGTATTAGCTGTGCTGTGTTTTGCCCCGACAGCCTGGGCATTTTGTGGATTTTATGTTGCTAAAGCCGATAGTAAATTATATAACCAAGCATCTCAAGTAATTTTGGCACGGGATGGTGATCGCACTGTTTTAACTATGGCTAATGACTTCCAAGGTGAAGTCAAAGATTTTGCAATGGTTGTACCTGTGCCAACAGTCTTAAAAAAAGAGCAAGTCCGCATTGCTCCACCCAAAATTGTCGAGCGTTTAGATGCTTTTAGTGCGCCGCGCTTAGTAGAATACTTTGACTCTGATCCTTGTACTGAATATGACAGGGTACTTAACGAAGCCGTACCCGCGCCAGCCGCTAGAGCTAGAGCCGGAGCAGCCAGAGGTAGTGCGAATGATTTAGGCGTAACAGTCGAAGCACGTTTTAACGTCGGCGAATACGACATTGTGATTTTGAGTGCTAAAGAATCGGGCGGACTAGAAACTTGGCTCAATCGCAACGGTTACAAAATGCCCAGAGGTGCGAAACAGCTACTTAAACCATATGTTCGCTCTGGCATGAAATTCTTTGTTGCCAAAGTCAACCTCGATAAATTTGAGCAATCTGGCTATCAGTTTCTCCGTCCGCTACAAATTTCTTATCAATCACCCAAGTTCATGCTGCCCATTCGTTTGGGGATGATTAATGCCAATGCAGCCCAAGATTTAATTGTCTATGTCCTCTCACCCAAAGGGCAAGCAGAAATCACTAACTACCGTACCGTGAAAGTTCCCTCTGATGCCAATGTTCCTGTGTTTGTTAAAAATGAATTTAGTGATTTCTACAAGTCCATGTTCCAAACGGCATATCTCAAAGAAGACAGAAAGGTAGCTTTCTTAGAATACGCTTGGGATATGAGTAGTTGCGATCCTTGTTCAGCCGAACCGTTGAACCAAGAAGAACTTAAGCAAGCAGGTGTATTTTGGCTAGATAATAATGCCAATGATGACGTAACAGCACCGCCAAACTTCCGCCGTCGTCCGTTTCCCAGTAGCAATGTGTTCATCACCCGATTGCACGTCCGCTACACCCGCGACAAATTCCCAGAAGACCCAATGTTTCAAACTACCTCTAACCAAGAATCTTTTCAAGGAAGATACATTTTACAGCATCCCTTTACAGGTGAACTCAAATGTCAAGCTGGTAAAGAATACAAGCGGTCTTTATCTCGGCGGTTTGAACAAGAAGCCCAAACTTTGGCAAAGCTTACCAATTGGAATATCCAAGATATTCGCCGCAGAATGAAGTTGAGTTTGGGTGATTTGAATTATTCTTGGTGGGAAAATTTTGTGTCCTGGTTGGGAATGTAGTTGAGCAAAGCTGGGTGTAAGGTTTTGAACACTACACCCCTAAACCCCTGACTAAAACTATTGATTGGTCGTTGCACTGTGTAAATCCTATTGTTGTAGGTAAACACTGGCAGCATGGAGAGCAAGACCTAATCCCCAACCCAAGAGAGGGTAAATTGCCCAGAAGTAACCAGGACTAACTACCAAATTCAACACAATTAAAAAAAGATTAATCACAAGAAAGCTAATCAAATGAGGCTTGATTTTTTGTAGGCGGTGAGAGTTAGATGTTTGCCGCCTTTTCATGATTTCTTTCTCCTGTTGCCATTGTTGTTGTGCTGTTTGCAGGCTGACAAAGGAAATGCCCAGTTCTGCTGCCATTTCTTGTAACTGCTGTTCGGAAAAATCTTCTTGTTGCTTATCAGCCATTGCTCGCTGAAGAATCTGCTGCACATCTTCTGGGCGAAAGGAAGTCATAGATTTATGCTCCTAGATTCCATGTTGGATTGTGACAGAGTTACCAAAAATCTTTTTTGGCGTTCCATCTCTCGCCATCATTGTGCAAATTGGTGTAAGATTTTGTGCTTTCAGAACCTTTTCAGGCTATTTTGCTAGAATTGATGACTCTTTTCTTCCCCTAGCTGTATCAGTGCGGTTTTTGATGGGAATAGGTTTTATTGCAGATACTAAACTAAACCAAAAGCTGGCATATTCCCATAAAATGCTTCGTAGTTGACTAGTCTAATGATGTAGGTTTTATGGCAGATACCCAAAGGTGAAGTTTAAAATTAGCCTGACAAAACTAGAAGCACACCGTTTTTCCTGTGTTATTAAATGCTGAGATAGCATATCAACAAAAGGCAGTCGCACCACTACCAAAAAAAATACCTCCATATTCTGGAGGCAATGTCCTTCATGTTATTCAAAAGTCATAGCAGAGATTATTTCTTAGGTTGCTTTTTCCTGACTATCGTCGCGAATAATCTTCGCGTTCTGCCTCACCTACAACTGGTGCGCCTGATTCACCCAAAGCCTTTGAATAGAATAGACCTGCCAATATCGCACCTAAAATTGGAGCTACCCAAAACAGCCATACTTGCTTAAACATTTCTACACCAGCAAAAAGTGCCGGGCCAGTGCTACGAGCGGGATTAACCGATGTATTCGTTATGGGTATGCTGACCAAATGAATCAATGTTAATGCCAAACCAATAGCAATTGGTGCAAAGCCCTTTGGCGCACGACCATCTGTTGCACCTAAAATCACAATTAAAAAAATAAATGTAAGTACAACCTCTGTAATAAAGCCAGCAGCCAGCGAATAGCCTCCAGGAGAATGTACTCCAAAACCATTTGTCGCTAATGGATTAGAACCAGAAAGCATAAATCCTGGTTTACCAGTGGCAATTAAATAAACTAGACCTGCGGCTAATATTGCTCCCAATACCTGAGCAATAATGTACGGAAGCAATTCAGAGCCAGGAAAACGCTTTCCTGACCAAAGACCAAATGATACAGCTGGGTTAAAATGGGCACCGGAGATATGACCAACTGCGTAGGCCATAATTAGCACCGTTAAACCAAAAGCCAGAGCCACACCTACAAAGCCAATTCCTAATTCATTGGCTTTCGCGTCTGGAAATGCTGCTGCAAAAACAGCACTTCCACAGCCGCCAAGAACTAGCACAAATGTCCCAACGAATTCTGCAAGACATCGTGTTAAAAGCGACACCATATATAGCTCCTTGCTGAAGCAGCTGATTAAAAGTGTTAAAAATTAAGCGTTAAGAAATGTCTTTAAATCTTTTAACTACAGATTTAACACCAACATCGTTAAATTTACCAGCTTTTATCCACCCCAATAAGAACTCTAGCAACTCTTAACAAATAGGTGACTCAGAGGTTAAGATCTGTGCCATTATCTAACGGGAATACTTTACTCTGTCTAAGTTCTTGTTGTTGTTCAAGGGCGAAAGCGACAACTGTTTGCTGCGACAAAATCTTCGAGATGCAAGGTTAATATCTGGAGTGCCTTTGTAAGCAATACTTAGTATATTCTTGCTTTTTTGTTGCTGAAATTGCCATTATGGAACTTGATGAAGAGTTACGCAACTTAGTTACTCAAGCCTGCGGCTACCCTCCTGGAAGCCCACAACGTCAAAAGCTGCTTACGCAAATCATCCGTTTAACTTCAGGCAGACTTTGGCGAGAAAGTACTCCTTATTATCAAGATGCACTGCAACAAACTTGGTTATATTTCTGCCGTAATGTTTGTGATGGTTTAACTGGTCAGACCTATGACCCTGCTTATGGTACTGTAATTACTTGGCTGAATGCTTATCTCAAACGCAGACTCCAGGATTTTTACCTTAACCATCATCGAGAACAAGCCTTAACAGTTCCTCTACAAGTTCGCCAGTCTTGGTCAAGTGGAAGTAAAGAAACTATTGATTTTACTGACAATCTCCAGGCTACACCTCAAGTCCCGGCAATTCTCGAAAATGTAGAAACATGGGCAATGACCGATGTTAACGGAGAATTAGGCACTATTCATATTAAAGGTCGCCCAGATGTGACTTGTCAGGTCTTGATTCTCAAACGCTTACCACCAGAAGTCAGCTGGAAAGAACTCTCAGAGGAATTTGGATTACCTATTCCTACCTTGAGTAGCTTTTATCAGCGTCAATGTCTGCCACGCTTGCGAAAATTCGCGGAATCAGAAGGTATTTTATGAAGTCAGAGAATTGCAGGTTAGTTTAGACTTGTTGGCGTTATTGTTAATAATTTTATGAGCGTCAGTTTTCTTGTTACACCGCAGGTGTTCCCTAGATGTACTTGGCACAAGCTATAAGACATTAGCTTGCAAGTCTTTACTTCATCTTTATGAATCGCTAAAATATAGTATAAATAGTATCAGGCATTATTTGAGATTATTCCGTTTTTATGTAAAAAAAATTATTTTTATTATGTAAAAATACTTAAAAAAGTTGATTATTTTTTACTTAAGACTCTTAAGAGCAAAGATAGAATTATCGGCTGTGGGTAAGATCATTTTGATTTGCTTATATTTTGCCACTTCTTTCTATGTAGATTCTCGCTGATCCTGAACTTTGTTTATTCCCAAAGTTTCCCGATTCCAGAAAATTTAATTGAATATTTCCCCACGTCCCTAGAGGGCAGAACAAATCCAAACTCCAAAATTTAACTTACTCAAATCCCGCACCCTTGTGGTCGGTGTCAATCCCAAATCTAAAATCCAAAATCCAAAATTGATTGACTCCTGAAATTTGGCATAGTAAAAAAATATGCTGTTAGTGCCAGTAATGTTCCCACTAGGTTCAGCAAGTATAGAGTGAAACCAGATGACTAACTCTCGCCATCAAGAAAGTCAATCCAAAACCCGCACCCGTGTGCGTATGTGGTTGCTGATGTTAAGTCGTGGTTGCATTCCCTTGTTAGGAATCGTTTTATTGGGAATTATTCTGGGCATTTGGCGATTACAAAGTTTTGTCCAAAAAGAGTTAGCGCCGTTAGCAGAACAAAGCCTGACTAATACCATTAATCGTCCAGTGAAATTGGGGAAATTGACCAATTTTTCCCTGACAGGTGTGCAGTTTGGGGCTTCGGAAATTCCCGCAACACCGACAGATCCAGATAAAGCAGTAGTGGAGACTGTAGAAGTAGGTTTTAATCCGTGGCAATTAGTTTTTACTCGTCAACTCAAGCTAGATGTCACCTTAATTAATGCCGATGTCTACATTGAACAAGATGAGCAAGGACGTTGGGTTAACACTACCATTGCGCCACCAGGTAAAAGCGGATTAATTAAAACTGATTTAGATAATTTGCGGTTACGTAATGGCAAGTTAATATTATTAGCTCACAAAAGTGTTGGCAGAGTCACATCACCTGTCACATTTGCCCAACTTAACGGTTCTGCCCAACTGGTGGAAAATAACCAATTGGTGAAGTTTGATGTGACGGGACAGGCCGAAACTGGTGGGAATGTAGCAATTCAAGGACAGGCGCGGACAAAAACTTTAGTTGCTGATCTTCAGTTGCAAGGAAAAGATTTACTCGCCGCTACTGTGACTAATTTGGTGAAGTTACCACTGAACTTACAAGCAGGCAGAGTCAATGGGGATTTACAAATTAAACTCGCACCAGAACAAACACCTTTATTGTATGGCAGTGCAGATTTACAAAAAGTCACACTGCAAATTCCCCGCGTACCCCAACTTTTAAGCAGTACTGAAGGCGATATTTACTTCAAAGGTACAGAAATACGTCTGGATGGTCTAACTACTAACTACGGCAAAATTCCCTTAGTTGCTAACGGCATTATTGATAGTAAAGCAGGTTATCAGTTAACAGGGCGGATCAAAACAGTGAGTGTTGCCAATGCCCAAACAACACTCAAGCTGAAACTACCTGTACCTGTAGCTGGGCAACTCCAAGCTGACTTACAAATCACAGGTAAAGCCACCAACCCAATTCTTTCAGGGGCTGTGGCCACAATTAACACTGCCCGGATTGATAAAGTTAATTTTAAAAGTATTACGAGTAAGTTTGAATTTTCACCGAATGCAGCCTTGTTAACTTTGAGAGATATTCAAGGTGAGACTACTGTTGGTGGAGAAATCATCGGGGGAGGTAAAATCGCTCTTGGGAAAACGCCCCAACTGAATTTGAATTTTACCGCCAAGAATATTGGTGGAGATGCGATCGCCAAAATCTATAGTTCTAGTCCGACTTTCCAAATCGGTAAAGTCGCCGCCACAGCCAAAGTTACAGGTACTCCCAGCAACGCTAGAACTTTTGTACAGTGGCAAGTACCCCAAGCCACATATCCTGGTAAGGGTGAAGCTATCATCACCAGCGATCGCACCGTCTATTTCCAAAATGTTGCCCTGAGAGTTGGTCGTGGTGTAGTTCGGGCTGTGGGCAGATATGCTAATGAACGTTGGCAAGCAGATGTTACAGGTGATGGCGTACAGTTAGAATCTTTTGTTAACAAAAATCAACTGCAAAATATTTCCTTGGATGGGGCAGAATTTAACGGGCGGTTGATTTTAGCGGGTACTAGCGGGCCGTTCCGAATCGCTTCAATTCGCACTCAAGGCGCAGCCGTGCAGATTGCGGGTGGGGCGATCGCCATTTCTAATGTCCAACTCCAAGACCAAAACTTTGCGGCGCAATTAGTCGCCAATAATGTGCGCCTAGGACGTATTCTCAAACAAGCTCCCCCGGCTTTGCAAGGGCGTTTGGCAGGTACATTCCAAATCGCCGGGAATCGAGATAACCTCAGCCTCAAGACTATTAGTGGTACTGGCAAAGCTAACCTCAGTGTTGCTGGCGGTACAGTTACAGCCACAAACATTCAACTGGCGAAGGGAATTTATCAAGCGCAGTTGGTCGCCAATAATCTGGCGGTGCAGCAACTCACACCCAATACACAACAACTGCGCGGGAGATTAGCTGGTCAGTTTAATGTAGCGGGTTCAGTAGAATCCTTCAAACCGCAAAGTATTCAAGCCAGCGGTCAAGCCAAGTTAACTGTTGCTGGTGGGACAATTACCGCTGCAAATATCAAAGTTAATAATGGTCGTTATCAGGCGCAACTTCAAGCTAACAATGTGCCAGTGCAACGCTTGACCAAAGTCCCGCCCCAATTTCAAGGAGATTTAACAGGTCAATTAAATGTTGCTGGTTCGGTGACATCCTTTCAACCCCAAACTATTCAAGCCAGCGGTCAAGCCAAGTTAAATGTGGCTGGGGGAACAATCACCGCCGCCAATATTCGGGTGAATAACGGTCGTTATCAAACGCAAATCCAAGCGAGTAATGTACCGTTGCAAAAATTGGTCGCCGTCCCGCCACAATTCCAAGGTGCATTAACAGGTCAATTAAACGTTGCAGGTTCTGTTGCATCCTTCCAACCGCAAACTATTCAAGCTAGTGGTCAAGGAAAGTTGAATATTGCCGGGGGGACAATTACCGCCACAAATATTCAAGTAAATAACGGTCGTTATCAAGCCGTAGTTGATGGGGCTGGTGTGCAATTAACGAAATTGAATCAGCAATTGCGGGGTCAATTGGGCGGGAAATTACAAATCGCTGGGGCGTTAGGTTCTGCCACATTGGCGAATGTGAATGCTTCTGGTAACGTGCAGTTATCTCAAGGCTTGCCGGGTTTAGAACGACCATTAACAGCTGCGATCGCATGGAATGGTGAGAAACTCGCGATTAATCAACTCACCGCCCCTGGTTTAAATGTGACGGGTGACATCGCCGCCAACGCCAACAAAGCCGGTATACCAGAAATTACCGCTTTAAATTTGAATGTCCAAGCCCAAGACTATAATTTGCAACAGTTACCGATTAATTTGCCGAATCAAGTAGCAGTCAAAGGCAAGGTAGATTTTAACGGTAGAGTTACAGGGAAGTTACCATTACCCAACGTCAATGGCAAAATTGCCTTACGTGACTTGGTAGTCCAGAACATCGCTTTTGAGCCATTGTTAACAGGTAGTATTGATTCAGCCCAAGGGCGTGGGTTGCATTTAGATTTGATTGGTAATCGCGATCGCATTGCCCTAAATTTAGATGGCAATAATCGTCCCCAATCCTTTTTAGTGCAGTGGCAAGATGCTGTAGCTAAAGGTCAATTCCAAGGCAATAATATCGCCTTGAATGTGCAGAATTTCCCCTTACAAATTTTGAACGTCTCTGTACCACCAGCCCTCCGTTTAGGTACTGGGAAGGTCGTGGGGCTAATTAGTGGAGATTTGCAAGTAAATCCCCAAACATTCTTAGCCAATGGTAATTTAGCGATCGCCCAACCAAAAATCGGACGTATCCAAGGCGACCAGTTAACCGCGCAATTCAACTATGCCAATGGCAAAGCCATTCTCACCAGTAGCAAATTTGTCAAAGGTAGCAGTATTTATGCTTTTGCCGGGAGTTTTGGTCAAACTCCGAGAGGGCCACAACTCCAAGGCAAACTCAACGTTAGCCAAGGTAAAATCCAAGATGTCTTAGCCGCAGCGCAAATATTTGAAATCCAAGACTTTCAACGGGGGATATCAGAACCTGCTTATGGTACAGCCGCCGATTTAACTACTTATTCACGGGGTTTACCCAATCAACCTTTATTCGATCAACTCCGGCGTTTGTACGAAATTGACGCAGAATTAGCCCAACAGCAACAACAACGGCGTGATTCTAATTACTTACCAGAACTAGCAGACTTACAAGGAACATTCAACGGGGAAGTAGCTTTAGATACAGCCACAGCCAACGGACTATCAGTGCAATTTGATATTAACGGACAGAATTTTACCTGGGGAAAAGAAGGCGAAAGCGATCGCTTCTACAATGCTAAACAAATCATTGCCCAAGGTAGCTTTGAAAACGGGGTGTTGCAGTTCCGCCCACTACGTGTGGAATTAGACAGCGGACTCCTAGCTTTTACCGGAAACATCGGCGGTAAAGACCAATCAGGTCAGTTGCGCGTTACCAATTTCCCCATCGCTTTAATCAATAACTTTGTTAAACTCCCAGTGGATATCACAGGTAATCTCAACGCCTCAGCAGCTTTAGCTGGCGGTATTACCAATCCTCAAGCCCAAGGCGAATTAGAAATCACCAACGGAACCCTCAATCAAAAGCCTGTAGAATCAGCTACCGCCAGCTTTAGCTATATTAATGGTCGGTTGAACTTTGGTAGTAACGTCTCTGTGGCTGGGCCAGAACCAGTGAACATTACTGGCAGCATACCCTATCAATTACCCTTTGCCACTACTGCACCCTCCAGCAATGACATTAGTTTAGATGTCAAAGTCAGAAATGAAGGATTAGCCCTGTTAAATTTACTGACTGATCAGATAGCTTTTGAGAAAGGTGAAGGGGAAATTGACCTAAAAGTAAGTGGAACCAGACAACGCCCAGAGTTAACAGGAATTGCTTCTGTCAAAGATGCTACTTTTGCTGCCCAAGCTTTACCCGGTAAAATCAGACGGGTGACAGGTAAGATTAATTTCAATTTTGACCGCATTGTAGTAGAAAGTCTGGAAGGCAGATTTAGTCGAGGTCAAGTAGTTGCGGCTGGTGAACTTCCTGTATTTAATAATGGAGAAGCTTCAAGTAATCCCCTCACGGTCAATCTTGATCAACTAAATTTAAATCTCAAAGGATTATATAAAGGCGGCGCTAGTGGCAATTTACAAATTATTGGTTCAGCCTTAAACCCACTGATTGGCGGTCAAATTCGTTTATATGATGGTCAGGTTTTATTAGCAGAATCAACCAATACTAATCAATCTGCAACTAGTGATGCTGTCAAAGCCAACAAACAAGATAAAACTGAGGCGAGAAATAATCCCAATACAGCCAGATTAAATAATCTGCAATTAACATTAGGTAACAATATTCAAATTACCCGTCCACCAATTCTCAGTTTTCTGGCTACAGGTAATCTGACAGTTAATGGCGCTTTATCTTCTCCTATACCCGATGGCACAATTCGTCTCCAGAAGGGTGGCGTGAATTTATTTACCACTCAGTTTAACTTGGCTCGCGGCTATAAAAATACAGCGACATTTAGGGCTGAACAACCGCGTGATCCTATCCTAGATGTGCAGCTATTTGCTAAGGTACTTGATGCAGTCCAAACTTCCGAGTTCTCTAGAACAAGTAGCGTAGGCGGATTGGGTTCTTTAGAAAGTGTGCGAGTTGAAGCGAGAGTCCAAGGGCCTGCTAGTAAATTGAATGAAAATCTCGAACTCACCAGCAGTCCTTCACGCAGTCAAACCGAAATTGTCGCTTTGTTAGGCGGGGGATTTGTTGATACTCAAGGACGTGCTGATAGTACATTAGGCTTAATTAATATTGCTGGTTCAGCGGTATTTAATAATTTTCAGACAACATTTAACCAAATTGCTAATGCCTTTGGCTTAAGTGAGTTTCGCGTATTTCCAACTGTGATTTCTGATAATCCCGAAGCTGGTAGAAGTAGTTCTACATTAGAATTAGCCGCGGAAGCTGGTGTTGATATTTCTACAAAGTTTTCAATTTCCAGTATTAAAATACTAACTGCCAATGACCCCTTTCAATGGGGGATAAATTACCGCATCAATGATGAATTGCGGGTACGGGCTTCTACTAATTTAGAAGATGACAGTCGCGCTGTAATTGAATATCAGACACGGTTTTAGATGAATTGCCATATCATCATGTTACTTTCCTCAAGTTCATAATCTTTTTTTATCGTTTTGACAAAAAAGAATATTTGCTCCTATATAGTGGTTAGCCATAATATTTATGACATACGCAGCTAAGGTACCTAGCTAAAACAACACAATCTATTCTCCAAATTTTGGAGCGTTACATTACCTTACGCAAAGATCATGAATTGGCTAACTACTACAATAATTATTGGCATCTCTGCTGCTTTTGCCACTACTTTCGACGACAATTTATATTTAACTGCATTTTTTGGCAAAGTTAATCGTCATTTCCGTCCGCAAAATATTATTCTTGGTGAATTTTTAGGGTTTACTGTATTAATATTGGCTAGTCTTCCTGGCTTTTTAGGCGGTTTAATTTTACCAACAGCTTGGATTGGCTTGCTAGGTTTTTTACCTATAGCTATTGGGATTAATCATCTATTAACGCGAGAACAAGCGGAAGAAGCAGTACAAGCTGTATCGGTTGATTTTTCGGCTTCTTCAACCAAGCGCCAAAAACAATCCTTATGGACGACTTTACGCGATCGCCAAACTTACCGTGTTTCCGCTGTCACCATTGCAAATGGCGGGAATAACATTGGAATTTATGTCCCCCTGTTTGCTAGTAGCAATCTCCCTAGCTTAGGCGTAATTCTCTGTATCTGTTATCTAACTGTGGGAATGTGGTGTTTTCTCTCTTACAATTTAACCCGTAATCCTCTGTTAGCTCCTATGCTGACTCGCTATGGTCGCAAAGTCTTTCCTTTAGTATTAATCTATTTGGGATGCTCGATCCTTATTAAAAGCGAATCGTATCAGCTTTTACCTGCGATCGCTATGTTTTCCCACTAAATTTAGCAAATACCCCAAAAAGCACTAAAGCCTTTTAACTCTGTCACCTGTCACCTCTCACCTGTCACCCATAACCTCTCACCTGCTTATATATCGAAATTTTTATTTATAAATGCTTTCTCTTAATTGTGAAAACACATGATACGCCTCCATCTTTAATTTTCCCTGAGAACTCTGCCTATTTTTCTGCACTTTAATCAAGTTATATTCAATGTTTTCTGCGTAAATGGCAAAAGTAATATTAAATATTTCCAGAAAATGAATCACCCATTTACATTCATCCTGCGGTAATTTCTCATAATAACGAATTAAATGGGCAATTCTAATTTCCAGATGGCTGCGGGAATTTTGACAAATTAAGATAATTTTGAGTAGTAGAATTACTAAAGTTAATGGATGACCTTGAGACAGCAATAAAGTAAATAGCTGAGAAGGTTCTCGACCATTTTCTGTAGTCAGACAATCAATTAAACGATTACAGCTTCTGAGAAATAAATTTTTATCTAAAATCTCTTCATCACACTCTGGTTTCCAGTTAGATAAATTTTCTGTTAGCTGCTGATTTAAAATTTTGACGAAATCTAGGTTTTTAGCGGAAAAAAACAAGTATTTACGTATACTCTCTTTAAATTCTTTAAAGGTCTGATCCTGGGTTTGTTTAATAAATATATGAGCTAAATTTTCATAACTAAACGCACCTTTTTTTACGATAATTGTTTTGATTAAACGCAAAACATTATCGCCCAAAATACTAGGATTTACATAGCGTGTGTTACTGGAAGCAGCAGACTGAGAACGAGCAATATACATTGCTAATTCAAACTTAAAGTTGTCTTTCATTTGCTGCGAAAGTTGCTGGGCTGCTTCTTGTTGCTCTTTGGGGTTATTAGCATCAAGAGACTGAGCAACTAATAAATAAGTTGCATAACGATTAGCCCAGTGAACTTTGCTTTTATGATCGTGTCTATTAGCAAATAATTTTAATTCTTGATAGTCTTCACTTTTAACAAAATTTTCTAGCCAGCTTTTATATACGTGCAAACTGGTATAAATGCTTTTCTTGCAGATGACATCATAATTAACTAATAAATTAATTAATTCTTGTATATATTCATATTCTCTTTTAGATGCCCAGTTATTGACTATGATATAGCAACAGCGTTTGATAGTATTACGAAATTCCTGCTCGTTATTCGCTAACAAAAGTTTACGAATGATGGGTACAGTATTTAAACTTCCTGATTCGAGAAAATCAAAAAATAATCTTTTAAATTCTCTCAATACCTCTTCTGGGGGTTTTTGATTAACAATTTCCATAAAGAAGCCATATACTTTTTCTTGCCCAAGTTGGAGATTTAATGGCTGAAGGTGGGGTTGAATAAAATTTGGCTCTTCTAAATCAGTAAATAAGCTATAAGTGGTCATGGAAGTTCTCAAGACCAATGAAGTGTATGAATCTATTATTTATTAGATTAACTTTGTCAGCCACTAGTATCAATCAAGTTTTCAAAGATAAAGTAATTTTTTGAATGAGTTTTGATGAATTTACTGAAGTCTTCTTCAAGATTAAATTGAACAAGCTCGATTTTTCAGGAGAATTACGGAGATAAGGTTGATGCGGTGAGATGACGAATCAAGGGTAAAGACTGAAATATTACGAAGAAACGGTGAAATAAGCTGTTACTTGATTTATCACTTGTTGAACCTAAGTGCGATCGCCATCCTACAATTAATTTTAAAATTATCTACATACAGTTAAGCCTGCTTAAAAGTATTTAAGCAGGCTTTGTTTAACTTTGTTTTTTAGTGGGGGTGGAGGGACTTGAACCCTCACGACCGTTTAAGGTCAACGGATTTTCATTCTCTTGCAGCTTTCACTACTACCTTGCGGTTTTGAGAATTGGACTCTCCCTTTACCCTCGCCTTTACGTTAGGGTAGCTCCCGTCGAGTCTCTGCACCTTCCTAAAACTCTGAGTTAAAATTTAAGAGTATGAGTTTGAAAATTACTCAGCACTCAGTACTTTTTTCTCAGCATTTATTTTAGGCTTGGCTCAGGATTGCCTTGTCTGGTAAACAGATTTAGGTTTCCCTGAATTTGAGAGCTGCCACTTGAAGAATTTCTTCATCAAGGCTCAGTTTTCTAAGTCCGTAGCGTCTGCCATTCCGCCACACCCCCAAGTTTAGTTAGGAGCCACTTTTTTTGGAGGCAGCAAATACCTCCTCATCTATTCCACCATCAATTGTGCATTTTGTGAACTAGGTTTGAAAAATTTTTGTCTATTTTGGGTGATCGCGTGATTTTTTGGCAATTTCCCCTTTTCGACAAGCATCTTTACCTTGGTGTGACAAGTACACTGATTAGACACTGGCTTTGCTATTGTAGCACCATCCTGAATTTTGTCCAGGTAAAACTGCGGATTTTTTGTCCAGTATCATTAATCAGACTTTCCTCAAGCTACGCGTTCAGCCTATGATGAGAAACAGATGCACCGAATGGCCTTGTCTACAAAGAGAAAAAACCTATGATCGTCGCCCTGCTGTATCTGATTTTGGCTGGAACTTATTTATTAGTCATCCCTGTAGCTGTACTGTTTTACCTCAAGCAGCGGTGGTATGTGGCTACCTCGATTGAGCGTACTTTTATGTACTTTTTGGTTTTCTTCTTTTTTCCCGGTTTATTGGTTCTGTCGCCCTTTGTGAATCTGCGACCACAACCGCGCAAAATAGAAGTCTAACGAGATTGGTAGGTCATAACTCTCATGCGACGCATCGACGCTCTTGTAATTGGTTTAGGTATTTTTATTGCTGGTGGCTTGGCTTATGTGGGATTACAGCTTGTTGGCTTAGATAGTCAACAAGCTGGGATATGGAGCCAGGCTGTCCTAGTTGTAATTGGCTTAATTGGTTGGGTAAGCACTTATGTTTACCGCGCTGTGAATAACAATATGACCTACCATCAACAACGGGAAGACTATGAACAAGCGTTTTTCCAAAAGCGGCTGGATGAACTTACACCGGAAGAACTAGCCAAAATTCAGGCTGAGATAGAACAAGAAAAGGAATCTCAGGTGTAAAGTGATCATTTTATGAGTCAATAGTCAATAGTCGGGGAATAAGGGAACAGGTTACAGGGTCAAGGGAACAGGCAATTTTTCTGTTCCCGATTCCGAAAGTACGAGATATCGATTTCCATCAGAATGACCCGTTTTCTAGTTTCTTGTAAATTCCTTTGACTATTGACCCTTGACTTTTGACTTTTGACTAATGACCGCCATTTCCGATCGCTTTGAAACCTTAAAACGGAATCAAGAGTGCGCTCTGATTCCGTTTATTACTGCTGGTGATCCAGATTTAGCTACCACCGCTTCTGCTTTGCAAATTCTCGATCGCAGTGGTGCTGACATAATTGAACTGGGTGTTCCCTATTCTGATCCTTTAGCCGATGGGCCAGTCATTCAGGCTGCTGCTACTCGCGCTTTGCAAAAGGGGACGAAGTTAGAAGCCGTTCTAGAAATGCTGCAAGGAATCACCCCTAGTTTGCAAGCGCCAATTATTTTGTTTACTTATTACAACCCAATTCTCCACCGCGGTATCGAAAAATTTCTCCAGCAAATAGCCGCAGCTGGTGTCGCCGGGCTGGTAGTACCGGATTTACCCCTAGAAGAAGCCGCTGGGTTGCTCAAACCTGCTGGTGAGATGGGGATTGATTTGACTTTATTAGTCGCACCTACTAGCTCTAGCGATAGAATTGAAGCGATCGCGCGTGCTTCCCAAGGATTTATCTATTTAGTTAGTGTGACTGGTGTGACAGGAATGCGATCGCAAATGGAAGTACGAGTATCAGATTTACTACAACAGATTCGTAAGGTTACTGATAAACCCATCGGTGTTGGTTTTGGCATTTCCCATATTGAGCAAGCCTGTCAAGTAAAAGATTGGGGCGCAGATGCAGCAATTGTCGGTAGTGCTTTTGTCAAACGTTTGGCAGAAGGTACACCAGAAGAAGGACTTCAGGCGATCGCTCAATTTTGTCAAAGTCTCAAAGCTGCATTAGAGAATAAGGCTTAGGGAGTAGAGATAATCGGACACCGCGGGTAACAATAGACAAATGACTAATGACTCTTGACCCATCACTTTCTTGCCACCTCAGAAAAAGTAGATTAAGAATGTATAACAGTGTAGTTTTTTTACCCTGGTTTAGTAGACAATTTGACGTTTATGGTCTTGAATATTAACAGCAGATTGCAGGCTGTAAAAAAACTAGCTGATACTGCCGCTTATACTTTAAGTGTTTAGGTGAAGTTGAGTAAGTACAAAGATTATGAGTGTGAGAGTGTGTCAGTCACAAATAATTACGTCGCTGTTGAGGGGCAAAGGCGATGAGTGAGAGTATGGCATTTATCGGTGGAGTCGCTGTGGCTGGGCTGGCGGCTCTTGTTTTGCTCAAGGGAACAAATAATCCCTTACAACCTAACTTCTCTGTCACCCCCCAAATACCCACTGTAGTTGCACCTCAGCTACAGCCACCCGTACAATATCCTTCCAACTACGGACAACCTTATCCAACTACTCAGCCCCCCACTGCGCCCAATCCTGAGTTACGAGCAGAATTTGAGCAGTTAAAAGCTGAATTGAATCGTTTAAAAACCGATAATGAACAGCTAAGAGGGGCAAACCAAAGACTATTTGATAATCAGAATGCTCAACAGTTGCTATTAGCCCAGCAAAATAGCCAAAAAGTTGCATCTGAAGTGTTACAACCTCAAAGTGCTTGGTGGTCTTCACCCATTGTTTGGGCTGTGGGAGGCGCTACGCTGACTGTTGGTGGTGGTATTGTTGTTGCTGGGGTATTGGCTTTATTTGGGCCTCGCAACCGTCCAACTCGTACCGTACAGGTAATTCATCCTTATCAAGGTGGTTCTACTGCACCTTTGGTTCCTGTCCGTCGGGCTGAGTTTCTCCCGCCTTCCCGTCAAGAAGCTAGACGAGTTGAAGCACCAGAATACGACGAAATGCACTAATAAGAAAATACTTGTTAATTAGCTCAAGCATAAGGTGAAATCTTCGCCTTGATGCTTAATTTTTATCTTAATGTACTAATTAGAATAGTCTGTTTAAATTATGTATCTCCATGTATGATTATTCAGTTAAAGCTGCGGCTCAAGAACCGTTTATTCCCACAATGCGTGAACTGGTACGAGCCTATCACGCATTTTCCGCTTATTCAGAAACCCACATACGACAATTTGACCTCACACCAGCACAATTTGATGTCATTGCAACTCTCGGTAATACATCGGGAATGTTTATGGGAGAAATTGGCGAGAAAACTTTCATCACCAAGGGAACTCTCACAGGCGTGATAGACCGCTTGGAGAAAAAAAACTTAGTAGTGCGAGAAGTACCCACAGACAACCGTCGTAGCGTAGTTGTGAAACTCACTTATGAAGGACAAGCCTTGTTTGAGGTGATATTTCCGGCTCATATTACTTACCTGAAAGAACGCTTTGAGCAGATAGAAAAGTCTGAGTTAGAACTATTACGAGTTTTACTAAGTCGCTTGCGTTTGCTGTTTTAGGGTTGATAGACAATGCAAATCCACCTCAATGGGTAAGAGAATTTAATGGATGGTTAGCACAAGCGATCGCACAAAATGATGTCAAAAGCCTGTTAAACTATCGCCAACTCGCTCCATACATCTTAGATAACCATCCCACAGAAGAACACTTACTACCATTATTTGTGGCTTTGGGAGCAAGTGATAAAAATGCCAGAGGTAAACAACTCCATAGCAGCTATACTTACGGCGTATTCAGTATGGCGGCTTACGCTTTTGATGAGATGAGAAACTAATATAGGGAAAAATATGGCATTAGGTAGATTAGTTAACGGCCAGTGGACAACCGTCTGGACAGAACGTAACGACAACGGCGAGTTTCAGCGATCGCCAACGCAGTTTCATCATAAAATTACAGCAGATGGCGCAAGTGGATTTAGGGCAGAAGCAGGCCGATATCATCTGTATGTTTCTTTGGGTTGTCCTTGGGCGCATCGCACTGTATTATTACGCGCTTTAAAAGGACTGGAAAAAGTTATTAGTCTTTCTATTGTTGACCCCGTAATTAGTGACCAAGGTTGGAAGTTTTCTGATAAACCAGGATGTATTCGAGATAAAGTCAACCAAGCGGATTATCTTTGGCAAATTTACACCAAAGCAAACCCAACTTATACCGGGCGAGTCACCGTCCCGGTATTGTGGGATAAACATACACAAAGCATTATCAATAATGAATCTCGCCAAATTATTCAAATATTGAATACAGAGTTTAATTTTTTCGCAGAGAAGATGGTAGATTTTTATCCCAAATCCCTGCAAACTTTAATTGATGAAACGATAGATGCAATTTACCAGCCAATAAATAATGGTGTATACCGTACTGGTTTTGCAACATCACAAGCTGCTTACGAACAAGCACTCAAAGAATTATTTCTCGCACTGGAATATTGGGAAAAAGTTTTAGGTAAACAACCATACCTTTGCGGGGAAGAAATTACATTAGCAGATTGGTGCTTATTTACCACACTATTCCGATTTGACTTAGCATATTATGGTTTATTTAAGTGTAATATCAAGCGATTAGTTGAACATCCTAATCTCTGGAATTATTGCCGCGAGTTATATCAATTTCCTGGTGTTAAACAATGGTGTAATATCAGTCATATTAAACAACTTTATTATATAGGCTTACCAGAATTGAACCCCAATGGGATTGTGCCACTAGGCCCCATCATTAATTTTGACTTACCTTATAGTCGCCGCGATCGCCAAAACTAGATAATCTTTTCTATGCATCAAAATCTGATGACTCTAAAGTAAATATCTGCTTAATTGTAAAAAAATATATGACGAATGAAGATGTAACATTTTTTCGTTTATTTGGTTCTATATTTGGTGGAGTTGGTAGTATTTTTTTGATTACTGGTATCCTAATTGGCGTAAATACGCGCTCTTTTGTTGGCAAATCTATTGCCACATCAGGGACTGTAATTGATGTGGTAAAACATAGATCTAGAGATAGTAAAGGCCGTTCCTTTACTGCATATTACCCAGTGATCAAATTTACTGCTAATTCTGGTAAGCTTATAGAATTTGAAGCTAATAGCGGTAGTAACCCACCAGCATATAATCAAGGACAAAAGGTGGAAATTCTTTACAACCCTCAAGAACCAGAATCCGCTGTAATTAGCTCTTGGTTTGAATTATGGTTCTTACCTACTATGTTTACGGGTATGGGTTCGCTGTTTGTTGTAATTGGGGGAATACCCTTAGTTAAATCATTCCTGCCTAGATAATAATGTGATGGGCGATCGCATTTAATATTTGTACTTATTAATTTACTTTTCTTTTCACATTGTAAGTAACTTGTAACAACCCTGAATCATAAGTTTTCACATCATTCAATTCAAGTTTTGTTTCTAAACTTGAGTCCTTAATAATTAACGGTATACCATTGCCTAAAATAATTGGGTGAATTGATAAAATCATTTCGTCAATAAAACCATGTTTTAAGAAAAACTTGATTGTCTGTGCGCCTCCAACTAGCCAAATAACGCCTCCACTTGATTGACGCAAATTTGTCATAAAATTTTGCCAATCACCATTCACAAATGTAGCGTTATTTTCTGCTTGACCTTGAAGAGTTTTGGAAAGTACAAAAACTTCCTGGCTGCTATATGGATATTCATCAAAACCTAATATTTGCTGATAAGTCTTGTTACCCATAATTAATGTATCAACATCAGCAATAAACTCAGTGTAACCATAGTCTTGATCTGTAAATAGCCAATCTATTTCTCCTGATTCTCTAGCAATATATCCATCAAGGCTAGAAGCAATAAACAAACTAATCTTTCGCATAAACTCGCTAGAATTTGAGAAGCTCTTGATTAGATATCATACATTAGCTTATTATGACTTTACAGAAAATTCTCATTTAGTTTTCAAAACTAAAATATGTCAGAAAATTATCAATTTAACTATAATCTAATTCAATATAAAAACAAACCATATATTCTTTTTTTACATGGGTTTATTGGTCAGTTAGATGAATTTAATGAAGTTATAAATTTACTAGGCACAGAATTTTCTTATCTCACAATTGACCTTCCTGGACATGGCAAAACTCAAGTATTAGGTGACGACAAATATTATAAAATTGACCAAACTGCTCAAGCTTTAATTAACTTATTGGATAAGTTGCATATCCCTAAATGCTTTTTAGTTGGGTATTCAATGGGTGGAAGATTAGCTTTATATCTCACCCTGCATTTTCCTGAGCGTTTTTACAAAGTGGTATTAGAATCAGCATCTCCAGGACTAACGGCAGAAACAGAACAATTAGAACGAGTCAAAAAAGATGAGCAAATAGCGAGAAAACTGTCAAGATTGGTTGCTGAAAATGAGTTTCGAGAGTTTTTATTAAACTGGTACAATCAGCCAATTTTTGGTGCTATCAAAAATCATCCTGAATTTGCCAGGATGATAGAAAGTAGGTTAAAGAATCAACCAATTGAATTAGCTAAATCACTAAGATTTATGGGAACTGGAAGTCAACCTCCTTTATGGGGAAAACTTCAAGGTAATACAGTACCTTTGCTGTTGCTGGTAGGTAATAATGATGAAAAATTCATAACTATCAATATAAAAATGGCTGAAATATGTAAGCTATCTCAGGTGAAACTAGTTAGTAATTCTGCTCATAATATTCACTGGGAGAATACTCAAGAATTTGTGCAGAATATTCAAGGATTTTTGGCAATATGATATTAGATAATTTGCTATTTAATTATTCAATTTTTGTGCATCAATATTTAGATATTTTTGCTTTTAGGCGTTAATGTTGGGTTTGGTGTTGTAGGAAATGCTGGTGGATTAGCTGCGGTTAATTCTTCCTTTAACATTTTTTGATAAATCTGCGGTAAAGAAGTACTGATGGAATTAGTTTCTATTCCGTATCCTAAACTTGTCCAAGTGGGAGACAAACGCCGTAAGACATCAATGATTTTGCCTTGACGCAGCAGTTGAGAAATATTGACTTGCCAAACTTGGGAATCGTTCAACCAACGGTAAACTACCGTATCTTGAAATTCTGGTTCAAAACTATAAGAAGTCCAAAACACCATCCTCATGGGGTGTGGGTGATAGCGGGGGGCAATGTGATACCAAGTAGTGTTAATAATTTGATATCTCCCCGCGGCGGTGGAACAATTACCTGTGTTTGGCCCTGTAACGATCGCAACACAGATTTCAGGATGGCGACTCAGGTCTGTTACTTGTTGTCCACCATATAACAGAGAGTAAGGACGGTTCCCATTAGCTTCGCTGGCGGAAATAGTTCGCATCAAGGCGCGAATATAAGGGTCGCCACCTTTCATAACTAGGGGTGGTTGATGATCATTAAAAACCGGATCGGAAGGCGATCGCAAATCTCCAAAAAGATACCACTGTAACAAGCAGACAAAAGCCAGCAGCGCTGCGATCGGGCCGATTAATTTTTCAACGCCTTTAAGTTCAAAACGTTTCAGATTTTGACTCCTTTGTTTTTCGTCACTGGTATTTTGCCTTAACTATTAACTACAGACTCTAGACTTAGCATTGCTGAAATAATTCCCCAAAGGTTTTTGCACTAGCTTCTGGTTTAGCAATAATCTCCACAATTTTATTGCGGGCGGCTGGTTCAAAGAGTGCTTCCACAGAAACTTGAGCAACTTTTTGGCGAGGAATACTCCCATCGAATAATGTATCTGCACTCTGCATCACGATCGCATCAGAGTTATCTTCATTTTTTAACCCACCAGGTCGCACAATGGTATAGGTAAGACCACTTTTTTGAATGTATTCCTCGGCTTGTTTTTTCCAAACTAAAATCAGCCAGAACAAGTTTAAAGGATGGAATAACAAAGAAGTACACAAAGAAGAAACTAAAACAAAATGCTCAATTCCCTGAGCTTTAGCAACAGCCACTAAATTTTTCGTACCTTCAAAATCTACTTTATATGGCCCTGTTGGATCAAAACTGGGTTTTGCACCAGTCGCACACAACAATATGGTGCTATCTCCCAACGCAGTAGCGAGGCTTTCGGGTTGCAAGACATCGCCAACAACCAATTCAGCATCAGGAGGTAAAATCCCTCTAGCTTTCTCTATATCGCGCACCAAAGCACGCACGGGAATGTTCCGCGCTACTAATTCTTGGACAATGCGGCGACCTGTCTCACCTGTGGCTCCGGCTACAAATGCTTTCATGACAAACGTTATCCTAAAAAACTAGTATGTGATTTATCCGTATTTTAGTGATTTCATAAAGTTCATGACAGAATCTTAAAATTTCAGCCAAAATAGGATCTTGCGTAGGAAATCACCCAAGTAAGCTGGGAACTATAAATATAGCCAAACGCCAACTCAGAGGGGAATGCTTTGATGCTTTCAACAAACGGCGAATATCAATCCTTGGATATAAAAGAAACTGTTTTACCTGTAGAGTCCAACTTAGTAGAAACTGATCATGTAGTTACAGATGCTACTTTAGCGACACAAACCCAGTTTTGTGGTTGCTACAGCGATTACATGGAGATGTATGCCCCAATACATCTAGTTGCGGAATATCTCAATGCTCATTCGTCGTGGTTTACACGTTGCGCTGAACCAATGAAGGTACAGCCGTTGGGAGAAAATGGCTATGCTTTGACTATTGGTCGTTTTGGCTCGTTTGGTTATGAAGTGGAGCCAAAAATTGGTTTAGAACTTTTACCAGCGGCAGAAGGCATATATCGGATTCGGACTATCCCTATTCCTGACTATCAAGCACCGGGTTATGACGTAGATTATAAAGCATCAATGCAACTCAAAGAGTATCAAACTGATGATGCGGCGATTTCTAGTGGGGTAACGCGAGTTGAATGGGATTTAGATTTAAAAGTTTATCTTCACTTTCCCAGATTTATTCAACGATTACCCAAGTCTCTGATTCAATCTACAGGCGATCGCTTGCTGAATCAAATTGTCCGTCAAGTCTCTCGCCGCTTAACCCGCAAAGTTCAAGAAGATTTTCATCAGTCCGTAGGCTTACCTTTTCCTGCTAATTCTAAAAAGAAGCGTTGAATCAACTAAAGTCAAAAGTATGAAGTCTGAAGTCTGAAAAATAATTTTAGACTTCATAATTCAGACTTCATACTTCAGTTGACTAATAACTAAGCATTACTCAAAATCCTTTGGACAATTTGCACACCAGTGATCGCCTGCCAAGTAAATAGACCTAAAATCACGAAATTCAACAGAATGTGAGTTACTCTTGCCCAATTGGCTCCTTTTTGCATAAAAGGAGATAGGGCAGCAGAAAAAGCGATTAAACTAGTCATCCCTAACCCCGCCAGTAAGTGCGCCCCCACAAATAACTTACCGTTATTAATATAGGTAACAGCCATCCCCCCAACTGCGCCTGCTACCATCAAAGCTAAGAGAATTGACCCGATTTGGTAGTGTTTGACGTTAAATTTACCTTTAATCAGTTCTTTCTTTTCTTCCCCTTGAGCGTTTCTGGTACGCTGTACTTGCAATCCCAAATAAGCAGCATAAAGTGAAAGCGCCAAAAGTACCCACATCATGAGCGGGTGGAAAAAGTTAAGCCAGTATTTCACAGAGGGAGATATTTCAGGAGTCATTGTGTTCTCGCCCAATTCTTAAATCTTAATAAAAATTAGCATAAGTCTCAGGGTAATTCGTAATTAATTAGGCGTGATAGACTACATACACACTTTGGATCGATCAATCCTGCTGCAACACAACTTCACAAACACTAATATTTTTACTCAGGACTTTCTTAATACAGCCCTATTGCAAAAGTACTTAAAGAATTTCAAACTAAATTTGGGGACTAGATGATAAAACTGCCCAGGCAGGATTTAATTAATGACTGAAAACAACGATGTCTTGCTGCTGAAGGCTGCGAAAAGTGGAGATATCAAGCGGCTGAGTGAAATTCTCGCTGCTGGTGTAAAGGTGGATGGGTGCGATCGCGATGGAACTACGGCATTAATGTATGCTGCTAATTTAGGTTACACAGAAATTGTGCGATCGCTTTTAGATGCGGGGGCAAATATCAACTTGCCAAGAAAACGCTATGGTTTAACAGCGTTGATGTTGGCTGCGAGTAATCAACAAGTAGATATTGTCCAGCTTTTAGTGTCGAGAGGTGCCAACGTTGATGCTATCAATGAAGATGGCAGCACCGCCTTAATGGCAGCCGCACTCAAAGGTTATGTAGAAATAGTACGAATACTACTGGCGGCTGGTGCAAAAGTAAATATTGCCGATAAAGATGATGATACTGCTTTAAAATTGGCAGTCAAACAAGGACATCTATCAGTTGTGCAACTCACATCACAAAATGGCGCTGATGTAAATCTTCAAGATGAAGATGGTGAAACACTCTTGATGATTGCTGCGGACTTGGGGAATTTAGAGATTGTCCAAGCATTGTTAGCGGCTGGTGCAGATGTTAACTTACAAAACAGTGATGGTGGTACAGCATTATCCGCTGCTGCTGCTGCTGGTAATAGTGCGATCGCCTCTGCTTTACTCGATCAAAATGCCCAAATTAATTTGCAAGACAAAGACGGTGAAACAGCATTACATATTGCCGTTGTTGAAGGCCACCTTGAAGTAGTGCAAGTCTTACTCCGTCGGGGTGCAAATCTCCAAATTAGAAATAAATTAGGCGACACTCCCACACTAGTTGCAGTCTTACAAGGACACAGCGAAATTCTTGAAGCACTGCTGAGTTCTGGTGCCAATATTTATGGAGAATCAGAACTTCCTTTAATAGCTGCCATATCCTTGGGACACACCCAAACAGTCAAAGTATTATTAGACTACGGCGCTAATCCTAATACTCTGGGAAATGACAGTCAGACTGTTTTGTTAAAGGCTGCTAAAGGCAATCAGATAGAAATTATTCAACTGTTAATAGCCAAAGGTGCAGATGTCAATTTTCAAGACATAGCCGGAGCAACAGCATTAATGTGGGCGGCCTCTGGCGGCTACACAAAGACTGTACAGATATTACTCCAAGCTGGGGCAAATCCGAATTTGCGAAATCGCGGCGGCTATACCGCTTTAATGCTGGCAGAATTTAATGGGTATCAAAACATAGTCAAGATTTTGCAACAAGCTGGCGCACAAGAATAATATCGCTTTTGTTAACAGGGAATAGGAAACAGGCAACAAACAGATTTTTTGATTGATTTATCTCATCTGTTCCCTGTTCTCGACCTACACAAGTCGGATTTTTATAACAGGATTAGCTGTCTTTGATAGGAAGGGAAATGACAAATTCTGTGCCTTTTCCCACAACAGAATTGACCACGATTTTACCGTTGTGTTTTTCTTCAACAATTTGCCGGGCGATCGCTAGTCCTAACCCTGTACCTTTACCAACACCTTTAGTAGTAAATAAATGATCAAAGATTTTCTCTAGAACTTCTGCAATCATACCTTTACCGTTATCTCGAATATGGATGTAAACTTGGTTAGCAATTGCTTGAGTACGGATAGTAATTTCTTGGGGATGAGTTTGCAATTCGGCAAATGTGTGTTCTTGTGCCATATCATCAAACATATCAATGGCATTAGCCAAGATATTCATAAATACTTGGTTTAATTGACCAGGAAAGCATTCAATTAGAGGTATATCACCATATTCGGGCTGAATATTAATGGCAGGACGGTGTTCGTTGGCTTTGAGGCGGTATTTTAAAATTAACAAGGTACTATCAAGACCATCATGGATGTTAGCCATCACTTGATTGATTGTATCGGCACGGGAGAAGGTACGCAGACTGGTACTAATTGATTTGATGCGCTCAGTTGCTTCAGTCATGGAAACCAGCAACTTGGGTAAATCTGCAACTAAAAATTCCAAATCGATATTCTTAGCGTTATTTTGAATCTGGGCGACAGGTTCGGAATAGTATTGCTGATAAAGTTCTAGATGTCCAATTAAATCCTGAGTGTAGTCTTGGGCGTTGCTAATACTACCGTAAAGAAAACCAATGGGGTTATTAACTTCATGAGCAACTCCCGCGACTAAGTTACCCAAAGATGCCATTTTTTCATTTTGGACTGTCTGGAGTTGAGATTGTTCTAACTGTTGAGCATAAGCTTGAGCTTGCTGATAAAGGCGAGCATTTTCTAGAGAAATAGCAGCTTGACTACAAAGGAAGTTGAGAATGAGGATGCGATCGCTTGTAAACACTCCACTAGTAAAGCGATTCTTCAAATACAAAATCCCAATCAAACTTCCCTGATAAAGAATTGGTAAACATAACAGACTTTTTGGTTGGCGCTGAAGTAAATACTCATCAATTACCGGTAAATCTGTCTTGAGTTCGTTAATTACCACAACTTCTTGGTTATTTTTGACATATTGAATCAGTTTGACGGGGAGGATGGAATTACCTTCTAAGGGTTGACGATAAAGTTCTGTAGTTTCGGATGTGGTAATGGCTCTCACCTCCCATATTCCATCACTATTTGGCAAGATTAAGGCGCAGCGATCGCCACCGGAGTTTTGCAGAATAATTTGAGTTAGTTGATGCAGCAGTTCATCTAGTTGAATTGTGCTAGATAAACTTTGAGAGGCTTTGAGAATAGCCGCAAAATCCAGAGCAATATTCAAACTCGCACGAGAAGAGGGGTTAGCGGTTGTAGCAGTCTGAATTGAGACATGGGAGGTGGAGATAGCCGCAAGGGTTTCCAATGGGTTGAGCATTGGTATTGTCTGCTGAAAAATAGGACTCAGTAAATGAGAATAGTGGCTTTCTAAATCGTCGGTTTTGGCCTTTGCACCCCAATGAGCATAACAATAATAAGCTTCCTGCATATAAGCTGCGGCGATTTTGTCTTTACCCCAAGCTAGGTAAAACTTCGCAGCCAGTTCATTGGCCAAGGCTGCTTCTTGGAGGTAGCCGTTGGTTTGAGCCAGAGCGATCGCGCGATCGTAAAAATCCCCCGCTTCATAGTATTTTCCTAATACCCGATAAGTTTCCGCTTCTACTAGTTGAAACTTATGTAAATAGTTCATGGGAGCATGATCTGCCCATGTCTGCATAGATTTTTGGTTGTTTGTAATCTTCTCCAAATCATCTGAACTAGAAGCTGAGGATAATAAACTCAAAGATTGATAAAAATTCTTCAAAGGAATAATCAATAAACCCGCCGCACCTTGTTCATATTCTTCAAATTTACTAGCGTAATATTTCGCACTTTCCACATCGCCAAATAAATAAGACAGTAGAAGTTTGGCTAGATAAACATAGCAAATTCCATTAACATTCCGACTGGCAATTAAAGATGGTAGAGTCAGAGTTTCGTTGAAACTTGAACCAATTAGCATCGTGTAATTTTCAGCTTTGCCACGCAGATTAATTACTGTTTGTCGCCATGTATTTGCCCAAAGTAAAGAAGCTTCTTGCTTAATATCTTCAATGAGCAGACAGTATTTATCAGCCTCAGATTCGGCAATTTCGAGATTTTCTCCTGTCCAAAATAAAAATTGGCAATAGCAATTAGCACAATAACCAACATATTCTAAATCACCATGTTCTAGCCCACTGGTTAAACCAGCTAAAAATACAGGTAATGTCGAACGCAGAGAATCTTGCCAATGTTTAATAAATAAAGCAAATGTGAGATTAACTTTACTAGTTAATTCTTTAGCTTGCAATTGCTCTAAAAGAATGGTTGCTAGTTGACCAAATTGATAGCCGCGCTTAATTTCGCCAGTAGCACATAAGAATAAGCCATACAAACTATAAGCAATGGCGGCTTGGGGAGAGTTACCACGTTGAATACAGATTTTCACCATCGTGAATATCTTTAAGGGTAACAACTGTGGTTTGGCTAAATACACAGATGCAAATAAACCTACGAGGATTCGCATCGCAGCGGATTGATGGGGGTCTTGGAGAATTGGTAAATCTGCGAGAGTTTCTATGGGGCGATCGCCTAAAATAATTTTGAGTTGTTGATGTTGGGCAATCATTGTCTCAAAATCACAATCTTCAGGGAAATCTACCCCAAGTAAATTGAGAGCTTCTCTACCTGTATCTATGGCTTCGATGAGTTTGTTTTGGGCGGTGTAAGATAAAATTTGGATTTCATAGACTTTGATTTTATCTAAGGAGTGACGCGCTGATAATAGTGTTTGTGCAATCAAATTCTTAGATTGGGCAAAGTTAGTATTTAAATATTCTGATTCTGCTAACGATTCATACAATTGCAGTGTCAGATTATACTGATTTTGCCAGCTATCTGCGGCTAAGAGTGTTAAACCTGTGTTTAAGTAACTCACAGCCGCAGAGTAGGCTGTAGCAACTTTGGCTTTATTTCCCGCCCGTAAGTTTAACTGAGCTAATTGTTCTCTTTGTGAGATTTCATCAATTAATTCAATACCGATATTTAGCTGATTGACAATATCAAAAATGCGGTTTTCAAACTCTTGTTCTGGGGTATTACTCCAGAGTAATTGGCCAATTTTGAGGTGAGTGGCTTGTTTTTGGCGATCGGGAATTAAAGAGTAAGCAGCTTGTTGAACGCGATCGTGTAAAAACCGATAGGTTACATTCTCTCTGTTGTGAGTATTTGTCTCTGCTTGCTCATGGCTGATATAAAATTTATAAACTTCACTTTGGGGTAGAATTAATCCTTCTTGTAAAGCTTTCCACAAGGCTACAGCCGCTTCTGATTGTAGTTGTTCCGAAACAATCGCTAAGGTGGTTAAATCAAACTGATTACCAATACAAGCAGCTAACCTCAAGACATTTTGCGTTTCTTCAGGTAACTTCTGCAATTGCTGCGCCATAAACTCTACTACATCATCGGTGAGCGATAGGGCGTTGATTTGGACAATATCACATTCCCAATATCCCTGTTCACGATTAAATATAATTTCACCGTCTTCGTATAATGCTTTAAGAAACTGAGTGATAAAAAAGGGATTGCCTTGGGTTTTGCGGGCAATTAATTCTGTGAGGGGAAGCGATCGCTCAGTTGTACAATGCAGTGTATCTGCAACTAACTGATTTGCGTCACTCATCATCAAAGGCGCAAGGGTAATTGTATTGACGGTTTTACCCATGTGCTGAAGTTCCGTAACTGTCAAAATCAACGGGTGTGTTGGCGACACTTCATTGTCTCGATAAGCCCCCAACAATAACAGATAATTTTTATCTGCCATCAGCAGCTTAATCAATTGCAAAGAAGCTGAATCAGCCCATTGCAAATCATCGAGAAACATTACCAATGGATGTTCGGCTGTGGTAAAAACGGCAATAAATTTTTGGAATAATAAGTTAAATCGATTTTGGGCGGCGGTTCCCGCAAGTTCGGGTGCGGGGGGTTGTTTACCAATCACTCGTTCGAGTTCTGGCATAACTTCAATCAGAACTTGCCCATTGTCGCCCAAAGCGGTGAGAATTTTGCTCCGCCACTGGTTTAATTTGGTATCTGATTCGGATAATAACTGCCCCATTAAATCCCGCAAAGCTTGGACAAATGCTAATAAGGGAAGATTTCGATTGAACTGATCGAACTTACCTTTGATGAAATAGCCTTGCTGACGGGTAATGGGTTTGTGAACTTCGTTGACTACGGCTGTTTTTCCAATCCCGGAAAATCCTGCTACTAGCATCATTTCGGTTGTGCCATTAGCGACGCGCTCAAAAGCTTGCAAGAGGCGGGTAACTTCAGTTTCTCGCCCGTAGAGTTTTTCGGGGATGAGGAAGCGATCGCAAATATCCCGTCTGCCAATTTCAAAATATTCAACTTTGCCAGTATGTTTTAACTGTTCACTACAATTTTCTAAATCATGCTTTAATCCCAAAGCACTTTGATATCTATCTTCGGCATTTTTTGCCATTAATTTTATGACAATATCCGCAATTACCGGTGGTATTTCTGGTCTGTTCCCCAAAGTAGTTAGCGTTTTGGCTATATGACAATGCAACAACTCCATTGGGTCATCACAGATAAATGGTAGAATCCCCGTCAATAGTTCATAAAAGGTTACACCCAAGGAATAAAAATCACTCCGATAATCTATTCCTCGATTCATTCTCCCAGTTTGTTCTGGGGAAATATAAGCGAGTGTGCCTTCTAAAACATTAGGACTCTTGATTTCTTGAGTTTCTCTGGGTAATAGGGAGGCAATACTAAAGTCAATCAGTTGAACTTGTTTTGTTTGGGGATGAATCAGAATATTGGCAGGTTTGATGTCTTTGTGAATGACACGATATTGATGCAAATCGTGGAGAACATTGCTTAATTGAATGGCGATCGCTAAAAATTCGGCTAGGGAAAGAGTGGTAGTTTTGATGTATTCTCGTAGCGCAATACCCCCTGTATCCGCCATCACCAATATATAACCATTGCGATATGTTTCTAAAGCTAGAGGATAAATAATACCCGGAATCTGGAGATTTTTGCTAATAGTATATTGATTGCGAAATTGCAATAATTCTTGGAAACTAGGATATTCTGAGGTGAGAAGTTTGATGACTACAGGTAGTTGATCAACTTGACGGATTGCTCGATATACTCTGGTTCTAGAACCTGCATATAGTTGAGAGCTAATTTGATATCCGGAAATGATGGGGGTATGAGACTCAACAACCATTGATATTTACCTCTAGCTTCTTTTGGCGTTTGCTTCTCTACATGGATGAAACCACGCGCAGCAAGTTTAGATATGCTTAGTATTCCCATTCGTGAGATATTTCCTAACAAACAAATACGTATAATTCAACACTTTTATTACTTAAGTAATTATCCAATTGCAATTTCAAAAAAATATCATTATCTATAGGAATCCGACTTGATTATTGAAATTACTTATATGGGTGGGGAATAGGGAACAGGAAAAGACGTAACAGAGGTGTACTAAGTTTTTTTGTCAGAATTCAGCACCCAGGAGTCATAATTTAGAAGTATCCATAGGATTAGCAAATTAATTTATCAAAGATTTTCCTGATTCTTTAAACCTTCTGACTCCTGAATACTTACGTTTTTTTCTCCAAATCAAATATGATTCCTATATAACTCTAGGGTGGGTAATATCCAAACATAAAAATCAGGTAGGACGCAACTTTTCCGCATTACCTACCTGATTTTAATTGCAATTTTTCAATCAAAGTTGCCAAATTAAGCCTTAATGGGAAGGGCAAGAAGGAATTCTGTTCCTTCTCCCATAACAGAATTAACTGCGATTTTACCGTTGTGTTTTTCTTCCACAATCTGACGAGCGATCGCTAATCCTAAACCTGTTCTTTTACCAGCTGATTTGGTAGTAAATAAATGGTCAAAAATCTTTTGTTTAATTTGTTGACTCATCCCTTTAGCATTATCAGCCATTGAGACTTTGACGGATTTATCTCTAAGTATTCAAAATAGGTATGTTTTTATACTTATGCTTGGTCAGAATATTCCTACTCCCCACTCCCATTAGTATAAATAGCGTTGCTTCTATGGGGATTTGAATGGCTATGCTAGTATGCCCTTAAACAATTCATAACCCAAGCATTATTTAATACTATTCAAACATTAGCGAGAATTTAGGGTGAACTTACATATTTACTTTCTTCGTCACGGACAAACAGAATACAGTCGTAATAATGCTTTTTGTGGTTCCATCGACTCAGAACTGACTCCTGAAGGTTTTGATATGGCTGAGGCTTTTGCATCTGCATACCAGTCTCTGGCTTGGGCGGCTATTTTTTGTAGTCCAATGCGACGCACAATAGCCACAGCTAAACCTCTGTGTACAGCGATTGGGATAGAACCACAACTGCGTGAGGGTTTAAAAGAAATCAACTACGGCCAATGGGAAGGTAAAACCCCGGAATTTATTAGTCAAGAATATCACGATGATTTTCTACGTTGGTCTGCTGACCCAGCTTGGTATGCACCAACAGGTGGAGAAATGGCTGTCACAATTGCTTCCCGCGCAATGGGAGTGATTGAAGAAATCAAGCATTTTCACCAAAGTGGCAATGTTTTAGTTGTTGCCCATAAAGCCACTATTAGAATTATGCTGTGTAGTTTGCTAGGAATTGATGTGGGACGTTTTCGTTATCGCTTGGATTGTCCAGTGGGTTCTGTGAGCGTTGTAGAATTTACTTCCCACGGGCCATTGTTGCGCTCTTTAGCAGATCGTTCTCATTTAGGTGAACAATTGCGAAATTTACCTGGAACTTAAGGTATTTTTTCAACTCAAAAAATATATTCAAATTAGGTTGGGTGAAGGCACAAAAAATATTATTTGGCTCTAACCCAACATTTTTTTTGCAAGACTACATCAATAGCAAATTTTGTCATGATTCCGCAGATTGAAACTATATTTTTACGGCAAATGGCCTCTGGCGATCGCCTATCTTTACAAGTTTATAAATTTGTTGGTTCTCAACCAGGTAAAAAGGTTTATATTCAATCTAACTTACACGGAGCAGAAATTTCGGGAAACGCCGTTATTCAGCAAATTATAGAATTTTTACTCAGCATCAATGATACCGATTTAGTTGGAGAAATTTGGCTAGTTCCGGTATGTAATCCGATGGGGACAAATGAAAGAGCGCAACATTTTTCACCGGGAAGACACTGTGTTTATGAAGCGAGAGACTGGAACCGAATTTTTTGGGATTATGAAAAGGTAGCTGAGGATTTAACAGAATTTACTCAATCGCAATTACTCCTAGAGCCAGAAAATATTCGCCAAAATTATCTGAGTAAAATTAAAAATGAATTTACCAAGAAATTAGACAGACTTAATTCTTCTAGTAGTTTGCCTTATACTGATCAATTTAGTTATAAACTACAAAGTTTGAGTTTAGATGCAGATTACCTGATTGACTTACATAGTTCGACAAATCAAGGTTTAGACTATATATATTATTTCCGCGATCGCCAAGATAGTGCTAAATATTTTTTGCTCGACTATGGCATCTTACTTGATAAATATGATGGTGATGCTTTTGATGAAGCGTTTATCAAACCTTGGTTAGCATTAGAAGCTCGTTTGCAAAGTTTAGGCAGACAAATCAGATTTGATGTTGAAGCTTGGACACTAGAATTAGGTGCAGGAATGCAGATCAACTCATATTCTGTAGCGAAGGGTGTGCAAGGCATAAAAAATTATTTAGTGCAGAAAGGCGTATTAAAAATTAGTAATTTTTCTCCCGAACATATAGAAAATCATGTAATGGCTGTTTTTCACAGCAGCAACAGAACTAAATATTATGCGATCGCTGGCGGCATGATTCAATCTAGAGTTGAATTAGGTAGTGTAGTTCAAGCTGGAGATAGACTTTATCAAATTATTAGTTTCAACAAAGAAAAGGCATTACCGCAAATAATTGATATCTACGCTGAACAGGATGGATTAATTTATGATGTTGCTACCAATCAGGCTGTGAATCAAGGAGAATTTGTATTAGGCATTATTTATTAATTCTGACCAATAATTCCTCGATAGTACAAGTTTATGAAAGCTTACGAAATCCAAAGCAATGCTGGAATTGATGCTTTAAAACTAGTTGATCGCTCACAACCTGAACCCGGAACCGGACAAGTTCTGATTCAGGTAAAAGCAACATCTCTGAATTATCGTGACTTATTGGTTGCTGAGGGAAACTATGGTTCTGCGGTGAAATATCCCCTGATTCCCATGTCTGATGGTGCTGGGGAAGTTGTTGCCGTGGGTGAAGGTGTGACGCGGGTGAAAAAAGGCGATCGCGTCGCGGGTATTTTTTTTCAAAATTGGATTTACGGCTCTTTAACCAGAGAGAAAATGAAATCTGACTTGGGTGGTAGGATCAATGGAATGCTGGCTGAGTATGTTGTGCTAAACCAAGATGGCTTAGTCATTTTACCTGATCATCTTTCCTACACTGAAGGAGCCACTTTACCCTGTGCGGCTGTCACCGCTTGGCACGCTTTGGTAACAAAAGGTAACATCAGAGCAAATGACACTGTATTGTTGCTGGGTACGGGCGGAGTTTCGATTTTTGCCCTTCAGTTTGCCAAACTCCACGGCGCGAGAGTCATTATTACTTCTAGTAGCGACGAAAAATTAGCACAAGCCAAACAACTCGGTGCTGATGAAATTATCAATTACAAAACCACACCTAATTGGGAAAAGCAAGTTTACGAGTTAAGCGATCGCATAGGTGTAGATCACGTCATTGAAGTAGGCGGTGCAGGTACTTTACCACAATCACTACAAGCTGTCAGAATTGGGGGGCGTGTTAGCTTAATTGGAGTGCTGACAGGGAGAGGAAGTGAGATTGATCCTACGCCCATACTCGTTAAAAGTCTCACAGTCCAAGGTATTTATGTAGGCAGTCGAGAAATGTTTGAAACCATGAATCAAGCAATATCTCAACATCACATTTTACCCATAATTAATCTAGTTTTTCCGTTCACATCCGCCCCAGAAGCTTATCGTTACCTCAAAACCGCCGCCCACTTCGGTAAAATAGTCATTCAAAATTAGTTTATCCTAACCTACCGTAAGCTGCTAAAAGCGTCTACACACTTCATACTTTATGCTTCTCACTCAGTTTGAAGGAAATAACAAATTCTCGTCATAAAATAATATTTCTACAGTGATCTAACCATGTTCTGGATAACTAAAACAGACTTTGAATGCTTGCAGTATAAAATAATAGTGAAATTACTGAAGCCTAGGTAAAATAGCAGCAGTTATATTCATACTAACCTCATATTCAATGTGGAAAAACAAGGGCGCATCTACTATTTCTCAATATGAATCAACCCGGAACAACAACTTGGCAGGATGTTCGTGCAGCCTTCCAAAAAATCTGGGGTTACGAAGATTTTCGTCCACCGCAGGGAGAAATAATCAGCACTTTATTAACACAAAAAGATGCACTGATTATTATGCCAACAGGTGGCGGTAAATCGATTTGTTTTCAATTACCAGCACTACTACAAACAGGCTTAACATTAGTAGTTTCTCCCTTGGTAGCACTGATGGAAAACCAAGTAGAAGAACTACGTCAACGCCATCTGAGTGCAGCACTTTTGCATAGTGAATTACCTTCATCTCAACGCCGTGCAACGCTGCAAGCACTAGAAAAACAAAAATTACGATTACTTTATTTATCACCAGAAACTTTATTAAGTCCACCAGTTTGGGAAAGATTATCTCAGCCACAATTGCAAATCAATGCCTTAATTCTTGATGAGGCACATTGTTTAGTGCAATGGGGGGAGACATTTCGACCAGCTTACCGCAGATTAGGGGCGGTGCGGACGGCATTACTCAAATCAAAACCACCAGGAACGAAAATTAGTATTGCGGCTTTTACTGCAACCGCAGACCCTTTAGCCCAAAATATTATTCAAACAGTTTTACAATTACACAAACCGGAAATTTTTCGCCTGAATCCTTACCGTCCTAATTTACATCCTAGTGTTAGCATCGCTTGGACACCACGCAGCAGAAAACAACAGCTACTCCAGTTTATCCAAAAGCGATCGCCACAAGCAGGCTTAATTTATGTTCGCACTCGGCGAGATAGCGAAGATTTAGCAGCATGGTTAACCCAGATAGGTTACGCTACAGCCAGTTATCACGCTGGCTTAGGTGCAGCGGAACGCCGTGCAGTCGAAGCAAGTTGGTTAGGTGGTAAAATCCCCTTTGTCGTTTGTACCTGCGCCTTTGGGATGGGGATAAATAAGCCTGATGTCCGCTGGGTTATCCACTATCACGCGCCACATCTGCTATCTGAATATGTGCAGGAAATTGGCCGCGCCGGACGAGATGGTAAACCCGCCGAAGCACTAACATTGGTAAGTGAACCTACAGGATGGTTAGATTCCGGTGATAAACAAAGACAGCAGTTTTTTGCTGAGAAAATGCGATCGCAACTGCAAACAGCACAACAACTAGTCAAAAAATTGCCAAAACAAGGCGATATTAATACAGTAACGCGCCAATTTCCCGATGCAGCAGTAGCGATCGCATTACTCCACAGCAGCGGACAGCTAAACTGGCTTGATCCTTTCCATTATTCTATTAATTCAAAAGTGCAAAAACAACCGCCAACGCAATTACAAGCTGTCAAACAAATACAACAATATTTAACAACAAAACAGTGCAGATGGCAGTTTTTATTAAATGCCTTTGGTTTCACTCAAGAAGCAACTAACTGGCGTTGTGGACACTGCGATAATTGTCGTTAATAGAATAAACTTCTTGCAAAAGTAATTATTCTAGCGTCTTTCTTTGCGTCTTTGCGCCTACTCTGCGGGAACGCCTGGCGGCGAATGCGTGAGGCAAAAAAAGATTTATACAAGAGGTCTAATGCACTTTTTCCGCAAACCTTAATTATTCTAATCTGCTCGTACTAGGTGGGCATCGCCCACCACAAATATCTACACCTTAAACTTCTCAGTAATTCGCTTCATTGCTTCTTCAACATTTTCCCGGCTGTTGAATGCAGAAATACGGAAGTAGCCTTCACCCGCAGCACCAAAGCCAGAACCAGGTGTACCCACAACATTGCAAGTATGCAGCAATTTATCAAAGAAATCCCAACTCGAAAGACCATTGGGAGTTTTCACCCAAACGTAAGGCGCATTGACACCACCATAAACAGCTAGTCCGGCGGCTATCAGTTTTTCTCGAATAATTTTGGCATTTTCTAAATAGAAACTCACCAAAGCCTTAGTTTGTGCTTGTCCATCTTCAAAATAAACTGCTTCCGCACCTCTTTGCACAATGTAGGACACACCGTTGAACTTGGTGGACTGGCGGCGGTTCCAGAGTTTCCACAATTCCACATCAGAACCATCAGCGGCTTTGGCTTTTAAGGTTTTGGGTACAACAGTTAAAGCGCAACGAGTTCCCGTAAAACCGGCATTCTTAGAAAAAGAGCGAAATTCGATCGCACAATCTCGTGCACCCTCAATTTCGTAAATAGAATGAGGTAAGCTCGGATCTGTAATATACGCTTCGTAGGCTGCATCAAAGAAAATAATTGAACCGTTGGTTTTGGCGTAGTCTACCCAAGCTTTGAGATGTTCTTTCGTTGCAGTTGCACCAGTTGGGTTATTGGGAAAACACAGATAAATTAAATCGACCTTTTGGCTAGGAATTTCCGCCGTAAAGTTATTCTCTGCGGTAACAGGCAAATATACCAAACCTGCAAACTCACCTTTATCATTGGCTACACCTGTATGTCCTGCCATCACATTAGTGTCCACATATACAGGATACACAGGGTCAGTTACAGCAATGATGTTGTTGTTACCAAAGATATCGAGAATATTACCCGTGTCGCACTTAGAACCATCAGAAATAAAGATTTCGTCAGCTTCTATTTCTGCACCGCGTGCGTGGAAGTCGTGAGCAGCAATTTTTTCTCTTAACCAAGCATAACCTTGTTCTGGCCCGTAGCCTTTAAAAGTTGCGCGATCGCCCATTTCTTCCACAGCTTTAATCATTGCTGTGCGACAAGCTTCTGGTAAGGGTTCAGTAACATCGCCAATTCCCAAACGAATGACTTTAGCATCAGGGTTAGCTTCCGCAAAGGCGTTGACCCGCCGCGCAATTTCTGGGAACAGATAACCAGCTTTCAGCTTCAGGTAGTTGTCGTTAATCGTTGCCATAGTCGATAGTGAAATACGCACTACAACAGCTTACAGCTAATTGCTCTTGACGATATCTCTCTTTTATCATGGGATTACCTGCTCATTCACAGTAACCTCACTCGGCTGAAATTAGCCTCTGTCCTATGGCGCGAGAAGAACATCAATTTAAATCTACTAATAGCGTATCCAATTGCTACTTAACCAAGCTTACCTTCTAAAAATTTTCGTCTCAATCGTTCATTGAAGTTCAAATAGCACTTTCAAATATTAATCATCTTCACCATAATTAAACATTAAAACAAATTTTTGTTTAGGTAATACCAACATAGGTAGATAAATAGGATGATCATCCCACCCCTTATTTTGTTTCTCCCCTTTCTGATAGCAAATAATCAAAGTTGGAACATCAGTATATTCTTTTTGAGCTTTTATTGACCACCTACCTGAACCGAATCCAAACATCCATTCAAAAGGTTCTTTTCTGGACATATCTAATCCTTGGTTATGATTTCTTTCACCTCTGCGAACATTTAAACGACCTTTTGTCATACCTTTCGATTTCATGTCTGTTAAACCTTTGATTATGCGTTTATCTTCCCATTTTTCCGAAGGTACATAATGACTTTTTGTATAACTGAGTATTTTAATTATAAAATCTATATCTACTTCATCATATAGATCATTATCTTGATAATTAATTAAAAGCTTTTCAATCTCTGCAAAACTTTGCTCAATTTCTTCTTTTTTATAAGCTGGATTTTGAGGAAAAACTAACGAACCTGGGACTAATACATCAATGACTGATGGATCTAAAACATTAGAACGGGTTGGTTTTAAATTTCCTCCTATCCAGACAGGTTGAAGTTGAATATTATGAATGTCATCTCCTATTGCTTGACGCATTGCTTCATCTGCTTCGTGAATGGAGCAAAAAGATTTTAGTATATGTTCAGGTAAAAAAAGACGTGTAACATCTTTCAGTTGTGGACGATAACCATACATTCGAGCGTGTTGATGAACCGTATCTATCATTTTTTGTTTTGGATCACGCCCATAATAAGTTACCATTAAACCGTCAATTGTAACTCCCCGACCCAATCTATTACCTCCTATTAGTATATTCATACCTGGATTATAACTAGGTTGTTTGTCAGGATTATTTGCATTAATTATTTTAGGTGTAATTACACTACCAATTTGGCTTTTTAACTCATCTATTAACTTATCTAGTTTAGGTAAATCATTAGCAGTTTTGTTTAACTCCTCATAAGCTTCTTCTAACCATTTTATAGCTTGTTTATTTTCTGTTTCCGAACTTTTTTCTCTGATCGCTTTATCTAAATTAATCACAAATTGACCAATGACTTTTTCTAAGACACTATGAATATCTTGTTTATAACAAATATGAGCGAGAAAGGAATATGTTGCATCTTCCTGGTCAGAAGATAACATTTTGTAAGTTGAACCTAGGAAGAAGCAACACAATGCAAGTCTTAATCCTTTAGGAATTATCCATTGATTACCAGGATTAATTGAACCTTTTTGTTTCTTCAGTAGGTTAATTTCTTCAGCATCTACAATACAAGAGTAGTTACTTTGCTCTGTGAAAAATAACTCTCCTCCCATATAACTAGCTCCTGGCTTTGGTAGCGCTGCACAAAATTTTGGTTTACAAGGATGAGAGAGCTTTTGTAATAATAAACTTTGGGGAGTTGCAGTGATTTGAATATAAATATGATTAGAAACTTCTTGACGAATTCCACCTATTTTTTCAAAAATTGCACTATCTGAAATCGTATCTTTACCTTGTCTAGCTTGTTTAGATTCATTCGTATTTAAACTAGCATTATCTGCTTCATCATCAAAAATCAGTGTGGGGACATATTTGACTTTAGCTTTTTTTAAAACCTTCAATAAATTCTCCAAGTGATGAACATTCTTTGTAGAGACTAATACAATACCTCTATCTTTGATATAAGGTATAACTTTCGTTTCTGCAAAACCATCGGGGTCTTTTTTCCATGCTTCCCAATCAAAAAAAGCAGGACCTTTAATTTGATTGTTAAATCGATCAGCCGTTTGTTTTCCTAACCAAGTATTATCAGAAGTTAAAATAATAAAACAACGAAAATTATTTTCATGAGCTATTGCTAAAGTTGCAATAGTTGTATTAGTTTTACCACTTTGAACTCGACCATAAATAAGTCCGGTTGTACCATTTGGAATAGGGTCTTGTCCTTTATAAAGTTGACTGACTAACCCTGTGCTATTTTTTCCAACATCACCAGCACCAAAATTTTCTGAATAAACATTGACACAGTTTTGAACAACTTCAATAGCGGTTTCTTTAAGCTTATTTGCTTCTTTTTGTCCAATTTGTTTCCCTAATCTCTTAATTAATCTATCAATACAGTCGCCATTATTTTCGATATGAGTATTTGTCATAAATTATTTCATGCTGATAAAATTGCATCCGGCCAATTATTTTGAGGGATTGTCCGCTCTAAAGGAACTCTCCCTGTACCTTTAACATAATAGCTGCCTCTTAGTTCTCGCTTCACAGAAATACGCTGATTTGCTAAACCTTCTTTTTGATCAAGAATTGTCCATAATTGTTCTTCTGATAGACAACAAATACCATCCCGATGACAAATTAATGCTATAAAAACTGTGATATCAGGATAGCTTTTATGAAAGTTTATTAGCGCAAATTCTTCCTGTGAACTGAAGCTAAATGACCAAGAAGAATTGGGCTTTTTAGATATTTTAAATAAAATAGCGGATTGTTTATTTTTACTTTCAGTGAGATAAAGAGACGGATGAATGCAAGATAAATAACTGATGGATATATCAGATGTTCCTTTGAGAAGTCGAAGAAAAGCCGCACCCTGCAAAAATTCTAGATCATTAATGCTCATGGAACTGTTGGCATTAGCTACATACTATGTATTATACTATACTTTGAAAGTATAGTATTTCTGTTAAAGGGATATTAAGCCATTTTGGCATTCCTAAATAAACTGATGATTCGTGTAGGATAAGTAGCTAGATGTCCATCTCACACGAAAGTATGCAGCATTTTAGCCTTATTACCACGCCCTACCTCAAAATCATTAAGATATAGCAAAATCTGTGTATTGGCGCAGTTCTGTGGGGTGGAAACCTAAAGCAATATTTTCGTGCGGGAACCTGCTGCTAACAATGCTTCTGCCACTGGCTCAGACGTGCCATCATATTGAATCCACACTTTATTGTTAATGATATTTATATGCACTATCGAACCATGCACACGTCGCACCCCATCCCAACCAACGTGTACAACTTCGTAATGGTTTCGCTCTGAGTCAATCACTGCTTCTGTATCTATTTGACCATTAGCAGGTTTGTGACCAGCGTATTCAAATATCAATTGACGAATAATTTCCCGATAGCGAGTCAGCTTATCCATTTAATAATTCTCTCTAGTTGCTCGTCAGATAGCAAAAGACTTGTAATTCTATTACCTGTCTCCTGTCACCTACTAAAAGTATAATTTTCGGTAAAAAAAGCGATCGCTCCTTCTCAAAAACAAGAGGCGATCGCTTTACAAAAATTTAGATAACAGACATCCACAGCAGCAATAAAAATACAGATTACTAGTCCCTAATCCCTAGTCTCTGTTTCATGCTTGACTTCTAAACATCCTGCTCACTTAACTCGCGGGTGATGTGGTCAAAAGGCTCATCGACAAAAGCAGTATTAGCTACACCTGCTGCTGCTACTTGTTCCTTAACCATATCCTTCATTAACTGAACACCGCGAACTGTTGGGCCAATGGGTACACCTAGAGAATTGTAAGTTTCTCTCAACCCTTGGAGTACACGCTCATCCAACACATTTGTGTTACCAGCAACCAGCGCATAAGTAGCGTAGCGGAGGTAATAGTCCATATCCCGCAGACAAGCCGCATAACGACGAGTTGTATAGGCGTTTCCACCAGGACGAATCAATTCTGGTAGTTCTTCAAATAATTTAGAACCAGCCTGCTTGACAATTGCAGCTGCATTTGAATTGATCGCAGCAGCAGCTTGTACCCGTGCTGTACCACTTTCAAAATAAGATTTCAAGCTGTCAATTGCATTCCGGTCAAAATAACGTCCAGCTACGTCATAATTCTTAATTAAACTTGTGACTGCATCGCGCATTCCTTTTTCTCCCAATCGTTGCTATCTATGGTTTGATATTTATTTGGCTGCACTTACGCACCAGTAAATTTTTGTGCTATTTAAAATAAGTTCTGCACAAAAACAATCTATCCGCTATTTAAGGATTCTATGCCAAAGTTGTCCCCGATGAAATGAACTTTCCAGTTTTGTACAGATGACGTGCGAAAGGTTAATATAACCTGTAATCCAGGGAATCTGTAACAAAAACTACATAATTCTCTAATCTCAAATCTTTACGATAATCCAGGTGTGTCACAACTTGGTGCGGATCAGTAGGGTTAGAATGCTTTGGCAGATTCTGGTTTTACAATAGGAAATTGGCAGAGAAGGAGTAACAATGACAACCCCACAAGAAGTCTTGAAGTTGATCCAAGACCAAAACATTCAGATGATTGATCTGAAATTCATCGATACACCAGGAACATGGCAGCACTTAACCGTGTACCAGAACCAAATCGATGAAAGTTCATTCACTGATGGCGTACCTTTCGACGGTTCCAGCATTCGGGGTTGGAAAGGTATCGAAGAATCAGACATGACAATGGTCTTAGATCCCAACACAGCTTGGATCGACCCATTCATGGCAGAGCCAACCCTCAGCATAATTTGTAGCATTAAGGAACCTCGCACAGGGGAATGGTACAACCGTTGCCCACGGGTTATTGCCCAAAAAGCTGTTGATTATCTAGTTTCTACTGGTATTGGTGATACCACTTTCTTTGGCCCTGAAGCTGAATTCTTCATTTTTGATGATGTCCGCTTTGACCAAACTGCCAACTCCGGCTACTACTATGTAGACTCTGTAGAAGGTCGTTGGAATTCTGGTAGACAAGAAGGCCCCAACTTGGGTTACAAACCACGCTTCAAAGAAGGTTATTTCCCAGTTTCGCCAACCGATAGTTTCCAAGACATTCGGACAGAAATGTTGCTAACAATGGCGAAGTGCGGTGTCCCCATTGAAAAACAACACCACGAAGTTGCAACTGGTGGTCAGTGCGAACTCGGCTTCCGCTTTGGTAAGTTAATTGAAGCTGGTGACTGGCTGATGACTTACAAATATGTCATTAAGAACGTCGCTAAGAAATACGGCAAAACCGTTACCTTTATGCCAAAACCAATTTTTGGCGATAACGGTTCCGGTATGCACTGTCACCAGTCTATTTGGAAGGATGGCAAGCCTCTATTTGCTGGCGACAAGTATGCTGGTTTGAGTGAAATGGCATTACACTACATTGGTGGTATTCTCAAACACGCACCAGCATTGTTAGCTATCACTAACCCCACTACAAACTCTTACAAGCGTCTCGTCCCAGGTTATGAAGCACCTGTTAACTTGGCTTACTCCCAAGGTAATCGTTCTGCTTCTGTGCGGATTCCTCTTTCTGGCACTAACCCCAAAGCAAAACGCCTAGAGTTCCGTTGTCCAGACGCTACTTCTAACCCTTACTTGGCATTTGCCGCTATGCTTTGTGCTGGCTTAGATGGTATCAAGAACAAAATTGATCCAGGTGAGCCTTTAGATAAGAACATTTATGAACTGTCTCCAGAAGAATTGGCGAAGGTTCCTTCTACTCCAGGTTCTCTAGATAAAGCACTAGCAGCCTTAGAGAATGACCACGCTTTCTTAACCGAAACAGGCGTGTTCACAGAAGACTTCATCCAAAACTGGATTGACTACAAACTGGCTAATGAAGTTGAGCAGATGCAGTTACGTCCTCATCCTTATGAGTTTTATCTCTACTACGACTGCTAATTGTATTCATCAGTAGTAATTTTTGAAAGCCACCTCTAAAGGTGGCTTTTTTTATGAATTAACGCTCTTGACAACTGTTTCAACCTAACTCATCGAAGCGTTGCTACTACCATAAATCGTGCGTGCAGTTTGGTCTATCTTGCCTTGAATGGGATTCCAGTAATGGGATGCTTCTTCAGGAAGACCGAGTTCTTGTGCCGCCCGCATCAGCATTGATTGTTGACGGTTTTTAACTTGTTGATGTTGACGCACCATCAATGCACGAGATTTTTCTTGAATAGACATAATTCAGTCCCCCTTAAGGTTTTAGTTATATATTTTTAGCTGATAGTCCTTTCATTTATTAATATAGCAAAAATTCTGTAGCTTAAGTTACCGTTTTGTTTTTTTTTGGATTCATAAAACAAATCTTAATATTTTCGAGTCTGTAATGAGTATTATTGCGTGTCTTAGAATCGTCAAAGTCAGGAATTGCTGATATTCTGGCTCAGGATCACGTTTACAAAAAATCATCATTTTGGTTTACGGCAAGGAAGAAAAAACTGAGATAGCATCAAAAATGACACTTAATAAAACTTCATACTATGACAGTTACTTACCCACGGAAATTCCAGAATAATCTAGGGGCGAGAGATATCTTAAAACGGGTAGTTAGCGATCGCGAACTCCATCTCATGACCCTCAACCGCTATCGCTACAGCGAACAACGTAGCTGCAAAGACCTCACAGAAGTCATTGAAAAACTCAACGGACAGCCACAAGAACTAGTCCGAGATTTATCCCATCACATTGCCGATGAAGCACGTCACGCTATGTGGCTAACTGATTTATTAATCGACCTGGGGGCAAATGTAGGTAATCCCCCCGGAATGCCTTATATTGATGAATTTGAATGGCTGCTGGATAAAAATACCCATGATCCAAAAACTAACTTGGATGACACCATAATTGCTGGGATGGCAGCAATTAACATCACCGAAAAACGCGGCTGTGAGTATTTCTCTGCCCATATTTATGCGTTAAAGCAAGCACCACAAACCGAAGAAAATATCAAAATCCGCGAAACCATCGAAAAAATTCTGCCAGAAGAAGCCGGACACGTCCGCTGGGGGAATCGTTGGTTAGCCCAAATAGCTGATAAAAGTCCCGAACATCGGCAAAAAGTCGAGCAAGCCAAACGTAAATATGCAGCAATTGAACAAGCCGCTTACGAATCAGGTATGGATATTACCCTAGGTGCAGAATTACGCCGCGTTACAAGGCTGGTGGACGTTGCAAATACTATGCCATTGTGGGAACGCCCCCAATATCTGATGGAACGCCTACCACAAGCTTTACTCGCGCCTGAGTTGCAATTTACCAGAATTCAAGCTGCACAACAAGCTTGGCAACGTAACCCACAAGAGTTTATGGAGAAGTTTGTGCCAATGTTCATCAACGGCATCAAAAAGCCAGAGAACGAAAAACAGAAAACTAGCGTTTAAATACAGCAGGGGATAGGTAACAGGTAACAGGTGATAGAGTTAAAAGTCTTTTTAATCATTTACCGATGTCCTAACCACCTGGAAGTTTAAATAAGTAAGGGCGAACATCTGTTCGCCCTTACTAGCTATTCCAAAGGTGGTAAATTATTCGGGTCGATACCTTGAGATGCTAAATAAGCCATCAATCGTTCTTTTTGCTGGCGTTCTTGTTCAATTTGTTCTACAGCCCACGGTAATAAATTACCTTGTGTGTCCCACCAGCGCAACCAATAACCTGTTCGAGCTTCTTTAGTACCTTGCCAAGTTTCCAAAAATAAATTCATTGACTCTACCCAATGGCGACCGTTTTCGTCGGGTAGCTGCAACTCATAACGCTTATTTTCCAGTTGGTAAAATTCTAATAAACCACCATCTGGTTCAAAAACAATGTAGATGGGAACCTGCAAAATTTGCTCATAGAAAAACCATCTTCCTGGGGGATAGGTGCGCTTGACAGAATATTCCCCGCCTTCGCTGTCAGAGAGAAATTCCATAACGAGCGCCGGCACATTTCCTTCTAAATTAGGAGTATAACTTTTGCGATCGCTCAGAACTTGATTCACAGCTGAAACATAAACCCAATCAGGTGCTTTCAGAATCAATTGTCCATTGACAGTTGCACAAAGACCAAAATTCGAGGCTATCAACATCTGTGGTTGGATGAATCCACTAATTTCCAGGCTTTCACGCAAAGCACCAGCCAAAATTGGCTGATTGGTATTCTCCACAGGTTCATCCTCTAATTGATAATCATTGGGCAACGCTTCCCAAGAGATTACCATTTCAGTTAGCGATTTAGCTTCACTGAGTTGAGTTGCCATAAACACAGCATGAATATTGGTGTGTTCTTATGTTATCGCTCCCTGTACAGGTATGAGGCGATCGCACTTATGATGTGGCTAGATGCGGATTTCTTACCAAGCTTAAAAAATATTTCAATGAGATGCCCTTGATTTTGAAGTGTAAAATCTCAAAAAATTATCTGATTCAAGGAATAGGTGATGTTATAGATTCAGCACGTTTGCTTGGTTTTGCCAATGAAAAGATGCAAACAGTTCTAGAAAAAGAGTTTAAGGCTGGAATACTAAGAGAATATTAAATTTCTTTCAGGATTTATGAGATTATTCTGTGACAAGCTGATTTTTACCTGAACAAGTTTTAAGCAACAGGAAAAGCATTGTTGAGAGATTCTATTAAATCTCTGCGTCCACTACCGCGATGAGGTGTAGGATTTTCTGGTTCATTAGATTTCGGTTTCGGTTTAGGCTTTGCCGATAACAACATTTTTCCTCCTGTATCACCAATCAGTGTGTGTGAGTGATTTAACTGGTCTGAACCGTTAAACACCAAAGAACCAAACACCAAACTAGAAACTAAAAGTGAAAATGTAACACGCATAGCAGATATTTATTGTGAACTCTAATATCTACTGCTACTTAGTTTCTGAATCTGTATCCGGAAAGTTTGGTAAATAGTATTCTGTTTTACAGAAAGAAATTTAGTTTGAGGTTATTTCACATTCCATAGATGAGACAGCAGAACAAATTCAAAGTGGGTAGTACTTTTCAGCTTGTTCTGGAGCCTAGTACAATCGATGCTATCTTCGTTGCTACTATGACAGATGCAGCAGGACTGAAAAAAAATAATTTTCCTAGAGCAACTTAATTCTCATCAAAAGTCAGATTTATCTGTATAAACTTTTGAGTGCTGTTGCCAAAAACTGATACTGCTCTAAAGTATTGTAAATTTGGGCTGAAATCCTGATGAGTATTCCTGGTGATTCCTGCCAAGGAACTACTTGTACTTGAATGCCAAATGTATCAAATAATTTATCATGTAGCCAGACATGACTACGATTTTCTAAACTCGCAGGTATGGGTACAACAGCCATAGAACCAATCATTTCTTCTGGACAAGGTGGTTGTACTTCTAACTCTGTACAAAGTAGCTGTCTTGCTTGTAACACTAACTGATGGTTTCGCTGCATTAATTCTAGCCAAGCACCAGGTAACAGAGAACTCATAAAGGTGATCGCTTCCGGTACGCACATATAAGCTGTAGGATCATCTGTACCTGTCCAGTCAAATTCCAATTGAAAGCGGCTTTTATCAGTACGAGGTGAATTAGCACCGTGGCTAATTGTTAATGGATGAATTTCTGGTTGTTTATCCCGCCGCACATACAAAAATGCTGCGCCTTTAGGTGCAGAAAGCCACTTATGGCAATTCCCACTATAGTAAGTTGCACTAATCTCTTGCATATTAAGGGAAATCATTCCTGGTGCATGAGCGCCATCTATTAATGTCTCTACACCCCGCGCCTGCAACTCTTTCACTAGCTGCTGCATAGGAAAGATTACCCCTGTCTGGCTAGTGATATGATCTAGTAGTGCTAATCTGGTGTTGGCTGAAACTTTCTCTAATACTGCGGCAATTACCTGCTGTGGCGATTCTAAAGGAAAAGGAATCTTGGCTACAACTACCTTTGCCCCAGTCCGACTGCTGATAAAGTTTAAAGCATTGCGGCAAGCGTTATATTCGTGGTTAGTAGTTAAGATTTCGTCGTCAGGGGAAAAACGCAGAGAACGCAACACTGAATTTATGCCAGTTGTCGCATTCTGGACAAATACTAAATCTTGGACATCAGCATTAATAAAAGTCGCTAACTTAGTTCTGGCGTTGTCTAACAGTGGTTCCCACTTTCTGCCAAAAAAATTTACTGGGTCTTGTTCCAACTGCGATCGCAAACTCTGTTGCACTTCTAACACAGTTTTCGGACAAGCACCATAAGAACCATGATTAAGAAAAACTACATTGTCATCGAGTGACCATAGCTCTTGGTAATATGAAGTGTGAAGTTTGAAATCTAATTTTTCATACTTCATTTTTCATCCTTCACACTTTTAAAAACTCCCCAGGCTGGATTCGAACCAGCGACCAATCGATTAACAGTCGATCGCTCTACCACTGAGCTACTGAGGAACGCTGTCGCTCACAATTTATAATGTTAGCGTAGTCACTAATAAATAGCAAGTACTTTTGCCAACTTTTTTTCAAGCCTATTTTTTTCCATAATTATCACCAAAAACCTCTTACAGTCGCAGATTAGAGACTTTTGGATATCAATAATTACTGCAATCCCATACGCAATGCAGCCAACTTTTGCCGCGCTTTATCATCAATAGCACTAGCTAAAAATCTACTATTTGATTTTTTGCGAGTTTGATATTTTTGACGTACCCGACAAACGGTCGTTTCCACCGCATTACAAAGTTGTTGTGCCGATAACCATTCTGCCCCGTACCCTTGTACCACCAATTGTTGCGCTCTGTCTGACGTAGCCACAATCATACGTGAAACACGAGAAGCTGCAATTTGTGAACGCAAAGCGGCACAAAATTTTTCGATGTAAGTATCTGCTGTTTGTCCAAAATCAGTGTAATAAACTGAAACAAGTTCTGTAATAACTTCTCTATTACTAGAGGCGTTATGATATTGGGCATCGAAAACTATTTGCGTTTCGTAACCTTGAAAAGAACTGTAACCGATAATTGCTTCGACCAGTTCTCCTCGTGCTGCCTCTAAGCCAGCGCTATCACGGGTGTTTTTCAGACAAGGCCAAGCGCCAATTATGTTGTAGCCGTCCACTAGTAGAACGGCTGGGGCTGAGGAACGGGGCATGGTTTTTAATCACAATTTAAGAGAGTTAACACAATCCATTCATAACTTTTATAGTAATTGAAGCATTACCTGTAACACTATGTTACAAAACACAAAATAATGCGAAGAGATGGCAAAATTTAGCGAGAAAAAGCTAACCATTTTAAAAGATGGCCTGGCATAGGGGAGACTTCCTCACATCAAGTTAGAGCCTGAAAACCCTCCGGTTAAAAGAGTCTTGACTCTTCATCGCTGCTCATTTTATTGGATAAAAAATATAAACGCGCCTTTAATAAGACGCGTTGTAGATGTTAATAATTATTGATGAATTAGCTTCAGCATTTAGGGTAATTCATCTTTGACTGTCATCAATCGTTGTTTGAGGCGTTGAGGTTCACCCCAATCAACTAACGCGCCTTTATCTAGTAAGAAAGCGCCGTCACAGTAATTCAACTCATCTAGGCGATGAGTTACCCATAAAGCTGTAATACCCCGACTTTTGACTAGGCGGTGGACACCAGCCACTAAATCTAGTTGGCTATCAGGATCGAGTAAAGCCGTGGGTTCATCTAATAATAAGATTTCACAGTGACGAGCGATCGCACCAGCAATTGCCACGCGCTGTTTCTGTCCCCCACTCAAAGCATATATAGGGCGTAATTGCAATTGCAGCAAATTCACCGCCCCTAAGGCTTCCTCAACCCTTGCTCTCACCATCGCAGGCGGTAATTTTTCCTCCACCAGCCCAAAAGCCACATCCGCACCAACCGTTGGCATCACTAATTGATGATCAGGATTTTGGAACACAAAACCGACAGGGGGTAAAACACCAATTTCACCAGACTGAGGTTTTAACAGCCCCGCCAGTAGTCGGAGTAGAGTTGATTTGCCACTGCCATTAGTACCCAAAAGCATCCAAAATTCACCTTTGGGAACTTCTAGAGAGCATGCCTTGATAGCCGTCTCACCATTCCGCCAACTGAAATTTAAATCTTTGACTTGAATGCCCATTTCCGCCATTGCTACACCTTACTCACCAGCCACGGCAAAAAAGCCAGGTGGTCTGCCACCGCTAGTATTGACACCATCTTTCTGAATAATCTGTACCCCAGAAATTTCACTAGCACGGACAGCAATTTTCTTCTCTGTCTTGCCTTCACACTTGAGTTCCACAATATCAGGATTGCCAGAGCGCATCGCTGCCAAAATTAGCTGATAGACAGCCTCAGCATCCTCTGTTGACTTACGCTGTACAGATATAGGGAAAGCAGTGTTTCGTACACTTATGTCAATGGTAAACATTTAGGATTATCAAACATAGCTGTAGGACTCATTTTAGCGTTACCAGATTGGGAATGAGAGGCTAGGGGCTAGGGATTAGCGATTAGTGAAAAATTTTATCCAATCTCTACCTCTAACCTCTAAATACCCAAAGATTAAATTTGATTCAGAATCCCCTGGAAAAATTAACGATTTTCACCTAGAATTATTAGAGTCAGTAAAAAATTGTAAACTGGATTGACAAACCAGTTAAACTTCTGCATAGAAGAGGCTGCTAAAAAATAGCCCTCCAGCAGAACTGTACTTATAAGAAAATATTTGGAGATTCAATCTCATGACCATCGCAGTTGGACGCGCCCCCAGTAGAAGAGGGTGGTTTGACGAACTAGATGACTGGTTAAAGCGCGATCGCTTCGTATTCGTAGGTTGGTCAGGAATATTATTATTCCCCTGCGCCTTCCTCGCACTAGGCGGTTGGTTAACCGGTACAACCTTCGTCACCTCCTGGTACACCCACG